>JBGSQW010000036.1:0-9873 GCA_041737885.1 Pyrinomonadaceae bacterium | reverse complement strand
ATCTTTCGGATACGGAACACGCGGAAAGTCTATCTTCAAAAATTCCTTATACTTCTCCCGATAAGAAGGCGAATGCAGAACCGCGTAGATGTAATCTAGAATATCTATCGGAGCAAACGTCCCTTCCGTCTCTTCCTTCTCGCTAGTAAATGCCAGTCCGATAGCAGCGGCGATTTTTTCGACGATCTCGGGATTAAGATTTGGAAGGCGCTCGGTTCTGCCGTCGAGGGTTTGTTGGGCACCCTTGTAAACGTACAACGGGCAAACAACTCCACCACCACGATAGAAGAGATTTAGGTCCGAAACTACATCTTGTATAAAAATAACGTTCCACGATTCTTTTCCGGTCACATGGCCCTGTCGGCCAACGGTGAGACTGAGATTCGGAAAGGTTAGGTTTCTAAGGACCTTTTCCCGCGTCCAGTCAACAAGCAGATCTGAATACGCTATGAATTGTTCGTCAAACGGACGATATGAAATACGCTGGATGACATCGTTTAGGTCGAGTCTTCGGAGTCTTGGTCGAATCTCCGCTATTCGCCAGCCGCGCGTGTCACCCTTTGCATATTTCACACTTGATGCATTCGGGAAGAATTCGTTTCTGATATCGTCGTCGCTTTTATTCTCGTCGCTAAAGGCCCGGATTCGATTTATCAGTTGGTTCTTATCCTTATCGATGGCAAGAAAATCCCGCGAAGTTTGAATTCCGCTAGTCTTTTCACCAAAGAACTCGTCAAAACTGAATCCTGTTTCATATTGTGCCTTCGTGCTGCTGTCTTTCGGCTGCAAGAAATAAAAAGGCGGCTCAATGTTCACGTCGGTAAAGCCAATTGATGAGAGCGTGTTGGATTCTAAAGCACGATACTTTTCCTCTCGCGAACCCCACATATCAAAATGCTTGACCGTCGCCAAAGAGCCTTCCTTCTTTAGGCCGGTCTTCACAAAGAGGTTAATAGAAACGCCTGCTTGTATATCAAAAACGTTTTTGTCTGGACTTCCGTCGGGGCAGGTTTCCTTTTTCTTACTATTGCCGTGTAAATCAATAATATATATTGCATCGAATGCTCTAAGAAGATGCCAACGCATACCTTTGAAGGTGGGATTGTCGAGAAAGCTATGGTTGTTAATGAACGCTAAGATTCCCTCGCCGTTTTTTTCGACAAAGTGTTGACCGAAGCGAATGAACTTCACATAGTCGTCGTGAAGCCAGTGTTTACGCTCACCAAAATGGTCACCAGCGACATATTTATAGTCCTCGATTAGACCAACGATCCAGTCGCCCATATTAGAAGAAACCCCGCTATACGGCGGATTGCCGATCACAACCATTACTGGCGTGTCGCGTTTAATGTGATTGGCTTCGTTTGCTTCGGTGCTGAGCCAACTGGCGAATAAAGTTCCGGTGTCGGGATGATATTCTTCGAGGGCGTTGGTTAGATAGACTTGAAAACGTTTGTCTTTGGCACTCGTGTAGCCTGTTTCGGTTAGCAGCAGATCGAGTTTGAGATGCGCCATTGCGTACGACGCCATGAGAAGTTCGAAACCGTTCAATCGCGGGATCAAATGGTTATCGACATAATCTCCCCAGATTCCTTGCTGCCCTTCGAATCGTTTGTAGATGTGTTTTATCACCGACGCGAGAAAGGTTCCGGTTCCAGTCGCGGGGTCGAGTATCTGAACCTTGTGATATTCCTTATCAACTTCCTCGTAAACTGTACCTTGGTTTTTCTTTACGACCGGAATCTTTTCTTTGACCTTAACCTTGCTCGTGTCGGCTAAACCCGAAGGCAAATTGAACTCGCTCTTCAAAATGTCATCCACGGCCCGAACAATAAAATCAACGACCGGCTCCGGCGTGTAAAAAACACCACGAGATTTACGAAGCTTCGGGTCGTACTCGGCCAGAAACGTCTCGTAAAAGTGCATTATCGGATCATGCGTCTGAGTACTCTTGCCGAAATTCTTAAGGATCGCAGAAATGTCAGTCGCTCGGAACAGATCGGCTAGTGCATCGACTATCCAATCTATTCGAGTGTCCAGATCAAAAGCTGCGATGAACTGAAAAAGCTTGCGAAGGAACGGATTTGTCTTAGGAATCTTCTCCGCAGCTTCCTGACGCGAGAAAGTATCAAGCTCTTTGTCATGCAGCCGGGCCGCAAACATTCCATACGCGATCGTCTGAGCATAAATATCAGCAAAAGCCTTTGCATCTATGTCGTGAATGAGAATGTCCTTGAACGCCTTTAACTGATTTGTAAGATCGCTCTCCTTTTCGTTGGCAATATCTTCCTCAAGCGCGTTCTTTATGATGTACGCCAGTATCTTCGCCTTCTCCGCCATCATCTCGGCGAGACGTTTGGAACTTTTAATCGTTACCGTTTGTCTGCCGCAGAACTCTTTTATTAGATTTGTGAACTGCTCGAAGTTATGAGGAAGCGGAATTATCTTTCCGTTCTGTATCTCACCGATCTTTATCTTTGCCGTAAGCGTTCCGCTGGCGTAGAAATGAAAATCCAGATAGTCGGTAAAAGCTAAATTATCGAGAGCGTCTTTATATCGGTCGAACTGTTCCTTTAGACTGCGTGAATCAAGGTCAGTCGGAATGTCTTTTGCTTCGATGTAGCCGACCGGAATGTCTCCGCGAGTAATAACATAATCCGGCGCACCGCATTCGATACGTTTTGGCTCGTTAGTAGCAGCAATTCCGGGCACGATCTCTTCTAAAAGATGCTGAAGATCACCGCGAAAGGTATGTTCTGTAGCATTCCCGAGTGCATAACGCCTCGAAACATTCTCAATATAGGAGTTTAGGGACATATGTTTGATGATGGAAAATGTAGCACTTAGACAAATTGTAAGCAACATTGAGCTAAAATCGATCTATGGCTATCTCGATCGAAGAATACGAAGAGATATTCCGGCTCCGAAGTGGCCGGAATGTTGTGGATTCTCCCGGAGATGAAGGATTTGAATTGTCGGCTGAGGACGAAAAGATACTTGATCAGGCTTGGGCTGAACTCCGGAAAGAACGTCAAAATAAAAATATCCCCAAACGCGACGGTTGAATGACCTCACGCGACAATTTCATGCGGTCGCTGACGCGACGCCCGGCGTTATTTTGATCTTTACCGTGGGTTGTCACCCACGGCTACATTCACCGCATCGCCACGCGATGGATTCAAAATCTGGGAGACAGATTCCGGAGATCGATCGCTTCCGGTTTCCCATCATCGTCTTCGGGATTCTTGTACCAGGCCTGGGGAGTTTTGGTTCACTTTTCTGCAATACTGTTTGAGATACGATCCTATTTATTAAAAATATAAGCCCGCCTCGATGGCACATCTCTTGCACAAAAGCAGTTGGGTTCCTTTAGCCAGCTTGATCGTCTGAGGTGAAAGTCATGTATACGCCGTTCGCAATTAAGAGTAAGTTTCCAAGCTATGTCCGCGTCGCGAAATACGCGCTGGTCAGAAACCGAGAGGCAGAGGAAAGGCTTCGCGAAACGACGCAGAAGCTCAAAGAGATGGAAGAGCGTTACCAGCATCTCGTCGCAGGAACTCACGGATTGATCTGCACACACGACCTGGAAGGCGTCTTGACGAGTATCAATCCGTCGGCGTGCGAACTTCTCGGATTCGAAAGTTCGGAGATCTTGGGACGAAACCTGGTTGATTTCATCCCACCGTCCCGGCGTCCCTTCTTCCCGATCTTTCTGGATCGGATAAAGGCGAATTCTGTAGATAAAGGCGTCTTGAACCTGATCGCCCGCGACGGCCGCGAACTGACCTTTCAATATCACAACATTAAAATTACGCAGGGCGTAGAAAAGCCTTATATTTTGGGTCACGCGTACGATATTACCGAATTGATCGACTTGCAGAAAAAACTTACCGACCTGTCAGTTACGGACGAGCTTACCGGGCTGTATAACACGCGTGGATTTCTATCCCGAGCGAGCGATAAGATAAATTTGGCCCGGCGTGTCGGTGAAGGCCTGGATCTCATTTTTGCCGACATCGACGGGCTTAAAAAGATCAACGATACTCTGGGCCACGCGGCCGGAACGCAACTGATAACCGATACGGCGGAAATATTGAAAGGAAGTTTTCGCCAAACTGATGTGATCTGTCGCTGGGGAGGCGACGAATTCGTAATTTTGTTAGCCACTTCCATGGAATCCAGCTCCAGGTCTGTTACCGAACGGGTGCAAAGGAAGATCGATGATTTTAATGCGCGATGCGAACGTCCGTACCAGATATCAGTTAGTTTTGGCGGCGTAACGATCGACCCGCAGAGCGAGAAAGGCCTCGAAGACATCATCAAAGACGCAGACGAGTCGATGTACGAACAGAAGCGAAGTCGAAAGGAACGATAAAATGCAATTACTGAGCTACGCAGCGTGTTCTAACGAACTCATTTGTCCTGGATCGCTCCTTCGCGGCGTTCGGCTACATGCCAGAGGACACCGCTGGGGTCGACTACGTAGGCGATGCGGAGGCCCCAGGGTTGTACGGCTGGTGGCTTTGGGGCTTTGACACCGAATTTTGAGGGCAGGTCGAGGGATTCGATATGCTGAAACCATGCGTCGAGATCGTCGACCATGAGCTGCATCATGAAATTCTCCGCCCAGTCCTTCTGATAGTAACGCTGCAGGATAAATCCACCCGAGCCCACATTAAAGATCGCCACCTCGCTATCAAGCACTTTCTCAAAGCCCAGAGCCTCGTAGAAACTCTTAGAAAGATCAAAATCCTGAGCAGCCACAAATGCCCGCATTCGCTCGGTGCCGGTTGGAATAGTGTTCATATTTTTGTGTCTCGCTTTTGGGAACGGTGAAAAATTTATTAGAGCCTTAGCACAAGTTTGCGGGAGAGCAAATAAAGGCGGCACGCAGGGCTGGGATGACATTGTATGGGTTGGGCCGGGTTGAATGCCTTGATGATTTGGCGGGGTTGCTCGGTGTCCGTGTGGGCGACGAACTCCATTAGTCGAACTCCATTATTTCACTGGATACACAGACAGTCAGCGGTCGCGTCGGCGGGATTCACACGGCGGTTCCAGACGTTAGGAACGTTTCTGTTAAGATAGGGTTATGCGTACATATAGTTCTGACGGCGTTAACGTGAAGTGGAACGGGATAATACGGCCTGCGGATGCCGAAGATCTGATCGGAAAGACGATATCAGCTGTAGAAGCATCCGAACGCACGATCACGTTATTCTTTACGGACGGAAGGTCCCTCGAAGTATCGTCAACAGATCTCAACCCGCCTCAAACTGAGGTTGATGTTCCCGAGGAAGACATTCTCGAACTTGACTGATCGTGAGAAGGACGGTTTTCGTGAGCCACACGGGTGGGCTTTGTGATTTTCCCCGCCGTCGCGGGCTTTTGAGCCTCATCACCGATGTTCTTGGTCGGGTAGCGTACAGACTGTTCGCTGTAAAAAAGCGATAATCAGCGATGAGGGAAATGTTTATGATCAGAAAAAATATAATTGGGATCGCATTAATCATCGGCACCTTGGCGTTGTCGGGGTTTGCTCAGCAGGCGACTACTTTTACTGGAACGGCCGTTATTTATGGGTCGGGGTTTAATACGCGGACGGTGACGCGGACTTTTACGCTGCGGGTGAATGGTCGGACGTCTCCAGCGGATGCGGCACGATATCTGCGTACGCTGGAGAGCGGCGGGCAGGATTCGCTGTTGAGCGAGATCCGCACCAACGAACTCGGTCGGTTTTCGCTGGGTAGTTCGATCGGTCGTGACCTGAATGCGGTCATTGTGGATAGTTACGAAGGCAAAACGCGCATCCGTGCTGTTTTTGAGAGATGGATAGGTTTTGGCGAGCTGCGCTACGGAGCACGGTCGGTGGATTATCCGTTTGGATACGTCGAGATACTTGTCGACCCGAGAACCGGAAAGGGCGAAGGGACGTTTATCCCGGCTTCGCGAATACGCTTTAAGAACGGCAAGAACGGCGGTGGAGATACTGTCGAGATCGAAGATTTCGGCACATTCCCCGGCCGCCTGATCGGCGTCACCATGCGCGGACGGATGGCGATGTAGTTAAAGACGCTACTGTTCGAATTAGAGAGGCTGTCAGGACGGTGAATAAATTCCCTACTGACAGCCTCGTTTCTATTCTCGCATGCGAAATAGACTTGAAACACTGTTTGCCCGAGCACAATATTCCCAGGCACCTTCTTTTATATTTTGCCGTGAAGACATAAAATACTCCCATTGCCTGAGGATCGAACGTAAAAGAAGGAGAAGGAACTTTATGTCGAACTATAAGATCGTGAGTGGCCGCGTGTTTCGAGGTCTGGAAGTAGCGATGGTTGAGAAGTGGCTGCAGGATAATGCGGCAATCGGGTGGGCTTTTGTCTCGACCATGCCGGTCGTCGAGGACGGACATACGATGTACGTTTTCCAGAACTCCGGCCCCATCAGCGAAACCGCCCCACATCCCTTTGCTCTGCCGGAACGCAGCGAGGATTGAATGCAGGACAGCAACCATTGATCGGTTAGCCCGCTAGGTCGGGCATTTATTCTTGTCTATCTTTCGCGGGACATCCGGCTTCCCTCGGTATTTCTAATCCCGCGCAACTTTTTTCGTAACATAAAAAGTAACACAGCAAAAGCCTTCGAGTTTCTACTAAAATAGTAGATATGCTCGAAACTGTTTCTTTTGCCGGACGTTTGGCTTTGTTTTTTTTGCTGGCTTGGTGTGCTGTCGGTGCGTTTAGTGTTGACGGATCTGCTCAGCATCCGCGGTTGGTTTTGACCAGGGATGGCGTGAAGCAGATCAGGGCGAATCTGGGGAAAGTTCCTCTGTTTGATGCAACGGTGGCCGATGCTCGGGCTGAGGTTGATGCGGAGATCGCGTTGGGAATTGTGACTCCGATCCCCAAGGATTTTTCCGGCGGATTTACGCACGAGCGTCACAAACGCAATTACCTGATGATGGAAAAGGCAGGGGCTTTGTTTCAGATCACGGGTGAGCAGAAGTACGGCGTTTACGTTCGCGACATGTTGCTGGCGTATGCGAAGTTGTATCCGACATTGCCGCTGCATCCGCAGACGCGTTCGTATTCGCGGGGAAAGTTTTTTTGGCAGACTTTGAATGACGCTAACTGGTTGGTTTCCGCCAGCCAGGCTTACGATAATGTTTATGAGTTTTTGAGCCCGGCGGAACGAGCGATCCTGGAAAAAGATCTGTTCAAGCCGTTTGCCGATTTCCTGTCGGTCGGCTCGCCGCAGTTTTTTAACCGGGTTCACAATCATTCGACGTGGGGAAATGTTGCCGTCGGCATGATCGCTCTGGCGATGGATGACGCGGTGTTGCTCGACCGGGCATTAAATGGTCTGAAAGACGACGGTTTGGCGGCGGGAATGAAGGATAATGACGGCGGCCTGATCAGGAAGCCGGGGCAAAAGACGGGTTTTCTCGCCAATGTCGATGAGCCTTTTTCACCGGACGGCTATTACAACGAAGGGCCGTATTATCAGCGATATGCGATGTATCCATTCCTCGCATTTGCCCAGTCGCTGCAAAACACAAAGCCCGAGAAAAAGATCTTTGAGCACAAAAACGGCATCCTGCTCAAAGCCGTCAATGCCCTGCTCAACATGACGAATTCGGCGGGTGAATTTTTCCCACTGAATGACGGGCAAAAAGGAATGTCGATCTATTCGCGCGAGCTGGTGTCGGCTGTAAACATCGCGTATATGTTTGGCGGCAAAGATCCGGCGTTATTATCCATCGCCCGTAAACAAGGGCGGGTCCAACTGGATAATTCCGGGATGGCCGTAGCGCTTGGGATAAAAAATGGACTCGAAAAACCTTTCGAAAAACGTTCGATCGACCTTTCCGACGGCCCGGACGGCAAACAGGGCGGCGTCGCTATCATTAGGAATAAAAAGAATGACGACGAGCTGGCTCTGGTGTTGAAATACACTTCGCACGGCTCGAGCCATGGCCATTACGACAAGCTTTCGTTCTCGTATTATCGGAACGACGAAGAGGTTTTGCAGGACTACGGTCTGTCACGCTTCGTAAACATAGAACAAAAAGGCGGCGGAAACTATCTCAAGGAAAACACGACCTGGGCAAAGCAGACCATCGCGCATAACACGATAGTTCAGAACGAGACGACGCACTTTGGCGGAGATTTTGACACGGGCAGCAAATATCATTCGGAGCGATATCTGTTTGATGTCTCGAATCCTAAGCTGCAAGTCGTAAGTGCGAACGAGAATAACGCCTATCCGGGAACAAGCTTCCATCGGACCATGGCTCTGATCGAGGAAGATGGATTTGAGAAGCCATTTTTGCTGGATATTATTCAGCTAGATTCGACCAAACCAAATCAATACGACCTGCCCTTCTACTATTTCGGCCAGATCATCTCGGCGAACTTCAAGTATGACGCAGCTAAGACACTAGAACCACTGGGGAAAGCGAACGGATATCAGCATTTGTGGAAAGAAGCATCTGCCGTTCTGCCCGCTGAGAATGCGAAGATATCATGGCTCAATAACGGTAGCTATTACACGCTTACATCTGCAACACAGGCTGGCGATGAAGCTTTCTTGGTGAGAATTGGGGCGAATGATCCCGAATTTAATCTGCGACGCGATCCCGGCATCATATTCAGAAAAAAGAATGCTCAAAAGGCGACGTTTGTGAGTGTTATCGAGACTCACGGCAGCTACAGTCCCGTCACCGAGGCTTCGAGAAATGCGAAAAGCAGCATCGATTCGCTGAAGGTTGTTTATGAAGACGCAAATTACATTGCGGTCGAGATCAAAAACGTGTCCGGGGTTTCCACACTATTTATTCTGGCAACCGAAGACAACAAAGCCGCTCAGAAACACAAGATTTCGATCGAAGGACGAGAGTACGAGTGGGCCGGACCTTTTCATCGATCAACAACCCCTGGTGCGGCTTCAAACTAGAAAACGTCTTCTTTGTAGTCAATGAGATGGACGGTTTTGAGTTTCCATTGATTGTTTTCCTTGGTGTAGATGTCCGCCCAGGTCATGCGTTCGGTGTATTCAGGCTTGCCGGTTTTGTCCTTGCCTGAGATAACGTTTCGATAGCTTACGAGGCCTTCGGCACCGATGAATTGTAGAACGACATTTTCGTATTTGACAGACCAATCTGTGATCTCGCCAGAGGTGCGATCAGCTATATATTCCTCGCGGTTAAAGAAATCTTTTGTTCCACGAAAGGTGAAATCGCGAGTGAGAATCTCGTTAAAGACGGATCGATCCTTGGTACGCATCGCTATCGGGTACCGCTTCTTGACAGCCATGACCGCCTCGGCCTCAGCTTTTACGGCTTCCGGATCGGGGGCGATCAAGGTATAGCTCGAAATATCAATTTCAGGATGGCCACTCTGGGTTGGGATCTCGATCTGTGAGGATATGCGTGCGGTCTCGGGGATCGTTGGCGAAGGTGTTACCGAAACGGTGCTCTCAGGTTCTTTTTGACAACCTGAGAATAATGTCATTGTCAGAAGAAGAAAAGGTAAGGTGATTTTCATGAGTTCTCGTGAATTATGCTCATCCCAGAGGCTTTTAAAAATTGGGCCCACGCACTATAGAAAAGATAATAAATACCCCGATCGCTGCCGATGCGATCGCTATCAGGGGAAGGTATTTTAGGGCTTCGGGAACGCTTTTTTCCGCAAATCGGCGGTGAATTTGCCAGGGGATAAACAGCATGATGGCCGTCGTCACGACGAGCACCGAGCCTAAAACCAGAAATGCTTGGCCGAGGAACATTTTCGGAGAGTAGAAAATCAGAGATGTTCCGGCGACGATGCGAATGAATAGTTCGAGATAATGTTTGAATCCATTACCAGCAAA
>JBGSQW010000025.1:0-33231 GCA_041737885.1 Pyrinomonadaceae bacterium | reverse complement strand
GAGAAGGAAGAGACGGAAGGGACGTTTGCTCCGATAGATATTCTAGATTACATCTACGCGGTTCTGCATTCGCCTTCTTATCGGGAGAAGTATAAGGAATTTTTGAAGATAGACTTTCCGCGTGTTCCGTATCCGAAAGATGCGGCGACGTTTCGGGAACTCGCTGCCCTCGGCGGTGAACTTCGGCAGATACATCTTCTGGAATCGCCCGTCGTTAGCAGGCCGATCACAAGCTTTAATGTGTCCGGCGATAACATTGTCGAAAAACCGGAATACCGAAACGGCAACGTCTATTTCAATTCGACGCAGTGTTTCGAGAATGTTCCGCATCTAGCCTGGAATTTCTACATCGGCGGCTACCAACCCGCCCAAAAGTGGCTAAAAGACCGCAAAGGCCGCCAGCTTTCTTACGACGACATCAACCATTATCAAAAAATTATTGTCGCATTAACCGAAACTGATAGGTTGATGAAAGAGATCGATAAGATTGAGCTGTAGCTGCTCTTGCATTTTCTCTACAAACCGTTTTACAATTCCCTCGCTTAAACGAAGTAAATGGTTCGGGTTGCGTTGCGAGGGCAATGGGACGGGCGGAATTCGTTTAAGCACGGTGTCGAGAGATACCAATTCGAACCTCGTAGTCCCACAAACTCCGACAAAACTCTATCCATTTCCAATTTAAGCATCGCGGGGCTGCGGTTGTTTCTCCTATTGCTTATTGTAGGTGTTCTCTCAAGGCCTCGCTCATGCTCTTTGTAAGCTAAAAATACAGAAAAGGCAGTATATATGGGCGGTTGAGCTTGGGGCTTTGGTCTTGGGGCTTTGGTTTTTGGGGTTCCGGGAGGCGGGTTTTGGCTGGAGTTTGTCCGACTTTGCCGGGAGTTTGTTTAAACTCCTGAGAAAGTAGGGCAACTTTGCCGGGAGTTTGGGCTACTTTGCCGGGAGTTTGTTTAAACTCCTGAGAAAGTAGGACTACTTTTCCGGGAGTTTGGGCTACTTCGCCGGGAGTTTGGGCTACTTTGCGTGGAGTTTGGATAACTTTGCCAGGAGTTTGGCCGGTTTTGTCGGGGTTTCGGGGGAAACTCTCCAGCTTTTAGCTCCGGAGGAGCGGAATGTTTGTAGAACCGGTCTCGCGCAACCGGATCTAAGCTCCGCAGGTGCGGCATCATTTGGCTCTTGACACGATCTATGTCGCCCCCAGCGGGGCTCGAACTTCCATTTTCAGCTTCGCGAGCTATAAACATTTCGCTCCGCCGGAGCTGAGCAAAGCAAGCTGCAAACGAAGGCTTACGTCGAGGCATTGCGTATGCGGGTCGACGCAAGCAAAAAGGTTTTTCGCGACCTAAACAACACATGTAAATAAAACGGAGGACGTTATGGCAGATTATTATCCTTTCAGTATGACAGAGAGGGCGACGTGGCATGCTAATTGGGCGGCGCAGGTGCCGGGATTGGCGGCGAAATACAATATTACGGCGCCGCAGCTTGATGCGATCGAGCGGGACAACAACTGGATGCAGTTTTGGGTGGCTGAGCGGGCGACGGCGGCGACGTTCGCTTCGCAGCTCGCGGCGTATTTCAATTCGATCTCAGGGCCTGACAACTCGCTCGATCCGCCTGCAACGCCTGCTTATACGCTTGCCGGTGCGCCGCCGGAAGTGCCGCCGGGCATCGAGTTTCGGGTTCGCGAGATCGCACGGCAGATCAAAGGCCACAGCGCATATGCCGAAGCCGATGGAACTTTGCTCGGGATAATCGGCGAAAGCGGAGGCGGGCAGGGCATCGGCGCTACTATCGTGCCGGAGATACAGGCGTTTGCGGCCAATTCGGGGTATGAATTCTCGCTCGTCGTGTCGAAACGCGGCTCGGCGGATTCGTGGCAGGTCTGGGCAACCCTCGCCGGCGAAAACAAGTGGAGCCTTCTCACCACCGCCACCGGCAAATCCGCCAACGTAATTTACACTCCGCTAGACCAGGACAACCCGATCCCATATCAACTCCAGATCCGTGTCCAACTGAGACGCAACAACCAGGACTATGGCGACACCTCAATGATCGCGGCGGTCACGGTTAGTCCGTAGGCAGCGGACAGTGGTCGGTGGGCATATAAGAGCTGGAACCGCGAAATACGCGAAAGGCACGAAAGGCACGAAAGGCACGAAAGGGATGATGATCCGTTTCGTGCCTTTTGTTTGTTTCGCGGTTACTTCTTAATATGCCTTCGCAAATACCACGCGTTTATTCGACGGTTCGCCGGTCAGGATGCATTTGCCGGCTTCTTCCGGCGCGTCTAGCGGGATGCAGCGGATGGTGGCTTTGGTTTCTTGTTTGATCTTTTCCTCGGTTTCGCCGGTGCCGTCCCAATGTGCCATGACGAAGCCGCCTTTTTCGATCTGGGCGGTGAATTCGTCCCAGGTATCGACCGAGAAGGTGTTCGCCTCACGGAACGCAAGGGCCTTTTGGTAGATTGCCTCCTGGATCTGGTCGAGCAGGATCTTGACGGTTTCGACGACCGAGTCGAGAGCGACCGATTCTTTGGTCAGCGTATCGCGGCGGGCAACCTCGATGGTGCCGTTCTCGAGATCGCGCAGTCCGAGGCCGAGACGGATCGGAACGCCTTTGAGTTCGTACTCGGCAAACTTCCAGCCGCTTCGCTGATGATCGGCATCGTCGTATTTGACCGAGACACCAGCGGCTTTCAGCTCTTCGAAGATAGGATTCACTTTCTCAGAGATAGCGGCGAGATCCTCAGGAGTTTTATAGATCGGAATGATCACGACCTGGATCGGAGCGAGTTTCGGAGGCAGCACGAGGCCGTTATCGTCGGAATGTGCCATCACAAGGGCTCCCATCATTCGCGTCGAAAGCCCCCAACTCGTCGCCCACGCGAATTCGAGCTGGTTTTCCTTGTTAACGAACTTCACGTCGAAAGATTTGGCAAAGTTCTGAGCCAGAAAATGCGACGTGCCAGCCTGCAAAGCCTTTCCGTCCTGCATCATGGCTTCGATGCACAGCGTGTCTTCGGCACCGGCAAAGCGTTCGTTAGCGGTTTTCGTGCCTTTGATTACCGGCATGCTCATCCATTCCTCGGCGAATGTTGCATAGACGCCGAGCATCCGCTCCGTCTCCTCGATCGCTTCCTGCTCGGTCGCGTGAGCCGTGTGGCCTTCCTGCCAGAGGAATTCGGTGGTACGCAGGAAAAGGCGGGTTCGCATTTCCCAACGCACGACGTTGCACCACTGGTTGATCAGCAGCGGAAGATCGCGCCACGACTGGATCCAACCTTTATAGGTGTTCCAGATGACGGTTTCGGAGGTTGGGCGAACGATCAATTCTTCCTCAAGCTTTGCTTCGGGATCAACGATCAGGCCTTTGCCGTCGGGATTTGCTTTGAGGCGATAATGAGTGACCACCGCACATTCTTTAGCAAAGCCCTCGGCATGTTCCTCTTCCTTTTCGAGGAAGGATTTTGGCACGAAGAGAGGGAAGTAGGCATTCTGGTGGCCCGTCGCTTTGAACATATCGTCGAGCGCACGCTGCATTTTCTCCCAGATCGCAAAACCGTACGGTTTGATGACCATACAGCCGCGAACTGCGGAATTCTCAGCCAGATCGGCCCGTTTAACGATCTCGTTGTACCATTCGGAATAGTTTTCCGATCTCTTAGGAAGTGCTTTTGCCATAACAGTTATATATATCGGTGCCTAGGCACGAGGTAAAACCAAAATGATAGGACAAAATATACCGAGATACAATTTAGGGCATCCGTTCTTGGCCGCTTGTCGGCTTGTACTCTCTGCTCTCTGTGTGTAACATTCTTTTTTTATGAGCGAGTTTCAATTGGATTTCCAAGACACCGCGACTGCCTTTGCCGATAAATCGGACGCACAGCTCAAAGAGAAATACCGGCTCTTCAAACTCCTGAATTCACCCTTTCTAAACTCGATAGGAACGGCTGCAACCAATTTTGCACTGTCGCTCGGTCTGCCTGTCGAAGGGTTGATAAAGGCTACGATATTCGAGCAATTCTGCGGCGGCGAGAACATCGCAGAGTGCGAGAAGACCGTTAATGAACTCGGCGGTTCTCATATCGGAACGATCCTAGATTATTCCGTAGAAGGGAAGGCGACCGAAGCTGATTTTGACCGAACCAAAGACGAGATCATCAAAACCATCAAACGTGCGAAGAAGGATCCGAACATTCCGTTTGCAGTGTTTAAGGTCACCGGCATCGCTCCGCTCGGAACGCTGGAAAGACTGAGCCGCAAAAAGAAGCTCGACGCCAAAAGCCAGGCGAAATGCGAGAGGATCTATAAGCGTGTCGGTGAGATCTGCGAATGTGCTTATTCGCTGGGCCAGCCGGTCTTTATCGATGCCGAGGAATCATGGATCCAGGATGCGATCGACCGTCTCGCGACCGACATGATGGAGAAGTACAATCGCGAAGAAGCGATCGTTTACAATACGCTCCAACTTTATCGAACCGATAGGCTGCAATATCTAAAGGAAGCCCGCAGACAGGCACAACTTGACGGCTACATCCTCGCAGTAAAGCTGGTTCGCGGTGCCTACATGGAAAAGGAACGCGAACACGCCGAGGAAAACGGCGAACCTTCACCGATCCACGCGACCAAGGCTGACACTGACGCCGCATTTAATGAAGCGATCGAGTATTGCCTCAAGCATTTCAAGGAAATGGCGTTTGTCGCCGCGACTCACAACGAAGCGAGTACAAAAATGGTAGCGGAAAGGATGTACGAACTCGGCATTTCGCCGAACCATCCCAATATCTTCTTCTCGCAGCTTTACGGTATGGGCGATAACATCTCTTACGTCTTATCTTCTAAGGGCTACAACGTGTCGAAGTATCTTCCGTACGGGCCGGTTGCTGACACTGTTCCTTATCTGATCCGTCGTGCAAACGAAAACTCGTCAGCCGCAGGCCAGGTCAGCAGGGAACTTGAGATGATCGGCAAGGAATTGAAACGCCGAAACCTGGACTGAACTTTGATTCGCGCATTTCGTTTGTCAACATAGCTATGTTCTGTCCAAAATGCGGAAAATCAGACCAGTCTCCCGAAACATACTGCCGACAGTGCGGCATATTCCTGCCTGATCTAAATAAGTCTGCTAAGAAAACCTTTACGCCGGAAGAACATGTAAAGGTAAATGTAGTGCTAAGCGCGATGACCGTCGTTGCAGCATTCACGCTGGCGATCCTTCTCTATTCGATCCTTGCTTTCCGTCCTGACACTCATCCGCTGATCTACGTGACAGCCGGCGTTCTGCTCGCGATCGGTGCGTGGCAGACACAGACTTTGTGGAGATCGATCCTCTTGAAACGCCACTTTAAGACGAATAGAGGAAGGCAGGAATCTGCCATATCTGATCAAGCCGCTCCCGATACAGGAAAACTGCTCAACGAACCCGATTTCGAGAACATGGTTCCCGCCAGTGTCACTGACAGAACGACAAAACATCTCGACGAATCTCGCATCCGTTCATCTGAAACCCATCATTAACCTGACAGAACGGTCAGAAACTTCGCGATCAGGATCGGCTTTCCAACGTACGAACGGCTCTAACTCGGCCTGTGTCAAAGGAACATTGGAGATTCGCGCGACTTGCGTACTTTCGAAGGCTCGATTGGTCAACGCTATGTGAGGATCACCGATCGATATGACGGGCGGATCGACCGAAGCCGTTTCTGCGGTCTCGACATCGGGATAAAAATCTCTGTATGTCGCAACGTGCCAGGTCTTGTCAGTTTCTTCGGTCTCAATCGCAAGCAGCCGTAAAAGTGCAAAGCCGGCTTCAAGCTGAAAAACAAGAAAGTCGCCGGGTTGAAAATTCTGTGACATGTCTTTGAGGTTAGCATATCGACTTCCTGAAAAAGAAAACGCCGGTTAGCTGAGTCTAACCGGCGTTCGTTTATTATGTCGACGAGATCATCTGCCGCCAACGATGACCGGTAGCCCTTTTGCCAGATACTGCTTATTAAAGTCAGCAATATCCTGCGTTTTCAACGCCGCATATTTTGCCAATTGAGCATCGATCAACGGAGTCAGATCGCCATAGACGACGTATGCCGAGGCCGTCGGGCCGTCATCCGAGCTATCAACAAAGGAACTAAGCGCCGCCAGCTTATTATTGAGGCGAATCGGGAAATTCAAAGCATCCTGACTGCTGCGGATCTTTGTCTGATGAAGCGTTTCCTCGATCTCGGTCAGCTTAGCAGCGATGCCGCGAGCTTTATCGATGAGGTCCTTGTTTTCCGGCCTTAGACGTCTGGAAACACTCTCGATCTGGGTTCTAATATCTCGGAGCTCGTTGATCGCGGTGTGCGTTTCGGTCAATTTCGCATTGATCTTTTTCATCAGATCGAACTGCTTTGCAAAATCTTCCTGCGTGGTCAAAAGCCGTGGATCAGCCTTTACCGCGATCATTTCCGTGCCGGCAACCTTTCCATCCACCGTGAGGCGAACAGTGTAATTTCCGGGCGGAATTCGTGGTCCGGCTAGCGATCCGCCCCACATGATCAACCCTTGTATCGTCGCCGCATTCGGTAAACGATAGTTCCAGGCGAAAGTATTTAGCCCGATCTCAGCAGGTGGTTGTGGATCACCGCCGCCAAATCCGCCTGGCCCGCCCGGCCCGCCGCCCTGTCCGCCAGCCGGTGAATCGACTCTGCGGGTGAACTTTCGAAGAACGGCATTCTGAGCATCGATGAACTCGACGGATACTTCCTTGGTCGGTTTATCTTTCAGATAATAGTTGATCACCGCTCCGCTCGCCGGATTGCGGCCTACGGTCGCCATCGGATTATTGCCGCCAAATACGCCACCGCCGGCGGTTCGGTATGAATCCTCAGGCTTAAAGAGAAAGGCGGAGGCTTTTTCGGCATCGGCCAGTTGGTGAAGTATCGACAAATTGTCCAAAACGTAGAACGAACGACCCTGCGTTGCGACAACGAGGTCTTTCTCACGTTTGTGGATCGTGAGATCGGTGATGGGAACGATCGGCAGATTTAACTGCAAACTCTGCCATGATTCGCCGTCGTTGGATGAATAATAGATCGACCGCTCAGTTCCGGCGAATAGCAGCCCGCGACGATTCGGGTCTTCGGTGATCGCCCTCGTGAAGTGATCATTAGGAATACCATTTACGATCTTTTTCCAAGTTTTGCCGTAGTCGTTTGTTTTGTACAGGTATGGTTTCTGATCGTCGTTTTTGTAATTTGTCGCGGCAAAATACGCCGTACCCGCGTCATGATGCGACGCCCGAATATGGTTGATCTGTATCCATTCGGGAATGTCTTTAGGCGTGACATTAGTCCATGTCTGGCCGTTATTTTCGCTGACCTGTACCCAACCGTCGTCCGTTCCTGCCCAAATAACACCGGGCTTTACGGGTGATTCGTCTACCGAGAATATCGTGTCGTAATACTCTACACTCGTGTTGTCACCCGAAATCGCTCCACCCGAATGTGTCTGTTTCGACTTATCATTGCGAGTCAGGTCAGGCGAGATCGGCTGCCATGACTGGCCTTCGTCGAGTGATTTGAACAGGATATTCGCCGCCGTGTATAGCGGGTATTTGCCGTTCGTTTTGTGTTGCGAGAAAACGATCGGGAAATTCCACTGAAATCTGTATTTAGTGCCTTCCGCGCCGGAACCCATTGGGTTATCGGGATAAACATCGATGTTTCGCTCCTGCCCTGTTCGCTTGTCCCAACGCGTCAACAAGCCGTCGTAACTACCGGCAAAAACCACATCAGAATTCTCAGGATGCGGAGCGATCCACCCGGATTCACCGCCGCCGACCGCAAACCAGTCCCGATCCGTGATCGAACCGCCGTCAGAACGCGAAGCTATGCGGATCGTTGAATTATCCTGCTGTGCTCCGTAGATGTTGTACGGGAAATCGTTGTCAGTCGTTACACGGTAAAACTGTGCCGTAGCCTGGTCCTGCTCGGTCCATGTTCCGCCCGAATTGAAACTGACGTTGGCACCGCCATCGTTGCCGTTGATCATCCGCTTTGCGTCATTCGGTGCGATCCACAAATCATGATTGTCACTGTGCGGAACTGGTATCGTCGTGAATGTTCTACCGCCATCGATAGATTTATGAAATCCGACATTCAGCACGTAGACCGTGTTCTCATTCTCCGTATCGCAGTAAACACGGTTGTAGTACCACGGACGCTGCCTTATCGCGGGGCTTTCGCTAACACGCTGCCAACTGTCACCGGCATCATTTGAGGTGAAAAGTCCTCCATCCTTATTCTCGACCATCGCGAACAAACGGTTCGGATTCAGCGGCGACACGGCAATGTTCATCTTACCGTTCAATCCGCTCGGCAATCCGCGATTTCGGGTTATTTCGGTCCAGTTGTCGCCGCCATCGATCGATTTGAAAAGCCCGCTTCCAGCACCTCCGCTGTCCATGCGGTATGGTTTGCGGCTGACCTCCCAGAATCCGGCGTAGAGCGTATTCGGATTTGACGGGTCCATCGCCAGTTCGCTGGCTCCGGTTCCGGCGTTTCGATAAAGAACCTTTTTCCAGGTCTTGCCGCCGTCGGTCGTTTTGAAGATACCTCGCTCATCGTTGGTCCCCCAGAGATGCCCGATAGCCGCTACATAGACGGTGTTTGGGTCCCGTGGATGAACCCGGATGCGGGCGATGTGCTGCGTGTCGCCGAGCCCGATGTGCTTCCAGCTTTTTCCTCCGTCCACCGATTTGTACATTCCGTCGCCGCTCGAAACGTTTCCTCGCAGCGTCTGCTCTCCCATGCCGACGTAAATGGTGTTTGGATCGGAATCTGCGGCGTCGATCGCTCCTACCGAACCGGTTTTAAAGAATCCGTCCGATACGTTGAACCAATTGACACCGGCGTCCGTTGTCTTCCAAACGCCGCCGCCGGTAGCTCCGAAATAATAGATATTCGGCTGACCCGCGATACCTTCAACCGCACCAACGCGGCCGCCGCGAAACGGCCCGATCAATCGGTACTGTAGATTTTTTAACGGATCGGGCTTTGCTGCCGCAGCAGTCTGAGCCGAAACCGTTGGAACAACGAGCAACAATAGTAAGAACTGGACCGCCACGCTCCAGCAAATCACACGAACGGAGATTGAACGCACTTGTTTTACCTGCCTTTTTAGAAAAGAAATTTATTCGAGATTCTCAAAAGTTAATCGAATCGAGCGGAAAACACAAATTCAAGTTACTGTAACTTTTGTCTCGTTGAACGCCCCTCGAATAAGTCGTAATATAATTTTTTGTACTATTGGCATAAATTTATCAAAGGACACTCATTCATAAAATGACAACAAATAAACAGGCAGTAATAATCAGTGCGGCGAGAACACCGACCGGCAAGTTTCAGGGTTTATTAAAAGGTTTTAGTGCTCCGGAACTAGGAGCGATCGCGATCAAGGAAGCGGTCAAGCGCGCAGGGATATCAGGCGATCAGGTTGATGAGGTGATCATGGGCTGTGTTGTGGCCGCAGGCCAGGGACAGGCTCCTGCGAGACAGGCGGCATTAAAAGCGGAGCTTCCACCAGAAGTTTCGGCTCTCACGATCAATATGGTCTGTGGCTCTGGATTACGCGCTGTTGCCCTGGCTTCGCAGGCGGTACAGCTCGGTGATGCCGAATATGTCGTCGCTGGCGGAATGGAATCGATGTCGAATATTCCTTACGCTCTGCAGACGGCTCGTGACGGTTTCCGAATGGGTAACCAGACCGCGACCGATCTGATGATCCATGACGGGCTGTGGTGTCCGTTTGAGAATTGGCACATGGGCAACACCGGCGAGGTCGTTGCTGAGAAATATCAGATCTCACGCGAAGCCCAGGACGATTTTGCGGCCGCTTCTCATCGCAAAGCTCACGAAGCTCAGCAAGCAGGACGTTTTGCAGAAGAACTGGTGTCGATAGAAATTCCGCAAAAAAAGGGCGACCCGATCGTTCTCGATTATGACGAACCGGTGAGACCGGAAACGACGGCTGAAAGCCTCGCAAAACTTCGCCCGGCATTTAAGAAGGACGGCGGAACGGTTACCGCAGGAAATGCGCCCGGTGTTAATGACGGAGCTTCGGCACTGGTCGTCACGTCGGCCGAAAATGCGGCGAGCCTTGGTATCGAACCGCTCGGACGCGTTGTCGCCTGGGCCAGTTCTGGAATCGAGCCTAAGCTGATCATGATGGCACCTGTCAAAGGCGTGCAGAATGTGCTCGCCAAAGCAGGTTGGGATATGAAGGATGTCGATCTTTTTGAGCTTAACGAGGCATTCTCTGTGCAGGCTCTTGGCGTGATGCAGGAACTCGGCCTCGACATGGAAAAGGTCAACGTCAATGGCGGTGCCGTTGCCCTTGGGCATGCGATCGGCAATTCGGGCGGACGCGTTCTGACCACGCTTTTGTACGAGATGAAGCGACGCGGAGCAAAACGCGGTGTTGCGGCTCTCTGCCTTGGCGGCGGAAACTCCGTGGCGATGGCTGTTGAGCGTGATTGAGCGGGCTTTTTCGCAACAAATTCAGGCCCGGTTCGTACATTACTTGTGAGGGAACATTTTTATGAACGCACATGATAAAGCACGATTGCTGGGACTGTTATTCTGGATCTACACGGCCTTTAACGTAGTTATGGTCGCCGCAATAGCGGTTATTTACATAGCCATATTTGGCATGGTGTTTTCGCAGGTTCCGCAAAAAACGGGCGATCCGCCGCCGGAACTAATAATGACGATCCTGGTCGTGGCGTTTGCATTCGCTTTTTTGTTTGTATTGCTGTTTTCCGTGCCGAAGATCGTTGCCGGGTACGGGCTTCGCAAGGAAAAGCCGTGGGCGTGGATCTGGGCTGTCATTGCTTCGATCATGGCGTGTATGTCGTTCCCGTTTGGCACGGCGATCGGCGTTTTTGGTCTGATCTTTCTTTTCAGCGACGAAGGGAAGCGGTATTTCAATGATCCGGCATATCGTTCTCAGTTAGCGGGAACTTCCAACGTTGTGCCTCCGCCGCCGAATAGCTGGCAATAGGATTTAACCACTAAATCACACCAAAAAGGACACGAAAAGGGATTTTTTTGTGTCCTTTTCGTGTTTTTTAGTGGTTACTTTCATCTCCTTCTGACTTTTCAGTCATCCTCTTTCTTTTCTGTCTCCCTATTTGATAAATTAGCTATTTGGCTTAATACGAATCAATCAGGAATATTAAATATGAGTGAAATTATCGGTGTTATCGGTGCTGGAACAATGGGCAACGGCATTGCTCAGACGGCGGCGGGTGCAGGATTTGATGTAATTATGTGCGACATTTCGACAGAGTTTGTCGAACGCGGTGTCGCAAATATCAGCAAAAGCCTCGATCGTTTCGTAAAGAAAGAAACGATGACCGAGGAGCAGAAAGCCGAAGTCCTCGGCCGTATCAAGACGACGACGAGTCTCGAAGATCTAAAAGATTGCACGCTGGTTGTTGAAGCGGCATCTGAGAATTTCGATATCAAAAAGAAGATCTTCGAGGAACTCGACCGTATCACGTCACCCGACACGATCCTTTCATCCAACACCTCCTCGATCTCGATCACCAAGATCGCTGCGGCCACCAAACGCCCCGACAAGGTTATCGGGATGCACTTCTTTAATCCGGTTCCACTTATGAAACTGGTTGAGGTTATCCGTGGAATTGCAACATCTGATGAGACTTACGCGATCGTCAAAGATCTGTCGGAGAAGCTCGGGAAGGTTCCGGTCGAGTGTAACGACTATCCCGGATTTGTCTCAAACCGCGTCCTGATGCCGATGATCAACGAATCGATCTTCGCCCTCCACGAAGGCGTAGCGACGAAGGAATCGATCGACGAGATCATGAAACTCGGCATGAATCACCCAATGGGTCCGCTCACGCTTGCTGATTTCATCGGCCTCGATGTCTGCCTCGCCATCCTAAACGTCCTGCATGAAGGCCTAGGCGATCCGAAGTATCGCCCATGTCCGATGCTCAAAAAATACGTCGATGCCGGATGGCTGGGTCGTAAGAGCGGCAAAGGCTTTTACGATTATCAGTAAGTTCGCCGACAATAACGTCGACACAGCTCCACCATTCTCCGCCGCTGATCTGATTGGATTCGTCTTCGAATCTACGAGATCTGCGGCGTTTTTTCTATTGTCTACGCGTCCTATATGTGATACACTGTATCACATTGCGGCGGCTGTAATACAAAGTAATTTCTTTTGAAATTTTAGAAAAAGGGCCCATAAAACCGCTGTAAATAGTTGATAACAAGCCACTTATTTGTCCCACGAGGGGTGTGGGACAAATTTGGGACAAAATTAAGAGATATCGGGGCTAAACCGTTGTGATATTTGCAGTTATACGAATATCTGTGATTTTCATATTTTGCGGTCAGCCTCGATCAGGGAGGCAATTTTGAGACGAACTGTTACTATTTCGATGAGCGAGGACATGTATTCGATAATCCGGGCAGGAATGAACAAGCGGGCTTGCAGCACGGTTAGCGAATACATTCGGCTACTAGTGCGTGGCGACCGGCAGCCTGAACCTGAGCGACCAAAACGGGAGCCGCGGCCGCTCCGCAAGGCCAATGATGCATTTGCGGCTCTGGATCGTGACTACTGATACCGCATAATTGATCAATGACTATGGAATGGGCCTCGAAACTATGTTTGAATGACTTCGTACTATGTCGATAAGTTTAAGTTAGCCCAAGATTAGCAATATGAAGAAATTACTCGTCGTCCTCCTGACGACTATCATCGTTGCGGCCCCTGTTTTCGCGCAGATCAAGGTTGCTCCGCTTGATATAAAGGAACGAACGCTCGCAAACGGCCTAAAAGTGGTCTCGCTAAAGGATAATTCCAGCCCAACCGTATCGATACATGTTTGGTATAACGTCGGCGGTAAAAACGATCCGCAGGGAAAGTCCGGTTTCGCTCATATGTTTGAGCATATGATGTTCAAATCGACGCGAAACATGCCAAACGAGAAGATGGATCGGCTGACCGAGGATGTCGGCGGATTTAACAACGCTTCGACGTGGGACGATTACACGAATTATTACGAAGTTGTCCCTTCGAACCATCTCGAAACGCTCCTTTGGGCAGAGGCGGACCGGATGGTCAATCTGAATGTCGACGAGGCCAATTTCAGCTCGGAACGCGAGGTTGTCAAGGAAGAGTTTCGCCAGAGCGTTCTGGCTCAGCCATATGGCCAGTTTTTCGAGAATATAGGACGGCTTTCATACACCGTACACCCGTATAAACGAGGCGTCATCGGCAACCTCGCTGAACTCGATGCTGCAACCCCTTCGGATGCAAAGGCTTTTTACGAGACATTTTACCGCCCAGATAATGCATATCTGATCGTCGTGGGTGATTTTGATCAAAAACAGTTCGATGCCTGGACCGACAAGTATTTCGGTGCCATCGCGAAACCAACGGGCTCGATACCGCGTGTCACCGTGACCGAACCCGCACGTACAAAAGAGGTTCGCCATGTAACGACAGGTCAAAACGTGCCATTTCCTGCGGTGGCGATCACTTATTTGGCTCCGAGATCGAGCGACGCTGATATTTTGCCGCTGCTCATCGCCAGCAACATACTCTCGGCTGGCGAAAGTTCGAGGCTGTATCAAAGCCTTGTCTACAAGCAGCAGATCGCTCAGGACGCCACGCTTTCGCTCGACAACAAGGTTGACGGCGGCCTGGCTTATCTCTACGCTATCGGTTCAGAAGGCTCGACTGCCGAGGCTCTCGAAAAAGCTCTGCTCGCCGAGTTAAAACGGATCCAAACACGAGGCGTGACCGCAAAGGAACTGGCAAAAGCCAAGAACCAGATCATCGCAAGAGAGATACAAGAGCGTGAAAATAACGATGGCAAGGCGATCGCGATCGAAAATGCGATCGCATATCAAAACGACGCCAAGAAGGTAAACACGACCGTTGCCAGATTGCAGGCCGTTACCGCGGCCGACATCAAACGGGTAATGATCAAGTATTTCACCGATACCAACCGTGTCGTCATCTATTACTCAAATGAAGGAGGTGCGAAATAATGAGACTCGTACAAAGATCTTTAGTACTTTTATCACTCGTATCCCTTCTGACTCCGGCGTTTTACTCACAGTCGCTGCCGCCGATTCCCGGACCGCCGAAACCTGTTTCGATCCCGGCTGTCGCTGAGAAGACTTTGGCAAACGGCCTGAATGTGAGCGTCGTTCGGCGCACGGCAAGCCCGATCGTCACAGTTCGTCTCGTGATCAAAAAAGGTGCAAACACCGAGCCCGCAAGCAGGGCGGGCCTCGCCGACATTACCGCTGCGATGCTCACAAAGGGTACGAAAACGCGAACGGCAACGCAGATCGCGGAATCTATCGAATTTCTGGGCGGTTCGATCTTCAATCCGGCAGGTTGGCTTGGAACATCTGTTGGTGTGACGGTTACCTCGGATAAACTGCCGCAGGCGATGGCGATCCTTGCTGATGTGGTGCTTAATCCGAAGTTTGCGAAAGAAGAGCTCGACCTCATCAAAACCCAAACCCTCGACGGCCTCACGTACGAACTAAAACAGCCGACATCGCTGGCAAATTACGTCGTGAGCAAGTATTCATTCGGCGAACATCCCGCAACAGGAACCAAGGCGAGCGTCGAATCGATCACCGGCAAAGAGATATCTGATTTTTACAAGGCGAACTATAGCCCGGATTCAGCTGTTCTCGTGTTTTCTGGCGACGTGAGTAAAGAAACAGCCTTTGCGATGGCGAACCGGTATTTCAGCGGCTGGAAAAGATCCGCAGGTGGATCAAAAACAGAAACAGGACCAACTATCGCCCAGGGACAAACACCCGTCTTCAAAAGGATCCTAGTCGTTGACCTGCCAAAGTCCGGACAGGCAGCCGTGACATACGGCAAGCCGATGTTTCCGATCAGCCGAAAGGATCCGAAGTTTTTTACAGCCTCGGTTTTGAATTCGATCCTCGGCGGCGGTTATTCATCGCGGCTTAATTCCGAGATCCGCATCAAACGTGGGTTGAGCTACGGGGCGTTTAGCAGTTTTGTCTGGCGAAATTCATCAGCAAATTTTAGCGCTCAGGTTCAAACCAAGAATGAATCCGCCCCGGAGGTCGCAACCCTGATCCTTGCCGAGCTAAAACGCATGGTCGAGACATCAGTGAGCGAAGAAGAATTGATTCCGCGTAAAGCAGCTCTGACAGGAGGATTTAGCCGCAATCTTGAAAACGGCGGCGGACTCGCGGCGGCTATCGGTGATCTCTATGTATTTGGTTTGCCGACGACGAATTTGAACTCTTACGTTGGCGATATCAACAGCGTAACAAGTCAGCGGGTCAAGGAATTCGCGTCGGAATATCTGTACGGCGGCGATGTGATCATCGTCGGCGACTATTCATTGTTTAAGGAAGACCTGGCAAAGCGTTTTCCGAATGTGTCCGTCGAAGTGATAAGTGCCGACGACATCGATTTGAGCAAAGCTAACCTACGTAAGTAGTTACTTTTTCAGCCTTAGCTTGAGAACAACTGGTGAACGCAGCTTTTCGGCGGCAAGTTCGGCCTTTTCATTGACGTTGTTCCACTGGCTGTTGGCGACAAAATAGAGTTCGTCACTGACCAAAACCCCGAGCGTCGGCTCGTCGAAATCGGGGTGATTCGCTTCGAGTATCTCCTGAGATACGATCTGATCTTTGACAATTAATAACCGCATGACGCGATTAGGTGAAACGCCATTTTGGATCGCGATCAGGCTACCGTTATGTTGATAGATCCCGTCGATGCCTAGCAATGTAATGTTCTCAGCCGGTTTCTGCTGAACGATCTCTTTAGTAGATAGATTTACTCGAAAGATGCCTTTCGAATAGTCCGCGACAAACAGATTCGCCCCGGCATTATCGAAAGCCAGGCCCTGAAGAGACGAAAACATCTTCGATCGCATAAATTCCTCGATCGCATCGGTCTTTGCCGGTATCTGGTAGATGACCGGAGCGATGCTGTCGGTTGCGAAAACATTGCCGTCACGGTCAACGATCAGGTCACCAAGAGCGTGGGCTTCGCCAGTCGGGAGAACGTATTTCTTGAGCAGCTTTCCTGTCGCGAGTTCGTATTTGAATATTCCGGCCCGGCCTTTATCTTCCGCAGAAAAGCCGCGCATCTGAGGGAACGCACTCGTACATACCCAGAGAAATCCGCGTGCGGCATCGACCCGCATTCCGAGAACGCTCCACAGGGCGTCCGACTGTTTTGAGAAATCTGTTGTGACGCCGTTCTTATCAATAGCGATGATCTTCCGCTGATGCACGCTACCCATATAGAATGTCTGCGTTTTCGGGTTATAAGCTACGCTTTCGGCGATCAGGGTTTTGTCATCGACGGAAAATGCCTTCTGACTGCGGCTGAGAGGCTCACGATTCTTTGCGAACGCAGTTTGAGCCGCCTTAAACCGTTCATTTTCAGCTATCGGCTTAAAGTTCGGATCTTTTTCGACCGCAAACGCGAGTCCCATTTTCGCGAGGCGTTCGATTTGGCTCAGAGCTTTTTCATTCTCACCGTTCAGAACGTACGCTGTCGCAAGATTGTAAATGAGCCTCGAATGATTGGGCCGGGCGGCGTTGGCAGCGATCATTTGCGTAAGGAATTCGGGAAAAGCTTTCTCCGTAAACGCTTTCCGGGCGGCCTGTTCTGCCTTCTGTGCCGTGTCCATTTCTTCAGGGGTTTGGGCGAAGCCTTCGACGGTTGCGTATGAAAAAACGATCAGGGCAAGAGTGATGGAAAGTATGATTTTCTGCATAACACTACATTCTATTTTGGGTCAATTTGCAGTCTATGATGCTCGAGATCAGTTCTTGGTTTCATCGACGCTAAATTTATTAAAGCCTGGTCTATCACTGGTTTGATGTTTCTTTTCCGCTTTGCTTCAATTAAGTCTTGGCGTGACAGCAAATTATGCATCGTAACCTAAGAACATTTATCGCGTCGCTCCGCAAAGAAAACGACCTCGTCGAGATCTCAGCCGCGGTCGATCCGTACCTTGAGATAGCCGAGATACATCGCCGCGTGATCGACGAACAGGGGAAAACTCTGCTCTTTACCAACGTAAAAGGTTCCGCATTTCCCGTCGTTACAAATCTATTTGGAACGCGCAAGAGAATAGATCTCGCATTCGGGTCCAAACCTCTCGATTTCGTAAAGCGAGCCGTCCACGCCGCCGAAAACCTTTTGCCGCCAAAACCCGCGAAGCTCTGGGAATATCGCGACCTCGCGTTTTCGGCATTGAAGTTTGGAACAAAGAATGTAAGTTCCGCACCGGTGCTCGAAAACCGCCAATCGACCGTCGATCTCGAGAAGATCCCGCTTCTACAACTGTGGCACGAAGATGGCGGACATTTTGTGACGCTGCCGCTCGTTTATACCGAAAGCCCGGTCAGCGGCAAACATAATCTCGGGATGTACCGCATCCAGCGTTACGATAAAACCACCATGGGAATACATTGGCAGATCGGCAAAGGCGGCGGCTTTCATTATTTTGAAGCGGAGAAGCAAAACAAACCGCTGCCTGTCACAATATTCCTCGGCGGAGCTCCGGCGATGATATTGTCGGCAATTGCACCGCTTCCCGAGGACATTCCCGAACTAATGCTTGCCTCGCTGCTTAATGACGGAAAGATCGCGACGGCTAAGAATCCGCTTGGAGAAAGCCGTCATCGCCTGATCGCTGAAGCCGAATTCGCCATCTGTGGCAGCGTCGCTCCCTACGAACGCCGTCCCGAAGGGCCTTTCGGCGATCATTACGGATATTATTCGCTCGTTCATGATTATCCTGTGTTCCGTGCAGACGCCGTTTTCCATCGTAAGGATGCAATTTATCCCGCGACGGTCGTCGGGAAGCCACGGCAGGAAGATTTCTTTATTGGCGATTATTTGCAGGAGCTTTTGTCGCCGCTTTTTCCTCTCGTGATGCCGGGCGTTCGAGATCTGTGGAGTTATGGCGAAACCGGGTTTCATTCTCTGTCTGCCGCCGTCGTCAAAGATCGATACGCCCGCGAAGGATTGTCGGCCGGATTTAGAATCTTGGGCGAGGGACAGCTTTCTCTAACAAAGTTTCTGCTGCTCACTGATAAACCGCAGGATCTTCGCGACTTTAGATCTTTGTTCGAACACATCCTCGCGCATGCCGAATGGCATCGTGATCTGTTCATTTTCAGCCAGACGGCCTTCGATACGCTCGATTACGCGAGCGGCAAAATCAACCACGGCAGCAAAGCGATCCTCATGGGCTTTGGCGAAGCGAAAAGGGAACTCGCACGAGAATTTCGTGGCGAAATTCCCGCTGGCATCACGCGGGCCGAGGTTTTCTGCGGCGGCTGCATCGTTGTGGAAGGCGACAGTTACGAAAACGATAAAAACCTGGCCGAAAGGATCGCGAAAGCGGGGAAATTCGACGATTGGCAAGTCGTAGTTATCCACGACGACGCGGATTATGCCAAAACGCCTGAAAAATTCCTCTGGGCGACCTGGACGCGGTTCGATCCGGCATCGGACATCTACGCAAAGGAGATGACGGTGCAGAACAATCACATCGGATATTCCGCACCGATAATTATCGATGCTCGAATGAAACCGTGGTATCCGAAGGAAGTTGAAGCGAGGGAAGATATTGTTAAGCTCGTCGACGAGCGGTGGAATGAATACGGCATCTCATAATTATTTTGTGGTCGCCGTGGGCGACATGGCGATCGCGGCATGAAGAAAACTCTATTTATCGTCACAGTTCTTCTCGCCCTGATAGGTTTTGCGTGCCTCGGGTACGCCTATTTCATCGAGCCGAATCGTTTGGTTACAAATGAGGCAGAACTTAAGATCGAAGGGTGGGAAAGGGAATTCGACGGTTTCAAGATCGTCATGCTGAGCGACATTCACGGCGGTTCCAATGGCGTAACCGAAGAAAGGCTTCGCGAAGTCGTCACCCGCGTTAACGATCTCAACGCTGACATGGTCGTAATGCTGGGTGATTTTGTTTCTGAGACTGTCGAAGATCAGCCGGTGGCAAAGGTCGGGTTGAAAATGGAGATGAAGACGATCGCGGATAATCTCGCCGGCGTGAAAAGCAAATACGGCGTTTTTGCGGTGCTCGGAAATCATGACGGATGGTATAACGACGACATCGTCGCTTCCGAATTCGCTCGCGTAGGTTACAAGGTGCTTCGTCACGAGGTGGCGGCGATCGAAAAAGATGGCAAACGCCTCCGCATTTTCGGTATGATCGACCATCTGAAGCTAAACAAAAGCTGGAAAGAGACTTCAGCCGATGCAAAAGCGATCGTTGACGCGAGTGGAACAGGGAATTTGATCGTGCTGCAGCACAGCCCAGACCTTTTACCGATCATTTCCGGCGAACTTTCTATTTCCGGCGACCTGAAACTGATGCTTTCCGGCCACACGCATGGCGGCCAGGTTTGGATGCCGGTCTTCGGACGTCCGGTCGTTCCTTCATTCTTTGGCCAAAAGTACGCGTACGGCCACGTCCGTGAGAATAACGTCGATCTTTTCGTCACCAGCGGCATCGGCTGCAGCGTGTTGCCCTTCAGATTCCTGGTACCGCCCGAGATCAGGGTGCTGACGGTGCGTGCGAAATAAATATTTCGTTCGCAAACAACCTAAACAAGCGGCAGAGAATCTTTATCACTGATGGGTTTTCCTATGCGGCAGCTAATTCTCATCTGCATCACAACCTTACTTCTGTCGACAGCTGTTTTTTCGCAGTCGGCCGATCCTGATGGTTTTGGCTCACCCGTTTCCCGGCGTGAAGTAAAACGCTGGCTTACCTACACGCAAGACGACGCCGAGCTGAGTGCCCAGGCGAACCTTGATCTGATATCTGAAATAAAAAAGCGAGGCGTCGATTTTGCATTGTCATCCGAAGAAGAATGGGCTTTTAAGCTTTTAGAGGCGTCGGAAGATCTTCTCGTTGCGATCCGCGAAGGCATGCCGGAACCCGCACGACGAGCCATTCTCGAGGTAAAAGAGAAGAGAGAACTTTACACCGCATTTATCTCTACGTTCTCACGCGTAGATCTGCAAAGCCGCAAAACGGCATTCGACGCGGGCCAGCAATTCGTAAAACGCTTTGCATCAGACCCGACGGTCAAAGAGCAGGTAAATTTTATCAATCGAGCCCTTCCACAACTCGACCGCTCGATAAAAATGCTGGAACGCGGAAACAGTTTTCGCCCCGCTTTTCGTAGAAATAATCAATAAAAACGTGAAACAGGCGAAAGGAGGAATTGTGTTTGGCGCGCTTTACGCCTAATTTCCTGCTTTCGCCTGCTGAGCTATTATGAGGTTAAATCGCTGTTACCTTCCGTAGAATTCAACCTTAGCTTTTTTACCTTCCAGCTTGTCGGTTTCGTACCAAAAGTCGATCGATTTGATCAGATGGCCGTCGCCCTCGAAGGTTATCGAGCGTGAATACTTTCCGACCTCGACGTTTTCCAGATACTCAACCTCTTTCTTAAGCCCGTCCTTGTAGTGAATGACTACCTTGCGAAATTTGATCGGAGCGTACATAACGCGAACGTGGATCTCGCGTATCGCCCCCTTGCTTTCCGCCCCGACCGTGTCGTGATCGATGTTAAAATCAACATCCTTCTCCGCCAGTTTGACCCAGCCATCCTGAGCCGAAACCCCAGCCGCCGCCACGCTGAGAAACATCGCAAACATAAATGGAACCGGTATTCTTCTGAGTTTCATATGAAAAGAATAGACCTCACAATGCCCCCCCGACTGTACGGTGACGAACAATCGCGGCAAAGCATAATTATTCTTCTCACTTCTTACCTAGACACGAACCTGGGTCGTGCTGTTCATATTTTTTCCTATATTTTGTACGCGGTGATGGACGTGATCGATCTGCGACAACCATAACAGGTTTGTAGGAAGTTAGAGATCGCATCGAAAATCCCGAGCAACGGTTGTTAGGTCTTTCCAGACTTTATGGCTGGAGTTTTGGGGTGAGAATTGGAAGATGAGAACGTGTTTGTTCTGCTTTTTGCAGTGTTTTGCCTCGGCGAGGACATTTAGCGTCAGCATTCGAGTAGTGAAAAAGGCGTCAAATATGCGGATCTGGCCTTTGAAGGTGTTTTGTCTTTTGTAAATGTCGCGGCGGCCGGCATAAGGTCTTTTTCGGGGATATTTTTGCCCTTGGCTACCACTTTTGTAAGCCCGTCGAAATACATCTGAGTATTTTCCCGCAGATTTTGTTCCGTGAGAGCCGGGTTTTCGTTTACATACCAGATAAAAAGATAGGAAAAAAACTCCGCACTCTTCTGATCGCTCCAACCCTTGGTAAACCGAATATCTTCGACGCCGCTAAACTTGATCTCAGGTGCAAATCCAAGCGGGAACTCGATCTTTTCTGTAACCCAGCCTTTTGGAGAAGGCAGAAAATAGCCTGGCGATCTAACCTCGACCTGGGCAAAAGCCGCCGAGCAATTGAGCAGTATAATTAGCGAATAAAAACAGAAGTTATTGATGAATCTCATACTTCCCGCGCGGCAGAATTCTGCTCTCGGCCGACCCACCAGTTTGCGAGAAGTGATAACAAAACCAATTGAGCTATCGCCGCAAGAAGGCCGGGAAGCATCGACGTCTGTAAATACGCCCCAAAGGTCGTAGAAACGCTGCCGATCGCAAAAATTGTTGCGAGAAAAACGACGCGGCCTCCGATAAGTGAAAGTGCGGAGGAAAGAAAAGTGTTAAGGCCCAAATTCTGTCTCGCAAGCCCCGCAATTAGGCCGTACGCGGCCAATTCCACGGTCATTGCCGGTAAAACAAACAACGGCGGCATTCCGGAAAGCAGATAGCTAAGCGAAGGAGCCGCGAGCCCGATCAAAAACCCCGAGCGCCATCCATAACAAAGCCCCGCAAGCAGAACCGGCCAGTGCATCGGCAGTAAAACCCGCGTCGGAAGCCCCGTCAAATGAGCCAACGCAGGTAAAACGAACGCCGCAGAAGCCAAAAATGCGATCTGGATCGCGATCGCCTTTGTTTCGAGAGCAGGAAGGACAAGATTCGGCTGTGCAGTTAGTGTATTACTGTTGTTTGTCATTCGAATATATTAGCGCTTCAATAAAAATTCCCGTATTTCAGCTGCCACTTTATCTTTTAGCTTCGGATCGATGTAAAAATTGTGGTCGCTGTCGCGAAAAACTACGACTTTGGCGTGGGGTGCCTGTTTTTTCATTTGATTTATGTTCTTCCACTGACGCGGCTGGATGTTTTTTTCCGTAAATTCTTTCATGCGCAGTTTCATCGCGGGATCGGTGTCCGGTTTTAATCTCCAATGCTGCTCAAAGATCGCGTAGTAACTCAAAATAGGCATCTTCAACTTGCGATAGTCCGGCACAAAATTGTCCTGCATCTTCATCATCGCTTCTTCTATCTTGGTGAATTTTGGCGGGTTTGCGGGTCTAACAGAGGATCTTTCGCTTCTAATGCAACGAGATCGGTTTTGTCGTACGCCGCTTCGAGATAGACGAGTTTTATAACGCGTTTGGGATAGAGATTGGCAAATTTAGTGAGTTCGTCACCGGCGGTCGAAAAGCCGACGAGATTTACGCGGTAGATTTTCATGTGGTCGAGGAACTGCGTGATGTCTTTTACCAGATTCTCGATCTCGTAGCCCGTCTCAACCTTCTCCGACTGCCCGTGGCCCCTTCGCGAAAGCCCCACGACCCGGAATTTATCCACAAACTTCGGAGCCAACTCGTCAAAGTTATGAGCACTCCCCGGAAACCCGTGCAAAAACAATATCGCCTCGCCAGAACCACCCCAATCTAGATAATTGAGCTTTACGCCGTTGACTGTGACAAATTCACTCTTGTGCGGAGATGTATCAGGCGGCCTGGTTTGGGTTTGAGCCGAAATTAAGTTTGGTAGGAATAAACATAAGAGGATCGTGATTGCTCTAGGGAATTTCATATTGACTATCCTTTGAGGATGCAGTTTCTACAGCCTAAGTATTTACCATATGTCTAAAAACAAACTCCAGTCTTCATTTATCTTCTTGGAATGGTTAGCATCCTGACCCGACCTGTAACTTTTGTCGAGCGACTCAACTGACCTTGTTCCACCGCCAAGTTTGTAGACGTAAAATTTGGCCTTTGTTCCTATGACCATGTTTGGAACCAGCCAAACTCTCATGTAGATCGTAGGGCTTGGTGACTGGCCTTCTGATGGGTGATAACGATTAATAGTTAAGATACCGGTTTGTTTCATTAACTCGCGATACCTGTCGGCTCTCGTTTGAGGTAGTGACGTGGGCTTGCCGAAATCCAGCAGTGCTTTTCCGTCAGAATCGAATTGCCACAACTCCGCGTTTTCCTTGTACATCTGGACAAGTTCATCAAAAGCTGCGCGATTATCATTAAACCGTTTCTCCATCTCCGCATCAGTCGGATATGGATTTCCAAGTTCTTCAAAAAACCGACAGCCGGTCGTAAGAAGGGATAAAACGATTAAAATTATTACAATTAGTGGGTGGTGGGTCATTTTGAATATTTGTGGGTTTATATTGCCGTTGGCTTTAGCCGACGGATAAGATTTTAATATAGGGCCCCCCTAGCGTTTGGCCCAACTCCGTTGGACCAAACGCGGGATGTCGGGGCGAACCTTCAATCCGTTGCCTTAAGGCAACGGCAATGAAAATTAAAACTGACCCACTGTCCAATTAACCTTTTCATCTCAGCATTCCTTTCACTTTATCCAGATTACCATCGTTCTTAGCAGCTTTCAGCCCCAATATCTTACACATGATGTTGTAAACCTCAACATTTTCAAACGGTTCGGCAACAAAACCTTTTTTGAAGGCGGGGCCGTGGGCGATGAAGGTTGCTTGCATTTCCTGGTACTTGTTGTCGTATCCGTGGGCTCCGCGGGGGCGTTCGGGGGCGTCGAGGCGTTTGAACCACGGGTCGTACCATTCGTGATTGTTTGTCATCCGGCCCAATTCACTTGAGCAGATAATCGGAGCGACACGGCTTCCGTCGTTGTAATTCAGGCGAGCGGGTATTTCACCTTTTTTCCAGCAGGTCGTGTGTTTTAGATCTTTGATCTTGCTGTAAATTTCGTCCAATTTGCCCGGTTTTGGAAATATCTGGATTATTTCACTGTTCCACAGGATCCGTTCAGCCATCGCCGCGGTGTCAAAGTATTCGTCGAGGAAGGTTATCTTTCGCACATCGACATTAGCCATTCCGTGATCGGACGTAATGATTATGTTTACCTTGTTTTCGAGCCCTCGCTTTCTTAACCCGGTCATTAGACGCTCGATATAACCGTCAACTTCATGTACGGAATATTTCGTTTCCTCGGAATCAGGGCCGAATTCGTGACCGACATCATCAGTCGTCGAAAAATATGTCGTAATGATCGTCGGGCGTGTCGCGGCGGGCCGGTCGAGGAATTTTAGAACACGATCCACTCGCAGCGTATTCGGCATATCGCCGTTATAGACCAACCAATCGCTCGGAGAAACGCCCGAGATCTTTGCTTCCGACCCGGGCCAGAAAATGCTCGCAGCTCGTTGTCCGTGCTTTTCCGCCGTGACCCAAATAGGTTCGCCGAGCCACCAACGGCCGTTCTGCACCTCTTCGCGTTTTGACATCGTAAGAGTCGTGTCGAAGTCATAAACGCTATTCTCAACAATGCCGTGATTCTGAGGATAGAGTCCTGTGACGACTGTGTAGTGGTTTGGAAAGGTCTTAGTAGGGAAGGATGGGATCATCCATTTTGCCCGCACGCCTCGATCTGCGAGTTTTTTCAGCGTCGGCGGACTGTATTTGTCGAGATAATCCCATCGAAAACCGTCAAGCGAGATCAAAATGACGGTCGGCTTTAGATCGCGGACCGGCTGTTGTGCGAACAACGTAGAACTCGATAATAGAAGGATGAACAGACAAAACAGCCGGGCTCTGAACGATCGCATATAAATCAACCTCGTTTGATTGGATTACTTCTGGCTTCTGTCCTATTATAATCGGCAAATCTCGATAACCAATCAACCCGAAAGGAGAACTTTAGTGAAACGTAACAATTCGATCTTTACACTCTTTGTCTCGCTCGCCGCGATCGCCGCCGTCGGAATCGGCTGCAGCGGCAGCGTCACGACAAATTCGACAAATACAACAACGGCAAATAACACTGCCGCTAATACCGCAACCGCTAACACTCCGGCTCCGGCCGCTCCGAAAAACATCGCGGGTGAATATGACGCCAACGGAACAAATCCTGATGGCGGCGGAGCATATAAAGCGGCGTTGACGGTGACTTCGCGTGAGGATGTGTATCAATTCTCGTGGAAATCGGGAAGCAACGTTTACGATGGCGTGGGCGTGACGAATGACAGCTCGGTTGCCGTTGCCTTTACGACTGGCAAAGACGGCGAAGGGTGTGGTGTCGTGCTCTACAAGGTCAACGCAGACGGTTCGCTCGACGGCAAGGTCGGCTACTGGGGCGAAAACAAGATGGAGACCGAGAAAGCCGTTCGTAAATCCGGCAGCGATCTCGAAGGCGAATACGAGATCAGCGGAAAAAATCCCGAAGGCCAGGAATACAAAGGCAAACTCGCCGTCAAGAAAGAAGGCCTCGGCTATCAGTTCAACTGGGATGCCGGCGACACGCTCGAAGGCTTCGGCATCAGAGCAGGTAACCTGGTCGCAGTCGGTTTTGGCGGCAAACAATGCTCATTCGTCGGCTACGACATCCAACCCGACGGCACGCTAGACGGCAAATGGGGATTCAAAACGTCGAAGGCTCTGGGAAGCGAGGTAGCGAAGAAGAAATAGGGATTCTTTAACCAAAAAATAACACCAAAAAGCACGAAAACGACTGTAAGATTTTTAGTGTTATTTCGTGGTTACTCATCCCTAAAGCGTAAAATCCACCACCAACGTTTCTCCAGGCCCTAATGGATAAGTAAATCCTTTCGACCCGGCCTGCTGAATCCCGATCCATTCCTTTGAGCCCAATTGCGACGGCCTTTGAAAAACTCGAACGTCAAATAACCGCCCGCTTGCCTCAAAGATCCCGGTTTCCCGAATCACCACATCCTGACCCGCCACAGGTTTCCATTCAGCGGTCTCAGGCTGAGAATGAACGAATCTCTGACCTCCGAAGAGCCTTTCATTATCGACCTCATCCGTCGGCAACTCCAAGTCGTGATCGATCCACGTCTCATGTTCCGCAGGCGAAGTCACCTCGATGACCTCTGCTCCTGCGTCAGAATAAATAACGCGATGCCGAATCTCCGGCGGTTGGAGGATGCAATCGCCGGTTTCGAGCCAGAACGGTTCTCCCTGCCCCTCGTAAACAACCTTGATCCGTCCCCGAACACAATAGATCATCTGGAAATCGATCTTGTGGTAATGCACCGAATCAGGAACCTCGCCACCGAACGGCAGACGAATATGCGAAGCGATCACCTTGCCTCCAAGTCGGCCGGGAATCAGGTCACGGTATTCCATTCCGGCACGGCCGATGATCCACTCGCTGTCGCTCTTTGGTCCAAAGTCCAAAGTCCAAGGTCCAAGCACCTCTGAGCTCCGCGATTCGATGCCTTGTGCTTTGGACGCAGGACCGGCAACAAGCCTCACGCTCTCGAGGCCTTTTGACATCAACGCCTCTCTAGGCGAATCGGCGGGAAAGATCATGTCGAGACGAAAACCACGAGATTTATGCTGCTCGATGGCTTCATCGAGATCGTCGCAGGAGATTTCAACGGGCTCAGGCATTATTTCCAGTTCTTTCGCCAAATCGATTTCGTCTCTTCATCGAGCAAGGAGCGGCGGAATGGCAGATTCATAAGGATCTTGTTCATCACAAAGTCCCAATCGCGGTACGGATTGTCCTTGATCTTCTCAAATCTGAGCATCCCGAACTCGGTCTCGTCGTCGTTGCGAAAATAAAGCTCACGAGGCTCATCCTCGCCATCTTCGACGTAGAAATACCGTGTTACAAAATGCCAACGCATCTTCTGTTTGTCGTATTTTTTCGACCTGTGATAGGTCCATTCATCCTGCATAAATTCTGTTTAGAGCAACTGCATCCGTTCGGCCTCGTCGCCGAGGTCTGTGGACGTGAATTTCCGGTATTTGCTGACGACAGGGAACTTACCATCCTGCCAATCTATCGCCGCCTGTTTCGCTTCACCAACTGAGTCAGTCACAAAATTCCAATAGATCACGGTCGGATCTGGCAGCGGTTCGCCGCCGAAGACTATAAATCGGGCTTTTTCGGCGGCTTTGAACGTGAGCGTTTCGCCCGCCGATAGTTTCGCCAAGTCGTGTAGCTTAACGACCGTGCCGTCAATCCCTATCGAGCCTTCGCTGACGTAAACGGCGAGCTCGTGTTCGGAGTGAACTGTCAACTCAACCGTTGCTCCGTCTTCCGCCGAGATGTCGAAATAACTTAGTTCCTGATAGGTCGGGATCGGTGAAATGTGGCCGTGCAGTTCGCCGGCGATGACCGTGATCGAGACACCTTCGAGTTCGATCTTTGGCAACATATCAGCAGGGAAGTTGTCGAATGCGGGATCAACCTGTCGCTTGTCATGCGGCAGCCCAACCCAGCTTTGCAGGCCGTGAATCCTGGGCTGAACGTTTGTCACTTGCTCGGCGTGCGTAATGCCGCGGCCGGAGGTCATCCAGTTTACTTCACCGGCTTTTACGAGCTGCTCGTTCTCGAGCGAATCCGTGTGATAGATCTCACCCTCAAACAAATACGTCACAGTTTGCAACCCGATATGCGGATGCGGCGGGACGTCAAAAAGCTCGGGCGTGACGTTGGGCTGATCGAAATGATCGAGAAACACAAACCCGCCGACCCGCCGCAGCTCCCGTCTCGGCAGAGCACGGTAAACGACAAAATCGCCGGGAAGGTACGATTCGGTCGCGGTTAGGATGAGTTCGACGGTTCTGGTCATAGAAAATCAACGGGCCTCCGGAACAGCCGCAAACCCACCGTCAAAATATGCCCGAGCCAACGCGATAGCCGGTGCTATCCCGGTCAAATGGTCATAGCTCGCAGGAAGCATCAGTTTTCTGAGAGTCTGATCATTGACACCGCGAGATCGCATTGTTCGGTATGCCTTTTCAGTATTCTCAGGACTCACGATGAAGTCCTTATCGACGTATATCATGAGCATCGGCCGTGTCGGCGTCCAATCGTATACGTCGTTTTCGTGAAGCATCCGCACGAATGGATTGCTCTTCCGGTTGGCTTTCATATCTCGTAGAAATGCCGGCTGCAGTACATTTGAAAGCTGATTTTTTGAACGCATCAGCGTCGTCGTGAGCCCGATATTTTTGAGAACGCCCTCGTCCGAAGGGTTTAGCCGATAGTTGACTCCGAGTGCGTTGGCCAGAGCTTGTTTATAAAAGGTATTCAGCTTGAGACCTTTTTCCTTGTTCAGATAATTGGTCGCGTACGACATCAGATAAAGCCGCAAAACAAAGCCGACCTGTTCGCCGGTTTCCTGCAGCATGAACTCGCGGGTGGTTCCCGAAAGATCATACGGCCCGCTCGCCGGGGCACTGCGGGTGACCTGAAACTCCTCGTTCATGTACGACTGTAATGAGCGAGTCAACGCCATCGCTACACCGCCGCCTTCGCTATATCCCGTGATGAAAAGCTCGCGGCCGATCGCGTAATTCTTCTGCCGGGCAAAAGCACGGGCGGCTGATATCATGTCCATTCCGGAACGAGCGTTGACCACGCTCAGGGGGTAAGGGTGAGCTGCTTTGTGATCGCCGAGACCCAGGTAATCTGGCAATATCACCGCGTAACCGCCAGTCGCAAAGCCGGTGATCGCCTCGACAGTTTCCGGAGCCTCGCCTTTTCCTTTAAATTTTGAGGGTGAACGGTCGCGGTCGACGGTCGTTCCGTGACAATAAACAACCATCCCTTTCGGAGCACCGCCCACTGGCCACACAACGAGGCCTGTGAGATTAACCTTCTTTTTGTTTACGTCGATCGATGTGTATGTGATCTTGTGCAGGTCGACGTCACGTTCTGTCGCCGGTGGTGCTAGCCCGCCGAACAGTTTCGTCATTCGCTCGTTCAACTCGGCGGAAGACATTGAGCCGTTTAGCTCGGACTTAACGAGCGTCTGCCCGGAAAGCGTGACAGTGAAGAGAAAGAGCGTGAAAAGGAAAAGTCGGAGTGCTTTCATATTCCCCCTAGTGGTTGTTATTTCGGATAACGATCTCTGACTTGATGGTATTCGCAATATAGCATTTTTCGTGAGCTTCGTGGTGGAGGTGAGCGATCTCGTCGGCGGTCGGGATTTTGTCGCCCGTCCATGCAATTTGAGGGTCGAGCGTGATCGTCGTGAGCCACTGCTTGCCGCCTTCGCCCGTTGTCATCTCGCCAACTGCATTGTCCTCGTACGACTCAATATTAAACCCCGCCGTCGCCGCCAGCCACAAAAATGTCAGCATATGACACGAAGAAGCCGCCGCCACCAGAGCCTCCTCCGGATCAACCGCCGCCTCAACCGAATACGGAACCCGAACCGAATGCGGCGAAGAACTTGCCGGAACAGTCACCCCGCCATCAAACTCCCATTCGTGGCCGCGCGTATAGCGGTTCTTTGTGAATGTTTCGGGTGAGTCGGATCTCCAATTGATCTTTGCGGTGTACGTGCTCATTCTTCTGATACCTCGATCTCGTCATCATCAATAGGCTTCCGTTCGCGGACGCATCTCGCGACCGGTTGGGTCCATTCCCAAAACCGATTCGTGCAACGCCTGGATGTAGGCAATCGGCTGTCCGTCCGAATCTAACTGCATCAGTCCCCAGGAAAGTTCACCCAACTCTTGTTCAAGCTCGTCGGGGCATTCGAGCAGATAACACAATCTGAACAACAGTTCATATTGCATACCGCGGACCGCATCTGAGATGTCCTGTTTGTCACATCCCTTGTCGATGAGGTTCTTAAGAGCTTTACCGGTGCCCGATGTCGGAGCTTCCGGGCTCAATTCGGACGCCTTGATCTCACCATCGATCCAGCGATGATCATCCTCGGAAATTACCAATGCCCACGCTTCACGCAGAAAGACGAAACGGCCTAACTGATTGATACCTTCATTAACCTGGGAGGAAGCCCAGCTCTCCGGATCATCGGCTCCAAGCTTGCGAAACAGCTTCGTGAGTTCCTCAACTTCGCTCATTTGTTCGATCCTAAGGTCTCAACCTATACAACATCCTCGGAAACGGAATCGTCTCTCTAACGTGTTCAATTCCCGCCATCCACGCCGTGCATCTTTCGATTCCCATTCCGAATCCCGCGTGGGGAACCGAACCATATCTTCGCAGATCGAGGTACCATTCGAAGGTTGCCTGGTCTAGGCCGTGGTGTTTTAGCTGCTCGATGAGGTAATCGAGGTTTGCGGCACGTTCGCCGCCGCCGATTATTTCGCCGTAGCCTTCGGGGGCGAGGAGGTCGATGCCGAGGGCGCATTCGGGGCGTTCGGGGTCGACTTCGAAGTAGAAACCCTTGATCGCCGCCGGGAAATGGTGGACGAAGACCGGTTTGCCGTGCTGCGTCGAGAGATACGTCTCATCCGGAGCTCCGAAATCGCCGCCCCATTCGAAATTGTTCTCAAGCTCGCCCTTTGCATGGCCTTCCTGCAGCATTTTGACGGCATCGTCGTAATGCAGACGTGGGAACGGGGAATTGATGGCTTCGAGTACTGTTGTGTCGCGTTCGAGCGTTTTCAGCTCTTCCTGACGGTCATTTAGCACGCGTTCGACGACCTTTAGAATCATCGCTTCGCCGAGGTCCATCATGTCTTCGTAGCTCGCGTAGGCGACTTCGGGTTCGACCATCCAGAATTCGGTCAGGTGACGGCGGGTCTTTGACTTTTCGGCACGGAAAGTCGGGCCGAAGGCATAGCTTTTGCCAAACGCCGCTGCCGTCGCTTCGTTATAAAGCTGTCCGCTTTGCGTCAAATATGCCTTTTCATCACCAAAATAGTCGACCTCAAACAGCGTTGTCGTACCTTCGCACGCAGCCGGTGTAAAGATCGGCGTATCAGCAAGCGTGAAACCGCCGTCGTCAAAGAAATCACGGACGGCTTTGATAACTGTATGCCGAATTTTCAGCACCGCGTGCTGCTTTTTCGAGCGGATCCACAGATGGCGGTTGTCCATCAGGAATTCGGTTCCGTGCTCTTTCGGCGTGATCGGGTAATCGTGGACGTTTTGCAGCACTTCGAGGCCAGTTACATCGACCTCGACGCCGAGCGACGAACGCGTGTCTTCCTTGACCGTTCCGGTGACGATGATCGAGCTTTCCTGCCCGATCGAATCCGCGAGGTCGTACAACGCCTCGTCATTCGGCTTAAAAACAACGCACTGCACGATTCCCGTGCCGTCGCGAAACTGCAAAAACACGAGCTTGCCGCTCGAACGCTTGTTATAAAGCCAGCCCTTAAGCGTGACCGATTCACCGATAAGGTCTTTTAGTTGGTTGATGTAGGTCTGTTTCATATAAGAGGTTTAATGCTTAATTCTATCGCTCTTCGTGCAGAGTTCAAACTTCGCGTTATGGTTGACTTTGCCGCACGCAGTTATCAGACTGAGGTCATACCGATATGGCAGACGAAAAGAAAAAGAAGAAGGTCGATTATTCGAGCGCGTGGGCCGAGGCTCGGCGAATCATGTGGGGAGCGAGATGGCGTTTGCTCGTCGGTAGCGTTTTGATGCTCGTTTCGCGGCTCGCGGGGATGGTTTTGCCCGCTTCGACAAAGTTCATCGGTGACGAGATTTTCACGAACAAACGATTTGAGTTGCTGAAATGGATCGCTCTTGCCATCGGTATATCGACGTTAATTCAAGGCGTTACATCGTTCGCTTTGTCGCAGATCCTGGGTGTCGCCGCACAACTTGCGATCACCAACATGCGGATGCGGGTTCAACGCCACATCGAGCGGCTGCCGATCTCGTATTTTGATTCGACGCAAAGCGGAAAGCTCATCTCTCGCATAATGAACGATGCCGAGGGGATTCGGAATCTGGTCGGAACGGGGCTCGGGCAATTGCTCGGCAGCACCCTCACGGCAACGATCTCGATCTGCGTTCTCTTTTATCTGAACTGGCAGCTCACGGCCGCGACGATGGTCGTGCTGATCATTTTTGGCGGGGCGTTGATGTATGCGTTTAAGATCCTGCGGCCGATATTTCGCGAACGCGGTGAAATAACCGCCGAGGTCACCGGCCGCCTGACCGAATCCCTCGGCGGCATACGCATCGTCAAAGCCTACACCGCCGAAAAACGCGAAGAGCTTTCGTTCGCTCGCGGCGCTCATAAATTGTTCCGCAATATCGCAAAATCCGTCACCGGCGTCTCGGCGATATCGTCGTTTTCGTCCATCGTGATCGGAGCTATCGCGGTGGTCATGATCCTGATCGGCGGTAACGCCGTGCAGGCCGGAACGATGACGCTGGGAGATTTTCTGATGTACATTTCGTTCACGTTCTTGCTGGCGTTGCCGGTGATCGAGCTAACCTCCATCGGAACCCAAATCACCGAAGCCCTCGCCGGCCTCGACCGCATTCGCGAGGTAATGGCGATGACGACCGAGGACGACACGGACAAGGATAAAGCCCCGCTGACGACGATCGATGGAACAATCGATTTTGAGGACGTGTATTTTGGGTACGATCCGGGCGTTCCGGTTCTGAAAGGGGTTTCGTTTCACTCACCTGCGGGCACGACGACGGCGTTGGTTGGGTCGAGTGGTTCGGGGAAATCGACGATTTTGAGTTTGGTGTTGAATTTTATACAGCCGACAAATTCGGCGGTCGGGTCAGTACCACCTGCGGTAGCGGGTGGGGAATCAACCGACGCAGCGAAAGCCCCACCCGCTACCGCAGGTGGTACTGACAATGCGAACGATCCCGGCACGATCAAAATCGACGGCCTGGACCTTCAAACCGTAAAGCTCCGCGACTATCGGCGTCATCTGGGAGTAGTTTTACAGGATAACTTCCTGTTCGACGGCACGATCCTCGAGAATATTCGATTCTCAAATCCTAAAGCTAATATCGATGAGATCAAGGAAGTCTGCCGTGTCGCCAATGCTGACGAATTTATCGAAAAATTCCCGAACGGCTACGACACCATCGTCGGCGAACGCGGCGT
>JBGSQW010000073.1:0-40147 GCA_041737885.1 Pyrinomonadaceae bacterium | reverse complement strand
GGTATAAGGCTGCCCGACCACTGTCGGGTCCGGTGCCGCAGACATGACCGTCAACGTATTGGCCTTGTTCACGACAAGCGTAAAGGACGAGTCAGTCGTCGCTCCGCAGTTGTCGGTCGCCCGGATCGTGATCGTATGCGTACCCACCGGTGCCGAGTTTGAGATCGAGACGACTCCCGCCGCGTTGACCGAGACGGTGCCAGTGAACGTTCCCGTCGACTGAACAACAATATTCGCCACGCTGCCGTTGTCGCTTGGTCCGGTTGCCGGGTTCACGGTTATTCCCCCCTGACCGAGTACAACCGCCGCCGGGTTCGTATACGTGAGCACCGGCGGGGTATTAGTGGCGACATTGACAGTGAAATTCGCCATGGCGGAACCGCCGTTGGAGTCATTCACCGTCAGCACGATCGTGTTCGGCCCGACCACGGCATTACAGGCTGCAGATATGTCGGCCGTGACCGATCCGTTGTTATTAACAATGTTCGTTATTGATATGTCGGTCGGGACTGTCATTGCAGTAACAGTTAGACTTCCCGCCAATTGATTTGGATCGCTAACGGTTGCGATCGGAGAATTGGAACCCGCCGAACCTTGCTGGCGTGTAACCGGTGCCGCCGGTGTGATCATTGGGGGCGGATTTGTGTTTGTTAAGGCAAAATCGACCGTTGGTGATGCACCATTTGAGGATGCGGCGACATTATACGGCCCTCCGACCGTTCCATTCGCTGTGACGTTTCCACTCGTGGCGGTTCCGCCCGCGATCGTCGCTGGGTTACCGGCGACAGCGGCACTTTCACCGCTTAAAGGTGGCGTGAATGTAACCTGCCCGCCGTTAACCGGCTCGCTAAATGCGCTCGTGACCGTAACGGCCAGCGGATCAGCAAAGTTGGTATTTACGAATGTGCTCTGACCGCTTCCGGTAGCAATCGCGAGCGTGAAGCCTCGCGATTCGAATGCCCCTATATCGGTCGTCGTCTGTTGCGGACGCGTGATGCCGCGTTGATCGGTGGTTAAATTGGATCCGAGCGTGATCCCGGCACACGTATCGGTCAGGATGCAATTGTTTCCGACATTGATCGCGATGCTGCCGGGCAGCAGGGCGTGCGTTTGTGTCGGGCCGCCGTTATCGGCGAGCGGGCCGAGGAGCGGGTCGCCGGTCAGGTTGTTCGTGTTTGTGCCGTTGACACAGCCGAGGTCGCTTTCGATCAGGCTGTTGGTTGCATTCCCTGTGCCTGTTCCGCGAAAACAGTCGGCCGCTGTGTTGTTCGCGATAATGGTATTAACCATGCTAAAGCTCGTACCGCCATTTTGCCGAAGGCCTTGTCCCGTATTATTACTAACAGTTGTATTGAGCAGCGTCAGCGATGCCCCGCCGACGATGTTTGAAATTCCCCCTGCAAGAGACGTTGCGCTATTCCCGCTGATCGTCGAGTTCGTTGCGGTCATTACCCCTTGGTTATGAATCCCGCCGCTTTGATTTGCCGTGTTACCGCTAATTGTTGAACCGGTAATCATTATCGAACCAGCAGGTATAGATATCCCTCCACCGATAGCTGTAGAGGAGTTATTTCGAACCGTTGAATTCGTTAGAGTTAATGCACCCTGAGTAAAAATTCCGCCGCCGCCAAATGCACCACCAGCAGAGGCATTATCGCGGACCGTCATATTGGTCAACGAAAGCGTTGCAAGATTTTGAATACCGCCGCCGCCGTCAGCAGTGCCATTTGCCACCGTCAGGTCGTTGATCGCCGCAGTCGCACCGGCTCCTATACTAAAAACACGACTCGTATTATTGCCAGAGACCGTTACCACATTTGGACCGGCCCCGTCGATCGTGACAGTTTGAGTTGTAACTATCTGGGTTCCGCCGAGCGTGATCGTGCAGGCCGCACCGGTGCAGCCGGGGTCGGATGTCGGAATGTTGAATGTGATCGTGTTTGCATCCGGAGCAGCGTTGGCGGCCGCGACCGCGCCGCGTAGGCTGCAATCATTCGCCGCCGCCGTACACGCATCGACCAACGTCACCCCATCGTCCGTCCTGTCAACTACAAAATCTACGGGCAGCTGTGCCACGGCGGTCAGAACAACGTCGTTACCGGTTCCGCCTAGGTAGCTGATTGTCGCATCAAGACCCGAACCGAGGAAATTAGGGATCGTAGCACCTTCGGCGAGGCCGTTGAAAGTTTGCGTGATCGTATCGCTGCCGTCGTTGGCTACGATGGTGAATGTCTGACCAACTGTCGGAGTAAAGCCGTTAAATGGAGCAAGGTTTAACGTCGCTCCGCCGAGGTTGACCGTGCTGAGCACATTTAACTGGTCATGGTTTGTGATCGCGTTTCCGGGCGTTGTCCCGCCTATCTCAATGTCCAGCGTCGATCCGGCGCTGAACGTTAGCGCGTTCAAAGTGAGAATACCCGGACTCGTTCCGGGAGACACGAACGCTCCGCTTTGTATCGTGTTTCCACTTCCAGTATTGGAGCTACCGGTTCCACCGATCGTCGCTCCGCTCTGTGCCTGAACAGTGCTGGCCAAAATACCTCCGGTCACATCGACTGTGTTGAAGCGTCCGCTGACGAGTGTTACAGGCGAAGCAACAGTAGCGTTGATTCCGCCGGTGCCTAACGTAACGGCGTTGGCCTCGCTCAAAATCTGAGCCCCGGTCGAACCGCTGACCAGCGTTGTTGCGTCTATGTCAGCACTAATGGCCGTGCTGCTGCTAAGATTGAGCTGGCCCGCAATCACATCCAGAACCCCGACGGTCGGATTACTAGTAATTCCGGTTCCGCCCGTCGTTAAATTCAAGATAGTTATGACTGGTCCGTCAGTAACATCGATCGGGCCATTGGTAAACGAAATCCCACCTGTACTGGAACTACCGATAGTCAACGTTCCTGCCGCAATACGGTCGATCTCGGCGTCGGTTAAGCCGAGCAAGCCCGCTGAATTCGTGCCCAGGTCGATCGAGCGGCCAACGGATACAGGCCGGACATTTACGATGCCGGTTGTGCCGAGACTGCCGGACGTCAGCACGACGTCATCCGCATTGACGGTGATCGACCCGCCGTTGCTCGCCGAACCTGACGTACCGTTAGGGTTGTTGATGGTCAGGATACCGCCCGTGCCCGTCGTGAGGTTCACTGGGGCCGATCCCGCGTTAGCGTTGACCAGGGAATCGCCCTGTATGGTGATATTCCGCCCGGCCGTGGCTCCGACACCGGGCACCCCATCAGCCTGCACGAATGTCACGTTGACCACGACGATGTCGCGGCCTGCGGACAATGACAGACCATTGCCCCGCACATCCCCAAAATTCGAACTGGTTCCGAGTAACAGATCCTGTCCCGCTTGCAGGGAGATGATGCCATTCGTCGACTGAATGCCACTGATTCCTGCTTCGACCGTAAGGTCGGCTCCGCTCGTAAGGCTGATGGACCCACCGCCGGTTGTAGAGATCGCACCGGAAACGCCGATCGCACCGGATGCAAATCCGCTGAGACTCTTACCCGAGGCAAGCGATACCGCGCCGTTAAACGCGATGCTGGCCAGCGGACTGCCCGCCGCCCCAATGGTGAGACCGGCATTGAAGTCAGGCAGGGCGGTTACAGTCAGCGTATCCGTGGCATTGCCACGATTTATCGTTACCGAACCCGTCGGGTTCGCGAAATCTGTCGTCTCGAAAGTCCCATTCGCGCTTCTGAGTCGCGAAATGCCGTTCCCGGCCGTTCCGTCGTCCTCGAGTACTGCGGTACTAGCCGCCGCCGGTAAGTTAAAGATCACGTCGGCCGCGGTTCCCGAATTCACAATTGGCTCGAGGCCGGTATAAGTTATCGTGCCTGTGCGTGTACCGCCGGCCATGACGACGCTGCCATCGTTGGCGTTGGTGTAGTTGTACGTTGTCGTACCGCCCGAGTAGCCCGAGATATTAAGGGCGTCGTCACCCGCAGCTCCGCCATTAAAGAACAGTCCTCCGGCCGGAATAAAGTCGCAGCCGGACAGATCGACCGTCAGCGTATCGTTGCCGCCGAGCGTGTTGATCGTGATCGAGCCGGTGACCGAAGCTAGCGGCACGGTCTGGTTCAAACCGTTGGCCGCATCCGTGATCGTGATGTCGGCTCCGGAGCAGGCGATCGTTATGTTGTCGTTCGAGGTTCCGCCGTTGGTATCTGTTATCGTCAGATTCCCGCCGCCTACTGTTACGGTCGTTTCGTCCTCGTATGTGTAGAGCGTATTAGGAGCATTCGTGCCTCCCTGCGTTGTAACCTCGACGCTGACGGCTCCCGCCGCCTGCATCGGTGCCGTCGCGGTGATTTGCGTTGGGCTATCGACATTGAACGGAGTCGCGTTGTTTCCGCCGAATGTGATAGCGGTCACTCCGGTAAAGTTCGTTCCGGTGATGACAACGCTGTTACCGCCCGCAGTCGGGCCCGACGTCGGATTGACGCTAGTGACGGTCGGTGTCGGCAATGTGCACGTTCCAAGTCGGATGGAGACGTTGTTTGAATTAAAGTTCGCCGCAGCGAAATCCTGATTGCCGTCGCCATTAAAATCTCCTATCGTGACTGAATACGGAGCAGTGCCAACCGTTACTTGAGGCACGGTCGGCGAGGTGAATCCGCCGCTGCCGTCGCCAAGACGAATCGAGACGTTGTTTGAACTCAAGTTCGCAGTAACGAAGTCCTGATTGCCGTCGCCATTAAAATCTCCTAACGCGACTGAATGCACATTTGCTCCAACCGTAACTTCAGGCGTGACCGGCGACGTGAATCCGCCGCTGCCATCTCCGAGACGGATCGAGACGTTGTTTGTACTCGCGTTCGCCGAAGCGAAATCCTGATTGCCGTCGCCACTAAAATCTCCTATGGCGACTGAAAAAGAAGAACCGCCAACCGTAACCTCAGGTGTGGCCGGCGAAGTGAATCCGCCGCTGCCGTCTCCAAGACGGATCGAGACGCTGTTTGAAGCAGAGTTCGCTGCAGCGAAATCCTGATTGCCGTCGCCATCAAAATCTCCTATCGCGACTGAACGCGGATTTGTGCCAACCGATACCTGAGGCGTGGCTGGCGAAGTAAATCCGCCGCTGCCATCTCCAAGTCGGATGGAGACATTGTTTGAATTAAAGTTCGCCGCTGCGAAATCCTGATTGCCGTCGCTATTAAAATCTCCGATCGCGACTAAAAGCACATTTGCGCCAACCGTAACTTCAGGCGTGGCCGGCGAGGTGAATCCGCCGCTGCCGTCTCCAAGACGGATCGAGACGTTGTTTGAACTCGCGTTCGCCGAAGCGAAATCCTGCTTGCCGTCGCCATTAAAATCTCCTATCGCGACTGAAAAAGAAGAACCGCCAACCGTAACCTCAGGTGTGGCCGGCGAAGTGAATCCGCCGCTGCCGTCTCCGAGACGGATCGAGACGCTGTTTGAAGCAAAGTTCGCTGAGGCCAAATCCTGATTGCCGTCGCCATTAAAATCTCCTATCGCGACTGAACGCGGATTTGTTCCAATCGTAACTTCAGGCGTGGCCGGCGGTATGAAGCCCGAAATCCCGGAACAAGCCGTCGCCGTGACCGTTAGGCTAAATGTCGCCGTCGTCGAACCGCCCGGGCCGAATGCCTTTACCGTGATCGTATAAGCCCCAGCTGGGATCTTCGCGAGATGAGCGTTTGTAATACGCACTACACCCGTCACGGGATCGGCCGTCAGTTTGCCGATAAAACTCGTCGGAGCCGAAACGTTGATACTCGTCGTTCCGGTCGGTGCGGCACTCGGCGTGACCGTGACGTTGTCACTTAAATCGACGGTCGTCGGCGGATATGTGCCAAGCGTCGGCGTCGCCGGTGCGACGTATTCATAAGTCGTATTCGCCGTCCCGCCTGGCGTTGTCACCACGACAGCGACCAATCCCGCAGGTTTGGCCGGGGCCGTGCAAACGATCTCCGTGCTTGTAACACTCCCGATCGGGCATGCAGTTCCGCCAAATGTGACGCCGGTCGCCCCTAAAAGGTTCGTGCCCGTTATCGTCACGCTGTTCCCGCCCGCTGTCGGACCGGACGACGGATTGAGAGTCGTGATGGTCGGCACAGGTGCTACACCCATGCCCTGAATCGTGAAAGTGTATGGGTCTTCGTCCGAATCGTTGTTCGCGATGGTAACCGTCGCGGAGCGCGTTCCGGCTGCCGTCGGGACGAAGTTTATTACGAACTGATTAGGAAACAGCCCGCCGTCAGGTCGAAGCGTTCCGGGCGTGATAGGCGAAGTGGGCTGGTTTGTAACCGTAAAATCGCTAGTGTCGCCGGATATCTGTACAAGCGGGCTGCCCGACAGAACCAGATCTGCGGAGCCGGTATTCTGGATCGAATAAACCCCGGTTGTACCGACACCACCGATAGAGGCCGGGCCAAAATCGGTTCCGTCTGCTGGGTCAGGCATTGTGTCGCCGTCCGGGATGAGAAATGTATTCCCGACGATCTGCATTTCAGGAACGAGGGGCGGGGTTTCGTATGTGATGCGAAGGCGTCCGTTGGCACCGGTTCCGCCGGCTGCTTCTTCGCCGCCACCGCCACCGCCGCCGGGTGCGAATCCGTTTATCCCGACCGAATCCTCGCCTCCGCGGCCACCGGCTCCGCCGCCGGTAACTCCCGCTCCGGCCTCTCGGTCAACGCCGTCGTTACCGTTGCTTGCCCAACCGCCCGAACTGCCGCCGCCGCCGCCGGTGTCAGCGGTGAAGTTTGAGAAAAAGCCATCCGCCCCATTTCCGCCTCTGAAGCGGACACTTCCTGTGCTTCCCAACGCACCACCGGGTCCGCCCGTACCGCCGCTGCCGCCGGTTACGCCGCGTTCTCCGCCGAGGGCCGTGATCAGTTCAAAATTCGACGTACCGCCGTCGCCTGCGGCTCCGCCGCCGCTGCTTCCGCCACTGCCGCCTGCTCCGACGACATACGAATAGGTGTTTCCGGGTACGACCGTGTAGTTGACTGAGCGTGCGTACGCACCGCCACCACCGCCGCCGCCGCCTGATCCTGCGGAGCTGCTGTCGCCGCCACCGCCGCCTCCGCCTCCCCAGACCTCGACCTGGATAGACGTGACGCCTGCCGGAGCCGTCCATGTGTTTGCACCGGCAGTCGAGAATACTTCGATCACGCCCGACAAGGTCGTGAATTGCTCAAGCGTGCCGAAGGACGTTCCGCTCGAATTGCTCGCGATCGCACAGTAATAATAGGTCGTTCCTTGCTGCAACTGGCTGATCGCCTGTGAAAACGCAGCGGGTGTCGACGTGTTGCCGATACTGACTCCGCCGGAGAAAGGTGCACGTGCTCCAAAGCTGTCGCTGCACGTCCCCGGGTTGACCGTGCTGTAACGGAACCACGCGTTCGAATTCAACCCGTTCGGGTTTCCTTCGCCGTTGATCGCCGCAAACGTCACCCCAACCTGAGTTGCCGCGTTGGTCGTCACGGTTGGCGGCGACGCGTCCGAGTGCGTATATGAAAAGCCAGCGGAGCAGGCGGAGACGTTATTAGCCGCGTCGGTCGATTGGGCGTAGATCGTTGTCGTTGAATTAGTAGGCACGGTCGCCGTGATGTCAAAGGTGCCGCCGGCCGTTGCGGGATCGCTGCCCAATCCTCCGGTCGTACAGTCGCTGCTCGAAAATAGGGCAACGAAATTTAGAGCCTCGGCGGTACCGGAAATTATCGGGTTGATGTTGTTTGCCGGACTCGTTGGATTGCTGCCCGTGATGACAGGTGTAGCCGGTGCGGTCTTATCGATCGTGTACACTTCTCCGACGAACGGCAGGGTGTTGGAAACAGTCGGCGACACTCCCGTAGTGTCAGCGAAATTTAGCCCGAGCGTTCCACTTCCCGTGCCGGTGCTGGCACTCAGGTTCCAGGTCGCCGATGGCGTACCTAACGGAGCTCCGATACTCAGCAGCGACGGGCCGGTCAAACCACCGTTGACGAGAGCAAAGTTACTAGTCGTAAGGCCGTCAACCGGAGCGTCAAACGTTATCGTCCAGACGACAGCGCTCGCATTCGACGGATTAGGCATCGCACGCGTGATCGACGTGATCGTTGTCGGCGAGAGAGTTGCCTGGCTGTTCGGATTGTTGGTGCCGGTCGCTGTGTTGAAAACGACGGTTGCTCCCGTGCCGTTGGCTTCGTAAACGCGGAACCAGTAGGTTGTTCCAGCAGACAGGCCGGTGACGCCTACGCTGTTGCCGGTGTCGTTGTAAACTACCTGCTCACCCGCATTCGCCCACGCCGCATTCGCCGTCGGATCGGTGCCGTTGACCGGATCGGTGAACGAATTGGACGTATTCATCTTCACGATCCGCTTCGAACCATTCCCATTCGTCCAGTTCACGGTCATCGAGTTCGTCGTGACGGCTGAGAAAACTATGTTTGTGGCTTGGGTTGCGGGGGCCAAGGAGGACGCACGAAGAGAATTAATATATGCCGTGTTATTCGCGTTATTGCCTGAGCCAAATGTTAACCCTTCCACTTGAGCGGTTGCGTCCGTTCCATCATAGTCACTAACCGCCTGTGTGCTGCTGTTGGCATAATTAAACTGATTCGTGCCGGTCGTACCTGTTGGGGCTCGTAACTTAGGGTTTGGCGCAGCGGCAAACTGGGCATTGGTCGCCGCTCCGGTCGCCAACGCATGAATGCTTCCAACGGTCCCGGCGATGTCAGAGCCAGCGGCTTTTAACATCACCATGTCGGTACCAGCGATATCGAACGTTCCTCCACCGGATGTAAAATACGTCGCGTTTGTGAGTCCTACATCCAGCGTAAAATCTGCTCCACCCACCGTAACGTCTGCCGCACTGTTATTGTTGCGTAATATGATCAAAGTACCGGCGCGAAGCGAACTCCACAGCGCGTTAGTACTGAAAGTGAATTTACCTCCTCCATCAGAACCATTGGTTGATGAGAAGTCCTTGATGATCATGCCTCTCATGTCGAGGCTGTTCTGGACAACAAGTAGCTCAACTACATCAGGGAAACCCGGTCCCGCGTTAACGTACTTATTAACGACCACATCGGGACCTGTGCCAAAACGCACAGGCTCAGTAAGCACTAGTTCTGGCGAAACACCAAAGAACTCCCCGACCGATTCAATAAAAGCAAACCTCCCGCTTGCTCCCGATCTTTGAGCGCCTAGGGTGATGGCGGTTAGGATGAGGGCTGTTAGGACGATGAGGATGAGGCGTTGGCTTCGGGTGAATTTGAGCATACGGGTATCGCTGTTGTTTACTTCGGTCGGTCAAGAACGCAAATTGGCGCCAGTTCAACGGCGCAAGGCATTTCCTTTTGAGTAATGGCTCCGGCGGGTGGACGACAACATCGGGTCGTGCTGTTTTTCTTGCAGCAAGAGGGCAACCCGAACGAAAACCCGTTTTTAACTTAATATTTAGCGTAATTATAGATGGAATAAGGACTTTGTCAAGGCATTTTCACCCCGCCCGTAATCCGCCGTTAACGCGCTTCTACGTTATTTTGAGATTAATAGAGCTAATGTACGGTCGATTCCTGCCAAATAGTAAAACAGGCTCGGCGAGAGGGAGCAACGAACTCCTCGGACCGGGCCGATGGTTCGACCAGTCGTTTTGAAAAAGCATCTTCGGGGTGAAAAGGATGTCTGTACTTCGATCTTACGCGACAGAGCCGCTAAAGAAACTGGCCAGAGGTGAAACCTCTGGAAGCAATTCCCTGACATATCTCGCCCTGAAGGGGCGAAAGATCAAGGTTTATGCTCTCTGCCGCACCTTCAGTGCGAAGGCTCTTTTTCTGATCAACCAGACGTTTCACGTCTGGCTAGTTTCTGCCGCGGCTCCACCGTCAAAGAACGTTGAATCCTCTGATATTTTCCGGCCTTTACACAGCCCGATCCCTGAAAATGACCCAACCGCGTCCCAAAACTACTTGACAAATACACCTATTTATGAAACAATGTATCACGCAAGCGTACCGGCTTATCTGCGTGATATTTGAAAAACAAAACGAGTCAGATCTCCGAAACAGCCGAGCTTACTGCTGGATCTGTGAGTGTTTGAAAGTCCGTTATGGACCAGATCGGTGTATGACAAATGTCTGAATTGGGGGGGGGGCGTCCGAAAAGTTATTTTCTTGGCCGTGAAGCGGCCCAAAGATTCTAGCCAGACGTGAAACGTCTGGACAGATCGCCCTCACGCCTGTCGCCCTGAAGGGGCGAAATTAAATGCTCACGGTAGTGTCTGTCGCACCTTCAGTGCAGGGATCGCGGGTTGCACTTTTCCAGACGTTCCACGTCTGGCTAGAATCTTCGGCGGCTCCACCGCCTAAATTCGCTTTGCCGTAAGCCTCGCATCGGACAACTCGGACGCGTGATCGAAGTTTCAAGATATCGGCGTAACCTATTGACAGATCACATGTTACGTCAAATCCCCGCCGTGTCTGACGAACTGCTGCCACTATAGTGCGCGCGTCGAGGTGGTGGGACATGGGACAAGCTACGAACCCTCGTGATCTTTCTTCGACGTTTCAGCGAGGACGACCATGGCATCGTGCATCGACTCCAGATCTTTTTCCGCTTCGTCCTCGAGATCCAGGAAGTCGTTGTTCGCCTCTTTGATCGCGAAGATCAGTTGGTCGAGTTTGAGCTGAACCGCCATCGAGTCGCGGTTCTGGGTGTTCTGGATCAGAAAGACCATGAGAAATGTGATGATCGTCGTGCTGGTATTGATCACCAATTGCCACGTATCGCTAAACCCGAACAGCGGGCCCGTGATGCCCCAAACGATGATCGTCGCAAACGCGAGAATGAACGTCGCGGGCTTTCCCGTGATGACCGACGTAGCCTTGGCAAATCTCGTAAAGAGCGGCAGGTGTTTTTTGTCCATAGAGCCTCCGGTGTGCGTAACATTCTACCACTCAAATCATCGCCTCAGTTTGTAATCAATGTTACATACGAACCAAGCCGCCAAGCGTTAATCTTGAGGCATCGCAGTGAGGATAATTATGCAGAAAGATGTAAAGAAGAAGTCCGATGAAACCGACAACCCGAACGTTGCGGGCAACGGCAAAGGCCGACGCTCCGGCGAGACCAAAAAGGTTGATGCGAACAAGGCAAAAAAGTCCATCGACACCAAAGTGAAAAAGCCCTAACGCCTCAGCCCGATCATCCACACGCTACCTGTCGCTGGCCGCGTCCGGATCTAAGATAACCACACCCATAAGGGAACATAGAATGCAAGCTTCGCATTGATCAACGAAGCTCGTTTTTTATTGCGCAGGACCGTGCGAAGTGTTAGCTTCTAGATTCGAGGAACATCATGCCATCACAACAAGAAAACCTCTGCAGTTGGGTGCGCTGCGACGCTCCGGCCACCAAGCACGCACGATTCGGCAACCGGACCTTCGGCGTCCAGGACATCATGCCGGCACCGGACCAGAATTACACCGTCCTGCACCGCAATCTCTGCGAAAAACACGTCGAGGAGATAAACGATCAATACATGGACGTCCGCGTCTTCGACGTCGGCGAATGCCCCAGCTGCAGCCGCCGCTAGACATCTTCCGCCGCAGCCTCATCTCCCCTTTGCGTAACCTTAAAGTGAAAATAGCTCAACCGCACGTGTTCCGTGTGCTTTGAACACAGGTCGCTTTCGTGCAGCGTATAAGGCAGTTCGCTGACCTGCGTTTTCCCCGCCACGTCGAGTATCCGCAATCCGAACTGCACATGAGCGGCCGCAGGCGCACTGCAGTTATACCACTCGCATTTGATTTCCTTCTTCATCAGTATGTAAATCGACCCGTTATCTTCCCGGCAGGCTGGAGTTTAACGGCTGACACAACATATGTATGTGCGTTCGGTTACAGATAAAAGAGAACTTTTTCGCGGCTAAGTATGCCGGAATACATACAGCTGCAAGTCATGACGGTAATCTACTCGCGACTCATAGTTTCCTTTTCATACTGGCACTCAGGTGCATTCCAAGGTGTCCTTCTGCCGAAGGCACCTTTTTTCTTTCCTTTCTGTCGAAAAGGAGATGAGCTGTGTCCGCGTTACTTTGCGAACGCCGCCGCTGAGGGCTACATTATGAATAAAGCTAAACTTCATACTGGCGAAACGGCGTTTATGAAACGGACATCTACCGAGACCAACGGAGCGGACTTCCCCGCTACCGACCGCGATAATCGACGAGCCCAGGAATTTACCGAGGCCGTCATGAACAACATGAGCGAAGGGCTGTACACGGTCGATTCGCAGGGCCGTTTGATGATGATGAACCTGGCCGCCGAACGGCTCTTCAGGCTAAAGCTGGATGATGTCCGCGGTCAGTGCTTTCACGATGTCGTCCACTATCTGCACCCCGACGGCACGCCCTTCCCCGCCGAGGAATGCGAAACTCTCCGCAAGTTGACTGCTGGAAAAGCCATCGCAAACCAGCAGGAGGTCTTCGTCCGTGGCGATGGAACGATGTTCACGGCGGTTTACAGCTCGTCGCCGATCAACATTGAAGACGAGATCAGAGGCACGGTCGTAGTTTTCCGAGATGTGTCCGAAGAAAGGCGTATCGACGACGAACGTAGGCAGGCGGAAGACATCCTCCGCCGCAAAGCCGCCCTTATCGAACTATCACATGATCCGATCTTCGTCTGGGATCCAGATACGGGCATCGTCGAATGGAACAAGGGAGCCGAGATCCTGTATGGATATTCCCGCGACGAAGCTATCGGCCAAAAGACTCACGAACTGCTCAAGACCACCCATCCGGGCGGCTTTGCCAAATTCGAGACGGAACTCGTCGATAGCGGCTTCTGGTCAGGCGAGATCAAACACTTTGCCAAGGACGGAACCGAGCTCATTGTCGAAAGCCGCCAACAGATCATTGATTCCATGGGCCGGCAGCTCGTCCTGGAGAGCAACCGAGACATCACCGAACGCAAGCGCTCGGAGGGTATCCTTGAACGCTATCGAATGCTCTCCGAAAACTCACGCGATGTCATCTGGCTGCTGTCGGAAGAGTTTCGTTTTGTCGAGGTCAATCAGGCCGCCGTCGATCTCTACGGCTATTCGCGCGAAGAGTTTCTGGAAATGAACCTCAGGGACATACGCGAACCTTCAACGCTGACCGATTTTGACGCGCAGTTCGAGTTGGCCGGCACCAAAGGTATACATTTCGAGACGCTCCACGTGCGCAAGGACGGCACCGTGTTCCCTGTCGATGTAAATGCGAACGGAGCAGATCTCGACGGCCAACGCCTCGTCCTCGCCATCGTTCGCGATATCAGCGATCGCAAAAGATCAGACGATGCTCTCCGGGCTTCAGAGGAGCGCCGAAAACTTGCACAAGAGGCCGGACAGGTCGGCGTGTGGGATTGGGATGCAACCCTCGGGAAAACGTACTGGTCCGAGACGATGTGGACGATCTATGACGCCAAACCTGCTCAGGATAACCCTGACGACGAGTTTTGGAGCTCGCTGCTTCATCCCAGCGACCGCGAGCGCGTTCGGCTCAACGTCTCGCAGACACTCAGGTCGGCAAAAAAGCGTTTTCAGGACGAATTTCGAATCATCAAGAAAGATGGTACGGTCCGCTGGATCGAGGCGATCGCCAGTATAGAACGCGGCCCCGACGGTAACGCTCTAAGAATGTACGGCGTCAATCTCGACATATCCGGCCGAAAGGAAACCGAAGAACGAATAAGGCTCAGCGAGAATCAGCTTCGTCTGGTCACGAACGCCGTTCCAGCCCTGATCTCTTATGTGGACAACAACCAACATTATCGCTTCGTAAACCAGCAGTTTACCGAGTGGTTCGGCTTCCCTACCGAGGAAATGGTCGGCAAGTCCGTTCGCGATGTGTTCGGCGACGAAGCCTACAGCGTGGTGAAGCCCAGAATCGAAGAGGCTCTCGCAGGGGAACAGGTCAAATTCGAGACGTCACTTAATTATAGAGCCGTCGGGCCGCGATATGTTCACGTTTCCTACATGCCGGACATCGGTGTGGACGGAACGATCTACGGCTACTACGGCCTGACCAATGATCTCACCGACCTCAAACGCTCGCAGGACCTCCTGCGTGCAACCGAGGAACGCATGGCACTGATGGTCGAGAACGTCACCGATTACGCCATCTTCTCGATGGACAGCGCAGGAAAAATAGACAGCTGGAACACGGGAGCAGAGCTCATTTTCGGTTATTCACAGGACGAGATCATGGGCCAGCCAAACGCCGTCCTTTTCACCGCCGAGGATGTCATCAAAGAATCTCACCAAAAGGAAATGACTACTGCTCGTCAGAAAGGCCGTGCTTCCTCCGACCGCTGGCACGTCAGGAAAGACGGGTCACGATTCTTTGCAAACGGCGTTATGATGCCGCTCTATGTCGGCGAGAACCTGTCGGGATACGCCAAAATAGCCATCGATCTCACCGAAAAACAACGTAGAGCCGATGAACTTCAGCGTGCTCACGACGAGCTCGACCTCAGAGTCAAAGAACGAACCCGAGAACTCGCGGAATCGAATCTCGCCCTCGTGCAGGAAATGGAGGTTCGCGAGATCGCCGAGCGTCAGAAGATCGACCTGCTTGGCAGGCTCGTGACCGGCCAGGAAGTAGAACGCCGCCGAATCGCCCGCGACATTCACGACCAACTAGGCCAACGCCTAACTGCCCTGAGGCTGAAAATAGCTTCGCTTAAAGAGATAGCGGCCGGACATGAGGAGATCGAAGCAAGAGTAGAGAGGCTTCAGGAGATCGGTGAAAGGCTCGATTCCGAGGTGAGCTTTCTTGCATGGGAACTTCGTCCGACGGCACTCGATGACCTTGGATTGGTGGACGCCGTCGGGACTTTCGTCAATGAGTGGTCGCGGCACTACGAGATGGCGGCAGAATTCCACTCGGCCGGACTGTCGAAAGGCCGCTTAAATCACGATACCGAAACTCACCTCTACCGCATCACGCAGGAGGCTCTGAACAACATCATCAAGCATGCCCAAGCAACGAATGTGACCGTTATGCTCGAAAAACGCGACGAGAACGTCATCCTCATCATCGAGGACGACGGCTGCGGATTCGATTCGTCTGCGATCAGAGGCTCAGGCGATTCTGAAATGGGACTCGGCCTGATCGGCATGAGTGAGCGGGCCGCTCTTACCGGCGGCGATCTCGAGGTTGAATCGTCACCCGGTAAAGGAACGACAATATTCGTAAGAGTTCCAATGGTGATGTAGATCTAGGAGGAACAATGACCGAAAAGCTTAGAGTTCTGATCGCTGAAGATCACCAAACCGTACGGGAAGGCGTCAAGCTACTCGTCAATTCTCAGCCAGATATGGAAGTGATCGGCGAAGCCGACGACGGCGAGATGGCGGTAAAGGAAGCGGTTCGTCTCGGGCCCGATCTGCTGCTTATGGACATATCCATGCCAAACCTCAATGGCCTGCGTGCGACCAAGCGGCTTCGGTCCGTAATTCCAAATCTCAAGATCTTGATCCTGACCCGCCACACCGATGATGGCTATTTGCAACAGCTGATCGGAGCAGGAGCAAATGGTTATGTTCTCAAGCAAAGCGCACCGACCGAACTTATAAATGCGATCAGAAGCATCCGCGACGGAAATGCATATCTGGACCCGAGCCTAACCCGAAAAGTAATGGGCGGCTACGTTAACCGGGCAACATCACTCCGCGGCGAGTCTAAGGGCGACCTTTCGGATAGAGAGAACGAGGTCCTACGTCTTATCGCGTTCGGATACAGCAACAAGGAGATCGGAGCCAAACTGGATCTCAGCATCAAAACCATCGAGGCCCACAAATCAAATGCGATGAGAAAGCTCGGCATTTCAAGCCGCATCGACATCGTCAAATACGCCATCTTGCAGAACTGGCTCCAGGACAATTAACTACGGAATCCTATTAGGGTTTTCCCCTACTAAAATTGCTCATTTCCCCGATTTTCCCCAACTCTCAAATCCTGCACAATCAATACATCGGATAGGCTTAGTAGTCGCGAGTGATGGAGCGGCAAACGAAAAAGGGGTCGCCTATCCGATACTTTACAAGGGGTCAGGCAAGGAGTCGTAAAGGCTCCTTGCCAAAATTAGCTAAAATCGCCGCAGATAAATTCTGCCCGATCCGATTTTATCTTTCAAAAATGTTTGGCGAATCTTCATTCTTTTGAATGCAACGGTGGTTGTAACCAATCCGGCACGCCATTCGAGTCAATTCTTTATAAAAGGGGGAGAAATCAACATGGATTTCAGGGAATCATTACCGCAATATCTAGGCAGCGATGACGTTTATAGCGGACCGAAGACCGTTACTCCTACTAGTCGCAAGGAATACAGCTCCATTTCAATGGAGCCCAAAAATTCTATCCTTTCATCATTTTCACCTGAGACGTCAGCCCTTATTGCACCGTCATTACGACCGGTCGTGCTCAGAAAGGAAGAGTTTATCTATCAGGAAGACGACCGACTCGACTACATCTACTTTCCGATAACTGCGGTCGTCTCAGAATTCAAGATGTTGGAAGACGGCCGAATGGTTGAGATCGCCGTCACGGGCAACGAAGGAGCGATCGGCCTTTCAGCAATGTTGTCAAATTCACATCTGGTGCAGAATCACACGCAGGTTTCGCAAGCCGGTACCGCAGCTCGGATCGATGTTCACTCGTTTGATAAGTTGGTCAGGTCGAATGAAAAGATCAGAAACGGCCTCAGTGAGTTTGTTGATCTCTACATCCGGCAGATCTCGCAAAAATCGATTTGTAATATGTATCACTCGGTCAAGGAGCGATTGTGCACCTGGCTGCTGATGGTTCAGGACAGATGTGGTCGTAGCACGCTCAATCTGACGCACGAGCAGATAGCCAGGACACTAGGCGTATATAGACCCAGCATTACCTGCATCGCTCAGGAACTGAGAGAGATGAAACTCATCAATTACTCCCGCGGCGGGATTTCGATATGCAGTCGCGAACGGGTCAAAAAATCGGCTTGTACCTGTTACTTCGAACTGAGTGCGGCGTAATATTTAGTCGCTTTGTAGGCTGCTGTACCGAACGGCAGCGTTGAGTCAAGTTAGGATAGACTTGACCCAAAGGCGGGGAAACCACTTCACACCTCGAACACCACACCAAATGTTCATGTGGTTTCCCCGTCACCCTTTTTGGGAGGACAATTCAAATGGCAAAAGATGTCATAAACGTTCGTGGGAACGATATTGTTGTGCGAGAGGATACGGCAAAAGCGTTTAGAGGTATCCATTGGGCGATCTGGTCTATTGGTGGATTCATTGTTATAGCCGGAATTCTATTTATTGTTTTCTTTGTGGGCGCTGCGAGTGATGGAAAGATCGAGTCTCCATCTCAGATACAGAACACAAACTCCCGCTAGTTCGATTTGTTTATTTTTTCATAAGGAGAGAAACATATGCTTTGGACGATCTTTATAATTTTATTGGTTTTATGGGCTCTCGGCTTCGGAACGGCCGGAGCTGCCCTTGGTAATCTTGTTCACATATTACTTGTAGTTGCAGTGGTGGTGTTGGTGCTACAGTTGGTTCGCGGCCGACGCGTCTGATCGCGTTAAAACATACCGCTTTGGAGTACCCGGTCTGGGTACTCCTTTTTATTTGTGCGCCTCGATAGATACCATCAATCCATTCTGCTCAAATTGGTATGACCAATTCAGAGCTTAGGTTCTTACTTGTTGGGTCAAGTAGAAAAAAGGTAAAACGATGGACACTTAAACTTGCAAACCTCCCCGAACAGATCTTCGCTGTAGTAAACTCAAACTCACCTAAATCCACCAGTATTTGCAGATCATTCCTATATTTCCCGCTTGTACCGCTCTTTTTACTTGACGAAATCTGAAATGAGAGTATTATGTCAAATGTCCTAACAAATTCTGCGTCGATTAGATTAATTTAGTAATTCTTTCCTTAGACCTAGGGGTTATTCGGAGTTTTGCCTGATTATTAACAGCGAAATGCGGTTTTACCCAGGCATTTTGTTAGGGCTTTTAACATATTGATGAGAAAGATCAACCCGAAAGATTTTAAGCTTGCTACGCGAGGAACTTCGCGGGGTATTAACAAGCAAATCGCTCTAACCTTGATCAGAAGCCATCAACCTGTTTCTCGAGCGGATCTCGCCCGGCTGATGGAGACCAACCGTGCAAACATAACATTCCTCGTCAATGAGCTGTTAGAGGAAAACCTCATTCGGGAGGGGGCTCAGGGAAACCAGAAGATCAGAGGGCGGAAGCCCACGTTTCTCTACCTCAATTCTCAAAAAAATCTCGCGGTCGCGGTAGATGTAAGAGCGTCGAGAACATTTATCATGATCACCGACTCGATCGGAAAGCAAATAGGGGAGATTGTCAGTTTCCCAACATCCCTAGATCCTGAAAAGTTCGTTGAATCTCTTGGCAAGCAGGTTCGAGAAGCATTGATGCACATTTCGCCGGTAGCCGAAGTTGATGGGATGGGCTTCGTAATCCCTGGTATGGTTGACCATAACTCAGGAATTGTCTTGCACGCCCCGGCCCTCAAATGGCGAAATGTAAACCTTCTGGCCCCACTTCGTGACGAATTCGGAGATATTGACATCCATTTAGAAAATTCGGGAAAGGCCTGTGCGTTATCGCAGGTCTGGACTACTAACGAAGAGGCCTCGACCCTCAACGACATTGTCTTCGTCAGCGTTTCTGACGGCGTCGGGGTCGGGGTTGTTATCAACGGCGAGATCATGCGTGGAAAACATAATACCGCTGGTGAATTTGGTCACGTTCCGCTCAGTATCGATGGCCCCAGGTGCTCATGCGGTGCAAATGGTTGCTGGGAAGCATACATCTCAAACCCGGCAACACTATCTCGGTATTTTGGACAAAGCGTGTCAAACCGAAAGCCACAGGCTTTTGAAATGGCCAATTTCACTGTCGAGGACTTAATAATCAAAGCCCGAGGCAATGACAGCAAAGCTCTAACGGCCCTTCACTCAACAGCAAGGTACCTTGGGCTTGGACTAGCGTCAGTGATCAATGCGGTTGATCCGTCGCGGATATACATCGGTGGTGAGATCACCGAAGCCTGGGACATTATCGAACCGCACGTTCGCGACGCAATTAAGGAACGTGCCCTAACAGGTGATCTCGGCCGTATATCGATCGGGATCGTTCCGGCGGGAGATTATCCGCGACTCCGTGGAGCGGCTGCTCTTGTAACCGCACCGGCGTTTGCTGCCCCAAAGGTGGCATAGGAATTTTTTTGGAAAGGTAAGTTTGGAAAATTCAGGATTTGCATCCATAAGGAGATAAAAGACGATGAAACAGTTAAGTAGATTTTTGACCTCAACGAAGAAACCTGTTCGCAGCTCGAGCGGGTTGGGGCTAATTACCCTGATCGTGATCCTGCTCACCATTCCGATGGTTACTTTTGCTCAGGTAACGACTGCAACGATTCTCGGAACGGTTTCTGATCCGAGCGGGGCACAGGTTCCAAATGCTAGCGTCACGGCCCGCAATGCAGATACTGGCCTGACGCGCACTGTAGTCTCCGGCGAGGATGGCAACTTCAGAATGGAGTTTCTTCCAGTCGGCAACTACGTCGTAGAGGTTACCGCGACATCAGGATTCAAAAAAGCGCTTCGAAGCGGAATCGTTCTCCGCGTAGGGGACACGTCACGTATTGATATCACGCTCGAAGTTGGAGCGGTTAACGAAGAGGTAACGGTCACGACTGCCCCGCCCGAAGTAAATACGACCAGCGCGGAGCTCGGCCGTACAGTTCAATCACAGGAGATCGAAAACCTGCCGTTGGTTGAACGCAACGTCTTTACTCTTTTGGACCTAACGCCGGGAGTTCAGTCAAACAACACCGGCGTTTCGACTGCCTCTGCGGCGACTAACAATAATGTTCTGGGATTCCCGGAACAGAGAACGATCATCAATGGCGGAACCGATGGCGGGACCGGGTCGGTCAGCTATTATCTTGATGGCGGCACCAACATGACCAACCTGCGTAACACCGGAAACGTGGCACCAAATCCCGAAGCGATTCGAGAATTCAGAGTCACGACCAATAGCTATAACGCCGAGTATGGACGATTCGCTAGTGGAGTCATAAACATCCTCACCAAATCAGGAACAAATAAACTTCGTGGCTCGCTCTATGAGTACATCCGAAACGAGGCGTTCAATGCGAATAATTATGGCTCAGGAGTCGAACGGCCTAAATATCGCCGTAACCAGTTCGGAGGCTCCATCGGCGGGAAGTTGATCAAGGATCGGACGTTTTTCTTTGGAACGTACTCCGGTCTACGCCAACAGCAGAGCCGCTTTTTGTCCGGTGCGACGGTACCATCGGCCGCCTTTCGTCGCGGTGATTTCAGTGCTTTGGCGGCAGCAAGCCAACCGAAAGATCCGTCGACCGGAACGACTCTTGCGAACGCATCGTTTTTTCCAGGCGGTATAATTCCTACTAACCGAATTGATCCTGTAGCTCTAAGAATCCTGGCTAGTATTCCTGAATCAAATGCGACTAACCCGAATGGCACGCCAAGTTGGCAGGGCAACGTGCCGCTCCCGACCAATACCGATGAATTTTTGGTAAAGGTCGATCATCAGATCAATGAGCCTCAACGATTGACCTTCTCATACTTTACAACCTCAGGAAGTCAGACGGTTTTCCCGGGAAGCGGTAACCTGCCATGGGCAACGCAGGATTTTAGCTGGCGGCAACACAACGCGAACCTAAGTCACGTTTGGGTTATCGGAGCGGACAAGGTAAATCAGGTATGGTTAACCTACACACGAAACTTTGGCGGTCGTATAAACAATCCCGGCACGACGCTTCGAGACCTAGGCTCGACCTTCGTCCCACAAGGCGTAGCCTCCTTGCCACAGATCACCGTTAATGGTTTTTTCAGCCTGACGAATGCTATTGGCGGCCCGGTAGCTGGAACAAATCTGTATTCAATACGTGATGTTTTCAGTCTAAATAAGGGAAATCACTCGCTGAAGTTCGGCGGTGAGCTCACACTCAATAAGGATATACAAGATACGTTGCTCAATAACTACGGTGTGTTCGCGTTCAATAACACCGCAACTGGAAACGCGTTTGCAGACTTTTTGCTTGGTATTCCAAGCACTGTGACGCAGGATGCCCCTGTTACAGCGTTGACCAACACTTGGTATGGTTCATTATTTTTACAGGATGATTTTCGGGTCAACTCAAGATTAACCTTAAACCTCGGAGCTCGCTGGGAGGTTCAAACCCCACCGACCGACCCGCTGAATAGGTTTACTAACTATGTTCCAGGACAGCGATCGACAGTGAATCCACTTGCACCCGTCGGAGCATTATTTTTTGGTGATCCTGGCATTGAGAGGGGAGCGATCCCGATCAATTTCAAACACATATCTCCACGATTCGGATTTGCCTACGATCCTTTTGGCGATGGCAAAACCTCTTTTCGCGGAGCGATCGGCCTATTTTACGGCAGCATCTCTGGAAATGAGTGGGGCAACATGACCAATTTCCAACCTTGGTCGACTCGGCTTTCATTTACGAATCGCGATCGCCGCGGAAACGGGGCAACTCTAGCCAATCCCTACAATAACTATATTGGCGGTATTCCTTTTCCATACAATGGATCATTTACCAGCGGCGGTGGCTTTTTTGCCGTTGCGTCGGATTTTGATCATCCGCGTACCCTTCAAATGAATTTGTCGGTGCAGCGTCAGATCACTAGCCAGTTAACAGTTGGGGCGGCATACATAAGATCTGTTGCCCGCAAACTTCCGTTCGGACGGGATTTAAACTATCCGGTCGTCAACGCGACGGCAACGAATGCCGGAGCAAACATCCTTGCCAGACGTCCGAATCCGGCTTTTGGTGCCGTCACCGTTCTTGATTCAGATCAGAACGCAGACTATGAGGGTTTGCAAATCACTAGCTCGCTCCGCTTCAGCAAACTTTTCAGCTACAACGGATTCTATACCCTCTCCAAGACCACGAGTTCTGTTCAGCTCCATAACAATACAGTGTTGGGGTTAGCACAGAATTACAGTAATCTCGCTGCCGACAAAGGTGCCGCCGATACAGATCAGCGTCATGTTTTTAGCATGAGTTTTAATTTTCAACCTGATTTCTACAATGGTAGCAATCGAGTTGCAAGAGGGATTCTCAATGGCTGGAGCATTTCACCGATCGTTAAGGTAAGAAGCGGACGTCCGTTCACGGTCACAAACGGTGGCGTTGACGCAAACCTAGACGGAACAACGAATGACCGAGCCCGTTTGACCGGAATTAGTCCTCACTTGGCTAATCCGACAGCGGCTCGCTGGTTTAATACAGCGGCCTTCGCCCAGAACACTATTGTTACGGGTGTCGCGACTGATGGCACGTCACCCCGTAATTTCCTTTACGGCCCAGGTTTCCGAGTCGTTGATTTGGCGTTGTCTCGTGACTTCGGTTTTGGCGAGCGTTATGTTCTCCGTTTTCGTGCTGAGGGTACAAACGTACTTAATATTGTCAATCTTGGCCAGCCAAACAGCACATTCTCAACCGGCACATCATTCGGCACTATCACCGATGGCGGTGCAATGCGTATTCTTCAGTTTGGTGCTCGATTGACCTTCTAAAAGAGGCAGTCTAAAACGCTATAGAAATACAAAAAGAGTTCGATTGAACTCGAGCTCTTTTTGTATTTCCCGACTCATTTTTGATAATGCTCAGGAAAACAAAACTAATGCGATTCCGCCTGTCTATTCTGATATTGGTCACGAGTACGTTGCTTGCTCAGAACAAGATCTTTGCTCAGGTTCCTGCTGAGAGAAAGTTGGTATCAACCACGGCGATCAAATCAGAAGTCAGGGATTTTCTTGCAAAAGAGATCGCCGCCCATTTTGGCTCGATCAAAACACTCGATCCGCCGCCCGACCGTGTTTTCCAAGGACTGACAGTGGGAGACTTTTCTTGGGGCAGTTTTGCACGTGCACTAGCCGCCCAAGCGGATATCAGCGGATCTCAAAAAATCGCTGGGAAAGATACCGCACGGGCAATCGCGGAGATCGGACTTATCGAATCTCGAAACGGAGGAAAGTCATTTTCGCAATTGTATTCGACGCTGGCTCTTCGGCACTACGGAAATGATCTCTCCAAAAATGCAGTTTGGCTAAGCATGACCGAAAGTGAGAGGAAAGAGTGGAATGCTCTTCTTGACCCTACTCGATTCTACGACCCGAAGACCCGAAAAGTTATCAACCTCCCTGAGAACTACCTAGGCGTTGCAGCACGAGTTGCCGCCATGACCTATAAAATGGGCGTCCTCAAGGATCGGGCGTTTCTGGATTCAGTAGTTGAAAGTGCCGCGAAGCAGTTCACCGACGGAGCGATCTATGCGGATGATAATCCGCCCACGGGGCGGTACGACCGCTACTCTCATGAATATGCTAGATTCTGCTGGGACGCAGCGGACATAGCTGGACGAGAGGACATTAAAGAAAAGCTAAAACCATCCCTGCGAATTCAGATGAAATTGTGGTGGGACCTTGTTTCCCCGGAGGGTTACGGCTACAACTGGGGACGCAGTCAAGGCTTGGTTAGCTATCTGGACACTCTGGAGATCGTTGCTTTCGCCGGGAAGCACCCGGAATTCAGGCCGGCACTCATCACCGAACTGGCGGCCCTCTACAACCAGGCATGGCGTTGGATCAGGGCTGACTATAACGACGCCACGCATCTCTTTCGCGTTCTAGACTATGGCCGAGGAAACTACGCTTACATTAACGCCAGTCGCGAATGGCAGCAAACGGGAACCGGCCTCGGAAAGATAATAATGGCCCACGCAGAGTTCATCTCGACGCTTGAACAAGAGAGCGTTAGTTTATTTCCTGAAAAACCTGATCTGCCTGCCGTTGCACGGTTTGAGTATTTTGCAATAGGACCAGAAAAACAAGAGGGAGTTTGGATAATTCGCGACGGAAAACTTAGATTTGCTCTGCCGATAACCGTTGGAACGAAGCCAGCCATCGCGGACTATCTTCCAGCGCCATTTGGCCTTAGTGGGTTTTCCGCTCCGGTTGAAGAGGTTTATCCATCGTTTGTTCCATTTCTTACTCTTGCTGACGGTAAAACCTATGCAGCTTCAGACGGAGCCGATTCGATTACCCCGTCTTCCAACAACCGGTCGCTGAAGTTCTCAAATGCAAAATGGGCTCAAATAGGCTCGAAATCCGGTGAAAGATTTGAAATCGGTTTGCGAAGCAACGTGGAATTCGTCGTGAAAGATCAGACGCTGATCCGTCGGGAATCGGTTACAGCAGATCGGCCCGTAGAAATAAAACTTTGGAAAGTAGCCCTTCCGTTCACGGCATCAGAAGTATCAAATAGTTTTAATAACAATGCTCAAATTTTCTCGCTGAACGGTCGCGAGGGCAGAACAAATGTCACACTAAAAGCTTACGATGGAACACAGGTCAGAATCCAGGCACCTGGAGACAGCCGCTTGGGAAAGGGGGTTCTTGGAGCAATTCCTCTCCATTTGGTTGCAGAACGTCAAAACATTAAACTCGATGCTGGCCAGACAATCAGTTGGGAAGTCGTCGTCGAGCCAAAATAGCACAATTTTTTTATTATATGATCGCTAATGAAGTTCAATTATCCGCACTTGTCACAGACTGGACTAAAATCCCAGTCTCCGAACCCGCTCCAGGAATTAAACGACAAATGGTCATCGGCCAAAATGTGATGATGTGCCGATTCACGTTCGAACCTTTTTTGGTAACCCCTGAGCACACGCATCCGCACGAACAGATGACCTTGGTCGTGAAGGGTAGAGTTAGATTTTTTATCGATGGAGTTGAAAATATCGTTTCAGCCGGAGACGTGCTGCACTTTCCCCCACATAACCGTCACGGTGCGACGATGATGGATGAGGAAGTCATACTAATCGATATTTTTTCACCAATTCGCGAGGATTTTTTGAGTTAGCGGATATTCGCTAGCACTTATCGTTGTCACAGGATAATTCTCCGGCAAGAAATGGTTTTTGATGTAGCAGAAGTTCCTCTAGGAAATTCGAAGTTGCATGCTTGAACATTGCCCTTATTCACGCTGAAATTCAAAGACTCATGTACACCAAAACTTACTACGCAACCGATCCACAATCTACAGCCGGAGCCTCGAACGAGGATCTCCGGTCGAAGTATCTTATCAACAACCTCTTCACTGACGGGCTCGTCACGCTCAATTATTTGCATTACGAGCGTTTCGTTATTGGCGGGGTAGCACCGACGGACTCGCCCGTTTCGTTGCCGCTTCAGGCCGAACCGGCGTCCGTAAAAGATCATCCCTACCTTGAGCGTCGCGAGATGGGAGCTGTAAACGTCGGCACGTCGAACGGAGCGATCACCGTTGACGGCGTTCGATACGAAATGGCTCCGAAAGACGGGCTTTATATTCCGATGGAATCGAAAGAAGTGACATTCGAATCTACTGAAGCGTCGAACCCTACTCGATTTTATCTAGCTTCGACTCCGGCTCACGCTCGGTTTGAGATCAAACATATTTCTATTGATCAGGCGGTTCCGCTTGAACTCGGTTCGACCGAAACGGCGAATGAACGCACGGTTTATCAGTATGTCGTCCCTGCGGTTTGCCCGTCGTCGCAGTTGCTCCTCGGCCTGACTGTGATGAAGCACGGCAGTGTGTGGAACACGTGTCCGCCGCATCTGCATGATCGTCGCTCGGAGGTTTATTTCTATTTTGACCTCAAGGAAAAGCAGCGGATCATGCATTTCATGGGGCAGCCCGACAACATGCGACACATTGTGATGGACAACAACCAGTCGGTCGTTTCGCCGCCGTGGTCGATCCACATGGGCGTCGGGACGACGAATTACGCATTCATCTGGGCTATGGGCGGCGAGAATCTCGACTACACGGATATGAACGTCCTCGACATCTGCCAGCTGCGATAAACGATGAGAATAAAAGGCTTACTGCTCACTTTAGCTCTTCTCCATGCAGGGTTGCCTGGTTTCGCTCAAACGCAGAACCCGGACCTGTTGGACAGCTCGGCATTCCACGCTGCCGCGTCACGGCGTCCGGTAAGGCCAAATAATTCCGCAAAGATCGAAGCCCTCATCCGGCAGATGACAGTCGAAGAAAAGGTTGGGCAGATGACCCAACTCACGATCGACATGGTCACTAAGGGTGATGACCAGGGTGTTGAGATCGATCAGGAAAAGCTCGACAAGGCCATCGCAAAATACGGTGTCGGCTCGATCCTGAACGTAAATAATCAAGCTCTCACGCTCGACCACTGGCATCGCATCATCGGCCCTATACAAGAAGCAGCTAAGAAAACAAGACTAAAGATCCCCGTAATCTACGGCGTAGATTCAATCCACGGAGCCAACTATATTCAGGGTGCGACATTGTTTCCACAGGAACTCGGAATGGCAGCTACCTGGAATCCGGCATTGATGCAGCGGGCCGCCGAGATCACTGCGATGGAAACGCGTGCTGCAGGAATTCCGTGGAGCTTTTCGCCGGTTCTTGATGTTGGCCGTCACGCAATGTGGCCTCGATTGTGGGAAACCTTTGGCGAAGACCCGTATCTCGCCAGCGTGATGGGAACCGCTTTCGTCCGCGGACTCGAAGGCCAGGATGTGAGCAACAGCAAACATGTCGCCTCAAGCCTCAAGCACTACGTAGGTTATAGCTTCCCCCTAACCGGACGGGACCGAACACCAGCGTGGATCCCTGAAAACTACCTACGCGAATACTTCCTGCCGCCATTCACCGCTGCAGTCAAAGCCGGAGCTCGAACGGTCATGGTCAACTCGGCCGAGATAAACGGCGTACCCGGACACATCAACAAACATCTGCTGACCGACGTTCTGAAAGGCGAACTCGGGTTCGACGGTTTCGTCGTGACCGACTGGGATGACATCAAAAAGCTTGTCTCTCAGTGGAAGGTTGCGGTCGACGAAAAGGAAGCCACCCGCCTCGCGATCCTAGCCGGAAACGACATGAGCATGGTTCCGCTCAGCTACAGCTTTAGCGACCATTTGATCGAACTTGTTAAAGAGAAAAAAGTTCCGATGTCACGTATCGACGATGCCGTCAGACGAATTCTGAGGGTGAAGTTCGAGTTGGGGCTGTTTGAAAACGCAATGCCCGACGCTTCCCTGCGAGCCAATTTTGGCCGGTCTGAGTATCCGGTTGCCGCATTACAAGCGGCTCGCGAATCGATCACGCTTTTGCAGAACAAGAACAACATCTTGCCGCTCGCAAAAGATAAGAAAATTCTGGTAACCGGACCAACAGCCGATTCGATGATATCGCTCAATAACGGCTGGACCTACGTATGGCAAGGTTCCGAACCGTCGCTATTCCCCAAAGATAAACCAACCATACAAGCCGCGATAGCTGAAAAACTAGGTAGTGGAAACGTCACTTACGTTCCAGGAACGCGGATCGTTCGCAAAGCCGGCTCGCCGTCAAACAGTAATCCGACCAACATCGATCAAGAAGTCGATATTCCCGCTGCCGTGGCTGCCGCAAGACAGGCGGACACTGTTGTCTTGTGTCTCGGCGAAGGCTCTTACACGGAGCATCCCGGCAACATCGACAACCTCACGCTGCCCGAACCTCAATTGAAACTCGCCGAGGCGATAATTGCGACGGGCAAACCCGTAGTCCTCGTTCTATCCCAAGGGCGGCCGCGAGTGATACGTCGGATCGCCGACAAGGTTGCCGGCATTCTTGTCTCATTCAACCCAGGCAACGAAGGCGGCAGAGCGTTCGCCGATGTCATTTTTGGCGATTACAGCCCAGATGGAAAGCTGCCGATAACCTATCCGCGATCACCCGGATATTTCCCGACGTACGACACCCAGCGGTTCGAACGCGTTTCGGGAACGGATCTCGCATTTCAACCTCAGTTTGAGTTCGGCACAGGTCTCAGCTACACGACTTTCGCGTATTCCGATCTGAGACTATCTGCAAAGTCGATCAGGATCTCCGACGAGTTGACCGTCTCGTTTCGCGTCACCAATACCGGAAAACGAGCCGGCAAAGAAACCGCGATACTTTGTCTCAGGGACGAATTTGCCAGCATCACGCCCGCCGCCAAGCGAGTGAGGCGTTTTGCCAAAGTCTCGCTCGGAGTAGGTGAAAGCAAGACCATAAGCTTTAAGATAAATCGCGAAGACCTGCAATTCATAAACACTGACAACAAGCCGACCGTAGAGCCCGGTGATTTCACCATCCTGGTCGGCAATCTAACGGATACATTTAAGCTAAATTGATGACTATGAAAACCAGATCAATCTCTGTCGCCCTGATCGTTTTATCGTTCGCTCTGAACTCGTTCGCTCAGAACGCGAACATCTTTAAGCGAAAGAATATCGAATCGAAAATGCTGTCCGTCGCAAAATGGCAGTTGGCCAATCCAAAGCACAAGCTTTGGGATTGGACCAACGGGGCTTTTTACGCAGGTGTTTTCGCGGCATACGAGACGACAAAATCGCCCGAGATAATGAGGGCGTTGCTCGAGATGGGCGAGAAAAATGAATGGAAACATGGGCCGCGATTTGATCATGCCGACGATATCGTCATCAACCAAACGTATCTAGACATCTACCGCATAAAGAAAGACAAGAAGATGCTCCAACCGACAATCGATGTCGTAGAGCGTATAAAAAAAGAGACAGGCCCCGAAGTTGCAAAACATGGGATATCTTGGTGGTGGTGCGATGCCCTGTTCATGGCCCCGCCGACTTTTGCCAAGCTTGCGAAGATCACCGGCGACAAATCCTATCTAGATCTGAACGACCGGTTATTTGAGGAAACCAACGACAGGCTCTACGACAAAGAAGAACGACTTTACGCACGCGACGCTTCGTTCTTGATCAATGCAAAAGGCGAAGGAAAGCGAGAGGCGAATGGCAAGAAAATATTCTGGAGCCGCGGCAATGGCTGGGTCGTAGGCGGCCTGGTTCGTTTGCTCAAAGAACTGCCAAAGAACCACCCGAAGTACTCATTCTATCTCACTCAATACAAAGAAATGATTGATCGCCTATTAACGCTGCAGCAGAGCGATGGCCTATGGCGTTCGAGTTTGCTCGACCCTGATGCCTATCCCGGCGGTGAAGCGAGCGGAACCGGCTTCGATGTTTATGCGATGGCTTGGGGGATAAATAACAAGGTTCTTGAACGAAACAAATATTTACCTGCCGTCAAAAAGGCATGGGTAGGATTGAACGCGCTCGTCCACCCCGACGGCAAAGTCGGCTGGACACAGCCCATCGGTGCGGATCCGCGACGGAACTTTAACGCAGATAGCTGGGAAGTTTATGGTGCGGGTGCATATATGCTCGCCGGTTCTGAGGTTGTTAAGCTAAAACTCTAAGTCGAATACAATGATGAAACGACGAATATTCATAACGATCGGTTTAGTCGTTGGATTATTCGTCGTTTCCGTATTTGCTCAGCAATCTCGAACCGGCGATCGGACAATTCGATCTCTGAACGCGGGTTGGAAATTCTCTGCCGAAGACAAGCCCGAATTTTCCGGTTCTGATGTCCTCGACGACGCGTGGCAAAAAGTCACGATCCCTCACACCTGGAACGACAAGGACACTTTCGATGATACTCCCGGCTATCGTCGTGGTGCGAGTTGGTATCGACGCGAACTTTCGCTTGGAGACGATCTCGTCGACAAACGCCTTTATCTATATTTCGAAGGTGCCAATCAGGTTGCCGAAGTTTACGTAAACTCGCATTTTGTCGGCAAACACATCGGCGGTTACTCAGCTTTTGCGTACGATATAACCAACCACATTACCCTCGGCAAACCTAATTTCATTGCCGTCCGCGTCGACAACAGTTGGAACAAGGACATTGCACCACTCTCAGGCGATTTCAACATGTACGGCGGCATATATCGTGACGTTTGGCTGATAGACTCGAACGAGATTCACTTCAAGATAGACGATACGGCATCGCCCGGATTGCAGATCTCGACGCCCGATCTGGATAAGAATTTCAGTAAGGTTCGCATTCAGGGCACAGTTGTGAATCGCAGCAGAAGATCATCGGAAATAGAGATAACCAGCCGAATTCTCGATGCAAATGGCCGCCAGATTTCAATCGCAAAAACCAGATCGCAGTTGGAAGCGAAGTCAGAAAAGACTTTTGACCACACGACTCCGATCATTCAAAATCCACGCCTTTGGTCACCCGATTCACCTTATTTGTATCGTGTCGAAAATACGATCCGCGAAAACGGTCGGATCATCGACAAAAATATTCAACCGCTCGGCTTTCGCTGGTTCCGCTTCGATCCGAATACAGGATTTCACCTGAATGGTAGTCCGCTAAAGCTTCGCGGAACGAACCGCCACCAGGATTTCAAAGGGCTTGGTAATGCCCTGCCAGATCGTTATCACGTCCGCGATTTGGAGTTGATAAAGGGTGCAGGATTTAATTTCTTGAGGCTCGCTCACTATCCACAAGACCCCGCAGTTCTCGATGCGGCAGACAGACTAGGCCTGCTGATCTGGGAAGAAACGCCACTAGTTAACTACATCACGGACTCAACGGCATTCTCAGAAAACTCGGCTTTGATGGTCAGAGAAATGGTGCGGCAGCATCGCAATCATCCGTCGGTCATTCTTTGGGGCTATATGAACGAGATTTTCCTGCCGCCCGCTCCGCTTTCTGAAAGCACGATGCAGGCAACGGTGAAACTTGCCAAAGAACTCGAAGCAATAATTCGAACCGAAGACCCGACGCGAAACACCGTTATCGCCTTTCACGGCAACGAAGTCTATAACAAATACGGGCTGGGCGAAATTGCTCAGGTCGTTGGTTGGAATCTTTACAATGGCTGGTATGGCGGTGTGTTCGAGGATTTTGGGAAGTTTATGGATGAGCAGCACAAACGCTTCCCGAACCGCTCACACATTATAAGCGAATACGGAGCGAACGCCGATCAACGCCTGCATTCCGCGAACCCACGGCGATTTGATTCCACCACAGAATGGCAGCGGCTGTTTCACGAATCTCACCTGAAACAGATCAACGAACGCCCGTACATCGCCGGCAGTGCAATCTGGAACCAGTTCGATTTCGGGGCCGAACAGCGGGGCGAGACGATCCCGCACCTCAATCAAAAAGGCATGTTTACATACGACCGCGTGCCTAAGGATATTCATTTCTTTTACAAGGCCAGCTTCTCGAAGGAAGTCGTTCTGCATATCGCGGTCGATGATCGAATGTATTTTGCCGGTCTACCGGGTACGTGGCAAAAGATCGATGTCTATCTCAACCTGCCGGAAGCTGAACTGTCGCTCAACGGGGTTTCGCTCGGAAAGAAAAGTAACGCGGGCGATAATAAGGCTAGTTGGGATATTACTTTTCGCGACGGCGTCAATAAGCTAGTTGCGACGGGGCGGCGAAACGGCAAACTCGTCAGCGATACTGCAATTGTAAAGTTTAAGACGGTGACCGCACGATCAAATGAGATCGCCATTAACGTCGGCTCAAATGCTGATTTTACTGACGAAAACAACAATGTCTGGCTAGCTGATAAACCCTTTGCTACGGGAACGTGGGGATTCCTCGGTGAAAGATCAAAGTTCATCTACTCGACTCCGCCCGACCGCAATGTTCTTGGAACCTTGAATGACCCGCTGCTGCAAACCATGCAGGAAGGACTGTCGGGATATCGGTTCGACGTGCCTGATGGCGATTATGAGGTTGAACTGTTGTTTGCCGAAACAAAGTTTGATACGGCAGGAAAGCGTGTATTCGATGTGCGGGCAAACGGAAAAATGCTCGCAGAAAAACTGGATATCGCCCGGCGTGTCGGCCGCAGCCGGAACTTAGCAATTTTAGGCAGGGTCACCGCGTCAAAGGGCCTCAATATTGAATTCACAACCATTATAGGTGATCCAGTGCTATCAGGTGTTCGGATAAAGCGGTTAACTAAGTAATTACAGCATTTATCTGCAAATCCTGCTCGAATTCGCTTGTGATTGTTAAATGTGTGTGATATTAAGTTAACGTTAACTTATTTCAGGTCTACGTCTGTTGTTCAAGAATGCTAAAGAAAAAGCAGGTAACACTTAGCGATATTGCTGCTCGTAGCGGCGTGGCCGCGATGACAGTTTCTCGTGTCGTGAACGGCAACGGTTACGTCAGCGAAGTCACGCGTAAGCGGGTTCAGGAAGCTGTCGCAGAGATGAATTACCGACGCAACGGTCTCGCCCGCAATCTGAAAAGGCAGCGAACAGAAACCGTCGGCCTCGTGCTCGGTGATCTATCAAATCCATATTCAACTGAGCTGGCAAATGCAGTGCGCGAAAGCCTTTCTGCCCGCGGATACAACCTGTTTATCTGCATCAGCGAACACAGTGCGAAGGAAGATATCGCGGCTTTCGAATCACTCGTCGACCACAATGTTGACGGCATAATCGTGGCGACGCGATCAAATCAGGATGGCGACGCAAGGTTGGAAGCTATAGCAAACAGCAATCTCCCGATCGTCGTCGTGGGCCGTGATTTCCGGAACGATTCGGTTGATCATGTCTCCGCTGACAATTTCACCGGCGGGTTTGAGGCGACGCGGCACTTGATCGACCTGGGACACAAACGTATCGCATTTATTGGCGCGGGATTCGAGAACCGCAGCAGCCTCAAACGTTTACAAGGCTATCTGAAAGCTCTCGACATGCACGGTATTGTGGTCGATGAGCGCTTGATAACGGGAAGAAGAGAATCGACATACGACGTTCCCGGATACTCTACAGAAAAGATAGGATACGAGGGGATGAAGCGTCTGCTCTCGCTGCCGAATCCACCAACCGCTGTCTTCGCACGAAATGATTTTACGGCCGTCGGGGCAATGTCGGCTATTAAAGAAGCAGGACTATCGATCCCGAAAGATATTGCGATCGTTGGGTTTGACGATACGCCGCTCGCGATCCATACAATGCCGGCACTGACTACGGTTCGGCAACCGATGCGTTTGCAAGGGCAGATAGCGGCCGAGATGCTGCTCAGGCGGATCTCGAACGAATCAGTTATCGACCGCGAGGAAAGGATACTTGATTGCGAACTGATAGTTCGCGAGTCCAGCGTTGCCCTGGTGAGTTGATAGCGGTATCGAAGAACTAAGTTCGCCAAGTTTTATCGCTTGACATGGTAACGTTAACACACTTTCACAACAAGAATCGTTTAGCAACTCATCCGCACGCAGCAAATTGGTAAATCCAATATTTAATATGACAGAAACGGCACCACAGTCGGGAACGATCAAACCGGAAACAGGGTTCAAGATACGCGGGCTTCGCTGGATCATTATTGGCCTGGTCTTTTTCGCGACCCTGATCAACTACATCGACCGCCTCACCATCTCGGTCCTCGCACCGCTGATCACGAAGGAATTGAATCTTTCGAACACCGAGTTCGGCGGGATCGCAACGTGGTTCCTGCTCGCATATACGATCAGCCAAAGCCTTTCAGGGAAACTATACGACAAGATCGGTGTAAAGAAGGGCTTTACGGTTTCGATCATCGTTTGGTCGCTCGCCGCGATGGCACACGCGTTTGCCATTGGAATTCGCAGCCTTAGTGCATTTCGCTTCATTCTCGGCCTCGGGGAGGCCGGTAACTGGCCCGGAGCTGCAAAAACCGTCGCAGTTTGGTTCCCTGCCCGTCAGAGGGCTCTGGGAATGGCGATCTTCAACAGCGGAGCCGCCATTGGTTCAATCGTCGCTCCGCCGATAATTGTTGGTCTAACTGCATATTTCGGCCACTGGCAGCAGACGTTTATCGTAACTGGTGCTCTCGGATTTATCTGGCTGGTGGCATGGTGGCTAATCTACGACAGTCCGGATCGCCACAAATGGATCACCGCAGAAGAATTCAACCTGATAACCGAGGTAGATTCGACTATCGTCGATCCCAACCAAGCTGAAAATCCTACAGCAGAGATCGCCACTAACCACGAACCGATCGGCTGGTTCCAACTTCTGCGATATCGGCAAACATGGGCGATCGTGCTGGCACGATTCCTGGTCGATCCCGTCTGGTGGCTTTACATCACTTGGCTGCCGCTTTATCTGAGCCAGGTTCACGGCTTTGATCTCAAGCAGATCGGCCTATTTGCGTGGGTTCCCTACGTGGCGGCAGATGCCGGAAGCCTTTTTGGGGGATGGATGTCAGGGTACCTGATCGGGCGCGGATGGACAGTTGATCGTGCTCGCAAGGTAGTGATCATTTTTGCTGCGGCGTTAATGCCCGCAGGTATATTGGCCGCGTTCACAACAGATTCGATGATGGCCCTTGGCCTGATCGGCGTAGTGCTGTTTGGATTTCAGGTTTGGATCAACAATGTTCAGACGCTGCCAAGTGACTTCTTCCCGGCTAAGGCTGTTGGATCGGTCGCCGGCCTTGGCGGAACGGGTGCCGGTATAGGCTCGATGATCTTCATTTTTTCCACCGGTTGGGTGGTCGACAATTTTTCATACACGCCCGTTCTGGTCACAGCGGGAATTTTAGCCCCGGTAGGCACCCTAGTTCTGGTACTGCTGGCGGGACGTATCGAGAAGGTAAAACTTAAAGCTATATAACGAGGAGTTACAGATAATATGAACAATTTTTTTGATTTTACAGGAAAAGTGGTGCTCGTAACGGGTGCATCAAGTGGCATCGGCCGAGCTACGGCCGAGCTATTCGGCCAGTGTGGAGCATCCGTCGCCCTTACTTACCACAAGAATGGAGCGGGAGCTGAAGAAGCAGTTAACACGATCTCTGCTTACAGCAATACGACAACGGGCACGGGATCAGGAACCGCCGTTGGAGCAGCGGCAGCCAAAGCGATGGCGATCCAGGTGGACGTCACCCAAGACGGTGAGATCGCCCGCATGGTTCGCGAGGTTGAAGAAGGACTCGGCCCGATCGACATCCTCGTCAACAACGCAGGTTCGCTCGTCGAACGCCTAAAAACACTCGACCTCACGGAATCCCGCTGGGACGAGGTTATGAACCTCAACGCGACCAGTGCGTTCTTTGCGGCGAAAGCAGTAATTCCAAAAATGCTTGAGAAAAGGAGCGGTGTGATCATTAATGTCACTTCGATCGCCGGTCGCAATGGCGGGGCACCGGGATCGATCCACTATTCATCGGCTAAAGCGGCTTTGCTCACAATGACCAAGGGACTCGCTAAAGAGTTTGCGAGGGACGGTATTCGCGTGAACGCCGTCTCGCCGGGTGTGATCGATACGCCATATCACGAGACATTTACTACATCAGAAGTAATGCAGAATTTACGCAACACCATTCCGATGGGCCGCGAGGGTCGTCCGGCGGAAGTTGCAAGTGTGATCGCCTTTCTGGCGTCCGACGCGGCGAGCTATCTCTGCGGCGAGACGATCGAGATCAATGGCGGCCTGTTGATGGACTAACAAACGGGAGAATTAAAAACCATGAAGAGAATTAGCAGTTTATTGGCGTTTTCAATATTAATTACCGCATTGGTTTGCAGTACCGCATCCGCACAGAGTTTCCGCTCAACCGTAGTCGGTGACGTTACGGACCAGAGCGGGGCCGGAGTTCCCGGGGCAAAAGTAACCGTTACGCAGAAAGGAACAAATTTCACACAGACGGCGATCACCAATGAAGAGGGAAAATATACGATTCCCTCGCTCCAGCCGGCTAGTTACACCCTCAGGGTCGATAAAACCGGATTTAAGGTTGCTCTCAATTCAGAAATCACGCTCGAAACAGACCAGACATTGCGTTTCGATGTATCTCTTGAGGTAGGCGGCGTGAACGAGACGGTTACTGTTGAAGACAGCCCATCAGTCATCAACGCGGAAACTCCTGAGAAAGGCGAAGTTATCGTTCAGCGTCAGGTTCAGGAGTTGCCGCTGAATGGCCGCGATTTCACCGACCTCGCGAAGCTCGTTCCCGGTATTTATCAGCGTCCAGCGGACGACGATCAGGGCCAAGGCCTCGCCGCCGCAGGAACGCGAACCGACTCGACAAACTTCTCGCTCGATGGTGTTTCAAACCGTTCAGACCGCAACGGAGCGGTCGGGGTAAACACATCGGTCGATTCCATTCAGGAATTCAAGGTCTCGACGTCTACCTATTCCGCTGAAATGGGCAAGCTCGCAGGTGCACAGATCAGCGTCGTGTCTAAATCCGGAACGAACCGCTTTTCGGGCACTGCATTCGAGTTTTTAAGAAACGATTACTTTGACGCCAAAAACGCGCTTTCTGGCCCGGACGATAAGAAAGTACTAAGGCGGCACCAGTTCGGCGGAACATTCGGCGGACCACTTCCATTCTTCAATTTTGGGGAAGGAGGGCCATTCTTCGAGAGCGGTAAGGACAAGACATTCTTTTTCGCGAGTTTTGAACAAACCCGTGAAGTTCGCTCTTCATTTGCCGATTCCGTGGCCCCTAATGCGGCGTGGGTGCGCGGAGATTTCAGCGGACTGCGTGGAAATGGAGCAAATACAGCCGCGTGCGTTCCCGGTTCTGCGGTGAATACATCGGCGACAAACCCATGTAACGACGACACGAACCGCATTACCTGTGTATCGGTCAATCCGGTAACCGGCGTTGCTAGCCGTGTGGAATGTCCCGTGCTCAATGTGATTCCGCTGACCGTAAATCCGTTATTTCCAAACATTCTACCCGTTAGCCCGATCGCCAGACAGATCGCGTCATACCTGCCTACGTCAAACGTAGCAGGCTCGCTTGACGACTATAAATTCTCGACGATCCAGAATGTCTTACCCCGAAATCTCCTGTCCCTGAAGCTTGACAGGAAGATCAGCGACAACAACAACCTTTATTTCCGAGTCTCGGCTGATAATCGTACGGCACTTGCACAGCAGGCAGGACGTATATCTTATCCGGGATTTGCGCGAAATCTTGACTACTCACAAACGTCCTACGCCCTTGGCGACACACACTCGTTCAAACCGAATCTGATCAACGAGTTTCGCATCGGCTACCTCTCGCAGGACAACAAAACGGTCAATCAGAACAACGACCAGAACTACATCGGCCTGTTCGGACTGACTGGCTTGCCGACTGGACAACTGCCGGAGCTGCAAGGCTTCCCTGCTCTCAGGATCGACGGCTTTCCCGATACTGGTGACAGTGCGAATACGCCGTTCAATTACATGTATAAAAACCTGTCGGTCTACGATTCGATGACGTGGATCGTGGGTAATCACAATCTGAAATTCAGTGTCGATATCACTCGCCCAAATTATGTCGAGAATGATATTCGCAACGTCAGAGGCGATTTTAGATTCCGCGGCCGCTTTACGAATCCCGGCAACGCAGTTGCGACCGGATTTCGCTCGTTCGCAGATTTTATATACGGACTTCCCGATTCGACCCAGCGTCAGATCGGCGCAGAAGCCGCTGATCTGACCGCATGGCAATCGGCGTTCTACATCCAGGACAATTGGCGTGTTGCGTCATGGTTGACGCTCAATCTAGGCCTTCGATATGATTACACGCCGTACCTAACTGAGAAGTCGAACCGCATCTCGAATTTCATCCCTGAGCTTGGCGTTACCGCCTGTGCTGGCGGCGAAGTTCGTGAGAATGGAAACCTTATATGCGTCGATGCTGCGAGCCTTGGCTTGCCCAAATCGCTGGTTCAGACAGATAGCAACAATCTGGCGCCAAGATTGGGATTCGCCATTAAGCCGTTCAAAGACTACAAGACTGTCATTCGCGGTGGAGCTGGTATTTTTTACAGCACCGAGACGATCAACCCCGCTCGTCAGCAACTCGCGAACAACTACCCGTACTTGTTCCGCGAAACGTACAGCCGCAGCTCGACGGCCTTGCTTACCCAGATCACACTCGCCGATCCGTTTCCAGCAGCCCGCGCCTCGCTACAGGGTTTGACCACACCACAGGGAATTCCAACCGATTCGCAGACGCCGGAGGTTTACCAGTTCAATCTGACGATCGAGCGTGAGATCGCTGATGATCTGGGCATCGAAATCGGCTACGTCGGTTCGCAAGGGAGATTCCTGGGAATGCGATATAACCTGAATGCAGCATTGCCGACCGGAGCTGTTACGCTAAACGCAACGACCGGTCTTTACACGCCAGTCACTGCACGCCGTTACCCGACGCTTGGTGATATTACCTATCAGGTGCAGACGGTAAATTCGAACTATAACGCCCTTCAGGCAGCAATCCGCCGCCGTTCGAAAAACGGATTGACAATGCTCGCATCGTATACGTTTGGCAAAGCGATGGACTATAATTCGAATACGAACAACTCGACGACCGGTTCGCAGCGAAGCCCGCAGAATCCAAGGGATTTCCGTGCTGACTATTCCCTCGCAGATTTTCACAGGACTCATCAGTTCTCGGCGAGTTTCAATTACGACCTGCCATTTGGACGCGGCCAGAAATTCTTCCGCGATTCGAAAGGTGTAGCTCAAACGTTGTTGGGAGGCTGGCAGATCAACGGAATCATCACAGCGCTGTCGGGCCGCCCATTCACGCCAGTTTTCAGTGTTGCAGACACGACGGGTGGCCGTCCCGACCTGATCGGCGATCCGAAAGCAAACGTGCCGCAAGGATTATTCTTTAATCCAGCAGCGTTTGCACGTCCTGTCGTCAGCCCGAGCGATCCAAATCTGTACGGAACGTCAGGGCGAAATGTCGTGATCGGTCCTAATTTCAACAGTGTTGACATGTCTCTTTTCAAGAATGTTCGTCTGACAGAAAGATCTAAACTACAGATCCGCTGGGAAGTGTTTAACCTGCTCAACCATCCCAACTTCCAAATTCCAAATCAGCTTTTGGGAGCTTCGGACCAAGGGCAGTTCCGACTGACCGCGAATGAAGCTCGTGAAATGCAGTTGGCTCTGAAGCTCATATTCTAGCCGTAAAACTGAGGGTCGGCCGTCCGGCTCTCAATGATTTTTGAACTATGCTCAAACACAGATCGACAATTTTCCTTATCGTTCTTCTCTTCAGCTTTTCGACCGCTTTTTCGCAGGAAGGCATCGGGACCTACCAGGTAAGGGTTTCACTCGACAAGCCTGACTGGACATATGAACTGAATCAGACGCCCAAATTCTCGTTCGGGGTCACGCTAAACAATTCTCAGATAGCCGGACTGCCGCTGAAATACACCTGCGGCCCAGAGGGAATGCCGCCGGTTATCGAAAAGACCGTGACGACGGGAAATTCGTCATTCACAATTGACGGCGTTGCGATGAAAGACCCAGGATTTTTCCGTTGTATCGCAACGGTCGAAAAGGATGGCCGTACCTATCGCGGGCTCGCGACTGCCGGATTTCGCCCCGACCTGATCAAGCCGATAGTGACGGAACCGGCTGATTTCGATAAGTTCTGGAGCGATGGCAAAGCACGGCTGGCGAGAATACCGGTCGAAGCCAAAATGGAGCTTCTGCCGGGTTCCTCGACATCGAAGGCCGATGTTTACCACGTTAGTTTTCAAACGGTTGGCACCGGTTTGAGTGCGATCAGCCGCCTCTACGGAATTCTCGCGATCCCCAAAACGACCGACCCGTCACAGAAGTTCCCCGCTCTGCTTCGTGTTCCCGGTGCCGGCGTTCGTCCGTACACCGGACAGATCGCGTTGGCGGAGCTTGGGATGATCACGCTTGAGGTCGGTATCCACGGCATTCCCGTTACGCTTCCACAGGCGTTTTACGACGACCTTCGCAACAGCGCGTTGAACCGGTACATGTTTTACAACATGGATGACCGCGAAACTTATTATTACCGCCGCGTTTTCCTTTCGATGATCCGTGCAAATGACTTCCTGACATCACTGCCGCAATACAACGGCCGCGATCTGGCAGTGATCGGCGGCAGTCAGGGCGGCGCACTGGCTATCTCGACCGCAGCTCTCGATGCGCGTGTCAAAGGGCTCACCGCGTCCTATCCAGCTATGTCCGACATGGCAGGATACACCGCCAATCGTGCCGGAGGCTGGCCGCATGGGTTCCGAGACACAAAGATGCGGACAAAGGAAAAACTCGAAACTGCGTCCTACTACGACGTGGTGAATTTTGCTAAACGTCTAAAGGTTCCGGGGCTTTATTCGTGGGGGTTCAACGACGAA
>JBGSQW010000153.1:0-1883 GCA_041737885.1 Pyrinomonadaceae bacterium | reverse complement strand
TTATAGATCGGATCCGGTAAAACTTCTCTTTTTCCTGCAACTCTTCTTCTTGGCATAGCTTCTCGTTTTGAGTACCGCCTTCAGGCGGCCTCATGCTTTATCTTTTGCCTGCTAAAGCAGGGACTCAAAACCTACTTCGCTCCCTTCGGCCTCTTAGCTCCATACTTCGAACGCGACTGGTTGCGGTTAGCAACTCCAGAGGCATCCAGCGTTCCGCGGATAACGTGATAACGCACACCCGGAAGATCCTTTACACGGCCACCGCGGATGAGCACGATCGAGTGCTCCTGCAGATTGTGGCCGATACCCGGAATATACGTCGTGACCTCGATCTGGTTCGTCAGACGAACACGAGCGACCTTACGCAGAGCCGAATTCGGCTTTTTTGGCGTCGAGGTATAAACACGCGTGCAAACCCCACGCTTCTGCGGATTGGCCTGCAAAGCCGGGCTCGCCGTCTTATACTTAACGGCCTGACGCCCCTTGCGAACTAATTGGTTAATTGTCGGCATAATCTCTCGGAACGCGGACATCCTTGTCCGCGTGTCTGCCCAAACACTCGCGGACAAAGATGTCCGCGTTCCTCTTTCAAAATGGCAAAACTAACGTCTTACCTGACTCTTGCTCGGAAAATCCGGCAGTTAGCTCAAGCAGCTCTCGCTGAATGAATTACTTAATTTGTGGCCAGCCCAATCGGGCTTAGTGTCAGTAGCAGGTACATCTGCACCGGCTCTTTCACAGAGAAACAAAACTTTGCTGTAGCGTGGCATATAAGATATGTCTGATTAGCCGTCGCCCAGGTGATGGGCGATTTTACGCAACAATCCGTGTTTCAATTCTCAAATACCAAACCTCGCAGAAACCAATAGGAATCACAAGGAGTTGACAGACCGTAAAGTCCGAAACTTTAGATATTATGAATTATCGGTATTCGTGTCAAGTGATGCTGGCAGGTTTTTCGGACCAAAGATCGGCGATTACTCTCGCAGCTGAGGGGCCTGTCCATTCTGCCCATCAGCAGTACGGTCACGCCGTTTCAGCCGGATGACATTCTTACTCCGCACCTTCATTCCGGGCCTGTTGACGCCGAGGCCGATCTGGCCGCCGCGGGCTACGTCGGTCTTTGAAGGGTAGAATCCGATCGAGTATTGCTTTCTAAGTTCATCGCCAACGGCATGAAAGGCTGATTTAAAGTCAGTGTCTTTGGCGGCGATCATCAGGCGGCCGCCGGTTTTCTTTGCGATGTCATCGAGAGCGATAGTCACGGGGAGTTTCGCCAGGTCTGCGAAAGAAATACTGTTCGCTCCCGGGCCGACGTGGTGGCGGGTTATGAACATCATCGGATAAATGACCGTGTCGCCCTCAATGATCGTGTCGTTGAAGTCGAGCGGCGTTACCGTTCGCCCAACAACAAAACCATCCGTCAGCACAATTATCGCCTTGCGGCCCGTCACACCTGCGAAGTGCTTCGTCATCACCTGATGGATCGCGTCGTACATATCGGGAAAGATCGGCAGCTTCTTTGTATCACGCCAATCGGTGATCGTCGGGTGCCTGACCCCACCGATCTTGCCCGAGAGTTTCCCGCGATCGGAGGTCAACCCCGCGACGATATCGATCGAGCGGTACTGGTCAAATGTAACGACCATCGCCCGATCCGTCGGCTTCAGTTCCTCGACAAACTTCTTCGCCGCGTCGCGTATCTGCCCAATATTCGGCCTCGTACTGCCGCTCATGTCGAGGATTATCGCAACGCTGACCGGTGCTTCTGAGTCCGTAAAATACTCGATCTCCTGCCTTTCGTCACCGATCTTGACGATGAAATCTTCCTTCTTCAGCCCGCCGACAAACCGCCCGTCGCGATCGGTCACCATCAACGGGAC
>JBGSQW010000123.1:0-82291 GCA_041737885.1 Pyrinomonadaceae bacterium | reverse complement strand
GAAGCTCGATACGAGAATGTGATCGTTGCTATCGGTCAAAATACTCTTATCACGATCACCGTAAATCCAGGTGGCAGCGTAAATACGGTTGACGTTTCGTCGTCCGACCTGCCGCCCGTTGATACCGGGAACAGCGCGATCCAGACTTCGATAAGCTCCGCTAAGATCGAACTGCTTCCAAAAGGAACCGGCTTCACCAGTATCTTGAAATCCGTGCCCGGGACACGTCCCGAGAGCCGTACTGGAGGCTTCTCCGTTGACGGAGCGTCGGGTGGCGAGAATGTTTTCGTGATCGACGGACAAGAGGTCACCAACTATCGAACCGGGACACTAAATGATGCGAACGCTATTCCTACTCAGCTTGTACGTGAGGTACAGGTCAAATCGAGCGGTTTCGATGCCGAATTTGGCGGAGCCACAGGAGGCGTCATCAGTGTTGTAACGAAAGGCGGATCTAATGAATATCACGGCGAGTTTGGTATCCAATTTGAAACACCCGAATTGAACGGAGATCCACGAAGGGTCTTGCAGAGATTTACCTCCGGATCGGTCGCTAACGCAAATTTTGTTCAAACCGCAGAGTATTTTAACCCTGCCAAAGAAGGCGGCGTTAACTTCTTCCCAACGGCCAACGTGGGCGGCAAATTGATCAAAGACCGTCTTTGGTTCTACAGCAGCTACACTCCGCAATTCTTTAGTACGAATATAGAGACCCAGTACCTGACAAATCTACCGGCCGCAACCCGGACGGCAGTCGGTACGCAGCGATATGAAAGGAATACACGCAATGAGTACGCTTTCGGACGCCTCGACGCGAACCCATTTAATTCACTTCGCGTGAGCAGCACTTTCCTTTGGAATCCTACAATCACTAAGGGCAGCATTCCTGGAACAAGTTTCTCGAATGTGACCTCGACAGGTTTTGGGTTCGGCAATATTCCGACTGCAAATTTTGGTGGTTCGATCGGTGTCCTAACCGGCAATCAATATACATCACAGCAGGGCGGACGTCAGAGTTCGAACAACTTTACAGTGGACGGTGTTTACACGCCGAGCAGTAATTTTCTTGTCAGTGCACGTTACACTCGCGGTTTTCTCAACGAGAAGAATGGAAACTACTTCATTCCGCAGGTTGTCCAGATCTTTAGCTGCGGAACGCCCAATGCTGCATTCCCATGCTCCACAACCGGTGCAAATACGATCACCAGAAAGGATGTTTCGATTCGTCAGACATATGACGTCGCTGCAACTGCGATCTTCAATGGCGGCGGACGACATGAGCTGAGGGGCGGCTATCAGAGATTTACGATCTTTAATGACGTAGCATCAGGAAACACGACCATCGGCCGTATTTCGTACACGTACGGTACCCCGTTATCAACTCTGCTCGGCGGGCTCGTCACGGATACTCCGGGAGCAGTCGGCTCAGGAACCTTCCGCCGTACTGGTACCAATGGCAGCGGATCGAACCTTAGTCAGGGAGTGTTTATCCAGGACAAATGGCAACCATTTAGCCGCTTGACTCTAAATCTTGGCGTCCGATTCGAGGCCGAGAACCTTCCTACATTTAACGGCATACCAAGCGGTGTCGATTTCGGGTGGACCGACAAGATCGCACCTCGACTCGGTTTTGCTCTTGACGTGACGGGAAGCGGAAAGACAAAGATATTCGGAAGCTATGGTCAGTTCTACGATCGCGTCAAATTTGCGCTTCCTCGAGGGCTTTTCGGCGGAGATATCTTCCGGGAAGACTATTTTGAGATTTTTCCAAATCAGTCGTCAACCTTTTTTAACATCAACAACATTGTAGGTGGATTTACCGGTTCAAGCACTTGTCCCACGACCGGATTCATTCAAGCGGGCGTGCTAAGCCGTTGTCAGAAGAATTTTCGTGTAAATGCAAATGAACCAGGAGCGTCGCCATTTACGAATGGTGCCGTTGATCCAGATCTAGATCCGTTCAGACAGACAGAATTGACGTTTGGAGCGGAGCACCAGATTCGCGGGAACTACGTTATGCGAGTTCGATATACGTATAAGAATGTCGATGAAGCGGTTGAAGATGCGGGCATCGTTAACGCGGCAGGCAGTGAGGCGTACATCATCGGTAATCCAGGGAAAGGCCTTCATTTGCAAACGTTGCAGGCTCTAGGCTATGCAAAATCGATCCGCCCGGAACGCCGCTATGACGGATTTGAGGTCGTGTTGGAAAGGCGTCTGGCGAACAACTGGTATTTTAATGCCAATTACACGCTCAGCCGACTCTACGGCAACTATTCCGGTCTTTCGAGCTCAGACGAGCCACACCTGCTGACTGGACGTCTTGCTCCAGGTGTTTCCCGTGCATTCGATCTTCCTTTCATAGGTTTCACGGCGAAAGGTCAACCAGACAATGGCCGTTTGGCAACGGATCGGCCGCACGTATTTAACATTTACGGTGCATATATTCTGGATTGGGGAAGCCGAACGAATTCAACCGAGTTTTCCGCATTTCAGACGGTCACGTCGGGTACACCGTTGACCACGTCGATCTTCGGAGCGTCGACTGTTACGCCTCAGATCTTTAATGGTCGCGGAGATCTCGGTCGATCGCCCACATTCTCGCAAACGGATTTTAATATTACGCACAGGTATCGTTTCGGACAGGATTCGAAATACACTCTGGCTTTGGATATGAACATCCTTAACCTGTTCGATCAGGCGACGGTCACGGGGATCTATCCGACATTGAATCCGAGTTCAGCTCCAGTCAATGCGGCGGCAATCGCCGGCGGCAGCCAGGTAGCCTACGCGAACGGCCTCACCAGCGGCTCTCTTTATGACGCGATCGTCACGCGCATCAACTCACAAGCTGATCGCAGCGATATTCGTTACAAGATGCCGCAGGTATTCCAAGGCCCGCGTGCGGTTCGATTTGGGATGAGATTCCTCTTCTAAGGTAGGTTGGAATATCTAATGTGGCTCGCCCGGAATTGATTTCGGGCGAGTCTTTTTAATTAGTTTTCTGTCTCTTAAGAGTGGCGGATTGAGCGAGCCGGGCGGCTTTAGGAAGAGAATCGACCGCCTTCGTGACTTGCGGATCGTCCTCGACAAGAACCTGATTCGCCGAGACGACCCCATACGAAGCCATGATCATGTGATAGCGTAGACGAAGCCTGATAAACGAAGAATTCTGGGCGAGATGTTTGTCGCTAAAAGCTGTCTTTGAATACCGTTTTGTATATTCGTTGAAGGAGGCGAGCAACGAATCTGAAACCGGGAAGTCGCCTGGCGTGATCCGTTGGCCGAACGACACAGGAAGCGAACGATAGCCTTCCTGACCTAGGATTCGTCCGTGCGAAAGTTCTCTCACAAAAGCAAATATTGGATCAAGAAGTGCGAGTTCAATATCCTTGACCTCCTCGATCTTGACGGTCTCGTCCGGCTGAATCCCATCACCGCCAAAAACCTTTCTGTCCGTGATAGTTCGGGCCTCGAAGTAGGGCCTATCGATCTCCGCTACGCTGCCTTTGTGGTTGAAATAGTCATAGCGAGCGACCTTCGAATAGTCTCGCTGTATTGAGCGGCCTGAAGGTGTTAAATACCGTGCGGTAGTTAGAGTTAAACCAGTCTTTCCGGGCAGATCGATCACGCTCTGAACCAGGCCTTTTCCAAATGTTTTTTCACCGACGATCAAAGCCCTGTCATCATCCTGAAAGGCTCCGGCGACGATCTCGGACGCAGACGCAGTATCCTCGTTAACCAGTACGACGAGCGGCAACTGCTCCGGACGGGCATTAGTCGATTTCCAGATCCGGTTGTCGGTCCTTGATCGACCTCGCTGGGTAAGGATAAGTGTTCCGGCAGGAAGAAATTTCTCGGCGACTTTCACCGCCTGATCGACTATTCCGCCCCCATTTCCGCGAAGGTCCAAAATCAGCGATCGCATGCCCGCTTTTTTTAATTCCGCCAGGGCGGCGTCAAACTCGTCAGCGGTCGTGTAGTTAAAACCGTCAGATAATTCTATATAGCCAATGCCTGGCTGGAGCATGTATGCGTCTGGGATAGACGGCTGCGGAACTCGGTTGCGGCGAATCTCGACTGTTTCAACGCGATTCGTAGCCGCCCGTTCGATCGTTAGACGGAAACTAGTTCCGTTTGCACCACGAATCTTATCTCGAACCGCGTCGGAGTCTTTCTCCGCCGTCTTTTCGCCGTTTATTGCAACGATCCTATCGCCATATTTAAGCCCTGCTCTCGCCGCTGGCGAACCGGGAAATGTTGCCAGAATGAACGTGTCAGTTCTCCTGTCCAAGTCAAAATTTGCTATCGTCGCTCCGATCCCGGTGTAGCCGCTGCGCTGGTCATCAAGCATATCTTTCCATTCCGCAACGTCGTAGAAGCTCGAGTGTGGATCAAGCTCTCGGAGCATTCCGTCGAGGGCGCCTTTGACTAGCTTTACCTGCGTTGCTGACTGTGGAGCAAAGTAGTTGCCTGCGATGATATCTTCAGCTTCGCGGAGATCGGAAGCGATTCGCGTCGCCATTGAGGCAGAACCTCCGCGGGCATTTGGCGAACCACCTGAAGCTGAGAACGTGCTTCCATTTGCTATAGAGAACGGGTCTGCATGATTTAGCGGGGATCTCGCCTGAGCGTTAACCTGAACAGCCGCGATCGAACCAAGGAGTGAAAGAGTTGCGATGCGGCGAATTAGGCACATATGTATTCAGGAAAAGGAATATTACCAACCGTAAGTATCGCGGTTTCAGGTGCGATCCGGCTTATGATAAAAAGATCGGCGGCTAAGGCGGCACCCTATGGCCGCCGATCACAATTTTGTTTGACTAAACAAATGTCCAAAACATCAATAATTCCAAATAAAATCGAGAAAAACTGAGAGTCGCGTTTTTTGCATTTTTACTGTCAAAATGTTCTATTTAAGTATGTCAAAGTTCCCGTCTACGTCTGCAGCTCACATCTGAATGCCAGCTCGAACAGGTGCTTTAAAATCAAAAGAAATATGTCTGACACATTTAAACTACCGCCGCTAGAAGTTGAGGAATACAGCCTTGATAACGGACTACGCGTCATTTTGAACAACGATAATTCGATTCCAGTTGTCTCCGTTGCGGTCTATTACAACGTAGGATCCAGAAATGAGCGTGACGATCGGACGGGCTTTGCTCATTTGTTTGAGCATATGATGTTTCAGGGGTCGGAGAACGTCCCCAAGGCCGGACATTTTCAGCACATAATGAAGGCCGGCGGTACGATGAACGGAACAACCTCGAGCGAGCGTACTAATTATTACGAGACTTTGCCGTCTAATCAATTGCCTCTCGCCCTATGGCTCGAATCAGATCGAATGCGTTCACTGGCGGTTACGCAGGAGAATCTCGATAATCAGCGCGAGGCGGTAAAGGAGGAGAAGAGGCTTCGTTACGACAACCAGCCGTACGGCCAGATCTTTGATCTGATCAACGAGATGATCTATAAGAATTTCGCGAATTCGCATTCGACGATCGGTTCTATGGATCACCTCGATGCTGCAACGGTTGAGGATGTTCAGGAATTTTTCCGTATTTATTACGCACCGAACAATGCGGTCTTGGTCCTATCGGGATCGTTTGATACGGCAACGGCTAAGGATCTGATCCATACCTATTTCGGAGACATAGTCTCACAGCCGCTGCCGCCGGATCTCGATGTCAGTGAGCCGGTCGAGGTGGCCTCTAATTATCGTGAATGGGAAGATAAGCTCGCTCCGTTTCCCGCGTTCTTGATCGGTTGGAAGATCCCGAAACGCCGTTCGCCGGAGTTTCACGCTTTATATCTTGCCGGCAAAATTCTTTACGATGGTGACAGTTCGCGGCTATATCAAAAGCTGGTCAAAGGCGAGGAGTCGGTCATTCAATTGTTCGGGTTTACTGATGAGCGCCGGGGACCATCGAGCATCTTTATAGGAGCGATCCCAAAGCCTGAAAAAGATTTGAGCAAAATCCGCGAAACGATCATGCGGGAGATACACGATCTCGCTGCTCATGGCCCGACAGCAGAGGAGATGGAGAAGATCGAGAATCAGCTCGTCAACGATTCAGTCCGCATGCGTCAGTCATCAATGGCTCGTGCCCAGCAGATAGCGGAGTTTGCTTTGTACGACGGAGATCCGATGCTGATAAATACGGAACTCGAAGAGCTGCTTTCGGTCTCCGCCGATCAGATCCGTAATGCTGTCGGCACATTCCTGAATACCGACAATAGAGCATTGCTCGATGTTGTGCCTGCGGGGAAGGGATAGTTCCCGCAGAGAGGCAGAGGGACCGTAGAAAAAGGGTTCCTATTTGGTTTGTCTCTCATTTTTGAAACCGCGTCTCTGCGGTTCGATCGCATTTTATGACACCAGAACTGAGAAAAGATCCTCCGGCGCCCTTGGCTCCGGTTTCGTTTGACATTCAAAAACCTTTTGAAACAACGCTCGATAACGGGCTTCGAGTTGTAATTGTTGAGAATGAAAGGCTTCCGCTTGTAAGTTTCCGTCTTGCCTTTGAGCGCGGTGACATAAACGACCCTGAAGGCATGACGGGGCTCACTTCGGCAATGACCTCAATGCTTACGGAGGGAACCGAAAACTACACGAGCTTGCAGTTAGCTGAGAAGATCGAGCGGCTTGGTTCAAGCATTGGAGCCAGTGCTTCCGATGATTTCACGATAGTCTCGGCCTCGGCACTGTCTCTTTACAGCTCTGAGATACTCCAACTGCTTGCTGAGGTTGTCTTGCGGCCAACGTTTCCCGAGAGCGAATTGGATCTGTACCGTCGCAATACGATCGAAAATCTCAAGTTTCAGCGATCGCAGCCTGGTTTTCTGGCAAGCGAACAAGCCGGACGTCTGATCTACGGCGATCATCCGTATGGAATAGTGTCGCCGACCTCCGCCGACATAGAGAAAATAGATCGCGAAACGCTGGCAAGGTTCCATGCCGCGACCTTCGTCCCAAACAATGCAATGTTCATCGTCGTGGGCGATGTGGATCGAGATGCGTTCATTGCGGAATTAAATGAACTTTTTGGCGATTGGCAGCTAGGGGAAGTGGAGAAAAGGGACATTCCGCAGCCGCCCGTACGCCATGCACGCAGCCTGACCATCGTTGATCGTCCGGGGTCGGCTCAGTCGAATATTCTCATCACCAATCTCGGTGTAAAACGTGTCGATCCGGATTACTTTCCGCTGATCGTGATGAATCAGGTACTTGGAGCCGGTGCTTCGTCGCGAGTATTTATGAATCTCCGTGAAGAGAAAGGCTACACGTACGGCGCGTACACCCGGCTCGAATCGAAGAGGCTAGCCGGAGATTTTGAAGCAACGGCCGAGGTTCGATCGTCTGTTACCGGAGATTCGTTAAAGGAATTTTTCTACGAACTAGACCGCATTCGTGTTGAAAAGGTCGGTGAAGATGAATTGCGGGATGCGAAAAACTTTCTCACGGGTGTTTTTCCGATCCGTGCAGAAACGCAGGAAGGACTTACTAATCTGATAGTCAACCAACAACTCTATGGCTTACCAGACGATTATCTGCAGACGTATCGTGAGAATGTGGACGCGGTTTCTATTGAAGACGTTCAGCGAGTCGCGGCGAGGCACATCCGGCCCGATGAGATGGCGATAATCATCGTAGGTGATGCAGAAGAGGTTCTGCCGCAGGTGCGATCCTACGCCAGCTCGATCGAGATCTTTGACACTGACGGGCATCCGCAGGGCGAAGCAAAATATACTGCCGCGGAAAATGAAGCAACAGCGGATGTTGACGGGAGCTGGAAACTCGTGATCGATTTCCAGGGTCAACAATTGCCTGTAACACTTAATCTCGAACAGGATGGCGAAGCTGTGACAGGGATTCTCGAAACAATGCTTGGGAATGGGAAGATCACCGAAGGGAAAGTCACCGGAACCAAGCTGGCTGCTACAGCGAACGCCGAAATGCATGGTCAACCGATAGACTTCACTATATCTGGAAAGGTAGATGGCGATTCAATGAGCGGAACGCTAACTGCTCCGATCGTTCCGGACCCACTGCCATTTACCGGTACGAGATAGATCCTAAAGCGGCGATAGTATTGAAAGGAGCAAAAAGAGAGATGATCTTTTTGCTTCTTTCGCTGTTTTCACGATCACGTTTTTATATAAGAGCTTTACACTTGAAGCATCGTTGGACGCTGTCGCCGTCCAAAACATTCGCCAGAGCGGTAATTGCAAACCCTGCGATCTCGCTTGTTTCTTTTTACATATCGTTCTCCTTTTAGCGAAGTCTAAAATCACATTACTATTGTTCCAATGCCATTCTCTCGCAAGAGTCGGAGACACAGTTCTTGCCGAATTCGCGATCTATTGATTGAGCTGTTTTCGGAATGGTGAGGGCTATCGACATATTTAAATACAGTAGGTAGTCCACGCCTCGTCTTGCTTTTCCAATGACTAAGAAATGTAATAACTGTCGACTCGTAAATTACGGGGACGCAGCAAAATGTATTCGCTGCGAGAGCGAACTGGTCGAGATATCATCGGATAGACGCTCGGCGGGTTCGTCGTTCGTTCGTCGGGCGGTTATCTGTGTCGCGGTCTGTATTGCCGTGGTTCTCGGGTTTTATTTCTCGCTGATCATAACCTCAAAATCACTTTCTCTCGAACAAAAGCTGACTGTTCAAGCTGGAATAGGCGTGCTGGAAAACAAGGGATTTGCGAATGAAGCATCGCTTTTGCGAAGTCTTGCCGTATATCGTGCAACCGACAGCTGGTTCAATTCGATGATCCCTAAAGAAAACGCTTTTGCGGCGACCAACTATCCTTTTGGGATAGTGACGCTCTATTCCGATTTTTTTGCTTATCCAATAGATGATGTAGAACGTGCAGCTATCCTTCTTCATGAAGCGCGGCACCTGAGCGGCGGCGACGAAAAAGACGCCTACGAATTCGTTTGGAAACACCGCGAACAACTTGGCTGGACCAAAGAAAAGTACTATAACTCGACCGTTTGGAAAAATGTCCGTGCTCAGACACGCGACTATTCCCCAAGCCTTTTCATTTGCGGTCAAACCGAACTTAACGATTGCACCGAATGATCAGACTCTGATGGCAGTCAGGCATTCTGAGGCAGATTTGATCGGATCGGCGGTTTTTACCGGAATTCTCAGAATACCGCTTGGCGAGAAGTTTGTTCCCTCGATCTCTGATAAAAACTGCATAAGTTTTTCGGGCGAAACGCGTGCGGACTCGCCAAGCTTGATAGCAACACCATCGGCTGTGCGGTCGATCGAGACGATTGCCATTCGTTCGGCGAGCTTTCGCAGGCGTCCGTATTCGAATAGATTATCGACCGAACGCGGTATACGTCCGTAGCGATCCTCGATCTCGGCGTGGATCGTCGTGAGCTCGTCCTCGGTCTCGGCGGAGGAGATGCGTTTGTAAGTTCTGAGCCGCTGGCTCGTATCCGAAATGTAATCCTTCGGAATAGCGACATCGATACCCAGATTGATCGAAACGCTCGTCTCGTCCGAGATCTCATCGCCGCGGATCTCGCCGATGGTGCGTTCGAGCATTTTCGTGTAGAGATCGAATCCGAGGGCATCGAGATGGCCGGATTGCTGGCCGCCGAGAATGTTTCCCGCTCCTCGAAGTTCAAGATCCAACGCTGCAAGTCTAAAACCCGCTCCGAGATCTGAGAATTCGCGGATCGCACTCAAACGTCGTCTCGCGATCGGCGTTAGCTCGATCTCGCTTGGGATAAGCAAATACGCATAAGCCCTGCGATTCGATCTGCCGACGCGGCCGCGAAGCTGATAAAGCTGCGAGAGGCCGTAATTGTCGGCTCGGTTAATGATTATGGTGTTCGCACGCGAGATGTCGATGCCGTTTTCGATGATGGTCGTGGCGACGAGGATGTCGTATTTGAAATCGACGAAATCGAGCATGACCTCTTCCATTTCCTTCTCGTTCATTTGCCCGTGGCCGATGGCGACGCGTGCAGCTGGAACGATCTTTTTGATGAGTGCCGCGATCGCCTCAATAGACTCGACGCGGTTGTGGATGAAGAACACCTGGCCGTTGCGGGCGAGTTCGAGCTCGATCGCGGAACGGATGACGTTCTCCGAAAACTGCACGACTTGTGTATTGATCGCCAAGCGATCTCGCGGCGGCGTTTCGATAACGGACATGTCACGCATTCCGAGCAAAGACATATTAAGTGTTCGCGGTATCGGCGTCGCCGAAAGCGTGAGAACATCTACCTTTTTCTTGAGCTGTTTCAGCTTCTCTTTATGCCCGACACCAAAACGCTGTTCTTCGTCGATGACGACGAGGCCCAGTTTTGGCAGTTTTACATCGGTCGAGAGAATTCGGTGCGTGCCGATGAGAACGTCAACTTCGCCTTTGCCTGCGGCCTCGGAAACTGCTTTTTGTTCTTTTGAAGAGCGAAAACGCGAGAGCAGATCGATCTTGACCGGAAACGCCGCAAATCTTTTCTTAAAACTCTCGAAATGCTGATAAGCAAGAACGGTCGTCGGTGTCAGGATCGCTGCTTGTTTGCCGTCCATCACTGCCTTGAACGCGGCACGCATCGCAACCTCGGTTTTGCCATAGCCGACGTCGCCGATGATGAGCCGGTCCATAGGGGTTGGCGTTTCCATGTCGGACTTTACGTCCTCGATCGCCGCGGCCTGATCGACGGTCAGATCGAATGGGAAAGCGTCCTCAAACTCATGCTGCCACGGAGCGTCGGGCGGGAAGGCGTGGCCTGTGACGAGTTTGCGTTCGGCGTAAAGCTTCAGCAGTTCGTCGGCCATGTCACGCATCGCGCGTTTGGCTTTCGCCTTAGTTTTTTGCCAACCGAGGCCGCCGAGGCGGTCGAGAGTTGCGGTGGTTGTTTCGCCCGACGAATACCGCGACACGAGATCCATACGCTCAACTGGAACGAACAATTTTGCATTGTCCGAATAGATGAGCAGCATGAACTCGCGTTCAGTGCCCGCCGAAGCGATGGATTGCAGCCCGTCGAATCGTCCGATCCCGTGATCGATATGAACGACGAGATCGCCGGTCTTGAGATCGCGAAAATCGGAGATGAACGCACCGAGTTTGCTCTTCGAACGTTTTGCCGGTTCCTTCGCCGAACGAAACTCGCCCTGCGTCACCTCGCCAAAAATGTCCCCCTCGGTGTAAACGGTCAGATCAAACGCCGGCAGCTCGAAACCGCCCGAAAGATTACCAATGCGGATCGAATCACCCGCGAGCGTCGCATCATATTCACGAAGTATCTCTTCCAAACGCTCGGCCATTCCCAGCGTTTGGATAATTATCTCAGTCCGGCCTTTCGCCGATTTGAACTTCGCCGCCGATCCTAGTTCGATAACAAACTGCTGAATATTGCCGTGAAATTTCTGCGTCGAACGAGATTGCAGCTCGATCTCGGTTGCTTTCGACGCCGAAGAGAATAAAAAAATCGGTTTACGCGAGTCAGAACCAGGAGCGAAAGCGACTGGGCTCTTATCCTCGGTGTCGGGGAACCCAGTCGCTTTCGCTCCCGGTTCTGACCCGAGCTGAAATTGTTCATCTATCGCTGACGCCGTTCGGCCCAAGGCACGCATTTCGAGGCTCGATGTGCTTTCCAGCTTCTTACGGAGTAGGTCCGGCGTTAGAAATAGCTCGTCAGGCGAAAGCCCCACCTCGCCGGAGTCTATCGTTGCTCTGTAACTGTTATCGATGTGATCGTACAGGCCTGTTAGGCTGTGTTCGATCGCGGTTGGCTCGTCGATGACGAAGATGCAGTCGGGGAGATGGTCGAAAATTGTTGCGGTTAGAGGTTTTGAGGCTGGAATCAGGAATTCCCAGCCTGAGAAAGTCTCGCCTTGCTCCGCAAAATCCGTTCGGTCTTTTAGTCCGCGGGCAAATTTGCTGTCAGCGAACCGGTCACGGGCAAAAAACGCCCAATCCTTAAAATCCTGAACCGACGCAGCAAACTCACGCATCGGGGCAATAGCAATTTCTTTTAATTGCCCCGTCGAAAGCTGCGTTTCGGGATCGAATGAGCGGATCGATTCCACGGTATCGCCAAAAAACTCCACGCGGACAGGCGAATCGGCATCCGGGGACCACACATCAACAATTCCGCCTCTTACCGAAAGCTGTCCCGGCCCGAAAATTGGCTCCTCGCGAACATAACCGCCCGCAAACAAACGCTCGATCAGCGTTTCGGGTGCAAAATCCTTATCGCGGATCAAAATACACCCCAAAGCAGCGATCTCGTCGGGCGAAACGGTTCGCTGGATCATCGAGCGGGCGGAAAGCAGGACAAATTCGCTCTTATGATTCTTTAATTGCCACAGGCCAAGTGCGCGGCGTTCTTGCGTTTCGGCGTGGGGCGAAACTCCTGAATATGGATCTGCTTCGAAAGATGGCAGGACGATTATCTGAGATTTAAGATCTGAAATTTCAGATGAAAAGAAATTGAGGTCCGAATTCCACTCCTCGAGCGAAGTATTCGATTCCGTCACGACCGCAAACGTCTTTCCGGTCTCCGCACGCAGCTTCGCGAGCACAAATGCCTTCGACGAGACCGAGGTCATTCCGCTCAGGCTCACGACCCGCGTGCCGCCCTTTACTTCCGCCAACAATTTATCGAACACATCCGCCATAAACACACCTATCCGCAGAAAACATATCGCGGGGGCATCGACGCCCTTCGCACACGTTCTCCTGCGGTATTACTATTTTGCCACAAAGGCTGGAGTAGCGTTCGGTTTAAGAGACTTTTTCCTCGGAATTTTCGACTGATGAATCTTTTTCAAACCTAATATTTCCGCTGCGGAAGTTTAGATCACGTTGCGGGAATGGGATCTCGATGTTGTTTTGTTTAAATTTTCGCGAGATCGCAAAATTGATATCGCTTTTCAGTACACCCGGGCGGTGAAGTTTCGCACTGCTCCAGACCCAGAGTTGAAAATTCAAAGAGTTGTCACCGAACTCGGTCAGTCGCACGGTCGGTGGCGGTTCCGCCAAAACGTCTTTATTTTCCTCGCCCACCTGGATCAGCAATTTGGAGACGAGGTCGATATCCGAATCGTATGAGACGCCCACGGGAATACGAAATCTGACGCGGTCGGTGTTAAAACTCCAGGTCACGACGTTTTCTGAGATAAATTTGCTGTTCGGCACGATGATAGAAATATTATCGTTAGTTTTTACGCGCGTGCTTCGAGCTCCGATGGCCATAACGCTGCCGCTTACTCCATCTACTTCGATCCTGTCTCCCACCTTGATCGGACGTTCCATCAGGATGATCAAACCGCTGATGAAATTATTAGCAATATTCTGTAGGCCAAACCCGATACCTACACCGACCGCCCCCGCCAATACATTCAAGGTCGTTAGATCAATACCAACGGTTTGGATAATTATTAAGAATCCGACTAGTAGAAAAACATACCGCACCATCGTTCCGATAGCAGTCTGGGCCCCAACGTCGAGTTTCGTTTTTGTCAGCAGTTTCCTGATCAATAGATCACGTAGTTTTTTTGATACGTAGATCAAAGCGATCGAAAATAAAAGAACATACAGAATGCTGAGCGGGGTGATCTTAGCATTGCCGAGGGCAAACAGATTGTAATTTAGGAGTTCAAAAACGGGATTCAAGTATTCCGAGAAAAGTTCTTTCATAGGCGAGATCGAAGGGGGTACAGATATGTTAGGCGAAAATGGACGGTTTTCCTAATATCGCGATTTTCGCTACCGGCTGAACATGAAAGTGACAGGCTCCAATTTGTCTGATTTGGTCTGTGGTTTATAGTCAATTTAGAGATTATGAGCATTCCATCATTTGACGAGATCATTGAGCCGAACGATCAGGTCGAGGCACGCAAGGCTTCGCTGGCTGCGTTGAAGGTTTTGGTAGGTAACGTATATCCGAATAAGTTCATGCGGAGCAAAATTTCCGGCGTGGAAGACACGATCACGAATTTGAAAGCCTACGCACCGGTCGCGGAGATCGTTGACGAGATAAAAGCTGTCGTCGCGACTCTTGCAGAACGTGAGCGGCCGCCGGCGGAGTTGAAAGATGCATTGAATGGGAGATTAAAGGCTTTTGGCAGCGTACGCATCTCCGGCAGGCTGACGACGCCGACGCGGGGGAATTTTGTTCATCTGACGGACGGAATCAATAAGCTACAGATCTATTGCAACAAAAAAGGCCCGCTCGCGCTTGTTTTGAATGACGGAAACGACACGCTCGACGAAGAAAACGGTTGGAACGCCTGGCAATTGCTCGATCACGGAGATTTCGTCGGCGCCGAAGGATATTTATTTATCACAAACACCGGCGAACTGAGCGTGCATGTCGAAAAGCTCCAGTTCCTGGCCAAAGCGATGCTGCCGATGCCTGACAAAATGCACGGCATTGCTGATCCGGAATTGCAGCGGCGTTATCGATACGCCGATCTTATTGCCACAACGCTGCAGGTCGGACACGATGGTTTAACGACCCGCGAGGTTTTTGAGCGTCGTGCAAAGCTCGTTTCCGGTCTTCGACGGTTTCTCGACGACTCCGGATTTATAGAAGTTGAAACGCCGATGCTCACGCCGAAGGCTACGGGGGCTGCGGCGAAGCCTTTTGAGACGCATCATAACGCTTTGGACATCCCGCTCTACGCACGCGTCGCTCCGGAGCTTTATTTAAAGCGTCTGGTCGTCGGCGGGTTCGAAAAGGTCTACGAACTAAACCGAAACTTCCGCAACGAAGGCCTCTCGCAGCGTCACAACCCGGAATTCACCATGCTCGAATTCTACGTCGCCTACATGGACGTGAACGGGATGATGGACCTCGCCGAAACCATGATAAAAGACGCCGTCGCCAAGGCAAACTATGGCAGTCTGGTCGTGAAGTATGGTGAGAATGAGATAGATTTTGGGAAATTTGAACGGATGACCATGCGGGAAGGTATCAATCGGTATTTTCCAGCAGAATGGCGCGGGCTTGCGGGTCTTGAAAATGGAGTCACGGATGATTTGCTGTATTTATGTCTTCGTGACCTGAGGGCAGCGATTTTCGCCGATACTGCCGAGGATAGTCGGGGCCGTCTTGTCACCTCAAAGTCTCTTGCAGAACTTTGGGAACAGGTTCGGAACCAGCAGGATACTGAAATTGACAACCGCGAAGTCTCACTTTTAATCGAGTCTTTATTTGAAGATTATGTGGAAGCGAAACTTATTCAACCAACATTCATCGTAGATTACCCAAAATCCATCTCCCCGCTCTCAAAAGCTTCGCCCGAGAATCCGCAGATCGCGGAGCGGTTCGAGTTGTTTATAAACGGAATGGAAGTGGCCAACGGCTTCTCCGAATTGAACGATCCGAAGGAACAATACGAGCGTTTTGTCGATCAAATGTCCGAACGCGAACGCGGTGACGAGGAAGCGATGGTTCTCGACGAAGATTATATCCGTGCCCTGAGCTACGGAATGCCTCCTGCGGCCGGGATCGGCATCGGGATCGACCGCCTGGTCATGCTTCTGACCAACAAACACTCGATCCGTGACGTTATTCTCTTTCCACACATGCGGCCGGAGAAGAGAGATGGGGAGAAAGAAGTTTAGCCACGAATAACACGAATGGCACGAATGAAAGAGCAATCTAAATGTTCTTTTATTCGTGCCATTTGTGTAAATTCGTGGCTAAAAACTCTTATTTCGTCGCCACGTAGTAGGTGTTCATAAAGTCATGCTCAAGATGATGCAGATCTACCTTTTGGAAACTGGCGGCGTGTAGCATTTCTACGCATTTTTCTTCGCCCCACATGGCACCGAGGCCTGCTCCGTCGTCGGCTAGGGAGACGGTCATGCAGTGTGAGAGTGAGATCGTGTAGAGCCACGGCGAGGCCGGGCGGTCGTAGTTTTTTTCGAGATAGCTCGAACCGGTGATGTCCTGGATCAGGTAAACGCCGTCCGGTTTCAGGGCTTGCTCGATGCTCGCGAGCATTCCCGCCGGGTTTGCCTGATCGTGGATCGCGTCGAACGACGTGATCAGGTCGTACCGTGCCGTCTCGCCGATCGCCGCCGCATCGCGGACCTCGAATCTAACATTCCGCAACCCCTTCGCCGCCGCTTCTTCACGTGCCCGGCCGATCGCTTCTTCCGAGAAATCGTATCCGGCGAAGCGGCTGTTCGGGTATTTATCCGCCAGGACGATCATGGCCTTCCCGCTGCCGCAGCCCACGTCCAGAACCTCGATTCCGGCTTGTAATTGTTCAATTAAACCCGGAACTAAAGGCAAAATGTGCGGTTCCAGAGCCGCGACGACCGTTTGGGCACTTTCGGCGGCCATTACTTCGTGAAATCGCGGGTACGCGGAATACGGAACGCCGCCGCCTTTGTGAAAGCATTCGACGAGTTTGTCCTCGACGCCCGCGAGGATCGGAACGAACTGCATTCCGGTCGCAAAGTTATATTCCGCCTCGTTTGTGAGAAACGCGGCGTGTTCGGCGGGCAGTTGATATGTTCGCGTTTCGGGGAAATAGTTGATTACCCGGCCAGTGACCATCGTGCCGAGCCATTCGCGAACGTAGCGTTCGTTAAGGTTTGCTGCAGCCGCGATCTGTTCCGAAGTAGAATCGGGAAGCCCCGCCAAAACCTCAAACAACCCGCAACGCGACCCGATACTCAGCGCCAAAGCTATCGCGCTCTTATTCAAAGTGTCCAACAACCCAAGCGAAAACGCCTCGGCCTTTTTCTGATTAAATGTACTGTCTAACATAAATGCTCCTATCTAGATAAAAATAAAATGTGCCAATTGCGGCACCGTTTAAGGATATTTTGTTGTGAGCAGCAAAGTCTTGAAGAAATTCTGAAGTTTTTATGAAGGATTCCTACCCCCGCGAACTCTGCCTCTACCTTTGCGGCCTCTGCGTTTAAATATTGGTTGTGATCATCCGAGTAAAATTAATCGCAGAGTTCGCAGAGGGAAGACGCAGAGACCGCGGAGTGTGTGAGACGCTCAAATGTTATTCTGTTGCTCGCATTCTCGATGAAAAGTTTCCTGCTCACATTATTTGCCCTCGTGGCGTTCGCGTTCAACTCCATTTTGTGCCGAATGGCACTCGGGAAGGATGAGATCGATGCGGCGAGTTTTACTTCGATCCGGCTTTTGTCGGGTGCGGTTGTGCTTTTGTGTTTAGTCGGGATCGCGCGTTTTTGTGGAAGCCCGCGCGTGAGCAAGGGCGATTCACTCAAGTTGGAGGATTCGCCCTTGCTTACGCGCGGGCTTTTGCATTCGGGAAACTGGCCTTCGGCATTCTTTTTGTTTGCTTATGCGGTTTGTTTTTCGTTTGCGTATCTTGGTTTGACGACCGGAACGGGCGCGTTGATCTTGTTTGGGTCGGTGCAGATGACGATGATCGCGGTTTCGCTGGTCAGGGGCGAGCGGCCGAAGATTTTGGAATGGCTCGGGCTATTTATCGCGGTCGGCGGGCTTGTTTATTTGGTTTTTCCAGGCCTAACGTCACCGCCTTTACTTAATTCCGCACTGATGGCAGCCGCCGGGATCGCGTGGGGAGCCTATTCGCTTCGCGGCAGGTCGAGCCAAGACCCTTTGGCAGACACAATGGGCAATTTCGTCCGCTCTTTGCCCATGATCGCAGTCGTCGCGGCCGTTTTTTATCCCCAAATACATCTCTCCAACCGCGGAATCACCCTCGCCTTCCTCTCCGGAGCCGTCGCCTCAGGCGTAGGCTACACGATCTGGTACACCGCCCTAAAATTCCACGCCGCAACGCGTGCCGCCGTCCTGCAATTATCCGTCCCAGTCATCGCCGCGGTCGGCGGGATTGTGTTTTTGGCAGAAACTTTCTCGACGCGATTGTTGATCGCAGGAATTATGATCATTTTGGGTATCGGGATGACGATATTTGGAAAAAGATAGTTGAACTATCGAGCTTCTATTGCGTGAACTTTACTAGTAAATGAAGTTGATACTTAAAATTGTCGTAGTCGTTCTAATGATTCCCCTCGCAATCGGGCTGGGATTCGTTTGGCGACGATACTGCCCTTCAGTTAGTGGCGTGACAGTCTCGGTGAACGGCGTAAAAACCGAAGCATCTGTGAATCGATGCCCGAACCAATTAATAAGGGTTTCGGTTCCGGGCGAAGTTACTATTCTCGTCGACAGGGAAAACAAAGAGGCTTCGGTTCCTAATGCTTCTGCTTTTTGGGAAGGATTTGGGATGGTTCTTTCACACGATCTTAACCCGCTGGGAGTCTCACTGAACAATAGAATAAAGATTGAACGCGACACTAACCTCCTTTTCTTTGAGAATGGATTGTCCTACAAGGACTTTACGTCGGGGGATGAAATTGTAATTAATTTCAACGACGGACAGTCTGTCACAGATTAATTACAGAAATCTCACCGACTTACTAAAAACTTTCCCCTGCCCCAGCGTGTCGCGGCCGATGTGATGGTATGTGTCGTTGCCGCGGTGTTCGCTTTTGCCTTGCCAGCCGCCTTTGTCTTCGAGAGCGGCGAAGCGGAGGACGTCGCGGCCGTAGCGGAAGTTTACTTCGTCGATTATCTTGCTCAGTACGTGACGCCGTTCGAAAGCGCGGCGTTCGAAGAGGCGATTTGAAATGCGCGAGGTATTGGCAAGATCGCTAAGGATCACTCCGGCTTTTCTAAATTGATAACCCGGAACAAAAACCTTATCAAGACAAGTCTCGACCCATCCATAGATCTCACTCGTCACGTCCGAATGATAAACGGACTTGTACGCGTGCGTTTTGAAATACATCTCGGGCACGGGACGAAAGCGATCGGTCTGCAGAAAGACCGAAACGGTTTTGGTAGCGAGCCCGTTCCAACGCATTTTCTCTAACGCACGCGTCGTGAAGTATAAAATGGCGTTTTTCAGCTCCGCGAGATCGCTCAGCGGCTGGCCGAAGGTTCGTGTGTGAGCGATCGATTTGTTATCACGCTCCGTGACCTCCATCGAGAGGCATTTCGTGCCGTTTAGTTCCAGGACAGTTCGTGCGCCGAACTGATTCAACAGGCCGCGGACCATTTCAGGATCGGAGTTCTTCAATTGAAAAGCCGTTTTGATCCCACGGCCTTCCAAATGCACCGCCGAACGCGGCCCGACTCCCCAAATGCTCCCGACGGCCGTCTTTTTGAGCGCCAGATCTATGTACGGCGAATCATACAGGTCCAAAACACCGTTCGCCTTAGCAGATTTTTTCGCAATATTGTTCGCGAGCTTTGCCAGGGTTTTGGTGCGGGCAACGCCGACTGAGACGGGGATCTTTGTAGTCTCGAAGATCTTGTTTTTGATATGCGTTCCGAGGTACGAGAGTTTGTCGGGCACGCCGGCGTCGATAAATGCCTCGTCGATGGAATAAAGCTCAAGCTTTTCGGCACCGATGTCTTCGGTGAGGACGTTCATCACGCGGTGCGAGAATTCGTAATAAAGTGCATGGTTGGCGGAGATTATCGCCGTATTATTTCGCTGAAGCAGATCACGATACTGAAACAAAGGCGCCACCATCGGCACGCCCAAAGCCTTTACCTCATTGCTCCGCGAAATAATTATCCCGTCGTTATGCGAAAGAACAACGACAGGCCGCGTAAGCAACTCAGGATTGACCACACGCTCGCAGGAGGCGTAAAAGTTGTTGCAGTCAACGAGTGCGATGGCATGATCTGTATCGAGTTTCATTGGTATGAACGTGAAAAAGAAAAATAGCTATTAGCTTTTAGCCATAAAGCTGTTAGCCGCGAACTAGCGGAAATCGTGAGATACCACATCGGTTGTCACTTCATTGAGCGGCGTGAAATGTATCGCCTTTAACATCCCGCGTTCCTCGAATATTCCTCTGATGATCAGATAATTACTCTGATTGATCACCGCACGATATTCCTCAAACTTATCCGGCATCACGACGAAATTTGAAAATCCGGTTTCGTCTTCGAGCGTGATAAATACGACGTTGTTCGCTGACATCGGGCGTTGGCGAATGATAACCGCTCCCGCAGCCGACACGACCTGCCCTTTTTTCAGATCTAGCGTTTCTCTTGCTGACAAAATGCCGCGACGGTTCAGATCTTCGCGGAAAAACGCCATTGGGTGTTTGCCGATAGATATTCCGGTTTTGCGTAGGTCAGCATCGACGAGTTCGAGGCCCTCGAGGCGGGTAAGGAAAGGAGTGCGGACACTCTTGTCCGCATGTCCCGTTACGGACAGGAGTGTCCGTGCTCCGTCAAACAGATCGCCTTGCGGCTGTATCGCCAGTTCTGATTCCCACAAAGCCTGTCGCCTGTGAACGGTATTATCAAAATTTAAAGCTCCTGCAATGCTTAATGCTCTGATCTCTCGTTTATTTATCTCAGGAACGCGGTCGATGAGGTCGGCGATGCTGGTATATTTCAGATTTGAAATTTGAGATTTGAAATTAATATCAGATCGGGAAATAGAATGGCCATAATCGCGTGCGGCAACGATTTTTCTCCCCACTTCCACTCTCAACCCACGCACATATTTCAGTCCTACTCGCACATTGCCCTCTTCGACGGTGAACTCATACTGCGATCTATTAATATCGAGCGGCAAAAAATGCAAACCGTGTCTCTGGGCATCTTTAACCAGCGTCGCGGCTGAATAAAACCCGAGCGGATAATTATTGAACATCGCTGTCATAAATTCTGCCCGGTAATGCACCATGAAATACGCTGACGCGTAAGCAAGTAGTGCGAAACTGAATGCGTGAGATTCGGGAAAGCCGTAGTTTGAGAAGGCCTTTACGCAGGCGACGATGTTTTCTTGTATCTCGACAGGAATATTTCTTTCCGTCATTCCGAGCCGCAGTTTTTCGCCGATCAGATCGAGCTTTATGTCAGGGCGTTTGAACCCCATGGCTTTACGCAATTCTTCAGCTTCCGAACCGGTAAATCCGGCTACGTCCATCGCGATCTTCAAGAGTTGCTCTTGAAAAAGTGGAACACCTAAAGTTCGCTTGAGAGTAGGCTCTAACGAGGGGTGAATGTAATCGACCTTTTCCAATCCCTGGCGTCGATTGAGATACGTGTGCAGCATTTTTCCGACTATCGGGCCCGGGCGAATGATCGCGACCTGGACGACGATGTCGTAAAACTCTTTTGGTTTGGATTTCGGAAGAAACGCGATCTGGGCACGGCTTTCCACCTGAAACATACCTACCGTATCGGCATTTTGCAGAGCTTCAAAAACCTTGTCGTCATTTTTTGAGATCTTATACAGATCGAGTCTCTCTCCATGATGCGCATTGATCAGTTCGATGGTGTCTCGAAGAACCGCCATCATTCCCAATCCCAACAGGTCTATTTTCACTATCTGCAGAGCATCGCAGTCGTCTTTATCCCATTGGATGATAGTTCGGCCCGGCATCGAGGCAGGTTCGAGTGGCACTATTCCGTCAAGCCGCTCCCAAGAAACGACAATCCCACCGGAATGCTGGCCGAGATGTCGCGGGAAATCTAAAATTCGCTGATAAAGATCGGCAAATTTTCTCAAAGCCATATCGGTTGACGCGTCAAATCCTTCTTCCTTTAACCGCCGGTCAAGTTCTTTACCTTTGAAGGTTTCGTAGTGAGAATTGAGTTTTGAGAGTTTTTTGAGAACCTCCGGGCCAAAGCCGAATGTTTTGCCAACCTCGCGGACCGCTGATTTGCCTCTGTAGCTGATGACATTTGCCGTCATGCCGGCACCGGTGCGAGTATATTTCTGATAGACGTGCTGGATCACCTTTTCGCGATCGTCTCCCGAAGGAAGATCGATATCGATATCCGGATATTGCTCATATTTCTCAGAGAGAAAGCGGGCAAACAGCAGTTTGTTCTGTATGGGCTCGACGGCAGTTATTCCGAGGGCATAGCAGACGACCGAATTAGCTGCTGAGCCACGACCTTGTGCCAAGATCTTTTCCCTCACACAAAAATCCGCGATATCGGAAACTGTCAGAAAATAACCCGACAGTTTTTTCATTTCAATGATGTTGAACTCTTTTTCGAGACGCGATGTTACCTGGCTTCTTATCGACCAGGGCTCATGTCGATATCGTTCATGAGATCGCTCTATCGTTTTTGCCCGAAGACAGGAAGCCATTGTTTCACCCGACGATATGGGGAAGTCGGGAAAGTTGTATCGAAGCTCGTCCATCGAGAACTGCACACGATCGGCAATTTCTGCGGTTATATCAACTGCTTCAGGAAAGTCCTCAAAGAGGGCGAGCATTTGTTTGTGGTTTTTAAGGTAGCGCTCGCTATTTGCGGTTAGGAGTTTTCCTGCTTCGTAGATCGTCGTGTGATTTCTAATGCACGTAAAAACGTCGAAAAGCTCGCGGTCATGCTCGTCGGCGAAATATACACCGTTGCTGGCGAAGTAGGGAAGTCGCAGTTTGTGGGCGTAGCCGAGAAGCACTTGATTGATGTGTTCCTCGTGCCGCAGGTGATGACGCTGCAATTCGACATACAGCCGATGCGGAAAAACGTAATTGAGCCATGCCATGTCGGCAAGACCGTTGCCGGTTTTGATGCTTTGGTGCATAAAACCGTCCGCACCGCCGGTTAAGCACAGCAAGCCCTCGGAATATTTCTCAATATCTGCTCGCGTAGCAAAATGCTCGCCTTTTTTACTGCGGAGTTTTATGTCTGTGATCATTTTGCTGAGGTTCTGGTAGCCTTTTAGCGTCATTGGAACGAGCGGCAGCAAACTGCCGTCATTCATCGTGATCTCAGAACCGATGATAGGCTTTATTCCGTGTTCTTTTGCCTCAAAATGAAAACGAACGGCACCCGCCACTGTATCGCGGTCGATCAACGCTGCGGCACTCATTCCAAGCTCAGCCGCACGCTGCGCCAGCCTCTGCGGCTGCGAGCCGGAGGATAGAAAACTGAAAGCTGAGCGTGTGTGAAGTTCGCAGAACATTAGAAATTTGTGTGTCCCATTTCCCGATATTTCGAGGAGCGAAGTTTGAGGTTATTTACTTCTACTTCATATTTCTTCATACAAAATATGCAAATGTATGCACTACTTTTCGATCTGTGTGGCTGTAACATCAACAGAATCAGAGGATTGCGGCTGTCCCGCGTTATTTTGTCCCATGTCCCACCACCTCGACGCGCGCACTAGTCGTATTCTCCTGATAAAAACCATTCTTTCTCCACTTTGCAGAGGCGATAGACCCCTTGGTTTTCTACCTCGATATCCCATTCGTGGGTCCGCCAGGTTTTGTCCCACCAATGCGAACTTCCTTTCCAGACGCCGCTGTAATTTGTTACGTGGCCTGCGAAAAAGCGCGAACGGACGTAGACAAGACGGTCTTCGCGGATAAGTACTTCGACCCGAATAGCGGGGCGAAAATATGTGAAGCCAATATTTGCCCGCTGCTGAGAAAGCCCGCGCGTGAGTAATGGCGATTCGTCCAATGTCCCGTTTTCGACTGCATCACTTGAGCTGCTTACAATATTCACAACATTCGGCTTGAGTGAATCGCCCTTGCTTACGCGAGGGCTTTGGCATTCTGTACCAGCGGGCATCGCTTCGGCATCGAGCGTGAAAGGTTCGGCTCGGCGGTCGTTTTGGATCTTGGGGACGCCGACGTTTTCTTCGCCAACGAGTTTTTTGAGCTTGTTGACGGTCAGCAAAAGGCTTTCGGGCTCGGGCTTCGTGACAGCGTAGAGGCCGCGTTGGTCGGTGCGTGGTTTGGTGAAATGAGCGACGGCGTCGACGGCGGTTATCAATTCCTCGGGCGGATCGAGCGAGACTCTGAGATTGATCAGCTTGAGCCAGAATGAGCGATCGAGCGTCGGGAACGAGGTTTTTATTTCGTACGATCTCGTGCTTTTATTTCTGAGTTTGAACTCCAAATCGATGTGTTCTGTGCGGAATCCGGCATATTTGACCTCTTCGAACACGATGTCCAGGCCGTGATTGAGCAGGAATATCAGTTGTTCAAAATCCTCGACCGGGTTATTTAGTTCATAACTCCACGAGACCTTATTTTCCTTGATATTTGGCGTGATCAGTGAACGGCCGCGTTGCTCGATAACGTCGATCACGCGGCTGAACTGTGGCCCATATCGGCTGACCAGTTCGTCCTGCGGAATCGGGCCGAGATCCTTTATCGTATGTAAACCGAGCTCGTTGAATACGTTAAGCGTGTCCCGCTCGATGTTCAGTCCGTTGAGCGGAAGGTCCTGGAAAATGTCGGGCTGCGAAAACGCGGGCGTTTGTGTGACATTAGATGGATCGTTCGGATTTGTGCTGCGGACTTCGCGGGCGAGCAGTTTGGCGGTATCGACAGTTTCGGCGACCGCGACCTGACCGATGATATTTTGCCGGTTTAATTCGCTGACTATCTTTCGGGCGATATGATCGGGCTTGCCGATCAACCTTTCCAGCCCGCTCACATCGAATAGAACTCCATCCTCGATCACCTCGATGACGCTTGCAAACCTGTCCGCTACGCCGACCAGTGAATTCCGGTCGCGTTTTATGTCAGGTGAAATAATGCAGGCATAGAGTTTAGGCATTATATTTCCGAATAATCCATCTCGATCCTCGTCCTGAGGTTTTTGCCGAATAGCAGCTTTCGCTCGTGCATTCTTAGGCGAAATTCTCTTAGCAGCTTGAATTTCCCGCTGCCGGACCATTCCGCCGATTCGCGTTCGAAGACGAATGCTCCTTGCGATGCCGAGCCGGTGACGTGTTCGCTTGTTGTTGCGAGCAGGATCGTAGGGGTTTCTTTTATTCTTGTACGATAGCGAAACCAGTAGGTTTTCGGCACCATCCGCAACTTCTCCGTCGAGAGGCCGCAGAGGTTAAGCCAAATGCAGCCGAAGCCCTTTGCCTGCACCAGATGGTCGGCTGAGATAAATGCTTTTTCGATATCTCCGCTGCACTTTATCCAAAGCAGATTCTCGAGTTTTACACCCGCTTGAAAAGCTGTCTGCGGATCAAAACCCCCGCACGAATCCACCACCGCACAAACCTCGCCATCTGATGTCAGCCCCGAAAGCAGGGAAAGGGCAAAGCTCGTTTTCCCCGTACTCGGCCCGCCAACCACCTCGGCGACTGCTCCGCGTGCGACCGAGAGCCCAAACCCCGCAACCTCGATCTCCTCGATATGCTTCTGCTCTTCGCGAAGGTGAGAAAGAGTTTTGACTAGAGCGAGGTGCGACATTTGGTGTTAAATAATGTTTCACGTGTGAAACGATAGAGATAGAATAATGCAGGCAAGAGTAAAAGGCAAGATTGGTGATTAGATAGGTAAGCGAGTTTGCCTTACCCTATTCGGCGGGGAATAGTTAATCGAAAATCAATCTGAATAAGATTTTTCAAATCGATTCCATCAAGTCTGGGAGGCGGATCAACAAACTCCCGACAAGGCTGAATAACTAGCGATAAAAAAGGTTCTTCCCGCAAGGCAATATAGTTTCGGGACGGTATCGTTTCACTAGCGATAATACGTTCAGACCAACCACTTGGGCCTGATAGGATCTTTCCAATCGCGTGAAACCAGACCCTAAACGGTTCGACCCCATCTTTGGAGCCATAACCGTAACTATCAGAAGGGAATTCCGCGGCGATTCCTATTCTGCTGAGTTGATGAATAATTGTTTCCGGTAACACCTCATGGCAAACCATCTGCCAGTTTTTGCAGCTATTACACTCGCAATTCGTCGCGAGCATGCCCGGACTCCGCTGAATCCTTCGAGTTTCCTGGAGATCAACCGCAATTTTCCAATCCGAGATGGGAATCGTGGGCCGCATAAACTACTCATTCACCATCACTTCAACCGGATCGATACCAGCCGCACGCCACGCAGGATACAACGCTCCGAATAGGCTGCCGCCGATGGCGATGGCGATGGCGGTGAGGATCCAGCCTGAGCTGAATTCGAAGGCGAGATTGAACCTGAGGCCGATCAGATAAGCAGAAAGAAAAGCGGCGGCGAAACCGACGAGCATGCCGAGGATGCCGATAATAAATGCTTCGCCTTCAATGGTCTTGATGATGAAGGATCTGGAGGCACCGAGCGATTTCAGGATGCCGATCTCTTTGCGGCGTTCGGTGATGGTGGTGTACATCGACAGCAGGACAAATATCGTGCTGACGAGGGCTCCGAGGGCGACGAGTACGCGTAGGAAGGTGTTTAGTCCGGGAATTCGCTGCTGAGCGTCGATGACAATATCGCTAGTCAGGCTGACCTTATTGCCGGGTAATATCTCGTCGATCCTGGCTGCAACGGTTGCCGGATCTGCACCGTCTTTTACCTTGACGAGAATGTAGCTGCACTTATCGCTCTGCAGAGCTTCCTGCATCGCTTTGAGCGACATTTTGATGCGGGCACCAGATGGCGGTGAGAAGACGCCGACGATCTTGTACTGCCGATTGCCAAACAGTTCGTACGGATCTCCGATCTTAAGTTTTTCGTCAACCAACTGACGTTGATCTACGATGATCTCATCGTTTGCGACGGGGGCACGGCCTTCGACAACCTGCATTTCGTTCATCCGGGCAAATGGCTCCCATTCGACGCCATCGATCTGCCGAATTCCCCAGGTTCCTTTCGAATCCGAAGCGATGTATTTGTACATCGGCACTGTCGCAGCGACGCCCTCGATCTCCAGCAATCTAGGAACGTAACCCATGTTGACCGGAGCATTCGAACTCATCGTGTCCATTCCGCCGGGCCGCGTGAAGACGATCTCGGCCTTCCAGTTGGCTGATCTTTTTGCCAGGTCCTGAGTCATTCCTCGGGCGAGCCCCGTGAACATCACGACCAGAACTACTCCGAGAGCGACACCGATAACGCTGATTATGGTGCGAAAAGGGCGAACTCTCAGATTTGCAAAAACTAGTTCGAGCATTAGAAAAGAGGAGGGTTAGTAGCGTTTGCGGTACATGGTGCCTTTGCGCTTGAACATATACCTTGCGATGAGCGTGATGACGACTGCCAGAGCCAGGATCGCCCACGAGCCAAGCGTAGTGGTCCAGGCCCATTGCCATTTCCATCGGACAGTTCCAAGAATGGCCCCAACCGCAAAACCAAAGCCCAGAAAAGGAACGAGAGCCTTAAGAATCTTTCCATCTTCTAAAAATTTAGCGATCTGTACCGGCAGATAGGCGGTGAATTCACCGAGCATCCGGGGCAGCATTTTAATGTCGTCTTTTAGGGTTCGGGTCTCTTCGCCGGCACCGACAAGCAGAACGCCGTGCTTCATCGCAAAAAGGTTAAAGAGAGCAGAAAGCACTGAAAATAGAACGGAGATCGCAAAAGCCCGTTGTCTGGCAACACTGTTATCGGTCGTTGCGAAAACGTCAAAGAAGTAACGTTCCTGGGCGTAATGGGTAATAAATTCGACAGTATGGCTAAAGAGCGGAAGCATGATCGAGACGATCACATTGGCTAGCCAAAAGGGTCTCGCTTTTCGAAAAGACTGTACTACCGCTCCGGACATACCGGTTGTCAGAAAGCGGAAAAAAAGTTCGACAGTAACGGCAGATAGCGTGACCAGCCAACTCTGACGACTTGCCTGATAAACTGTGAAGTAAAACGACGCACGAAGAACAGCCCCGAAAAGGGCCGATTTCCAATTCCAGCGGGTGATGATCTGTCCGGGATGAGCAATAAGATTGCGAACGACATCGCCGACCGCGATCGAGTCGTCCCAAACTTCTTCTACATCGTCCGCGTCCGCGATGGAATGATGTATCTCATCACCCAAAACCATCGTCGGAACTGCATCTGTTTCCGCCATCATCAGTTCTTCTGTTGCGTGTTCTTGCTTCAAGCCGAAGATCAACTTACGTAGTTAAGACCCTAAAATTTGCGCACTTCGTCCGTCGTCGAAACGAAGAACAAATACTATCATACGGATCGGCGATTTGCCCTACCGGGAAATAGCGAAATAAGGGCATAAATCAATGTATTTTGGTAAATTGTTCTTAAGCCGATGGTCAGATCGACCCGAAGATGGTTCCTGACCTTGGCCTGCTGAAACTGATAGTAAAAAAAAATAACAAATCTGTCACAACTCTTGCCGTTGCGGGGTTTTGGTTCTAGAAGAAGAAAAAATGGTCTGTTGAGGCCCCAATATATCAGGAGAGCAATTATGAGTTGGTTATACACGATAGTTTTCGCAGGGTTGGTACTTTCATCTGATCAGACCGGATCGATAAAGGCGGAAGAGTGTCTCGACAATACGCCATCGGCCGTTCACTCAGTGATGGACGAGACCGAGAAATTTGAAAAAACTTTCCCGCTGAATGCTAACGGAAAGGTCAATATTTCCAACGTCAATGGCTCTATCGTTGTCGATGCCTGGGATAGAAATGAGGTCAAACTGGAATATACAAAGATCGCCGACTCGAGAGAACGCCTCTCTGATGTTGAGATCGATATCGAATCAAGGCCGGATTATTTCAGTGTCGAGACGGACTACAACTACTCAAGAACCAGAAATACCGGTGACCGTGATACGTGGAAGGGCGGTGCGAAACTTACGGTCGAGTTTCGTTTGATGGTACCGAAAGGAGCCGTGTTAAACGAGGTCGAAACGGTAAACGGTTCGGTCACTGTTTCAAATTTTGTCAATTACACGGCGGTGTCGGCGGTGAACGGTTCTGTCAATGCGAGCAACATCAGAGGCACTGCTAAGTTGTCCACCGTCAACGGCGAGGTCAAGGCAGATTTTGACCGGTTAGAAAGCGGCTGTAAGATCTCGCTAGAAACTGTAAACGGCCGTGTTAACCTTCTGATCCCGTCGGATTCGAACGCAACGCTTAAGGCTGAATCTCTGAACGGAAATATTAGCAACGAGTTTGGACTGCCGGTTCGTAAAGGCAAGTATGTCGGTCGTGACCTGCATGGAAGACTCGGAAACGGTGACGTACAGATCCGCCTTGAGAGCGTTAATGGAGCCCTGACCATAGGCCGCAAGAGCGACGGAAAATCGCTCAGCCCTGCCGTAAACCTTCTCGATCAAAAGCCCAAAGATGATGAAGACTGGGATTCGGAGGTTAGTGCAGTTGCGAAAATAGATACCGTGAAGATGAACCAGCAGATCGCGAAAGCGGTCAAGGACTCAGCACGTGTTACGGCCGACGTTTCGAAAAAGGTGGCGGTTAAGGCAATGGCGGAAGCCGAAAAAGAAATGATCCGGATCCAGCCGGAATTGGACAAGATGGCTTCTGAGATCGCTTTGGGGAGCGTTGACGTTTTAAGAGCCCAGGCCGCCTCAACTGGTATGGCAAAAGCTCAAATGGCGCAGTTAGATGCTATGGCCAGGATGTCTGACGCCGCGTTTTTCCCGGGCCTCCCGAGAGTAGAGCGAAAAAGCAACTCATTTCCGGTAAAGGGAACTCCCAAGGTGACCATTATCGGAAAAGGGTGTTCAGTCGTTGTTAAAGGATGGGACAAGCCTGAAGTTCAGTATCGCGTCACTCAGTTTGCCGACCAGCGAAATCGTCGGCCGTTCCAAGTGAATGAAGAAAAGAGTGAGAACGCTGTGACTATAACAGTGGTGAATCCCGAGGGCGATCGTTCGCTATTCGAGGATTCGCGTCGCGTCACCATTGAGGTGTTTGTTCCCCGAACCACCAATCTCAAGATCGATGCCAATGGCACGATCAGGCTTGACGGAGTTTCCGGCGAACTGCAGTTAAAGGGAAATGACCAGAGTATCGATGTTCGTGATTCGGATGGGAAACTTAACGTAACCACCAGCGACGGACAGATCAGGATCATCGGCTTTCGCGGCGATCTGGTAGCCCAGTCAAATGACGGCGATGTGCGAATGGATGGTGATTTCACTTCGATCACGGGGCAGACAAACGATGGTACTTTTTTTCTCACCGTGCCGGCAGATATAGACGCGGACATCGCCGGAACTGGTAAAAATGGCTTTTCGTTTGAGGTCGATGACATCTCGAACGGCAAGATGGTTGACGAACGGAACTGGAAGTTTGGCAAAGGTACGCGGAAATATCGCTTTAACTCACAAGATGGAACGTTAGTTGTTCAAAATAGAGACCTGCTGAACAGCGACAGTCGGTAGAATCCTGAAACAATGGACAGAGTTTTAGAGTCTCTGTCCACTTTTCTGGAACATTCTGACTCTGTACGCGTTTTAGTCAACATAGTTACTGACGCTCCCGCGTCTTAATAAATTAATAATTTTTCGTTCGGGTATTTTTATGAAGGCTACACGCCGATATATTTTTGCGGCTATTTTCCTTGCTGCGTCGATCATTGCTGCGGTTGGACAGGAGTCAGGTCCAGGCGGCCGATCCAGTGAGCCAAATGTCGGTGCCAAGTACGGGGCCGTCAACTTGCCTCCGGAAAAGCTCAGGCCAATGCACATTCCAAAGATGGAATCTGCCCTGATCATCGACGGACGCCCAGACGAGGAGGCGTGGAAACAGGCGGCCGTTTTTAAGGATTTTTACCAAACCTATCCGGGAAACAATACATCTCCGTCAAAACCGACGGAGTTCAGGATGATGTACGACGAGAAGCATCTGTATGTGGCCTGGAAATGCTGGGACGAGAAAGACAAGATACGTGCGACCGTAGCAAAGCGTGACAATGTTTTCAGCGAGGACAATGTGCGGATGTGGCTGGATACATTTGATGACCAGCGACGTGCTTATGTTATCGGCTTCAATCCGCTCGGGATCCAGGCAGACGGCATATTTACTGAGGGTCGCGGAGCTGATTTCTCAGTCGACATCGTGATGGAGTCAAAAGGCGTGATCGAAGACTGGGGCTGGTCGGTCGAGGCAAAAATACCTTTCAAATCCCTTCGCTATAAAACCGGTAAGGGAACGCTTTGGGGCTTCAACGTTGCTAGAAACATCGACCGGCTCGATGACGAATTTAACCAGTGGTTGCCGGAGAATCGCAATAATTCAGCCTTCCTCAGCCAGCACGGAAAGATCAGCGGTCTCGACGATATCAAGTATGAAAGAACACTTGAGGTCGTTCCGAGTGTTACGTTGAGCGAAACGGGAAGTCGGGTCCAGGCGAACGAAGTGGCCGCCGGCAGATTCGTCAATCAGCCCGTCAAACATCAGATCGGCGTCAATCTCAAATACACAATTAGCCCAAGTGTAACTCTCGATGCCGCGATCAATCCTGATTTTGCCGAGATCGAGGCAGACGCTCCGGTCGTGACGGCTAATCAGCGGTTTCCGATTTTTTTTCAGGAGAAACGTCCATTCTTTCTGGAAGGAGCCGATATCTTCACGTCGCCGCTTCAGGTTTTCTATTCCAGGAACATCGTAGATCCTGATGTCGCCCTTAAGCTCACAGGGAAACTCGGCAAGACGTCATTCGGTATTCTCGCCGCCTCGGACAATGCTCCGGGAAACTACAGCGAGAATGAACGGAATGACCCAAATGTTCGCCCGAGGATCGATGAGTTCCTCGACAAGAACTCGCTTTTTGCCGTCGTCCGCGTAAAACGTGATTTTGGAGCGGAGAACAACATCGGCTTTTTCGGAACGTATCGCGATTTTCCTGAACAGAAGAACCTGTTGAGCGGGATCGACGGACGCATCAAGTTTTCACCAAAATTGGTCGGGTCATTTCAGGTCGTAGGCACGACGTCACGTCGCTGCTTTTTTGATCCCGAATTCGAACCGACCCTGAACCCGTTACAGGCTGCATCGAATCAGGCGATCTGCGGCGGTGGTACCTTCGGCGGTGTTTCTGTCCTCGGAAGTCCTTACAATCAATATAAAACGGGCAACGGCCTCGGGTATTATGTAAATCTCGACTACACCAGGGAAACGCGCGGCTGGTTCTTTGAGGCTGGCGGCAGAAGCAAATTCTATCGTGCCGATTCCGGATTCACGCGTCAGACAAACACCAATTTTCTATTCTTTTTCCACCGGTTATCGACCAAGTCGGATTCGAAGAAAAAGATCATCCGTGCCCAATGGAACCAGATGGGCGGTGTCGATTATAACTGGGACGGCAAACTCACCTCGTTCAATGTCGAGACTAACGGAAACATCAGTCTCAAGCGAAACACGTTCATTAATGCATCAATCGGAACAGCATATTCAAAGATCTTTGAAGAAGAATTTGGCCTGAAACGCTCGCCTACACGGCCATTCGGAACATTTTTGGGAGACCCAACGCGTTCGACATGGCAGCGATTTGGGTCCGTAAATTTTGAGCAAACACCGAACAAGCGGATCAGCTACGGGTTCTTTCTCGGTACCATACTCAATTCTCTCGACTATTTTTTCTATGACCCGGCCACCGGACTTCAAGATCCGGGCCCCGGTAGTCAGCGTGATGCCGAGGTCTTTGTCAGAGTAACGCCTGTAGATCCGTTCACTTTTTCTGTGAGCTACAACAAGAGCCGTCTTACACGAAACGACAATCGCGTTCGCTCGTTTGATTCGGACATTGTCAGCGTTCGCTCGACATACTATTTCACGCGGTTTTTGTTCACGCGTTTTCGTCTCGACTACGATGGAACAGACAAAAATTACGCCGGTCAGGCACTATTTGGCTGGACGCCAAGCCCAGGCACCGCTCTCTACGCCGGATACAACGACAATCTGAACCGAAATAGCATTAACCCGTACAACGGCGAATTCGAACGCGGATTTCAGCGTAACAGCCGAACATTTTTCATACGAATGTCCTATCTGTTCCGAAAAAGCTTCTAACCTTTCCCTCCTCATGATACTCAGGTGGTGGATTTGCCGATCCACCACCATTTTTTTTGTCTTAAGCAAAATGTTAAGCATTCTTATGCAAAAACTTCTTGTAAGCTCTGAAGAACTAGTGTATAACTTTAAGCGGGTAATACATTTCTTGCCATTCGGCCATAAGTAATAGGAGACTAGAATGATGAAGGTACGTGGAAAGCTACGCGTAGTCGCGTTATGCACTGTTTTAACAAATATGGCGATACCGGCGGTTTTTTCGCCTGTTGTGTTCGCTCAAGCGCAGGAAGGTGTTGCCCTTCAGCGTGGATACAGGACTGGTTATTCGGATGGCTATATGTCGGGTTACCGCGACACGATCGACAGTTCGTCCAAAAATTTTGGACGCCACGGTGACTACAACAAGGCTGACCGTGCCTATAGCAAGGATTATGGGAAGTTGGAAGATTACCGCGACGGATATCAGCAGGGATTCGAATCGGGCTACGATACAGGGTTTGAGCGAAGATCGTTCGAATCAAGCCTGCCGACCAATCTGAAGAAACGAGGAGCGATCTACAATAGCAATCAGCTCGCCCAGAATGAACCCGCCAATACCAAGACGATCGTCAATTCCCCGGTGCAGACGGTAAACACCGGATACAGCGAGAACACACAACCTTCAGCCGAAACTCCACTAAAGGTTGAGCAGGTTGCCACGAATTATCAGTCGAACAGCACGCCGATCATAATAATTCCGAGGGACACGGAACTGATCCTCGAATTGCAGGACGACATTAGTACCGAACAGAGCCGCGAGGGTGAGAAGTTCACCGCGCGGATCGTATCGCCCTCAGAGATCGCCGGAGCAACGGTCGAGGGCCGAGTTTCAAAAGTTCTTAGACCTGGCCGCATCAAACGACGAAGTGAGCTTTCACTGACATTCGACCGCATCATCCTGGATGACAACCGCTGGAGCAACTTCGGGGCTTCGTTGACCGAAGTGCTGGCGATCAAAGGCGACAATGTGAAGAAAGTAGATCTTGAAGGCACCGCTCTGGGGCAGAGTTCGTTGAAAAACGATGCTCTCAAAGTTGGTGGAGCGACTGGAGCCGGAGCATTGATCGGCGGCGTGGTCGGCGGTCCCGTCGGCGTAGCGGTCGGAGCCGGCGTCGGAGCGGCCTTTGGCGTCGGGGCTGTCGTGATCGAACGCGGCAAGCACATCCGACTGACCCGCAACCAGCAGCTTCGGATCAAAACTGCCTACCAAACACAGATCCGCTAAGATACCAAAGCGATAAATTAAGGATCGAATGATGAAGCCGCGATGCGATTCGCGGCTTCATTTCATTTGTAGGGGCTCACCTGAGTTTTTCCGTCGGCGCTTGTTTATGAAAACGAGCTTAGATAAGATAGGAGATTGGTAAATCCATTTAGTAAGAGCAAAAACGAATAAATGAGTACAGCAACAGAAACAACGGCAGGTGCAGCAGGGCTTCGCGGGGTTGTCGCAGCGCAGAGTGCGATCGGCGATGTCAATGGCGAGCAGGGCATTCTTATTTATCAGGGCTACGATATTCATGATCTGGCAGAGAATTCGACCTTTGAAGTGGTCGTTTTTTTGCTTTGGAACGGTCGTTTGCCAAAACAGATCGAGCTTGAGGAGCTGAGTTCGGCTATTCGCGAGAATTATGATGCGCCAGCCGAGGTCATCGAGATGATGAAGCATTTTCCTAAGGATGCGGATCCTATGGATGTGCTCAGAACTGCGGTCTCGTCACTGGATTTTTATGATAAAGACGGGCACGCCACGGATCGCGAACATGCGATGAAGTCGGCGATCAAGTTGACCGGCCAGATCGGTACGCTGTCGGCTGCATGGGATCGCATTCGCAACGGTAAAGATGTTGTTGCTCCGGATAAGTCACGAGGTATTGCTGATAATTTTCTCTATATGCTTCGCGGCGAAGTAGCTGATGCGGACGAGGTTCGAATGTTCGACATCGCTCTCATTCTCCACGCTGATCATGAGCTGAATGCCTCGACGTTCACGACGCGTGTCGTTGCCGGAACCTTGGCTGACATGTATGGAGCTGTTACGGCCGGGATCGCGGCTCTGGCAGGCCCGCTTCACGGTGGAGCAAACACCAACGTGATGAAAATGCTCATCGAGATCGACGACCCGGCAAAGATCGACGCTTGGGTCGAAGATGCTCTTGAACACAAGAAAAAGATCATGGGCATCGGTCACGCGGTTTACAAAACCGAAGATCCGCGTGCAACATGGCTACGCAAATTCTCCAAAACGATGGCTGACAAAACGGGCATCACCAAGTGGTACGAGATGTCGCAGCGTATCGAGCAGCTCATGCATGAGAAAAAAGGAATGTTCCCGAACGTCGATTTCTACTCGGCCTCTACATATTACCTGATGAACATCCCGCTCGATCTCTACACCCCGATCTTCGCAGTTTCACGTATCTCAGGCTGGACGGGCCACATACTCGAGCAATACGGCAACAACAAGCTGATCCGTCCGCGTGCCGAATACATCGGAGCCCGGGATCTCAAGTACGTCGCTATCGAAAATAGATAACGACGTCTAATATTCCTTTCATTTGAGGCTGCCTGATTGGCGGCCTCTTTTGCTGCATTGACAAAGGGTACTGCTTTCGTCTATCTACATTAATAGCGAGTCGCTAAGTGGAAACAGAACATACAGTTGCATACGTCGGTCTCGGCTCCAATTTGGGCGACCGAGCAGGTAACCTTTTGATGGCCGTTCGCGGTTTGATGGAGGCAAGTTTTGTTGTGCATAAGTTGTCAGGAATTTACGAAACCGAGCCGGTGGGCATCGATACTGACAAGAAATTCCTCAATATGGTCGCGGAGATCCATGTGACCAATGTGACTCCAAGCCAGATGATGGCTCGCTTGCTTCGAATCGAGTACCTATTGGGACGCACCGATAAATCACTTAAAAAGCCTCGAACTATCGACCTGGATATTTTGTTATTCGGTGATACAGTCATCGATACCCCATTTCTCACCTTGCCGCATCCGCGGATGCATCAAAGGCGTTTTGTCCTCAAGCCTCTGGCAAAGATAGCCCCAAATTTTGTTCATCCCGGCCTGAAACAGGAGATAGGCGACCTTCTGGATGATCTCGATGATCCGAGTGAAGTAAAACGATGGCAGCCGAATGACCGTAGGCAGTAGTTTACTGAGAAACGCCTTTCTGACGCGGTCGGACCGATCTGCGGCACTTCTTGCTAGACTTAAATCACGCAAAACGCTAGACTTTAGCCACTTTATGGCATATCTACAACCCGACAAAGAGGGCAAAGTTTATCTACCGGCCATCCGCTCCGCAAAAGAACGTGGGGAAAAGCTAGTCTGTCTGACCGCGTATGACTATCCAACCGCCCGGATCGTTGACGAAGCGGGCGTAGATATGATCTTGGTTGGGGATAGTATCGGGAATGTCATTCACGGCTATGGCAACACGATCCCGGTTTCAATTGATGAGATATTATCGGCTTGCATTGCGGTAAAACGTGGGACCGAACGGGCAATGGTTGTCTGCGACATGCCATTCGGCACGTATCACATCAGCGAGAACGAAAGCGTCAAAAACGCCCTTCGTCTGATGAAATACGGCGGAGCTGAAGCGGTCAAACTAGAAGGCGGCCGAAACCGTGCCGATCTCGTGAAAAGGCTCGTCGATGAAGAGATCCCGGTCGTTGCTCACATCGGCCTTACGCCGCAGTCTGTTTACAAGATGGGCGGTTATCGTGTCCAAGGCCGAACTGCCGAGCAAGCTAAACGACTGCTCGAAGACGCCAAACTGCTCGAAGAAGCCGGAGCTTTTGCCATCGTACTCGAACTCGTACCACGCGAACTCGCCGCAATGATCACCGAAGAACTATCGATCTCAACGATCGGAATCGGTGCGGGACAGGATTGTGACATTCAGGTACTCGTGCTGCACGATCTACTGGGAATGACCTTCGGCAGGCAGCCGCGATTTGTACGGCAATACGCAAACCTTCGTAATGTTATGACTGAGGCTATTCATGCCTGGACCAGCGATGTTAAAAACGGAGCCTACCCAAGCGACGAAGAATCATACGGGTTGACCGAAGAAACAAAGAAGGAGATGGCGGCATCATGATGCAGTTTTCTGAAGAGACAAAAACAAGGATTGCTGAGCTTTGCAAGAAGCATAGGGTGCGGGAACTTAGCATCTTTGGCTCACGTGCCCGCGGCGACGAGACGCCTAACAGTGATTTTGACTTGCTAGTTGAGTTTCTTCCAAACGCCGGAATCGGCCTACTCGAATATTCTAGAATGCAGATCGATCTTTCTGAAATACTTGAGACAAAGGTAGATCTTGTGACAAAAAAAGGCCTGAAATTACACGTCCGTGATAGTGTCCTAGCTGACGCTAAGCCAATTTATGAGGCCTGAAGAATTCTATTTGAGAGATATTATTCTTGCCTGCACACACGCCAACAGTTTCGTGGGAGGCATTTCACGAGAATTTTTCGATGGAAGCGACCTTTATCAATCGGCCGTTCTTTTCAAGCTGATGACCATCGGAGAAGCTGCCGCCAACATATCTCTGGAAATTAGAAATCGTTACACTGAGGTGGATTGGCAATCACTCAAAGGCTTTCGAAACATCATTGCTCACGAGTACTTTTCATTGAATCTGGACATAGTATGGGACAGTGCAAACAATGATACGATGATTCTCATCGAGCAAATTCAGAATATTCTACGTTCTGAGTATCCAGAAATTTCGGTACCGTCATAATGGAGATCATCAACCGCCGACAACGAATGTTCTCGATCTCACGCAAGCTGCGGCGGGAGGCGAAGACTGTTGGGTTCGTACCGACGATGGGAGCTTTGCACGAGGGGCATCTAACCCTTGTCAGAGAAGCCCGGCAGATGTGCGATGTCGTTATTGTGTCGATCTTCGTTAATCCGACGCAGTTCAATAACAGTATAGATCTCGAAAAATACCCGCGCGATCTGACCAGCGATGTCGCCTTGCTTGCCGAATACGAGGTCGATTATGTCTTCGCACCAGAGGAAGGCGAGGTCTATCCTTACGGCTTCGCGACGTACGTAAACGTTCAAAATGTAACGGATGGGCTCGAAGGCGAATCGCGGCCCGGGCATTTCCGGGGCGTGGCAACTGTCGTCACGATCCTCTTCAATACGATCCGCCCTGACTCAGCCTTTTTTGGCCAAAAGGATGCTCAACAGGTCGCTGTTATCAAACGTTTGACCACCGATCTGGGTTTTGAAACCGAGATCGTGGTCGTTCCAACGATACGTGAAGAATCAGGCCTCGCGATGTCTTCCCGCAACGAGCGACTCAGTAAAGAGGAACGCGAAAAGGCTGTTGTGATCATCGATGCACTCAGAGAAGCCAAGATCGCCTTCAAAAAAGGCGAACGAAATGCTTCGGAGCTTACGCAAATCGTCAAAAAACGCATCGAAAGCGAACCAATGGCTCGGCTCGATTACGTAGAGATCGTTGACCGTAATTCGATGCAAAGTGTTGAAAAGGTTGGAGATGAGGAAACGTTGATCGTTCTTGCAGCGTATTTTGGAGACGTTCGACTCATTGATAACGTCATCCTTAATAGAAAGCAGTAGTTTGGTCTCAAACTTGCGTCCAATAGATATGAGACGGCCAATTTGGCGTTTCGTAAATATATGAAAACACTTAAAAGTGTCATCGTTACCTTAGGTTTAGCTATCGCATTTACGATCAGCGTTTCGGCTCAGACGAACCTTGCATCGCTTGACGGCTCCAGATTGAACGTCGAAGCTCAGTCAGGCAAGGTTGTTGTACTCGCGATCGGTGCAAGCTGGCTGCCGCTGTCGAGCAAGCAGGCTGAATTTACCAATGCCCTCGCCCGAAAATATGCAGGCAAGAACGTAGTCTTTTACTTCGTCGCAACCGACTCGTCTAACGCGAAGTCAAAGAACTTCGCCACTAACGAAGCGGTGCAGAAATTCGCTACTGACAACAAACTGACCGCAACCGTTTTGCGTGATTCGGATGGTGCTGCGACCCTGAAAAAGTTCAATGTCGAACAGGTTCCGTCCTTCGTCATCCTGGACAAAAGCGGTAAACAGGTTGGCGACCCGTTCGGAGGCATCGACCCTAAATACGACATCACGATCCCGATCTCAAAGGCGATCGACAAGCTTCTATAATTCTATAGATCTTGAACGAAGGAGGCCGCCTGCAAAGGTTGCCTCCTTTACTTTTTGGTTAAAATGTGCTACTCATGCAACATAAATGCGTTGGCGGTTTACCTCTGCTACGCAAGTGGTCTTTGAAATTTCAATTTGATTCAACGGAGCTCAGCATGTGTCTTACATTGTCTTACAACCAGAATATTTTTTAAAAAAGTCGAAAAATGGGCAGTAAAAAAGCTGTAAACTATTGAAAAACAGAGAGTTATTTGTCCCACGCATAGCGTGGGACAAGGATGGGACAGTGGGACAGACATTTTTGAGCTTTATGAACTGTAACTTACTGTCAACAAAAGGATTCTGGTTGCGGCGAGGGCGGTTTTGCTGTATTACAGTGCGGAAGTAACGACTTCTCAACCTTCGAGCTTTTTTACAAGCGAATAGACAAGACTGATCGGCAGTCCGACCACGTTCCAGTAATCGCCTTCGATACCCTCGATAAATAGGGCGGCCTGCGCCTGAACGGCATACGCTCCGGCTTTGTCGAGCGGGTCACCGTTCTCAGCGAGGAACGTGATCTCGCCTTCGGACATCTTGTTAAATTTCACCCGTGTACCTTGGATCCCGGAACGTGTTTCACCATTCTCGACAACGGCGACGCCGGTCAGGACCTCGTGCCAATTTCCCGAAAGCATTGAGAGCATGCGTTTTGCATCGTCGAGATCGAGCGGTTTTCCGATGATCTGATCGTTGATCACGACCGTCGTGTCAGCACCGAGCACTATATCGTTCGGGTAGCGATCCGCGACCGCTTCGGCCTTTTCACGAGCCAGACGGACGACATAATCGCCGGGAAGCTCGCCCTCGTGCTCAGTTTCATCGATGTCGGCAACGTGTTTGGTAAATTCCCAGCCGACCGAGGTGAGTATCTCGGAACGTCGCGGGCTTCCCGAGGCGAGGATCAATTTTGGCAGTTCTATCATGTGTTTTGGGGCCGTTTAGCTTTTCGAAGTGTTATCCACTAAAATGATAGATGATTGCCGGTAAATGACAAATGGAACAGCTTTTTGGTGCAATTCCCGCAGTCGTCGGCGGGCTTGAAAAGCACGTAAAACTTGATGAAGCCATCATCTTTGCTGCGTGGTATCGGTGTGCTGGTGAAATGCTCAGCGAGCGAACGGTAGCTTTGGAATTTGAAAAAAAACGACTCGTTATTGCCGTTGCAGATGTCACGTGGCAGCGTCACCTTGAGGACCTTGCTCCACAGATGATCGCGAAAATAAACGGTTCGCTTGGGAGCGGAACGGTAAGGTTCCTCGAGTTTCAGATCGATGAAAAAACCGTCCAGAATGCCCGCGAAAATCGTATGTCCAAAAGCGAAGGCGAATCAAATGCGGTCAGTCCTGAGCTTGTTAAGGCGGCAATGGCGATCGCGGACGAAGGTCTTCGAAAAAACTTTTTAGAAGCCGCCGGCGATTATCTGGCGAGACAGGAAACTAAGAAATCTGAGATTTGATATTTCAGATCCGAACTTGAAATTAGATCCGTTATGGACGTTAGAAAAGTAGCAAAACTTGCACACCTCGAGATCTCTGATGCAGAGGTCGAGCTATACACGCCGCAAATGGCAAACATTGTTAAGTACGTCGAGCAGCTTAATGAACTCGACATTGATGAGATCGAGCCGATGCTCGGCGGCTTAACGGACGAAGGTAAAGCGACCTACACGATCCGCGAGGATGTTGCAGGCGGATCATTGGGCCAGGCAGCGGCACTTTCGGAGGCTCCATCATCGGTGTCCGGACATTTCCAGGTTCCAAAGGTTCTTTAATGAGAAGATACAGGGGCCAAGGTTTTAGCGGTTTTTTTCTGCTTGCGATCCTTTCTGTTCTGTTTGCCGCGTGCAGCGTTCCTAATCTTGAGAGTCCTCAATGTACCGCAGGGCGTGAGACAGTGAAAAGGTTTTATTCTTTTCACTTTGGAACTGAGATGCGGGCGGATGCCGAGAGCGTAAAGGCTCGCGAGAGATTTCTGACAGCAGATCTCATCAGGGAACTCGCTGGTTCTCAAGAGACCAAAAAGGATTACTTTACTGCGACGGAAAATTATCCGCGAGCGTTTCGGGTTGGCGAGTGCCGATCAGATTCGGGAAGCAAGGTGACTCTGCAAGTTGTGCTTTTGTGGCGAAATGACGACAAGAGCGAGCAAAAAGAAGTGAATGTTGAGGTCGTCGATATCGACGGCAAATGGTTGATAAACAAAGTATTTTAAGTCTATGTCGATCCGGGAAAATATTGAAACAGTTCTCGATAACGCCGAGAAACTTAATCCGCAGCTAAACTCGTTTCTATCGATCGAACGCGAGCATGCGATGGCGCGTGCCGATTATCTCGAATCTTCAGGCGACCTGCCTCTCAAGGGCTTTCCCATAGCCGTCAAAGACAATATTTGCACAAAGGGACTGAGAACGTCGTGCGGTTCACGCATCCTGGCGAATTACAAAGCTCAGTACGATGCTACGGCGATCAAACGGCTGAACGAAGCGGGTGCCATCATCGTTGGCAAAACCAACATGGATGAGTTTGCCATGGGATCTTCCAACGAATCGTCCGCTTTTGGAGCAGCGAAGAATCCGTGGGATCTTGAGCGGGTTCCGGGCGGAAGTTCAGGCGGGTCGGCGGTCGCGGTTGCGTCAGGCGTGGTCAAGGCCGCCCTAGGAAGCGAAACCGGTGGATCGGTTCGACAGCCTGCTTCGCTGTGCGGCATTGTCGGGCTTAAGCCGACGTACGGACGTATTTCTCGATATGGCCTCGTAGCGTTCGCGTCCTCGCTCGATAACATCGGAATATTTGGTCAGACGTCTTTGGATGCAGCAAATGTGTTGTCGGTCATCGCCGGTCGCGATGAAAAGGATTCGACGTCGGCTGACGTGCCAGTACCGGATTATGCAGCGACGATCAACAATGATTTGGCGGGCAAGATCATCGGTGTGCCGCGAGCCCTGCTTGGTGAAGGCCTCGACGATGAGGTTCGCGACAAGACCCTTGCGGCGATCGCAAATTTCGAAGATCTCGGAGCCAGCACGGTCGATATCGAACTTCCATATGCCAACTATGGAATCGCCGTTTACTACATTATCGCCACTGCCGAGGCTTCATCCAATCTGGCTCGGTTTGACGGCGTCCGGTATGGCTTTCGCGCAGAAGAGGCTGCAGAGCTGAGGAAAATGTACTTCAAGACCCGCGAAGAGGGGTTTGGGGCCGAGGTCAAACGCAGAATAATGCTTGGTACGTATGTGCTGTCGAGCGGTTATTATGATGCTTACTACGCGAAGGCACAAAAGGTGAGGGCTCTCGTTAAACGGGATTACGTAAATGCATTTGCCAAATGCGATGCGATATTAACGCCGACCTCGCCGTCGGTTGCGTTCAAGATCGGTGAGAAGAGTGACGATCCTATCTCAATGTATCTCAGTGATATCTACACAGTTTCGGCGAATCTGGCTGGCGTTCCCGGTATCAGCGTTCCCTGCGGGCTTTCGCAGGAAGGTTTGCCGATCGGGTTGCAGTTGGTAGGGAATTTCTGGTCGGAAGCAACCCTGCTGAATATGGCTCACGTATACGAAAATGCTCATCCGCTGTCGTCTGGGCCAAGTGTTTTTGCCGCCTAGGCAAGATCTCAAAACGAAATGAAAAATGCCCCATCTTTATGGGGCATTTCGTTAGAAAGTTAGATCTATTTGGGTAACGCGGTTACTGGGCGAGTCTTAAATGCCCTAGGTCGCGGTTTGGGGAAGGAACAGGCATTCCTGTATGCGGCAGGATGTTCTGCCAGCGATTGTTGTCAGCCAGCAGGCGTTCGATATCGGCGACGGGAAGTGGTTTGGAGAATAGATAGCCTTGGCCATATTCGCAGCCGAGGATCCTCAGTTGGTGGAACTGATGAATACTCTCAATGCCTTCAGCCACGACCTTTAGGTTGAGGGCCTTCGCGAGTGCAATAACCGTGCGAACGATCTCGCCATTTTCCGTATTCTCTTCCATCGCACTCACAAATGAGCGGTCAACTTTGAGCAAGTCGATAGGGAAGCGGTGCAGATAGCTGAGGCTCGAGTATCCCGTTCCAAAATCATCGATACTTACTCGAACACCGGTTTCCTTTATCTGTTTCAGCATCAGGATGGCCGTTTCGGCGTTATCCATGACAGCGCTTTCTGTGAGCTCGAGCTTAAGACTAGCGGGGTCAATACCTGTTTCCGAGATCACCGTCTTTATCTGCTCGACCAGAGCCGGATGTCCGAAGTGTTTACCGGACAAGTTGACAGCTATGCTAAGAGGTTCGGCAAAATTGGAGCTTGCCTGCCACTTCACAACCTGAGCACACGCCGAGTGCAGGATCTGAACGGTCATCGGAATGATCAACCCGGTGCTTTCACTGATAGGGATGAACTCATTAGGCGGGATCAGTCCGCGTTGCGGATGGTTCCAACGAACAAGAGCTTCGAAGCCACTTAGCGAAGCCGTATCGAGGCTGATGATCGGCTGATAGAACAGTTCGAATTCGTTCCGCTCTATCGCAAATCTTAGATCGGTCTCAAGCTGCAGCCGCGTGACAGCTCTGATGTGCATCTTTTGGTCAAAGATGACGTAGTTTTCCTCGTTATCCTTTGCGTAGTACATCGCGATATCGGCATCGCGGAGAATATCTTCCGCCTCAGGATATTTTGAATTACCGTAGGCGATACCAACCTTGGCACTGGTAAACACCTGCCTGCCGTCAAGCGTGTACGGCTCGGAAAGTCGTTTAGCGAGGCGATCAGCGAAGGCAGTTGCTTCCTCGCGGCTTAAAAGATCGGTCAGGATAATGCCGAATTTGTCGCCACTGAAGCGAGCGGTCATGTCATCCTCGCGGACGAGACCCGACAGACGTTTTGCCACATTTTTGATCAAACGGTCACCCATCGAATGGCCGAGACTGTCATTGATCGTCTTGAAGCTCTTGAGATCAAGGAAAAGAACAGCAAAGTTCACCTCTGAATTCTCACGGCTTTGCTGGAGCAACCCCTTGAGGGTGTCCATGAAGAAGTTTCGATTAGGCAGACCGGTCAAGGCATCGTGGTAGGCAGCGTGGCGGAAGTTTTCGTGGCTTTCCTGGAGAGCTTCGCCGCTTCGCTCGAGTTCGGCGACATAGTGCTGAAGTTCACCAACGTGTTTTTCGGCTTGCTCGGCACGTTCACGCTCTGCCTGTTTTGCCTTTTCAACCGTCTTTTTGACATCGTTGACGAATCGACGAAATGTCAGATAAATGATGCCAAAGAAAGCGACGACTGCCGTAATAACGTAGATATCGACATTCTCGATCGTTAGAGCTTGGTCGATAACTCCGGCGACAACTCCGCCGGTCAAATATATGACGACAGCACTGAAGCAGTTTTCAGACCACACTTTCCAGAATGAGCGTTCCTTCTTGAGAGCGGAGAATACGGCGACGAAGATCGAATTGACCAGGAACATCGACAGAGCCATCAGGCCCACGAGCCATATGTGGCCCGTTATATCACCCTGTCCGCGTTCCCGAACCAGGTCAACGGAAACGAAAACAAATGAAACTGCCTGAGCTGCGACAAAAACGGCGATCGCCGCGAAATATGTGTTCAGGACGATCGTCTTCGGCTTGATTGCCACACCCTGTCGAAGGATATTAAGCGATGCAATTGTTGTCTCAATAACGGCCAGCAAGAGAGCGATCTCACCGCCATACAAGAGCATCGAGAGAATTATCAACCCGTCTGAAATGGTAACGTGAATGTTGACTCGCGGCAGTTGAATTCTGAGGTAACAGCTGCAGAAAACCGTCAACGCAGTCAGCGTGATGACACCGGTGTCGATCTGCTCGGCCGTGATCCCTCGCAGTGCCCATATTATCACCGCGATTGCGATGGGCGTAAGGACAGCGATAAAGATGTTGATGGATTTTTCCTTAGACAACATGCGGTGATGTTAGAAGAAACGAAGCGTTAGACGGGATTTTAATGGATCGGGTTCGATCCGATAAGATGAGAACTTTGCCAGACATCGCCGGGCAAAAACTATTATGAATTAATCATTGTTAATAAGCAACAAAAATCTTTTGAAATATCTGTATCAGCGGAAAATATCCTTATAGCTTTGTTCTATCGTGGAAATACGCGTAGTCCTGTTGGGTACTACGCGTAAATTTCCACCACTATTCTGCCATCGAAACGTTGGCAGATCTCCAACTAGTGCATCGCACTCGTATTGTCACCATTGACCATAATACTGTTAGCCAATGTCATGGCCGTGTCACCAACGATTATCCCATCACTCACCAGGATGCCGTCACTAACCAAAATTCCATCGGCTATCGGCATATAGTCGATCATTGATGAGTTTGGATCGAAAAGCATGCTTGATGGACCGATCGAAGTTCCGCGTGTAAGTGTCTGATAGCCATTGGGCGAAGCTCCGTTGCTCAGGATCACTCCGTCGCTTACGAGAATGCCATCGCTGACCAGGATGCCATCACTAACTAAGATGCCGTCGCTTACCAGAATGCCATCGCTGACGAGGATGCCGTCACTCACGAGAATACCGGTTCCGTAGATCTTCTGGTATTTCATGATCAGGTCGGTACCGGTCATCGTTCCGTAACCCGCCGTCATGCCGCCCGACCATTGGAATCGCGTTCCCGCGATCGTCGAGAAATGAGGCGGTATAGTATTCGTGGTCATGAGCGGTGATCCGACCGGAGTCGAATTGCTCAGGTCCTGACGTATCTGACGGGCGATGCGAACTGCACCGTCAGCATTCAGTTGTCCCGCACCCTGCTCGAACATATTGAAACCAGCAAGCGGTTGTGCCGTGTACTGAAGCACCATTTTAACCATGTTGGGCGTCAGTTTTGGATTTGCCTGGAGCAGAAGTGCTGCCGTTCCGGATACGATCGGAGCAGCCATAGACGTACCAGAAAGATACATCATCGTGACGTCGTCAGCATTTGAACCGGTTGGCGTTACTTTGAGCTCGGGATATGATGCGAGGATCGAACTGTTCTTTCCGATCGCTGAGATAACCTGATTACCGGGTGCGACGATGTCCGGTTTGATGAGGTGGTCATAGACCTTCTGACCGCTGCCATTCGTATAAAATGAGCGTGTCGGGCCGCGTGAGCTATAAGTGGTAACACCATCGTCGTCGCGGGCGTCAGTACCGAAGGTGTTGGATGCTCCAACTGTGATCACCGAAGGATCATTGCCGGGTGAGTGGATCGCACCGTACATTTTCTGTCCGTCGGGACTCTTTCCGTTGTTACCCGCAGCGGCGACGACGACGATGCCGGCGTCGACGAGGCTTCGAGCGGCACGACAGAGAGGGTCATTTCTCCATGATTCGACAGCAGCGGTGCCGAGGCTCATGTTCACGACCTTGATATTGTACTGTTGGCGGTTTGCAAGGATCCATTCCATTCCCTGGATCAGCGAAGCCGACGTTCCTGTGCCGTTGTTCCCCAAAACACGCACGTTGATAATCTTGGCATTTGGGGCGATGCCGCGGTATTCGAGCAGTTCAGTCTTTGTTCCTTTGGTGCCAGCAAGCAGGCCGGCTACGTGGGAACCATGACCGTACGGGTCTTTGACGACGTTGTTTCCTCCACCATTATTGGTGAAGTCCATACTCTTCACCACACGGTCGCCGCCAAGGATGCTGACAGAATCGCGGAATGAGCGGTGAGCCTCGTAAATTCCCGAGTCTATTACCGCAACACCAACACCCGTTCCATCCAACTGGCCCGTTACGTTGTTGAGAAGTCCGCCGACTGCGATGGTATTCGCCATGCTGCGGATCTGTTCAACCCCTGTCGTCGTCTCGATATGGCCCAGAACCTTGACTTCGCGGTCGAGCGAGAGGTGCTTTGCACTACTGATGCTTGCGATCGACTCAGCAGCACTAACAGGCATTTCGACGAACATCATGTTCAGCGATTCGGCACGATCGCTGATAAGGACGCCCTTTGATCTTAGAGCATTTAGTAAGCGGGGATCGTTCAGATCGTCCGACTGGAGAATAACCTTCACGGTCCTATTCTGGTCGGCGCCGCCAACTAGCTCTCTCAGGTCCGGCGACAGTTTATCGCCGACGAATGAATCTTCTTCGCTATCTTCGCTGAACTCGACCCGCTCAAAGCGTGTGCGAAGTTTAGCATCGCCCACGATCTGCCGCTCAAAGTTCGCCGCGTCGGAGGCACTCAAGATCTGCATCTTGCCCGACGAGAGAGCTTTGTAGAGATCGCTCGCGACTTTGGCTCCTAAAACCGGGGTTTCAGAAGAAAAGCTCGCGATGTCATCGAGATATATCACAGCCTTGCCCTTTGAGGCCGCGACGTGGTCGAGGATACCTTTCAACGCCGTGTCGAATGACGCTTGATCTTTAGAGGCTGTAAAGAGAGCGTTCCAATTGATGCGAAAAAGCTTCTTCGAACCGCTGGTGGTCAGACGGGCAGCAACGTTCTGCAGAACATTTTCTCTTGCATACCCATGCTCGTCGATCAGGACTGCATTTTTAGCAGAGTTTGCAGACAGGATCTTGGTGATAGCCTGTGCTTCTTTGCCATTCGCGGCGTCAGAATTTCCCGATACTTCGGTGATGAAAGAAGTGATCGGGGTAATATTTGCATCGGCGTTGCTCAATGTGCCAGCTACGGCTTTATTTGAAGTTTGCCCAAAAGCCAGCGTTGAGCATAGCAGTGTCATTATCAGAAGATATGCTGTTGCTACTGGATGTCGTTTGAAAGTCATAAAATACCTTGTATCCCGGCTGAGCGTCTAAATTACGGGAGGGTCAGCCACGGCTCTTATTGGCAATGACCGTGCCAAAACCGGTAACCACGCTAAAACACTGGTTTTCATTGACTTTCAGTCATGTTCAGACTTTCTTCGTACATCGGCCGGAAATGAAATCGGTCATTCTGACTGACCGAACTAAGGTCAGGGTGACATGAAAAGGCGACGCGGGTATCAACCGCATCGCCTTTTTAAGTGTAATAAAATGAGTCACTTACTTCGTTATCCCAACCTGCGTAAGAGCATAAGCATAGTCAAAAGCAACCTCCTTTAACCTGTCGTAACGACCAGAAGAACCTCCGTGTCCTGCCCCCATGTTTGTTTTGAGCAGGATGACGTTGTTATCCGTTTTCATCTCACGCAGGCGAGCTGCCCACTTGGCACCTTCCCAATAAGGAACCTGGCTATCGTTGAGTGAAACCTCGATCAGCATGTTCGGATACTTCTGAGCTTTGACGTTCTCGTAGGGGGAATAGGTGATCATGTAATCCCAGGCTTTTTTCTCGTTTGGGTTGCCCCATTCGATCCATTCGCCGGTCGTCAGCGGTAGCGTATCGTCGAGCATAGTGTTCATGACATCAACGAATGGCACCTGTGAGATAACCGCCTTGAACGTCTCGGGCGACTGATTCGCGACAACGCCCATAAGCAATCCTCCGGCGGAGCCGCCCTGAATGACGAGCCTGTCTGACGACGTGTATTTATTGCCGATCAGCCATTTAGCCGAATCGATAAAGTCGTGGAACGTGTTCATCTTCTTGAACATACGCCCATCCTGCCGCCATTTTTCACCCAGCTCGGAACCGCCGCGAATATGAGCGATCGCGTAGATCATTCCGCGATCGACGAGCGAAAGTCTTGCGGTCGAAAAGTTCGGTGTCATCGAGGCACCATATGAACCATAGGCATAAAGGAGCATCGGCGATTTGCCGTCGAGATTTGTGCCTTTCTTCATGATGATCGAAACCGGCACTTTCACACCGTCACGAGCGGTAGCCCAGACGCGAGTGGTTTCGTAATTGTCTTTATTGTGGCCGCTTGGAATTTCCTGCTGTTTGATGAGTTCGCTCTGACGGGTTTTGAGGTTGAACTCGTAAGTCGACTGCGGCGTGATCATAGACGAATAACCGTATCGAACCGTGTCCGTTACATATTCCGGATTTCCGGCGAGGCCCATTGTGTAAACGCTCTCGGGTGTCGGGATACGCAGATCGGCACGGCGGGTTTTGCGGTCCATTACACGGAGATATTCCAGGCCATTTTCCAATTCGGAAACAACCGCCGAATCCTTGAAGAAGCGGATTCCCTCAACCTTTACCGCCGGGTTGTGAGGAATGAAATCCTTCCAGTTTGTCTCCGACGGATCGTTAGCCGGAGCACGGACTATCTTAAAATTTTCGGCATCCTTGTTGGTCAGGATATAAAACTCGCCCATGTCAAAATCGGCTGAGTATTCGTGATTCTCACGGCGAGGTGCGAGCATCTTCCAGTCTCCGAGCGGGTTGTCCGCCGGAAGATACCGATATTCGCTCATCGTTGCCGCACCGGACTGGATGAAGAACATCTTTTTGTCACGCGAGCGTCCGATGCCCGAATTGAACAAAACGTCCTTTTCTTCGAAGAGCAGAGTGTCGGGACCGGTCGTGCCGACAGTGTGGCGATAGATCTTATCGCTTCGTTTCGAGACGTCGTCTTCCTGTCCGTAGAAGAAGTACTTGCCGTCCGGAGACCATTCGGTAGAGGTGACGCGTTCGATCTTTGCCGGAAGTAGTTTGCCGGTCTTCAGGTCTTTGAACTGAAGTGTGTACTGGCGATAGCCGGTCGTGTCGGTCGCATACGCGAGCATGTTGCCGTCGTCGCTGATCTCAAATGCACCGACCGCGAAGTACTTAAAACCTTTCGCCATCTCGTTGACGTCGAGCAAGACTTCCGGGTTCGCACCGTCTTTTGTTTTGCTGCGAAGGTAGGTCGCGTATTGTTTTCCTTCTTCGGTCTTATTGAAGTACCAGTAGTCGCCGATCTTGGTCGGAACGCTCAGGTCAGTCTGCTTGATGCGGCCGAGCATTTCTTTATAGAGCGTATCCACGAGGGGCTGATGCTTACCCATGAAGGACTCGGTGTATTTGTTCTCCGCCGTCAGATAATCGATGATCGCCGGATCTTTGTCCTTATTGCGGTCACGCATCCAGGCGTAGTTGTCGGTTATCTTGTAACCGTGAATGTCCAAAACCTTGGGGACTTTCTTTGCGACGGGTGGTTTCATATCTTGTGCTACGATCACGAACTTGCCGATCACGATGATGATGAATAAAAAGCCGATCGATACCAATCTTCTCATACTGCCGGACTCCTTAATTCTGAATTATATCTGCCTTGTATACGTTGAATTCTAACTACTTGTTTCACGCCAAACAAATCGGCAGCGGACAAATGAACGTTCCAAGCAGCGTTCCAAAAATCGTTCCGTTCCATCGTTCCACAGTTTCCCACGTAGGTAATATCGAGAGTTTAACGAGGTATGCCGAAATCGAAACATTTATCATGTATAACACAATCTTGCATAAAATGCAATACTTGTTTTGATTCGAGCGTTTTCTGATCTTGACATTCCAACCCGTGTCCTCTGTGTCTTAGCTTTGTGAACTCTGTGTTTATTAAGGTGATTTAACACAGAGGGCACTAAGGGAAGACACGAAGATAACCGAGAAAGTGCTCACAATCCAAAACACCATAGGACGCTGTTCGGATTCAGATGATGAAAAAGCCGCCCAGATCGAGATAGACCTGAGCGGCATAGTGTTTCTGTAAGGCAAGGGTCGGATCAATGATCCTGATCGGCATCGTATAGCTCGTCCTCGCCTGCGGGACGAGGAGCAGGTGGAGCGGCTCGTCCGACGCCGAGGTTGTCGTAATGCAGGATCGCGTTGAATAGCAGTGAGAAGCTGCCGTGGGTCTGATGCCGCCACATCGGGTTGTTGGCGAACATAACCACATGGCCTTTTCCGACGGGAATATCTACGACTGCAGGTTTGTTGGCTAGGTCGGCACCGCCGGCAAGCATTCCGCTGACGAGCAGGTCGCGTTCGGCTGCAAATCTCAGAACGACTCGCGGCTGCGATGCTGCCGGTGGAGTCGGTTGGCCTGCACCAAATCCGCCGCCTCCGCCGCCCGGAGCGACTGGTTGCATCGGCCTACGTCCCTGCACCACATCGGGATCTGTTAGTGAACCTCGGCCTGTTGGACGGGTTGCACCAGCACCTTGGCCGCCTCCCTGACCGCCGCCACCGCCTCCTCCGAAGCCGCCGCCACCTACCTGAAATAGTGGCGACTGGTTAAAGTAAACGGCTAGGCCTTCGTCATATCCGTACGCGATCGGACTGCGCCTATCGGAAAACGTTGTGTTCACGACCGAACCTCTTGCCTGCAAAGTGGTCGATTCCTGGATCGAAACGCCCGAGGTTATACCAAAATCGATCGGTATCGATGCGTTGCCGGTGATGGTGACGAACAGTCCGCCGCCCTCGATGAACCTGTTTAGGTTAGCGATGCCCTGAATCCCCATTCCGCCGCGAATGTCGTCGGTCTGGTTGGGCGAAAGGCCCATATTTGGTGTCAAAGTACTCGCTTTCCAAGGGATCGGGGCTTCCGATTCGCTGAATTTTGGATTGCCGCGAACGATCGACTGAGCATTTCCGCCGACTGGGCCGAAAATGATGACGTCCCATTTGTCACGCAGATTCGTCGTCTTACCGAGTTCCTGATCGGAAATATAGTCGTATGGAATGCCGAGCCGGTCGAGTTCGATGCGGTACCAGCCTTCGTTTTGGGTATTGATCCACGTATGAACGAGGGCGATACGCGGGGTCGAGACAGCGTGATTCGCGACCTCGGGGATCTTGTCGACCGAGGTTGCCGTTATGCCTAGAGCGGTGGCTTCTTTGTTTACACGAGCTGCGGTATCGGCGGAATTGCCTTCGGACCTGATGATGTAGGAACCTGCATTGAAGTTTTTGTCACCGATCTTGAACGCCGTTTGAGCGGCAGAGAATTTAATATCCTTTAGCCTGTATCGAAGCTGTGCGATCGCACTCTCAGCCGTGTGGTTCACGACAAACCCGGCCGAGCCTGAGCCTTCGACCTTGCCGGTCACCTTTGCCGGGCCGTTGGTCATGGTCATCGCGGCATCGAGGATCTTTTCATCCTTAACGCGAATCGTTTTAACGTTGCGAAGCGGGCCGAGTGTCCAGCCTGTGTCGTCGTACGGACGCGGATCATTGACGTTGTAATACTGCGTGTCGAGCAGCATGTCGGCCATTCTGGAATATGGCTGATCCATGCGGACGACATAGCTGCCCGCAGGGAATTTGCCTTCCTTGGTGTCGGCTTCGCTATTCAGCTTGTGTACCTCAACACCCTGCATTTTTAGCAGGTTAACAAGATCCGCCGCCTCAGTTGGGCGCGTGTCGGACGATGGCAGAACATACGCAGCCGGGCCTTCGGTTTTGCCCTTGGCGACTGAACGCTTGCTCTTGAGATAGAAATTATTGAGGAACTTTTCCTTGTTAATTGCAACATAGTTCATCGCGAGCAGGATCGCACTCTGCTGCAGATTGACGTTGTTTCGGAGCGACCATTTGACGCGAGGCATCGGGGGATTTGGGCGGAACCAATCCCGGTTAGACTGTGCCCCGACAACACGATCCTGCGTGTCGGCACCGCCATTACCAAACGTCTCATAGAAACGCCCGATCGAGTTGTGGCCGTTTGCCACATAGAACATATAATTCGGTGCCCAGCCGTCATAGAATCCGTGGGTCCAGACGCCGGGAACACCGCGTTTCGTCATCTCCTCGACCTCGTGATAGGCGAGATCCTGCCATTCACTGACCACGATCGGGTCAAGCCACGCATTGTACGGGCCGGTTCCGGTCGAGACGTAAAGAAACGGTACGGATTCGTGCAGATCGTGCAGAACGGTCGGGTGAAAATCGAGAAAGATCGACATCTGGTTGCGTGTCAGAGCGAGTGCCATTCCCATCGAATCGCGGTTATTATCGTGTGCGACGTATTTGCCCCAATAGATCAATCCAGGTGAGCGTTTGCCGGGGTTTGCCTTGCGATAATTATAAAGATCGACCATCGTATCGCGGCCATCGACCTCGAGGGTCGGGGTTATCATGACGATCACGTTCTTGCGGATCTGCTGAATGGCCGGCATTTCGGAGACAGCAAGCCTGTACGCCATTTCCATTAGCATTTCGGGTGAACCCGTTTCGGTCGAATGGATCGAACCCGAAGCCCAGTAGATCGCCACGCCCTCGGCAATAAGCTGTTTTGCTATTTCGTCATTGATCGTTCGCGGATCGCCCAGTTTCGCGGTTATCTCCTTCATACGCGCGAGTTTAGCGAGATTTGCTTCATCCGAGACGACGACTGTCATCTGCTCCCGGCCCTGTTCGCTTTTCTCCGGAGCGATAAATGTTTTGACGCGAGGCGTAGTTTTTTCGAGTTCACGATAATAGCGATGCTGATCCTTGGTATAGGTCAGCTTTTCCGGCGTTCCGATAGGATAACCGAGTATTTTCATCGGCGATGGAACGGTCGCAGAGGCTGGCAGATGGTCGACGAATTCGGTCAGAAAAAACTTCTCGGTCGTGTTTTTAAGGATCGAATCCGTGTATTCCTTATCAACAGGCTGCGACGGCGGCAGCGTCTTAGCTTTTGGGGCTTGTGCAGACACAATTCCGCACACAACGAACAGCAATAGAGCCAGAACGATACGATTCATTAATGTTCCTCCGTCGATGAATGACGTTAAATTTTATTAGAGATTCGGTACGCCGAAAATTGTATCAGACAATTTCGCCGTTACATATTTGAGCGGTCAAATGATGTGTGCAAACATTGCGGTCGAGGAGAATCTATGGAAAACAACAAACCGAACGCGGAGCAGTCCTACCGTACGATGCTTATGCTTTGGTCATCACTGCTGATGTCGCAATTCCTATTTGTCGGGATGGTTTATTTCGTAAAACCCGAACTCTTTCGCTTCGAATTCTCAAAACATCCGGTTGGCGACTATTCGATGCTGATCATCATACTAGCGGTCATCGCCTTTTCGAATTTCGGAATATCATTCTGGATCAGGAAGTATCTGGTGGAGAAAGCTGTCACGGATCAAAGCGTTCCAGGCATCCAAACAGCGTTGATCGTAGGCTGTGCTTTGTGCGAATCAATCTCTCTACTCGGTCTGCTGGCGGCGTTTGCTGGGGATTATCAATACTTCTTTGTCTTCTCGGCCGTCGGGATCTTGGGCACGATCCTGCATATTCCAAAACGTGCCGACATATTCGCCGCTTCGTATCGGTCAAACGTAGGGTAAGGCAGGTTCCAAAGACGATCGATCAGCAAACCTGATAATCCGAGGCGATCATCGATACCTTCCCATTCTTAAAGACGACACGAGTTGTGCCCGGGCCGTCACGGTCGTTCATGGCGTAAAGCCATGTGATCTCGCCCGATTCACGCTCGGTATCGGTGGTGTATTTGCGGCCGAAGATTTTTTTAACCTTCGCTGGCGTGTCGCCGATCTTGATGCCGGAGACGATGTAGCCCGGAGCGGTCAGCTCGAATCCCTTTACTTCGAAAGTCTTTTTATCCTTGCTGTCTCCGTCCATCATGTAGAACGAAACACCTGCGTACTTGATAGATTTCTCATGACCGCCGATGCAGCCTTCCTCTTGGGCGATCTCTTCATTTGCCGGCGATCCGAGAGCTTTGACGACCTGGGCGTAGGTCGAATCGAGACCAATGCCCTTGAACTTGACCTTTGCAGGGTTGACCGTCTGTCCCGAAACCGTAAGGGTAGCCGCGAACAGGAACAGGGTCGAAAATAACGTTGCTGACCTCATAATTATTGTCTGGCTGGAATTTACGATTCCAATATCTGAGCAGAAAGATGTCCTTCGATACTGTCAAAATACCAGTCTGCCTTGCCCGTTTCAAATAAGGAGACGATCTCTTTATCATCGATGTCGCACGAGAACACTCCATCATCCGAAACCGCTCCGGCCGCCACGTATTTCCCTCTGAACACAACGGGAAAGCCTTCATCCGGAAACTTGAAAGGGAATGGCGGCCCCAAACCTGTTTTGCAATTGAAATGAGCCATATGTCGAGATTACGGTATCAGAAAGGTGAATGACAAGAGAAATCTTCGGCCGTTATCGCGGCATCATTTACTTTTAAGATTTTCGATGCTTCAATAGAAGTGTTGAAATCCAACCCAGCAATGCGTAGCTCACACTAAGTGGGAACGGCATTCGGACGGCGAGCGGGGTCGTCTTTTTTACATAAATCTCTCGCCGAACACTGATGCCGCGAAGAAAATTTCGTCACACACAGCGTTTTGACCCATCCGGCGAACAATCCTTTCAGGAATATCTCGTAAATAGTGATGCCCCGGCGACCACGCGAACCGAACTTCTGCGTCTGATTCGCGGCGGCGAGGACACCTATCTCGAACTCAAAGTAAAGCTTTCAAACTCCGAACGTATCGCTCAGGGAATTGTTGCCCTGGCGAATACTGATGGCGGGACGATCATCTTTGGAGTAAACGATCAACTAAGGATCGAAGGCGTTTCTAACCCGGAATGGGTGCAGTCAGAGCTCGCACGCATCTGCCGCGAGGACATCGTGCCGCCGATCATCCCGATGATCGACACGATCGCTTTCGACAGCGGCAAACGCATTGTCGCTCTCGATATCGACGGCAGAAAAAGGCCTTACCGAACCCGTGACGGGCGTTTTTACCTGCGGATCGGTGCCGAAAAGAGGGAAGTCTCGCGTGGCGAACTTTCTGCCTGGCTGGACGAGCTGCGACCGCTCGGATTTGAGAATATACCGCTGCAAGGCGTGGCTGAAGAGGATTTTGACGACTCGTTACTTTGGTCGTTCGCTGCAGGCTTTGACGACAATGCCCCGAATCGCGGACTTTACAATACAAGCGATTTTCTGCGCAAAGATCTGCTGCTCGCGGTCGGGCAGACCGACGAGTTCTTTCCAACTGTCGCGGCTCTCCTCCTTTTCGGTAAGAATGACCGCGTTGCAGAACTGCTGCCTAGATCGAACGTCACTGTTGCTCGTTTCGCCGGCGACAACGGCAATGCCCAATTAATTGAGGCAGTTGAAGTTAAGGGCAATCTACTGACTCAGTTTGAAGCCATTCAGGACTTCATAAAACGCTACACGGATCTCGGCAAGGAACGCCCAAAACGTAAGCTCTCGCTCGTTACCGACCCGGTCATGCAGGCTCGCGGACACTATCATTACTACTCGGTGGCCGAGGCTATTATCAACTGTCTTATGCACCGCGATCTCGCCCTGCGTGACATTAGGACGCGCATAAATATTTACGATAACGCAATAGAATTCATCAACCCGAGGCGTACGAATGGCTTTTCGCCCCCCGCGTCGCGGGCCATACGCTACGGCATTACCCAACGTCTGAACCCGCAAATATCGGCCATATTCACCCGACGCGAATACGGGATCAGCGTGCCGCATGGCGGGTTGCCGATGATCCTCAAACAATCAAACCTCTTCTCGGGCCGCAAGCCGGAGATCTATATCGCGAATGACGAGTTTAAGTTGAAGATTTACGCCGCCTGAGTGACACTTAGACGCACATCCGAAACTCAGTAATGGATAAAACACCGAAAGAGTTCCTCTCCATCGTCCTGCCTTGCTATCGCGAGGCGGAGCATATTGCGTTGGTTTTGGGTGAGATACGGACGGAGCTTGAGTCGGTTGGGGTTGAGTTTGAGTTTGTGCTGATAGACGACGGATCGCCTGACGGGACTTGGGCGGCGCTGAGCGAGGCTGCGAAAGACTTTCCCATGATGCGAGCGGCTCGGCTAAGCCGTAATTTCGGTAAGGAACTCGCTCTCTGTGCCGGACTCGAAATGGCAAAGGGCGACGCGGTCATCGTCATGGATGCCGACGGCCAACATCCTCCTGCTTTGCTGCCAAAGATCATCGAAAAGTGGAGCGAATCAGGTGTCGATATCGTCGAAGCCGTCAAGATTGACCGCGGAAAAGAGTCTTTCGTGACCAAATTCGGTGCCAAGCTGTTCTATTCGCTGTGGAGCCGGTTGTCGGGTTTTGAGATGCGTGGCGCGTCCGATTACAAACTACTGAGCCGGATGGCTGTCGATGCTTATCTCCAGATGGATGAGCGAAACGTGTTTTTTCGGGGAATGACCGCATGGCTCGGGTTTCGGCGAGAGCAGGTAGCGTTTGAGGTGCCTGAAAGGGCCGGCGGACAATCCAGCTGGTCGATCGTCAGGCTTGTGCGGTTGGCTCTGACCGGAATTACCGCGTTTTCCTCTATTCCGCTACAGGTTGTGACTTTCACCGGGGTCCTTTTTCTTTTGTTCGCTTTTCTTTTCGGCTTGCAGACGCTCAATGTCTACCAGAGCGGTCACGCGGTCACGGGATTTGCTACTGTGATCTTCCTATTGCTTATCATCGGCAGCCTGCTAATGATCAGCCTCGGTATCATTGGAATATACTTGGCAAGGATCTATGACGAAATAAAGGGCCGGCCCAGATATTTGATATCGCAGAGAATCGGACGGGACAGCTAGCGTTGAGCTAGTATTTTAGATCAAATAGCGAAACAAGGGGATCTCCGTTGTCGACCATATCGCTTCCCATACTTAGAGCCAGCAGCTTTTTGCCCCCGATGTACGAAATAGCGATCGAACATACATTGTTCAATTCGGTATTCGCCGGCCTTGGGATATTGCCTCGCGAAGCTCCTTCAAAAGTGTAAACTAGAATTTCCTTTGACCAGCCACTCGAAACAAAAACCAGTCCTGATTCTGCTTCATAGACGACATCCGGATAATGCCATCGATATTTAGACCATGGGGGAACGGCCCAACTAAGGATAGATCTTCCGCTAAGGTCACTGATAAATACGCGATCTGAACCGGCATCCGCTACCAGGATACGATCGCCTGAGACATCGAGTCCTGTCGGACGTTCGAAACGCGGGCTTCCGGACATTACGACTGGTGAAAACGTTTGAAGTTCAGGCGTAAAACGTATTATTTGATGCGGTCCGTCGTCGAGAATATATAGCTGGCCATCCGCAGCGAACGAAAGGTCGATCGGATTTGTAAAGCTATACTCGGCGGCTTTCCATTCTGTTATAAAAGCTCCGTCTGAACCGAATTTTGCCAAGACCCTTTTTCCAGTATCGGACACATAAATGTAGCCGTAACCGTCAACGGCCACGCTTGTCGGATCCATCATCGGCCCCGATTCAGAGCCGAATGTTCCAAATTCGAGTACGGCAACTCCGGAACTATTAAATTTCTGAACTCGATGGTTTCCGGTATCGGCAACGTAGAAATTGCCTGATCTATCGACGGCTATCCCGCGAGGCCTCGAAAATTTACCGCCGACATATCCTTCGCCGCCAACAAAAGCATTGACCGGCGGGATTTTCCGCTCGTGAGGCGGCGGGATTTCGAACTTCTGCGAAACCAGCTTTATGGGGTAAACATCTCCGCCAAGATTTCGAAAAAGAGTTCCTGCGGGATTACAATCCGGCGTAGTCAAACAGACGTAACGGCGCAAGAATGTAGGGTCAGGGTACCAAGTGGTTTTTGGCAGTTCCATACCAACCGTACTTTGACCATCGAATTTGGCGTTCATGTAGGTCGAAGCAGCAGCGTCAAATCTAAGGTTACCCTCTCTAACGTCATGTAGATGAAGAACGGAAATGAGGACGCAGAAAAAGGCGAGGATCGAAAACGCAACCTTGTAACCTAATCGCGACCAGTGTGCATGACACGATCTGATCAAGATAACTGCACTTACGGCAAGAGATACTACTAAGACGGTGGAAGCGAAACGGTAATTGAATGCGAGCCAATGGCCATTTGGTACGGGAAAAAGCTTTTCGGATATCCACGAGGTGGATGCAATAAATAAAAGCAATGTTATCGCCTTCTTTCTCGAAGCCGAATGTCCGGGAATGAGTAAACCGATCAGTATGGACAAGATGATTACACCAATAGATCCATAGGTTACAAATATCGAACCGGAGACGTTATCAGTCTGGAGGTACGTACCTGCCAATACTGCAGAAAATCGATGCTTATACCACTCGTCGAATACTAGAATAGGCGACTCTGTGAACATTTCGCCCTCGTTGGAGGGAAATCCAAGTATCGCAGATGCTGCGTATTGATAGATCAGGACAGGCAGAACGATAGGGATCAGTATAAAAAATCTTTTCCATTCCGATCTGATCGAGAGCGTGAGTAGAGCAGATATTCCTCGACAAATGCACCAAAAGCCCCAAAATACTATACCGAATGGATGAGCAAGATAGACGAGAACCAAAGCTGTAAAAAGTAGTAAGGCAGTCCATTTTCCGCCGTCAGCCAGGTATCGCTCGGTAAGCAGGATCGCTGGTACCAGAAGAGTGATCGCCAGTGTATATCCCACAAAACCCATGAACCAGCAGGCGGAATACATGAAAACAATGGCTGGCAATATAAAGGAGGCGGTAAATATATAGGATCTCAGATCCGTGCGAACTTGTTCTGCCCGGGCGGTCATTCCTACCGTACAAGCATGGATCAACATGAGCAGTCCGCTAAATAGTTTCGGCAGCCAGATAAGCGAAACACCCATCATCGACATTGCTCCGATCATTGGCACGATGAGGAGGGTTGGCAGGCGGTATCCGAGATACCATGACAGCTCGAAATCGAGCCTCGAGCCTCCGGAAAAATGTTCCCACACGAGCTTATTTACGAGAACATGGTGTTGAAGATCGGTGAGCAAGGGATAGACGACCCCGTACAACGGGAAGAGAGCAATTATCGATATGATCGCAAGAAACGCAGATGTCCGATAGACCGATCCCTTGTCGCTTGAAGTTCGATCAGCCTTGCTCCGCTCGTCGATTTTTTCGTCGACGCTGCTCATTTTGTTCTTTTCGGAGCTGTCTCCCCAGTTTCCAGAGAATTCAGCTGCAATTGAGTGATCTTGGGGTTCGAAGTGTTGATCACTAAAAGATATCGCTTTTTACCCGAAGTAACTATTTTTAAGGCTCCGGGATTGTCCATCGCCGTGTCGGCTACCGGCCACAATGGGGGCTGAAGATTCCCGTTAAGGTCATAGGTCAAGATCTCTTTCTTCCAACCATTTGAGACGTAGATCATTTTTCGTGATTCGTCATACTCGATATCCGGGTAATGCCATATGTAACGTTCCCACGCCGGCACATCCCACTGACGTTGGAAATTTCCGTCGAGATCAAATATCTGAATGCGGTTATTGCCCGTGTCGGCAACAAAAACAGTTCCGTTTCCAACCGCGGCCCCGGTTGATTCGTTGAACTGGCCATCGCCATTTCCGCCGGTTCCCCAAGAAGTGAAACTCTCGGTAGCCGGATCGAACTTTACGATCCTGGTGCGCCCCTGATCTACGATGTAAAACTTCTTGTCGGGCCCCACCGCGATATCCCTTGGGCCATAAAAGCCCGGATCCGGCCCTTTCCACTCTTTCAAAACCTGGCCGCTCGGGTCCATTTTGACCAGCTTATGGTTAAAGGCATCAGTCACATATATATTTCCGGTGTCGTCAAGAGCAATTCCGTTAGGTTCTCGAAGCTCGCCTTCAGCATTTCCCGGCTTACCGAGAGCGGCAATGAATGTGCCGTCCGAGTTGAACTTCTGAATTCTTCCGTTACCGGTGTCGGCAACGAAGAAATTGCCTTTGTCATCGGCGACGATGCCTCGCGGCCGCGAGAACTGCCCATTTCCATTGCCTTCTCCGCCCGTGAACGCGTTTGAGGCGGTCGTCGGCGACGGCGTGGGCGTTAACTCGAACTGGACGTTCGGATCAGGCGGGCCGAGCGTTTCGGGCACGGAATAGATCTTGAGCGAATCGTACTTATTCTCTGTGTCGGTATAAACGACAGGGAAGTAGGCCTCGTAAAGTTTTTCATTGTTACTCCTGATAAAATCGCCTTTGCGGACGAGATTGTCGATCGCAACATAGCTGATCTTGTTGTTTTTAAGCAATGAAAAGACTTCGTTGATATCCTTCGATTCGAACATCCGACGGTAAACGTTATCCCGTTCTCCGGTCGGGTATCCGGCTCCCCAGGCATAATACGGATGGCCGTAAAACAAACGGCGTCCTGCAACGAGGATCCCATGATTAACGTAGCGGTGCGACAGGAAGATCGCTCGCGGATCGGTGTTCGCTCTGACCCATTCGACTAGCGGATCGCCCTGGAATCTGTACTCGACCCAGAAGCTATTCTTGACCGGGAAGATATCGATCACGCCGCCGATCACGATCAGGAATACCAGGATCGACGTAATGATCCGGCTAAATATCGCTCCGATACCGGGGAGAATATTCCAGAGTGTCACAATGCCGAAAGCAACTGGTACATTCATCAACACGAGCCAAACGTTAAAGAACTTGTGATTTGCCAGAACCTCTTCGCTGAACTGGAAGCACGTCGCCATTACGACCAATGCCGTAAACGAAAGCATTAGGAGCCGCTGTAAACGCGAGCCAAAGATGATGGCGATAGCGATGAATATCCATTTGAATCCGAAGGTGAAAGCAAGGTAGTAGAGAACCTTGTAGATGGTTGGATCGGTGACCGTGTAACCAAAATACCAAAGCGAGTAGCCGGCGGGTTGAGCCAAACCGGTTTTAAGGAACAAAACCTGAGGCAAGGCGATCAGACCACTTGCCGCCGCAACGGCTATCATCTCGCGGCGGTACGGCAAAACGAAGAACATTATTGCCAAAACGCCTGCAGCACCGGCGAATACCGCACCATTCCACATCGGCATCAACCCAAGCAGACCACCCGCAAAGATGAACGGCATCAGCCGTGAAGGCCAATTGATCGGCGGTTCCGCAATCGTTATCGAGACTGTTTCCGCATCGACGGGTTTTATAACGTCTTTGTCTGGATCCGATGCTTCGTCCTCAATCACTATGGAAGCGTCAGAATCGGGCTCGTTCGTTTCGAGGTTCGCGGTCTCGGATGTTTCTGATTCTTGCGAATTTGCATCCCCGATCGGATCGAGTTCAAGGATATCGTCACTTTCACCGTCAGTTGCACTTTCCGACTCGGCTATTGCTTCTTCTTCTGTCGAGGTTTTTTTAGCAGGGATGCTCGACGCGACCTTCTGTTCGGCCCGCTCCCGTTGACGTATGGCTAGGAAGATGATGACGATGAGCAGGATCCCGATCGAACTCGCCAGGTGCCGCTGGTTAAGATAGACGACCTGCGACCAGACGCCCCAATCTTCGCCTCGATATGGCAAACCTGAAGTCAGGAAGTCACGCATGGTTCCCATCTTTTCCCACATTGCGGCCAGAGAACCGCTTTTCAGATAAAAGGGAATGAACGCAAGTGAGCCATGAAAAAAGAAAAGAATCGCACCGATCCGACCGACCAGTCGCGAGGCAAACATCACCGAACCCAGCGTCATGACGAGTATCAGCATAGCCAGCAGCGTCATAATACTAATGGTGTTGTTTGATGCGGCTGGGCTCAGGCCTAGATACTGCAAATTGCCGGCCTGGAAATAGAACAGGAAATGATAGCGAATACGGTCGCCCGTGTAATGCGGGTATTCGGTCGGAAAATTATGTCCGATCGCGAACGATTGCATGATCGATGCTGTGGAGCCAAAATCACTCGATTGGTGATTGGCGATCCGGATGTTGCCGTCCTTCATCGAGAAGGTGCCAAGCATCATAACCATCGCAACTACAGCAAATATCGTCGTGACGATCCAGTCAGCACGTGTGAAACGGGTGGTTTCGGCGTCGATCTGTGTACTGGCTTTGGGCCGGGGCCAAACGAAATTCAGCACCACTGTCGCACCGATCGCTATTGCCGCAAAGATCAGATTGCCGGTAAGCATCGGATATGACGTTTCGCCGAACGCGGCGGCACCGAGATAGGTAACCCACGTGCTGACCAAAAGGCCGCTGAGAGCAGCGGTTGCGATGCGGTGAGGCGTCGAGACAAACGGTAAGAAACGTCTGCAGATCGCGTCGCCAAATAGAATGACCAGGGCAAGGTAAAGAAAAGCCAGCATAAATGGGCAGAACGGTATCGATCGGGAATCCGTGAAAATATTATCTTGAACTAAAGATACCAAATTTCAGGCAGTTTGAAACCCTCAAAAGTCAGCAAAACGCCGTGACGTGACGCACCGAATTTCGTATCCTGGGTTGATTCGTCTGGTTACTATGCTTCTCGACCTCTCACCATTAAGGGCTTCGCGTGACTATCGGCTGTTGTTTTTTGGACAGCTAGTGTCCTTCTTCGGCTCCATGATGACGTTCATCGTCGTGCCGTGGCAGATGTATCAGCTCACGGGTTCGTCGGCGATGGTGGGATACATTTATCTCGCCGAATTTGTGCCGATGGTCGTTCTCGCCTTTATCGGCGGAGCAATGGCTGATTTTCTGGACAAGCGGAAGATGCTTCGCCTGACTGAATTTGGCCAAGCGGCAGCGTCGGCGATGCTACTCATAAATGCGTTGCTTCCAGAACCGCAGGTCTGGGTGCTTTTCCTTTGTGTCGCCCTTCACGCAGGCCTTGCGGCGATCCAGCGTCCGGCGTTCGAATCATTTATTCAGAAGATAATCCCGCCGGAATTGATGACAGCGGTGATGGCTCTGAACTCTATCCGCTGGAGCGTCGGTGCGATCGTTAGCCCTGCTCTCGCCGGGATTATCGCTACGCAATTCGATCCGGCGGTCGCATATGCTCTCGATCTGGTTACGTTTATCGCGACGATTACCGCTTTATACCTTGTCAGTGCCGTGCCATCGCCTGAGAATGCGGAGAAACCGAGCTGGCAAGGGATCAAGCGTGCCTGGAAATACGCATTTAGTCGTCAGGAGCTGATCGGAACGTACTTTATCGATATCGCCGCGATGTTTTTTGCGATGCCGCAAGCTCTTTATCCTGCACTTGCAGTGATATATGGCGAAAAATATATCGGCTTTTTCCCCGCCGCAATCGCCGCCGGAGCACTGATCGCCAGCGTGACATCCGGTTGGACGAAGAATATTCATCGGCACGGTCTGATGGTTACAGCAGCGGCTCTGATGTGGGGCGTGGCGATCACGTTCTTCGGTTTGGTCGACAGCCTGATACCGGCATTACTCCTGCTCGGAACCGCAGGATTTTTTGATATGATATCGGGGATCTTCCGTGGAGCGATATGGAACCAGACGATACCCAATTTCCTTCGCGGCCGCCTCGCCAGCATCGAAATGATGAGCTATCTAACTGGCCCGATGCTCGGCAGTGCTAAAATGGGGATCATCGGCGAATACTACGGCGTTAAAACCGCCCTCGTCAGCGGCGGCATTCTTTGCGTGGTCTCGGTTGCCCTGGCGGCGGTCTTCCTCCCGAAGTTTGCAAAGTATGACGGCCGCGACGGCATCAAACAGCGTGAGATCGAGGAAGCCGAACGTGCCGAGCTGGCGAGAGTTTCAGAGTCCGAATTTTAATCTATGCCAATCATCCGAAAACGCGAGATCGAAAATCTCGAACAACTCAGCGGCGAAGAGCTTCAAGCCTTTCTTGATTCACTGCCCGCCGCCCAGCACACCATCGGCGAACTGCTTGATTTTGTCGAGGATGAGCTTTATGATGCCGAGTGCAATCACAGCCTCCAATATTCCATGAAATACATGATGGAAAACCGACTAGAATTCGGCAAGATAATCTCATGGCTTAATAACAACGGCGGGTACTGCGATTGCAAAGTCCTCGCCGAGATCGCACCGATCTGGCGTGCGAAATTTGGAGACGACTAGATAAGAACATGAAGATCATCACACTTTTATTCACGCTGATAGCATTTTCAACCATTGCGTTCGGCCAAAAAGCTAAGACCATGACGATCCAGGTCTTCTTTCACAGCGAAAAGCTGAATCCGGAAATGATGGATTGCACTAAGGCTTTCCCGACTACCCGCGCGATTCCTAAGACAACCGCTCCAGCCAGGGCTGCTCTAGACGAACTCTTCAAAGGCGTCACCGAGGAAGAAAAAGCTAAGGGTTTTTGGTCTTTCGACCGTGAAGCCACCACCGGCATCGTCAAAAGCCTCAACGTCAAAAACGGGGCGGCTTATCTGAATTTCACGAAGCGGGCATTTGAAACCCTAGGTAATGCATCAACGAGCTGCGGTGCAGGTTTTTTTCCAATGGTTGAAAACACGCTCACGCAGTTTCCAACCATCAAAAAGGTCTATTACGCCGTCGAAGGCAATGCCAATGATTTCTACGAGTGGGCTCAGGTTGGCGAATGTCCATATGGAAAACACTGCGCGAAGAGCAATTTCAAATAGCGTAGCGATCTACTTCAAATAAGTTTTCAAATATCTACCAGTAAAGGAATCCTCGACCTTCACGATCTCTTCCGGCGTTCCTGTTGCCAGGATGCGGCCGCCGCCGAAGCCGCCTTCGGGGCCGAGGTCGATGATGTGGTCGGCGGTTTTTATGACATCCATGTTGTGTTCGATAACGAGGATGCTGCCGCCGTTGTCGATCAGGGCACGGAATGCGGACAAGAGTTTGTTGATGTCCTCGAAATGCAGTCCGGTTGTCGGTTCGTCAAAGATGAACAGCGTTTCCGAGGTCGTCTTTTGAGCGAGGTGCGAAGCAAGTTTCACGCGCTGAGCCTCGCCGCCCGAGAGAGTAGTCGCAGATTGCCCGAGCCGCAGATATCCCAATCCAACCGAATCCAAAACCTTCAGCTTCGTCGTCAATTTCGGAACGTCTTTGAAGAAAACGATCGCTTCGCGGATAGTCATCTGTAAGGCCTCGTGTACGTTTTTGCCCTTGTACTTAATGTCGAGTATCTCTTGCTTGAACCGCATTCCGCGGCAGTCTTCGCAGGTTAGTTCGACATCGGCTAGGAACTGCATCTCGATGGTCACAGTCCCCGAACCCTGGCAGATCTCGCATCGACCGCCGGGGACGTTGAACGAGAAATGCGAGGCGTTGTAGCCTTTGGTCTTTGCACCGTTGGTCGCGGCAAAGGTCTCGCGGATCGCATCGTATGCCTTGATATAAGTTGCCGGATTAGAACGCGGTGTGCGGCCGATGGGCGATTGATCGACGAGGATGACATCGTCTACGTAGTCCGCTCCTCGGATCTCTTTCACGAAACCGACGGGAGCGTTCCACTCGCCTCGCTTCTTTTTCAGGCCCGCATAAAGAACATCGTGAACCAGCGTCGATTTGCCCGAACCGGAAACGCCCGTGATACAAACGAGCATATCAAGCGGTATTTCGACCGAAACGTCTTTCAGATTATGCTCGCGGGCTCCGATGATCTCGATCTTTCGCTTGGTGGCGGTGCGGCGTTTTAGCGGGACTTTGATCTCGGAATCGCCGCGTAGATATTTTGCCGTGAGCGACGTTTTGCTCTTCATCAGAGCTTTGAAATCTCCTTCGAATACAAGCTCTCCGCCGAATTCGCCTGCCAGCGGGCCAATATCGACGATGTGATCGGCCGCACGCATGGTTTCTTCATCATGCTCGACAACGATCAGCGTGTTGCCGATGTCACGTAAGTTTTCGAGGATCTTGATCAGCCGTGTGTTGTCACGCGGGTGAAGGCCGATGCTCGGTTCGTCGAGGACGTATAGCGTGCCGACGAGCAGGGAACCGAGGTTGGTTGCGAGCTGGATGCGCTGAGCTTCACCGCCGGACAGCGTCGCGGCGAGGCGTCCGAGTGTCAGATAATCGAGGCCGACCTCGACCAGGAATTTCAGGCGACGGCGAATTTCGAGCAAGAGTTTGTCAGCGATCAAGGCCCGTTCAGGCGTTAATTCCAGCTTCTCAAAAAACGTAAAAGCATCGCTGATCGGCATTTCGATGATCTCGGGGAGCGAATGCAGTCCGATCTTTACATCACGAGCCTCTTGCCGCAGACGCTGGCCGCCGCAGTCGGGACATTTTGTGTAGCCTCGGAATTTGGCGAGGAAAACACGGACGTGCAACTTGTACTTCTTTGTTTCAAGGAATGCAAAAAAGCCCTTTACACCTCGCCATCCGTCGTCGCCGTAGATGATATTGTTCTGCTGATATTCGGGCAGATCTGCGTACGGCGTTGTCATGTCGATACCGGCGTGGGCGGCGTATTTTACAAGCTCTTTTTGCGCCCACGAGTGTGTTGGTCGGTTGAACGGCTCGATCGCACCTTGCTTCAACGACAGCAGCGGATTAGGGATCACGAGTCCGTAATCGATGCCGATCGTATTCCCAAAACCCTGACATGTCGGACAAGCTCCGAACGGGGAATTAAAGCTGAAAAGGTGCGGCTCCGGCTCCTCGTATCGCGTACCGTCGTACTTACAAATAAAGCCGTCTGAGAATTTGAGTGTCTGCTTTTTCTCTCCTACTGTTTCGATCACCGCTGCATGGCCTTCGCGAAAGCAGATTTCGAGCGAATCGACCAACCGCTGTCGAATATCAGCCCCGGCGGCAAGCCTATCGACCAGGGCGAATGTGTTGTCAAAATCGTCAAAAATGTAATCTTCGGGTTTTTGAAGTTCGATGATCTCGCCATCGCGAAACAGACGGGTGATGCCCTGCTGCATCAGCGCGATCACCATTGCGGAAGTGCTCAGGGCCTTTTCTGTCGATTTTACTTTTGGCTTGCGGGCCGCCCGGACGACTTCGCGTGAGATCTCATCCTGGATCGGGAAGAGAACGTAAAATCTCGTGCCTTCGACGAACTCGGCAATGATCTCGTCCGCTGCCGATTCCGGCGAATCCTTCTTCACTTCACGGCCGCACTTATGGCAGATCGTTGTTCCTGCACGGGCAAAAAGTAGCCGCAGGTAATCGTATATTTCGGTCTGCGTCGCAACGGTCGAGCGTGGATTCTTGGTCGTGTTTTTCTGCCTGATCGCGATCGCCGGGGCGATGCCGAGGATCTCATTGACATCAGGCTTGTCCATCCGCTCGAGAAACTGTCGGGCGTACGCCGACAGCGATTCGACGTAGCGACGCTGACCCTCGGCGTACAGAGTGTCGAACGCAAGCGACGATTTGCCTGAACCCGAAACGCCCGTGACGACCGTCAGCTTGTTCAGCGGCAGAGATACCGTGATATTTTTCAGATTATGAACACGGGCACCGCGAACGATTATCTGTTCTTCCTCTTTCTGTTTAGCAGCCTGCATAGATCAAGATCCCGCCTGTTGGGTAAACGAATATTCTAACACTCCGGATTTTCCGTTCCAATCACGAAGACGACCGTTTCGGTGTGGAACGGCGAGTCGACGCTCTAAAGCATTACATATGAATTGGTTAGTGATGTCGTGTATGAGTTTCATAGCGTTCCGTTCCATCGTTCCACAGTTTCCCACGTTGGTATCGATTAGAATATGCCGTAGCCCTGAAATGGGTTGCAAATACTATCCATTGTATCATATATGCAACGCGATATTGCTGTCAATAGGTAAGATCTTGGAATAAAGAACCGCCGGGCTGGCATTTAGTTTTTATGAAGATCATCTTATTCCTAGGCGTTGCATTGTTGATGGGTATTTCGGCAGTTTGGTTTGTTTCGAACGGAAGCGTTGAAATGATCGAGCCTGTAAACGCCGGTGAGATAGCAAAGAAACAGCCGGTGCTGGTCGAGCTTTTTACGTCAGAAGGATGTTCCAGCTGCCCGCCTGCCGATCGCGTTTTGACGACGCTTCAGAACGATCAATTGGTTCCGAATGCTGAGGTGATCACCCTCGCTTTTCACGTTGATTATTGGAACTATCTGGGCTGGAAGGACAAGTTTTCTACGGCTGCTTTTTCAAAGCGGCAAGAGGAGTACGCGAGGAAGTTTCGGAATAATTCGAGTTACACGCCGCAGATGGTTGTTGACGGGACTATCGAATTTGTAGGTTCCAACCGGGGAAAGGCAAATCAGGTGATCGCAGAACGTGCGGCAGAGCCCAAACCGTCGATCGATCTCGTCCGAAATGGTGACAGGCTCAGCATCTCGACGTCCGATCTCGGAAAGCACGCAGAGGCGAATGTCATACTCGCAATTGCTGAGAGCAAGCTGACAACTGACGTCAAAGCCGGCGAGAACCGTGGGGAAAAGCTGGAGCATTCGTCCGTTGTTCGACAGATTGTTACCCTGGGAAAGGTTAAGAGCGGCGATAAGGTATTTCGGCACGAAACCGAAATACCCAAAGACCCGAACTGGAAGACCGAGAACCTAAGATACGTTGTCTTCGTCCAGGAAAGCCAAAGCTTAAAGGTTTTAGCTGTTTCATCGATCGAATGATCGTGAGACGTTTACGGCATCTACGATCGCCGGCACCGTCGGGCCACAGGCGACGGTTGGAAATATTGTACCGAGCAAAAGCTGCCTGACTACGGTCACGTCAGCGGAGTTGATCGCTCCGTCACCGCAGACACCATTTATGTCAGCACGTTGAAATTGGTTCACCGTCGTCACCGGTGTTAACAGACCCAGGGCAAACTGCCGGATCATTCCAACGTCATTTGCCAGGATCGCACCATCGCCGGTCGGGGCTCCGGAACCATCGACGACGTCACCTTCGAACGTGGCGGCGGCTGGGCTCGAATCGTAGAGTTCTGAGCTACTCAGTCCGGTGCCTCCGCCTGTTACGAGCACCTTTCCTGTTGTTAGAAGAGCAGCCGCGTGACCGCTTCGTGCATTCGTAAGGCTTTCGACCTCTGTCCACGTTCCTCTAGCCGGATCAAAAGTTTCGGAGCTACTGAGCGGGCTGGCTCCGTCCATGCCACCGGCGATTAATACCTTTCCGTCACTCAGAAGTGTTGCCGAAAAATAGCTGCGTGCAACCCGCAGACCGTTTGCCGGAGTAAAATCATCACTAACCGGATCATACAAATAGCTGCTTCGTAGTTCGCTGCCGTTATAACCGCCGGTGACGAGCACCTTGCCATTTCCCAACAAGGTCGCCGAGTGTCCCATACGTCCCGGCGAAAAATTATCTGAGCCAGTCCAATTTCCGGTTGACGGGTCGTAGATCTCCGAACTCGACATGTAGCCACCGTTAAATCCGGCGGATACCAGTACTTTTCCGCTTTGCAGCAAGACCGCGGTGTGTGCGGAGCGGGGAACAAGCAGATCATTGGCCGGGGACCACGAGAAAGTCGTGGGGTCGTATAACTCAGTGCTTTTAATTGAGCCGCTCGCTCCCGTTCCACCTGCGATCAAAACTTTGCCGGAAGCAAGCAATGTTGCCGAATGCCCAAAACGTCCGGTCGAGATTCGGTTATTTGTCGAGCTGAATGCTCCAGTCGTTGGGTTGTAAAGCTCGGTCCAATCTATTCCCGGGCCTCCAAGTCTCGTTACGCCTCCTGCGATGAGGACTCTGCCCTCTGGCAATAATGTAGCCGTATGATACGCACGGCCACCGTCTAGTGTGCCTGTGTATGTCCATGATCCCGTTGCCGGATCGTATATCTCAGCCGTATTCAGCACCGTGTTGTTCTGAAACCCGCCCGCCACCAAGATCCTGCCATCGGGCAAAACCGTCGTGGTGTGGCCACTTCGCCCCGTGCCGAGGCTTCCGGTTAAGCTCCAACCGGCATCAGTCTGCGATCCACGTTCGGGCTGCGTCTGCATCGCAACAGGTCTCTGGAATACAAAGCCCATGAGGAGCAGTAAAATGGTGAAAAACGGTAAAAGCAATAAGTGGTTGTAACGATTTGCCGATCGTGAACGGTTGGGAATGGGATGATGTCTCATATCTTACAGTCGTGTCTCGGCGCTCCATTGGGAAATGAGGCCAATTGATATAAACAGAAGTTGTAATTCTATAGATACCAAATAACCACGAAGTTCCACAGTCAATGTAAGCGTTCGGGGGAATATTTTACTGAAAGATCTACCAACGCATGTCGTAGCCGCAGAAGTTTTCTCGCCAGGTGTCTTCGGTTTCGTAGGGTAGGACGGGAATGGAGCCTTCGAGGTGGAGTTCGACGTTGTGGGCACGCCAGAGGCGATAGGTGCGGCCCGATGGGGAACAGACTGTTAGTGTGATCCGTTCCCCGGAAATGCGGGAAACGGCGGCAAAACGCCAGTCGGTGCGGGAACGCACGATCAGGCGTGAGCCGATGGCTAGTTTGTCGAGGGTTATTTGGGTGTCGGTTGTTTCCACGATCTTGGCCACGTTTAGTGTACGACATTTCAACGGAGTGGGAGTTTTGAGCTGCGGCCTGTTGTATTGCGCTTCATGGAGAAAGCTTGGATGGGCAGGCCGCAGCTCAAAACATCTTGTGCCGCATCTTTCAGCGGCGGAACCGTTTTAGCAATTAGCTAGCACGCCGCATCGGCAGCACACCGTTACGCTGCATATTCTGCAAGTGATCGATCAGCTCGGATGCCGCACGCTTGGACAGCTCGGAAACGCTGCATTTCATCACGTCCATACATTCCTTGGCGGCATCGATGTCGCCTTCGCGGGCGATCGCACGGATCATGCCGAGCTGTTTTGTCGTGACGAGGTCACCCATCGTTTTCGCAACGGAGTCTTCAAACCTTCGGGGCTCGGCTGCGGGTTCGACCGCAACTGCAGGTGCTGCCGCGATCGGCTCTTCGCCGTCGATCGAATCAAATTCACGCTTGTAAAGCTCTCTGGCGATGCCGAACTTAACCGCGGCACGCTTCAAAGCGTCATGCTCTGCTTTTTTAATACCTGTTTCGCTTGCGACCCGGCCCGTGCCGATACCCTCGCGGGTCACACCGTCGATCGTGATAGCGACGGTAACCGTGATGATGTCGCCGATCGGGCGAATATCTTTGATCGAATGGCCCCAGTTCGGAGCGTGTTCGTCGAGGATGTCGGCAACGGTATGCCATTCGACGTACTCGACCATCTGCGTATGCCCGTTACGATCGCGGCGTCCGGCACGCTGGCGGACAAGGTTTGGATCTACGGTCTTTCGCAGTTCTTTTAATGTGGTCGAAAAATCAAGCACATTGCTCGCCATTTCGTTTAGTTCAAATAATGTAGCCGTTCCTGTCTCTTTCGTTTCGTTTATCGCGTTGCGTTTCATTTCTATCTCCTTCGTGTCTCACAAATCGGTCGCGGCCGGGCTTATCATCTATCGGGTCGTCTGAAATCCCGATTTTTCCCTTGCCGTTCCCGAGTTTCTGTTCGCAGCATGTCAGACACATGCGACTCAGTATTTACTATCAAGAGATGGGGATGCATTCTCAATCCGTTCCAACTGTGAAACAGTGTATCCGAAAAATAAAAATGTTGCAAGTGTGAAATGAGGTGTTGCATTTAAAAATATCTTGTGTTACGTTTTATCTGTGCAATAGCAAGAGCATTAATGGCACTTGCAAAAACCATGGAGGATAAAACACAAAATTATGGCATTTAATAGGAATGAAAGTTTGATCAACACGGCGGAGCTGGGAAAAGCAATCAAGCGCCGCCGAGAGGAATTAAAACTCAGCTTACGCGATGTAGCGGACGTGACCGATGTATCGGCATCTACGCTCTCACGTATCGAGAACGGAACGGGCCGTCCCGACGCCGACAACATCGCGCGTCTGACCCAGTGGCTCGACATGCCGGTCGATCGTCTGATGACGAAACACACCGATGACAATATCGAACCGGTCATCTATTATCCGCACGAGCCGACGACCGACATCATCGAAGCTCACCTGCGTGCAGATAAAAACCTGACACCCGAAACAGCGAACGCCCTTTCTGAGCTATTCCGCGTTGCTTACAAGCAGTTCAGCGGCAGCAAGCAGTAAGTGTTCGCGTAGATCGAAAAACTAATTTACACAATAGATAAAATGGATCACATAACGAAAAAAAGCACAGCAGGGGAATTTGGCGGGTCAATGAGTGTCGATACGACATTCGTACTGTTTTTCCTGGCGATGGAATACGGCCGCAGCACACATATGTTCTCGATCGATGCAGTTTTGATGGGAATTACGATGCTGATGGTCCTCGCATTGCCATACTTTCTGCCGTCACCGTACGAAAAGCCAACCTACATGAACTGGCTCGCGGGCCGCGGTGCGATCGCCGTGCTTGGAATGCTGCTCGGCTTGGTATTCAAGCAGAGCGTCGGTGTGATCCTGCCAGAATCGCTGCGGTACATGCCGTTGACGTTTTTGGTCCTGACCGCAATGGTGAGCTGCTACATACAGTTCTACAGCTTGATGAAACTCCGGCCGGTCAAATAGGCAAAAGGCACCAGTTGGAGTAATAAAAAGATTCGCGTACGTCTCGGGAGGCGTATGCGGATCTTTTTTATTCTGAAGGAAGCGATCTTAATAGAGCGGCTAGGTCGCTTTTGTCGGCTGTCCGATTTGCGATATCGATCAAGGCTGAGTAGAGGCTTCCGCTCGGATCCATAATGATGGTGCCATTGATGTCTAAAAATGCTAGAGCGGACACCAAAGCCGTTCGCTTGTTTCCATCCAGAAACGGCTGGTTTTCCGCAATATGAAAAGCGTAAGCGGCAGCCATTTCGAAAATGTCCTGATGTAGATATTCTCCGCCAAAACTTGCTTGAGGTGTCATGACAGCAGATTCAAGCAAAGATTGGTCTCGAATACCATGTATGCCACCATAGGCGTCAAGTTGTTCGCTGTGAATTTCCAATACTTCGGCGACCAAAAGAAATATTGGTTCAATCATTGAGCCAGCTTACGAAGAGTCTCATCATGATTTTTCATCACACGAGAGACGGCCGACTTTAGTAGTGCGGCACGATCTTCTTTAGCTAACGGCTCAATGATCAGGCGGTCGCCGTCGGTCCTGACATTTAGCGGAGTATCGCGTTCGATGCGCAGAAGATCAAGAATCGGCTTTTCAATGATGATGCCGAGGCTGTTTCCAATTGTGATTAGGTTCTTGATCATACTAACAATGTTATAACGAAACTATTGTGATGTCAACAGAAATTATGCGGCGGCGATCGATGGAATATCGGCTGAAACCAACGAATGAATTTGTTGAACCTGCTTAATTAAAGCTAAATACTGCCCCGGCGTTAAAGCCTGAGCCCCGTCACACATCGCCTCTTCCGGACACGGATGGACTTCGATTATTAATCCATCAGCACCGACCGCGACTCCCGCACGAGCCAATGGTGTAACCATATAATTATGGCCGGTTCCGTGCGAAGGATCGACGATCACCGGTAAATGAGTCATGCGATGAACCGCAGGAACGATCGATAGGTCGATCGTGTTTCGAGCGTGATTTGCAAATGTGCGAATGCCGCGTTCGCATAGGATGACATCGTAGTTGCCTTCGGCCATGATATATTCGGCGGCAAGCAGAAGTTCGTCGAGCGTGGCGGACATTCCGCGTTTTAACAAGACTGGCTTTCTAGTTTTGCCTACGTATTTGAGCAGGGAAAAATTCTGCATATTTCGGGCACCGATTTGAATGCAGTCGCCGTATTTTTCGACAGCGTCGACGCCGCGTTCATCCATCGCCTCGGTCACGATGTTGAGGTCAAATTGCTCACGCACCTCGGCCAGCATTTTCACGCCATCTTCGCCCATTCCCTGGAATGCATAGGGCGAAGTCCGTGGTTTGTAAGCGCCGCCGCGAAAAAATCTCGCACCGCTTTTTGCGATCGTCTCTGCCGTCTTAAATAGTTGCTCGCGCGATTCGATGGCACAAGGTCCGGCGATCATCGCGAGTTCCGGTCCGCCGATAGTGGCATTTCCAACCTTGATTATTGATTTCTCAGGCCGGGCATCTTTTGAAATGAGTTTATATGGCTTGGTTACACGAATCGCATCGGCGACACCCGGCAAATTCTCAAAATGAGCGGGATCAATTGATCCACGATTGCCAGTAACGCCAATGGCCGTACGATTCTCACCAGGCAAAGTGTGCCCGCGAAAACCCAATGTCTCGATAACCTGTAAAACCTTCTCAATATCCGACGCCTGGGCAGTCGGCTTCATTACGATCAACATAAATAACCTCTAGTAAACAATTAGTCTAATCTGATATAAATCTGAAACAATTCGGAATAGCTGATAACTGAAACATGACTCAATGCTTAATCCGGAAACGCAGTGCTCCGTTCCGGTAATAGGCCTTTAACAAACTCTTCAACTCGCGAAACAGCCTCACCATTATCTGCATTTTCGATCACCGAAACGATCGCCGAGCCTACCACTGCAGCATCGGCGTATTCCCAGACTTCCGAGATCTGAGAAGGAGTTGAAATACCAAATCCCACAGCTACCGGAAGATCGGTGAAACGTCTTGTTCGGTTCACAAGGTCCTCGGCAGTCGAACTCGTTGATGTCTGAGCACCGGTCACGCCTGCTCTTGAAACCGCGTAAATGAAGCCGCGAGCATTGTCGCAAATGGCTTTCAAACGTTCGTCGGTCGTTGTCGGAGCGACGAGCGAGATTAGATCGATTCCTTGTTTTGCGAATCGTTGTGATATCGCCGCCGCTTCGTTCTCGATCACATCCGTGAGCAGAACGCCATCGATCCCTGTGTCTGATGCAGCTCTTTCAAATTCATCTAAACCAAAACGCAATATCGGATTGAAATAGCTGAACAAAACGAGCGGCACGTCGCTCTGTTTTCTGATCTCTGCCGCCAGTTCCAACACCTTCGCCAGCGTCACGCCGCCTGCCAGAGCCCTTTCCGACGAACGCTGTATCGTCGGCCCGTCGGCCATCGGATCGCTGAACGGAACGCCGAGTTCGATGACATCGGCACCGAGTTCCGCTAGTTTCAGGACGATCGCAAGGGAAGTCTCGAGATCCGGATCTCCAGCGGTGACGAAGGGAATGAACCCCTTACCGTTCTGTTTGCGAAGCTGCTTGAATTTTTGATCTATCTTGCTCACTCGTTTATTAAAAATCGCTAATAGCTAACGGCTAGTTTTCATCTACTGCTCGAACGGTATTGATATCCTTATCTCCGCGCCCCGAAAGATTAACGATCATGACGGAATCGCGGCTCATTTCCGGTGCGATCTTTATCGCATGGGCGATCGCATGTGACGATTCGAGAGCGGGAATGATGCCTTCGGTTTCGGATAGCGTTTTGAAGGCATTTAGAGCTTCCGTGTCATTAGCTGAAACGTATTCAACTCGTGATATGTCGTGCAAATGTGCGTGTTCCGGCCCGATCGAGGCGTAATCGAGACCTGCGGAAACCGAATGCGTCAGAGCGATCTGCCCGTTGTTATCCTGCAGCAAGTAGCTTTTCGTGCCCTGCAAAACGCCGACATCGCCGCCGGTCATAAATCTCGCAGCGTGTTCGCCGATCGCATCGCCTCGACCGCCGGCTTCGACGCCGATCATTCTGACGTCGTCGTTTAGAAAGGCGTGAAACAGCCCTATCGCATTCGAACCGCCGCCTACACAGGCGACGAGAACATCCGGCAAACGATCCTCCTTTTCAATGATCTGCTCGCGGGCCTCGCGGCCAATAATGCTTTGGAAATCGCGGACCATCAGCGGATAAGGATGAGGCCCTAGTGCGGAGCCAAGCAGATAATACGTCGTGTCAACATTCGTAACCCAATCCCGCAAAGCCTCATTAATGGCATCTTTCAAAGTACACGAGCCTGAATCGACACCGCGAACCTCAGCCCCGAGTAAACGCATCCGGAAAACGTTCACTTCCTGCCGCCGCATGTCTTCGGTGCCCATATATACGACACATTCGAGACCGAACAATGCGCAGACCGTGGCGGTTGCGACGCCGTGTTGTCCGGCTCCTGTTTCGGCGATTATCCGCCGTTTGCCCATTCGTTGAGCGAGCAGGATCTGGCCGAGGCAGTTGTTGATCTTGTGAGCTCCCGTGTGGTTTAGGTCTTCGCGTTTGAGATAGATCTTGGCACCACCGAGCGTTTCGGTCAGGCGTTTTGCGTAATACAGAGGCGACGGTCGGCCGGTAAAATTCTGATGCAGATCATTCAACTCAACATGAAACGCCGCATCGTCACGCACCGCGAAATACGCGGTCGTCAGCTCATCCAGCGGAGCGACCAACGTTTCAGGCACAAATCGCCCGCCGTATTCACCCCAATAGCCGTGTTCATTTGGCTCGTACATCATTTTGCTGCTCTGGCCGCGAATACAAATCGGGCGAGTTTATCCTTATCTTTTTTTCCAGGTGACGATTCCAGACGGCTGCAAGCGTCGATCGCGTAGGGCCGCACGCTTTTCACCGCATCGGCCACATTCTCAACCGACAGTCCGCCGGCGAGATAGACTGATTCCGGACGCCACAGAACGATCTCTTTCGCGATGGTCCAATCAAATGTTTCACCCGTTCCGCCTGGTTCGGTGGCTGAATAGCTGTCCAACAAGACCGCGTCCGCGAAATTATCGATGGCCTCAGCAACGTTCATCTCAGCCGAAACGCGGATCGCCTTTATCACCATCAAGCCCGAGGTGCTGCGTATATCACGGACCATTTCGTGGCTCTCGCTGCCGTGCAGTTGTATCGCATTTAACCCGACCATTCCGGCGATTTCGATGATGTCGTCGAATGGATGATCAACAAAAACACCAACCTTCATCATCTCAGGTTCAAGCTGCTCGGCTATCGAGACGGCATCCGCAGTTTCTATAAAACGTTTGCTGCCGGGATAGAAATTAAAGCCGATCTCTTCAACCCGCAATCGTTCAGCTATCTTAGCGTCCTCGATATTGGTGATCCCGCAGATCTTGATCTTTGTCATACGACCTCAGTTTCCGACCCACTTAGAGAGCAAGGCGGCTGTCTCCTCAGAACGCATGAGAGTTTCCCCGATCAAAAATCCGTCAAACCCGAGCTGTTTCAGCCCATCGATTTCCTCGATCGACGAAATTCCGCTTTCCGATACGATCAGAGCGTTTTCCGGCCTCTCTGCGATCAATCGCCTGGAAACATCGAGCGAAACCTCAAGCGTCTGCAAATTTCGATTGTTTATGCCGATGATCTTTGCACCTATGCTCTTGGCGACTTCGAGTTCCTCGCTGGTGTGTACTTCGACGAGTGCGTCAATTCCCAAATCGTCTGCAATACGTGAAAACTCGATCAATTCATCCTCAGAGAGAGCCGTAGCTATAAGCAATATCGCATCCGCACCAGCCGCTGCGGCTTCATAGATCTGGTAGGCGTCAATGGTGAAGTCCTTCCTTAAAACCGGAATATCCACCGTCCTCGCAACGAGCACGAGGTCAGATATGTCACCGCCAAAATACTCATTTTCCGTCAAAACCGAGATCGCCGCCGCACCGCCGGTCGCATAATTGCGGGCTGCCTGCGGTACGTTGATATTCGCATTTATCACGCCTTTCGATGGTGAAGAGCGTTTGATCTCCGCGATGATATTCGTACGGTCGGGGCGTGACAGAGCCTCGTGAAAGCGATGCGGCTGCTTGGCGCCACGCAGCTTTGACGCTCGCCGTTTGATCGCATCGGCGTAACCAAGCGTCATCGTCTGAGCGACTCTTTCACGCGTTTTTGCTACTATCTTGTCTAAAAATATTTCGGTCATTTTTAATGTTATCTCGCCAGAAGTTCGAGCTTCTTCAACGCCGAACCATCTCGCACGCTTTCCTTCGCCATTGCGTACGCCTCAGGCAGCGTTGATGCCCGGCCGGCGACATAGATCGCGGCGGCGGCATTGATCAGTACCAGCCTTTCCGCATCACGATCCTTCATTTCGTTTGCAAAGATCGAGCGTATTATCCGTGCACTTTCCTCAGACGAACACTGGAACGGCAGATCTTTCGCAAGGCTGACCACTTCAAAATCAGAAGCCGTTATCTCAAATACTTTGACGTCTTCTCCGTCGATCTCGGCAACCAGCGTTGTGCCTTTCAAAGCGATCTCGTCGAGGCCATTTTCGCCGTAGACGATCCATGAACGCTGTGTTCCAAGTCGAGCCAGAACTCGCGCGGTGCTCTCCAGTAAATGTTTGTCGTAAACGCCGATGACACGATGCGGAGCCGATGCCGGATTGCACAGCGGGCCAAGATTATTGAAGATCGTCGGCCTGCCAAGCGAACGCCTCGCCATCGCGAGCGTCGGCGAAAGCGAATGAAATCGCGGAGCGAACATAAAGCACAGGCCGTGATCGCTCAGGATCTGTTCTGTAACTGCGGGTTCGACATCGACATTTATCCCGAGCGTCAGAAGTACGTCCGCACTGCCCGCATTGCTCGTCGCGGCCCGATTGCCATGCTTGGCGACCGGCAATCCGGAACCTGCTATAACAAATGCCGACGCGGTCGAGACGTTGAACGTCTTGGCTGAGCTGCCGCCCGTACCGACAGTATCTACAAAAACCTCATACGGCGAAGCGATACGCTTCATTCTGCTCCGCATCAGCTCAGCAAAGGCAAAAACCTCGTCCTCCGTGGTGCCTTTCTCATTCCACGCGGTCAAAACTTCGGCGATGAGCGTCTGATTATCGCTGCCGATCAACGCATCAAAAAGCGTCTCAGCCTCATCCGCCGCAATGTCGGAGCCAAACTGAAATTCCTCAAGGTAATGATCTAGAATTCTCTCGTTCATCTTTAATTGCAGAAGCCCGCAGACCTTGCAGAAGCCCGCACGAAGTAAGGGCTCTCCTGACTACCATTCAACTATAGCGATTAAAATCGGGGTCGAGTCTCGCTCAAAGCGTATTCACCCCTACGGAGCCCTTACTCCGTGCGGGCTTCTGCATCATACCGTGCCACTTTCTGCGATCTCCACTGCTCTCAATAACACCTTCGCCTTATTCACAGTCTCTTCGAATTCTAAAGCGGGAACCGAATCGGCAACGATCCCGGCTCCGGCCTGGATCTTTGCCACGCCTTTTTCTAGCACCAGCGTGCGGATCGCGATGCAGGTGTCCATGTTCCCTGAATAATCAAAATATCCAACCGCTCCCGAATAGACGCCGCGTGCCGTTGGCTCCAATCCTCGTATTATCTCGATAGCCCGCACTTTCGGGGCTCCAGAAACTGTTCCGGCAGGGAAGCAGGCCGCCAACGCGTCAAAACGATCGAGCCCTGATTTTAACTTCGCCGAAAGCGAGCTGACCAGATGCTGAACATGCGAATATTTTTCAACATTCATAAGCGTATCGACCTTCACACTGCCGTATTCGGCTACTCGGCCGAGGTCGTTGCGGCCGAGATCGACCAGCATCAGATGCTCTGCGACTTCCTTTTTGTCGCGGCGCATTTCTTCTGCCAACGCCTCGTCCTCGACAGCATCTTTGCCGCGATGACGGGTGCCCGCGATCGGGCGATATTCGAGACGGTCGTTCTCACATCGCACCAACATCTCTGGCGAAGCCCCGACGATCGCCTGCTCTTCAAATTTTAACAGGAACATGTACGGCGACGGATTCAGCGAACGAATTGCGCGATAGATGGCAACCGGCGAAGCGTTTGTCTGCTTAGTAAAGCATTGGGATAGAACAACTTGGTAGCATTCGCCCGCCGCTATCAATTCCTTGATCTCATCGACCGCAGCTTCGAAATCTTCGCGCTTCCAATTTGAAGATATTTCGCTATTGGCTGCGGCATCACCATTTGGCGGGATGACCAACTCGCCGTGTTCGAGTTTTTGTTTGATCTCTATATTCCGCGATGTTGCCGTTTCGTAAAGTGATTCGAGTGAGTTCTCATCATTTGCCTCGTCGGGGAACGCGAGTGAAATGATCCTGATGACCTGTTTCGCGTGATCGAATGCCACGATCGAGCGAAAAAACATAAAGGCCGCATCGTTGCGAACGTCATCGAGGTGTTCGCCTCGATTCAATGACGGCTCAAACCATTCCGAACACGCAAAACCAAGAAAACCGATCGCACCGCCGACGAATGATGGCAGATCGGGATCGGCGGCGGCCTGACGTTCGGAAAAGTGGGTCTTTAAGAATGGGATCGTGCCTTTGCCGCTGGCTTTAGCTCCATTTGTTGCTGTGATGAGTGTTGATGTTTCATTGCCGCGAAGGACGCTTTCAGGATCGGCACCGATGAACGAATATCGGGCCAGCGTCTTGCCGCCTTCGACCGATTCGAGCAGGAACGAATTCTGCGACTCTGCCGACAACTTCAGATAAACCGATAGCGGCGTCAGCAGGTCGGCGGGCATCGTTTCGACGACCGGAACGACGTTTGCCAGCTTTGCCTTCGCAAGAAATGTTGAAAGATCGCTCATAAAATACAAAACGCCGCTCGTTTTCATTCGAGCGGCGCCTGATGTAAAAGTTTTCGAATCCAGCTAAACGAACATCGTCGTCTCGTCCAAGATCAAAACCCAACGGGCACCGCCAATCGCCACCAACCGAAGTTAGCTCGCCAATTGGCCACCGTATAGTATTTTGCCTGAACAGAATTCATTACAAGATTTTTAGCAGACGGGGAAGAGGTCTGTCAAACACAGAATTTGCAGAAGCCCGCGCGTAAGCAAGGGCGGATCGCGCGTGTTTAGCGTTACGACCTTGCTTATGCGCGGGCTTCCTCACAGATCGCCTACATCCTCTCCGGCACCTCGATTCCCAACGTGCCGAGAGCCGAGGTCAACGAACGTCGGGCCATATCGGCGACGACGATCAGAACAGCACGCTTCGTGTCATCAGCTTCTATCAGGATCTTGTGATTGTGATAAAACAGATTGAACGCTTTGGCGAGAGCAAATGTATATTTTGCGAGTATCGCAGGTTCGTTCGAATTTGCGGCCGCCTCGACCGTTTCTTCGAGCCGCGAAGCCAAAACGGCCATCGACCAGATGTCGCTGCCCGCTTCGGATGAGAAGATCGACCCAACGCCATCAATATCTGCGATACGTGAACGACACGCCTCGACGTTATCTATTGCGTCGAGTTTTCTAAAGATCGAATTCGCACGAACGGCTGAGTACTGGCAAAAGCATCCAGTTTCGCCTTCGAATGATAAGGCTTCCTTGAAGTCGAAAACGATGACCGTGTTGCGTGTGAATTTAAGCAGAAAGTACCTTAAGGCACCGACTGCAAGTTGATGAGCAATAAGGGTTTTCTCGTCAGCCGGTGCGTCCTTGTGTCGAGCCTGGACCTCCGCCAGAGTATTAGCTTCCAGGCGGTCGATCAGGTCGTCGGCTTTGACCCCAAGGCCCTTGCGACCGCTCATTTCGATGAACGGACGTTTCCGGTCTTCTTCCGAAAGAACGAAACCTAATTCTTCAGCAGCAGCAGGAGATAGTGCAACCATTTCGTATGAAAGGTGAATGCTCGCCTTCTCACCACGCTCCGGCGAGATCGCTGCAACTCCTTTCCGGACAATATCTTGCGGATACGACTGCCGCGAATCGATCACATTATAGATCGTCTCACCGCCGCCAAATGGAGGGCGGACACTCCTGTCCGCCTGTGATTCGTTATCCGAGCGGACAGGATTGTCCGCGCTCCGGTCGG
>JBGSQW010000109.1:0-2133 GCA_041737885.1 Pyrinomonadaceae bacterium | reverse complement strand
GGCCCATCGCGCAGATGATCTCTTTTTCGTAATTCGTGTATGGTTCGGCCGTGGCCTTTTCACCAAGGAAGATCGCTCCGACTATCTCATCGCGAACTACAAGAGGAATGAAAAGCTCAAGACTTCGGCGTTCAAAGCTTGAGTCATAGACCTGAAAGAACGGCAGCACTCTGGCCTGCGAGATCTCGATAGGGTTGAGTCCAATGCTCAGAAACTGACGTTCATCCTCGGAGCAGAGCGATAAACTTAGAGGAAAATCGTCGCCAAGCCCGCGGACCGCGAGCATATTCAGCTCATGCCCAAATCGCGAGTATCTTGCCACCGACCCACGCATGATACCGAGGGCACCCGAGATCAGATGCAAAGATGTCCGTATCGTTTCCTGAAAGTTGTTCTTATTCGTGATCTCCTGCCCGAGTTCGGCCAGGGCACCGAATGCATGGATCAGCTTGTGTGAGTGTTCGGCCATAACTTTCTCTTTCTACTCAATTACTACGTGGTTGGTGAGGCCGAGCATTTCGAATAGCTCGACAGTTTCATCGTTAACTTCCGAGAAAACAACCCGCGCGCCCTTATTTGATGCAGTATCGATGACGCCGAGCAGTATCGAGATGCCGATGCTGTTGACGATCTCGGTGTTTGCGAAATTCAATTCTAGCTCACGGCAGCCGGTTTCGATCCGCCGCCTGCATTCGTGCTCGATCTTTTCCCCGCTCAACTTGTTGATATAGCTATCCGCAAAAATGACGGATCGCTCTGTGGTCGATTCGACAGGATCAACGGTGCTGGTTGATGTGATCACCTAATTCGTTTCCTTGTTGTGTTTTACGCGAATTACTCAAAGAGAATACTTGAACACTACTTCTAGCATAAACATCTGTATAAAACAATAGCGGATCGAGGCAAATAATTGGAAAGAGTTTCCGGGAATATTCCGCCAGCAGCAGGAGAAACGTTAAGTAATGCAGGGTCAGCGATCGAAGCCACAGGTTTCAGTAGTCATACGGCACTCTGCCGAATTCCTTAAGCAGAGGTGCGAGATGGTGGATGACCGCTCCGTGCGAGGCTCCGTTCGTAGCGACGATCCCGTTTCGATTCTGGAGGTCGATCCGGTCGTATCGCATATCGAGGCCAAAGAGGTCGGTCATTCTGCCGCCGGCTTCCTCAAGGATGATCTGCGGACCGCACGTATCCCAGAGTTTTGTTCGCGGACTTGGATGTATATAGACGTCGGCTTGCTGCTCTGCAATAAGCGAAACCTTGAGCCCTACCGAGCCCCGGCGGACACAATTTCGAAACCCGAAATGCTGGATGATCTGTTTCATCCGGCTGCTCGGGTGGTTTCGCGACGCGGCCAGCCCCAGCGAAGGCAGGTCTTTCAACGACGAGGTTCCGAGCCGCGTCGGATCTCCACCGTTAGTTACGGAAAAGGCACCTGACCCTCGGACGGCATAATTCAGGATGCCGTGGTATGGCATGAGCACGACCCCGAGGATCGGTACACCATCCTCGGCAAGGCCGATCTGCACCGCAAAATCTCCATCGTGATTTACGAAACCGGCAGTGCCGTCGATCGGGTCGATTATCCAGACACGGCGTTTCGATCGACGGTGTTTGATATCGTCGACCTCTTCTTCCGACAGGATGCCGTCATTAGGAAATTCTGACGCGAGGCCGCCGACAATGAGAGTACTTGCCTCGCGGTCGGCGATGGTCACAGGTTCGCTAAAACTGTCCGCCCCGATCTTTTCTTCGGTTTCGAAACCATCTTCGTAGTGTCTTAAAATGATCTGGCTGGCAGATCTAGCGAGACGTATCGCTGTCGCCAACTCATTTTCGAGCATTGTTTAAACTTAGCATGCGGAAGACGCGACCGATAGGCGTCAGAACAGTTCGACAGCCTCGGTGATGCTGCATCGCGGGCAGATCAGGTATCGGTGCGAGGCATCGGTCCATTTGGCCAAGGCGGGGCTTGAGAGCGCCGGGTTCTTGCTTTCTGCTTCTCCCTCTTGGAATATTCGCGAAAGTCGATCGCCTTCTTGGTCCGCGCCGGGGAGTTCAATCTCACATTGGCGGCATATCCATCCGAAGCCTTTGTTGTAGAAGTAGTTAAGCTCCGTCATAGCAGCTTTT
>JBGSQW010000012.1:0-2968 GCA_041737885.1 Pyrinomonadaceae bacterium | reverse complement strand
GCCAGCCATCAACCGCAACTCTGCCGCCCCGTGAATCCGCACCTAGCAGGATCTTTTCGCCACCGAATTTCTCGACCCATGACAGAAAAAGCTCCGGCTGCTTTACCGCAACGCTTCCAACCGTCGCGATCGCCGCTCCGGTCTCGAAAACAGCGGCTACATCCGATTCCGTTTTTAACCCGCCGCTAAAATCGATCATCAGGTTCGTTCCGCTGGCGACCTTTTTCAACACGTGCAGATTCGCCGGTGCTCCTGTTCGGGCACCGTCAAGGTCGACCATGTGCAGCCGCCGCAAACCCGCATCCTCAAAACGCTTGGCTGTTTCAAGCGGGTCGTCGGAATAGATAGTTTTTCGCGCAAAATCACCCTGGGTAAGCCGCACGCACTTTCCGCCGATCAGATCCATCGCTGGAATTATTTCGATCATATTTAGATAGTGAACAGTTAACAGTGAATAGTTGATTTAGATCTTTAGAAAATTCGTTAAGATCCTTTCTCCGACCGCTCCCGATTTTTCGGGGTGAAACTGGATCGCATGAAAATTATCACCCCCGATCGCAGCACTGAATCGCTGGCCGTATTCACAGGTCGCAGTCGTGCTATCGCCCGTTTCAACATAGTAGCCGTGGACGAAATAAACGCGTTCGCCATCGGCGACGCCCTCAAATAGTGGGGAATTTAGTTCAGTGATCCGGTTCCATCCTGTGTGCGGTATTTTCAATGTGTCGGACTCAAATCGCCGCACATGATACGGCATTATGCCGATACATTCCGTGTCGTTTTCCTCCGACGTTCTGCACATCAACTGCATTCCGAGACAAATGCCCAAAACCGGCTGCGTGAGCGAAAGGATAACCGCATCGAGACCGCGTTCCCGCAGATATTTCATCGCCGTCGAAGCCTCGCCGACGCCGGGGAAGATAACCTTGTCCGCTGCTCGTAGATCGTCGGCGTCGTCAGTCACCACTGGCTCAACACCGAGGCGGACCAATGCGTTCGCGACAGAAGCCGTATTTCCGGCATTGTATTTAACTATTGCAACTCTCACAAAACTCCCTTGGTCGTCGGCAACGTAGTTCCCTCGCGGCGAACCGCCATTTTGATCGCTTTCGCAAAAGCCTTGAATATCGCCTCGATCTTGTGGTGCTCGATCGTGCCTGTCGCAACGATATTCAGATTGCACAAAGCCTTGTCCGAGAATGACTTAAAGAAATGAAAGAACATCTCGGTCGGCATTTCTCCGATCATTTCGCGTTTGAATTCCGCATCCCAAACGATCCAATTCCGCCCGCCAAAATCGATTGCGACCTGAGCCAGACAATCATCCATCGGCAGACAAAACCCGTAACGCTCCATCCCGCGTTTATCCGCTAGAGCCAGCGAAAACGCCTCGCCCAGCGTGATCGCGACGTCCTCGATCGTGTGATGCTCGTCAATATGTAGGTCACCTGTCGCCGCGATATTCAGATCCAGGCCACCATGACGGGCAAGCTGTTCGAGCATGTGATCGAAGAATGAAATTCCCGTCGAGATCGACGAATTTCCGCTGCCATCGAGTTTCAGTTCAACCGTGATGTCGGTTTCTTTTGTCTTCCTCGTATGCGTAACGCTCCGTTGCGGTGTCCGCAGTAGAAGATAAATCTCGCTCCAGTCGTCGACCGAAAACGCGTCCTCACCTTCGAGCGGAAATGATGGATTCCGGATATAGATCGCCTTTGACCCAAGATTTCTCGCAAGCTGGACATCCGTTGGCCGGTCACCGATCACGTAGGAATTTGCGAGATCGTATTCACCGGACAGATACTTGGTTAACATCGCCGTACCGGGCTTCCGCGTTGGTGCATTTTCGTGAGGAAAAGTACGGTCGACAAATACATCCGCAAACTCGATCCCCTCATCGGCCAAAGCCTGGATCACAAAATTCTGTGCCGGATGAAATGCCGTCTCGGGAAAACTCTCAGTCCCAAGCCCGTCCTGATTCGTAACCATAACGAACACATAATCCGTCTCGCGAGCGATCTTCCCAAGATTAGTGATCACACCCGGCAAGAACCGGAGTTTCTCCAACAGATCGACCTGAAAGTCATCCGGCTCACATATCAATGTCCCATCACGGTCAATGAAAAGTACTTTCTTCATAAGTTTGATAAATCTAGCTAATAGCTAGTTAGCTAGCAGCTATTAGCTATTCTTGCGGCCCATTCTGCCAAATCGGCTCAAGGCCGAGATCAACCGGACGTTTTCCTCACTGGTGCCCACGGTTATCCGCAGGCATCCCTCGCAAAGCTCGACGTTACTCCGGTCGCGAACCACGATCTTTTCCTCGATAAGATAGCGGTAGGTCGCCTTGGCATCATCGACCTTAACGAGAAGAAAATTTGCGTCAGATGAGTATATCTTCTGTACGATACCCAGAGCCGACAACGAAGCTTCGAGGCCTTTCCTTTCTTTTCTCACGCACGTGATCCACTCGGTTACTGTTGATTCACTGTCCAGAGCGTCGATCACAGCCTGCTGAGCCAAACCGCTGACGTTGTACGGCGGCTTTACGCGGTTCATCAAATCGATGATCTCGTTGCTCGCAAATGCTAATCCGATACGAACACCGGCCATTCCCCAAGCCTTAGAGAACGTCTGCAAGATGATGAGATTCGGGAAAGATCCGAGTTCTGCGATCAGCGACGGTTCGTTTGCAAAATCAATATACGCCTCATCGACGACGACGATCCCTTTAAATTGGCGAGCGATCTCGAAAATCGATGTGCGGTCCATCAGGTTTCCAGTCGGATTATTAGGTGAGCAGATGAAGATCAGTTTCGTCTCTTCAGAAATGCCGGAAATGATTGCCGGATTGTCGAGCTGAAAGTCTTCCGTCAAGCAAACGTCCCGCACATCGATATCATTTATATCCGCCGAGACGCGGTACATTCCATACGTCGGCGGGCAGGTAATGACCTTGTCGCGTCCC
>JBGSQW010000156.1:0-18726 GCA_041737885.1 Pyrinomonadaceae bacterium | reverse complement strand
CGTAAAGGCTCCGTAAAGCGCCTTGAAAATATGTCAAAATGATACGGAAAACCCGTCTGTTTGGCGGGGCTTTAAACTATTTAGAGCGGATTTGAACTGTTATTTTCACCTAAGCGTTTTTTTGCGCGGTCAATGAAGATGTTTACCATTTCGACGAAGCGTTTCGTCATTTCGGTGCTGATGAGGGCTTCACCTGCCATTCCCGCCAGGAAGTGGAAATCGCGGGCTTTGTCGCGGCGGAGTTCGACGGCCTGGGAAAACTGAACCTGAGTGGTACCGTCTGCACCTTCCATAAAATCGGCACTGTAACGCAGGAAGTTCTTCGTCTCTGTTGAAACCGGAAGCCACTCGACACGGTCCGCAGATTCCTCGGTCGGCCTGACGGCGAAGCTTTGGGTCATTGTTCCAACAACCGGTATTTCTGCCTCTATCTTCAAATGAGCGACGCCGCTCGCGTCTGTATGAACCTGCCGAACGCCGGGCATTAGCTCAGCGAAATTTCGTATGTCGCCAAAGAATTCCTGAACAACGGCGATCGTCGCCGCGAATTCAAATTTCTTGCTGACTGCTGCTTTTACTGTAAACATGAATAATTTCCTGCATCGACGGGGAGTAGACTAGGCAGATAAACTCTGCGTCTCTCCGCGTCTATGCGATCAGAAGCTAAAAGACCCCGTTGAATGTGATCGCATTAAAAAATTGCCGCGTGGTCGATCTTGTCATACCCCTGAAGAACGGATCTTCGGCGAACATTACAACGTGTCCGCCGCCGAAGGATTCGTCGATGATGTGAGACGTTCCCTTGAGCAGCCGTTCGGTATTGCCTTCCCAAACAAAGCCTGAAATGGTTAGCGGTTTTTTCGGTGCGGCGTCGAAAACCAGGGCGTTTGTACCCTCTTTGGAGTATCGGAAGAAATAGCCGCTGGCGATCAATACCGGCATTTCGTTCTTGTTCACGCCGTAATTGATATAGGTCGTTCGGTCGACGGTCGCACGGAATATTGCACCCGGCAAGCCTTCGGGAACCTTGTTGGCGTTGGCCGACGGGGAAGCGATCGGCGGCAGCGTAGGGGCGATGCCGTCGGTGCGGTCGGTTGGCAATTCCATAGGCGATGGTTCGGGCGATGCCGCCGGTTTTGCGTCTTTATCCTCAGGAACTTTGCCTTTTTGTTCGTCATCGTCGCTGCCGACCATTTTGGCAGATGACAGGCCGACATCCTTGAGCGTCGCAAAGACCGAGGCTCCGCTGATGGTCACGATCGTGCCGCCGCTCGATGCAAATTCCTTCAAAGCCGACACGCCGCCTGCCCCAAACGAGCTCATATACCGACCCGCCGAGCCTTCGGGAAGAATCAGTACGTTATAGCCCTTGAGTCCGCCGCCACGCAGGGTTGGGATCGTCATTGGCGTGAATTTGATGCCGTATCGATCGAACATCCACCAGATCGAACCGTAAGATTCCTGCGTCACGCCTTCGTCGGCAGCAATTGCGATCTTCGGAGCTTTCAGGCTGATAACTGCTTCGCCGCCGACGCTCGTATCGCCTTCATCGGCGAAACCTGAGTTAACAGCGGTGACATTCACGCCCATTTCAGCCGCAAATCTAGAAACCGCATCGTGGATAGTATCAGGATTACGCGAAACGCGGATCACGAATGTGCCCGGTTTCCAGTTACGGCCACCAGCATTCAATTGGCGTGTGGCCACTGCGACTTTGTAGCCTTCCTGCATCAGCCGCATGACCATTGCCGTCGTAGAATCAGTTTCGTAAGGAATGATGTACGATATCGCCGCACGGCCTGTGACCGATCCGCGTTTGGCGTTCGCGATATGAGCCGCATCGACCATGGCTCCGGCGACATTTGTACTTTCTTCCGTCCACCAGGCATCAAGCCCAAACCCAAGCGGCAGCGACCATGCTGTTATGTCGTAAAATCCGTAATCTTCCTTCGGCTGGCCTTTTCCACGCATCTGATTGCGGCGGAACCGAGCCATGTTGTCTTCGACAAAAGCCTTATCCTGCGGCGTGTCCTGTTCCAGGATCGCCTTGATAAAGATCCGCTGCGGCTGGTCGAGATCGACGATATATGAGCCTGCCGGAAACGTTTTCGACGCAGCCGGAGCATTCTTCGCCAAATAAGAATGAGCCGTCGGCGACGTGAATGAGGACGCAGCAACCTTGACCTCGATATTAGACAAACGAAGGATTTCGACTACCTCTGCCGCTTTTACGCGATCCGAGGTCGGATCGATCACGACGCGTTTCAGCTTCGATTTGGCGTGGTCGGCTAACCCTTTGACACGGAAATCATAAAAATCCCTGATCCGCTCGACCTTATTCTTGGCATTCGTCTCCAGCGTCGTCATCGATGCTACGTAATGCTTCGCTATCGATGAGCGGAAAGTAACGATCGTCCCGTCGTCCCGTGTCCAGTTTAGCCCCTTGAAACCACCACCATCGGTTTCGTAAGTCATTCCGGTAGCACCATTTAGCGACGGATACATGTCCCAGTAGCCAGGGTAGAATGCATCAAATACATCTCTGACATAGTAATCCCATTTATTGGCGTCGAAAGCGGCGGCGTTTGCTCTGCCATAACGCTCTTCCCATTTTGAGGTAACAGGCTGCGGGAGATTTGGATTGGTCGGTAAACTTGTCGGTGGAAAGAAATACTGCGACGGCTGCCCGTGGTGATCGACCGCCAGCTGCGGATGCCATTCCATGTACGCCTTCTGCATATTGCGGGATTCTTTTTGCGAGAATGTGAGCGTATCGCGGTTGAGATTGAATCTATAATGATTTACTCGTCCCCAGATCGACCAGGGTTCGCGGTGCTCGATCGCATTTCGGTTGGGATCACCGACAGCGACGGAATTGTACCATGTCGCAAATCTTTCGTGTCCATCAGGGTTTTCGCCGGTGACGACGAGGACGACGGTATTCTTCAAAATATCGAGCGTCGCAGGTTCATTCGAGGCGGCAAGCTGATAGATGACCTGCATGAATGCCTCGAATGATGACGATTCATTTCCATGGATCGTGTACGCCATCCACGCTATTGTTGGATTATTCTGAGCGATGGTCGATGCTTCGGCGGCCGAGGTTTTTCGCGGATCGGCGAGTTTTGCATTGTTTGCCTTGATCTCATCGAGGCGGGCCATATTCTCGGGCGACGATATCGCGACGATATGCTGCATTCGATGCTCATTGGTCGTGCCGATATCAAAGATCTTCACACGGTCCGGAGCCGCTTTCGCTATCGCATCTATGACCTGTTCCATCTGAGCGTAGGTCGTGTGATGGTCGCCGACATCATACCGCAAGATCGACTGGGGACGCGGTACGTTAGCCCGATATTCACCGCGCTTGTAAAAGTCGAATTTCGGTTCGGTCTGAGCAAAGATCGCGGAGCTGAAAATGGTGGTCAACACGCAGAGGGCCGCAACGAGCAATGTTTTTGTTTTCATCGTCAATGGAATGGAATCTGTTAAAATCCGGACTGTATTGGTACGAGGCGATTGTAACAAATGATTCACATAAACGAAAAAATCTGTCCGCGGTGCGATGCTCCTAAAATGCGTCGATGGAGTGATCTTACCGACGAAGACCGGTCCATGGCTGAACGGTTGGGTGTGATCAAACACAATACGACTGTCACTAAGCACGACGGTCTGCGGGTCTGCATTCGCTGCTGGCATACGCAGAAAGCCAGAGATGACGGTGATCTCGCCTGACGATCTAACCGTGTTTTTTGAGTTCCAGGTAGTGGTTTCTTAGATCTTTATCAAGTTTTTCTATTGAGTACCGAAGTAGAACACGAGGCATCGTTGCCGCATGTTTATCGAGGAATGCCAGCAATCTCGGGCGGTCAACATCGCCCGCCGCTCGAAGCATCCAGCCGGTGCCTTTGTGGACGAGGTCTTCCGCGTCATCAACCAATATTTCGGCTATCGCGAACGTGTCTTCGGTCTGCTTAAGTTTCAAAATGAAATGGGCAGTCGCGACGATGGCAGTTCGGCGTTCCCACTGGTTTTCTGAGTGGGCGAGTTCGTCGAGAATGTTCCGCGGTTTATCAGCAAGGTATTTTCCAACTACGTAATAGGTAGCAAGATCGACGAGGTCCCAATTATTTATGCGGTCGTGGCGGTGGATGTAGAGATCGTAAAGCTGCTTGAGCCGCTCGTTCGTGCATTTCTTGCCCTTGGCCGATTGGCCCATGATGCTTAACGCGCCGACTCGCATCTCGTGGATCGGGCTTTCGAGCAGAGTCTCGATCTCGGTGACAGGCATCTCGTTGAACTCTTTCCCCAGCTCAAAAATGCTGCCCATTCGCACGCCGATAAAGTAATCGTCTGACGACTGATCGGTGCTCACGAATTTGAAATACCGCTCGTGCTTCTTCAACTCCTCATCGGATTGAAACGCCAGCAGTCGCTTCTCGAAGGCACTCGCAGTCAGCTCAGCAGTCATACAGGATCAGTCTCCTTTTCTCGTTTAGCTGTTAAAAGCAAAATCGTCATTGCCGTATTTGTCGTTAGCATTGCGATAGAATGCAGCGTCGTAGCGAGATTGTAGGTCTGCATCGAAAGCAAAGCGAGAATGTGGCGGAGCACGTTCGAGCCATAGAGCAGCGGCGATTCGGTTGACGGTTTGAGCCAGGTTTTACGGAGTGTTGGCATGAAGGCGATGAGGTCTATGCAAACCGCTATCACTACAGAAACTGTGGCGTCATTTGTTAATATCCATGGCACAATTCCGCCGAGAGCGAGTACGAGGAAGAAGGTATCGACTTTCGTAACGTGTTTGAAGCCATTCTTTAACGACAGAATGAAGATCGACAGCGTGAAAACGCCCGAAACTGCGGTCGGAAGTGCTCCGATACCCGCTCCTTTTGCGACCTGTCCAAAAAAGACGATCCCGGTGACCAAGGTCCAGACAAACCACGTATATGCATGAGGCTGAACCCGGCCTTTGAAGATGTCGACGATATAGGGAACGTTACCGATTATCGCCAGTACCGCCGCTATTCCCGCCAGAGTTTCTTTCACGCGCCAAGTATAACTCAGCCGTGCCTAGCCTGCGGCAGCGATCCAGAGTTTCACAACCTTTGTCAAATCGATGCGTCTCTCATCAACGTCACCCTCATTCGAGAATTTGATCGTCGCACGGTCATCGGTTATCCACTCAAGCAAACCTGTTGGGTCGTCGATCAGGCGGCCGAATCCCGTGCTGTCTTTGACCTTTGCTCCACGATGAAAGATGAGCAACACACGGTCATCACGCACGTTAAAGGTGACGCGGTCATCGCCGTTGTAGCAAAAGCTGGGGCCTTTCCATTTGATCTGTTCGGTGATCGTGTCGTCGGCGGCCAGGATGATCTCACGTATCTTCTCCATTGCGGCTTTCAACGGATGGTCGAGGTTTGCAAAGAATTCTTCTACTTGCTCAGGGCCGGACTTTTTAGGCGGCATATCAACTGTCTCCGGCGGCGGACTCGAGATCATCAATGATCAATTTTGTCATGCCGAACATCGCCTGCGTTACTCGTCCAGCTTTTTCCCGGTCTTTATCACCGAGCAATTCCATCAACCGACGCGGCGTGATCTGCCACGAAAGTCCAAATTTATCAGTAAGCCATCCGCAAGGCTGCTGCTCACCGCCCTCGCTCAGGCCGTCGTAGAGCAGATCGATCTCATCTTGCGTGTTTGCTTCGATCATCAGTGAGATGGCTTGTGAGAACTGGAAATTAGGATGTGGCCCCGATTGGTAGCAGGTGAAACGCTGGCCTTCGATTTCAAAACTTCCGCCCGCCACACTTCCATCCGGGCCTGGAATTGTCGAGACGATGCGGCAATTCGGTATCACCGACGCGTAGAACTCCATCGCTTCGTGACAGCGTTCCTGATACATCAGGAATGTAGTTACTTTTTGCATTTATTTCTTCTCCAAATTTTGTTTGACTCTAAATTCTACGATCTTCGTCACAAGTTTTAGCGGCAGCGGCTGATCGATAGGGAACTGTACCGTTCCCTTTGACGTCTTGTAGTCAGCCAATTCCTCAACAAAGGCTGCGATGCCTCCTGCTCCGGGATAGAATCCGATGTGATTTGCATAACCGGCAAAATGAACCAGCATTCCGTTGAGTTTGTAGCTTGGGATAGCGTAGCTGATCGTCTCTTCGGCTTTCGGAGCGGCCTGTTTGATCGTAGAGCGGATATGCTCCAGCATTTTCTGAACCTCCACAGGGAAGTCAGCTATATAGGCATCGACACTCTCGGCTTTTGCTCTCATTTTAGGCTGGTTGCGCATTCGAATTCATCGATTCGAGCAGCGAATCGAGTTTGTCATATCCCTCGGTCACCCCGCGTTCCATGCCGGATTGGACCATTCCGTCCCGGTCTTGCACTGACTGAAAAACGGATTGATGAACGATGCGGCTGCGGCCGCCGCCGAGGTCTTCAAATTTGGTTGTGCCGAGAATGACGTGGCCGCGTTCCGGCAGACCGTCGAATTCAAATGTGCTGATGAGACGCTCTGGAGCCAGCACTTCGTGATTGACGCCGAAGAAAGCAAATTTATGCCCGTCTCGCTCATGCGTAAACCGGTACGAACCGCCCTCGCGGCAGTCCCATTTATCGATCGTCATCGTCAGATCGTTTGGCCCGACCCATTGAACGTAAAGATCAGGGTCGGTGTAGGCTCTGAATACCAGCTCGCGGGGGGCGTCGAATTCGCGGATGATAAAAAGTTCCTGCTTGCCGGGTTCGGCGGTTACTGTCGTTTTGTTTGGCATAGGTAATTTCCTCCAGGCTAAATTAGTGCTCGTTACTTCTCCTCAAACGGCAGCATCGGAGCATTTGCCGCGTCAAGTTTCATCTTCTCCAACAGCTTGTCGAGTCGTTGAAATTCACGCTCCTTGACGGCTGCAAACTGCTTTATCCATCTCTCAAGTTCTTTCATAGGTTCAGGATTTATGTAATAGATCCGCTGCTGGGCCCGCTTTTCAACACGTACCAGCTTAGCCTCACGCAGCACCTTCAAATGCTGAGAAATCGCCGGCGGACTCGCCTTGAAACCACGATAGATATCCGTCGCAGACATATTCCCATTGGCCGATAGCCGCTCAAGAATGGTTCGTCTGGTTGGCTCTGCAAGGGCGGTGAATGTATCCATGTTACTATAATAAAGATTTGACTTAATTAAGTCAAGACGCAAATATGAGTCGCAAGAAGTTTTTCTCCCATATCAACGAAAATCTTCAGAGATTGGCCCTATCGGAAGGATCGGATGACCGGTGTCTCTACTTGTTTATCATTTGTTTTGCTCGAGAGATCTTCGCCTCGTAATAGGCGGCGGTTCGAGGATAAATGCTCATGCACTTCTGATAGTCGGCGATTGCCTCATCATATCTGCCGAGAATAACGAAAATCTCGGCCCGCTCATAAAATAGGCCATAGGTGAATAGATCACCGTTTCGTTTTGTTAGAAGATCGATCCCACGGTTAAGGTCAGCGAGTGCCTCCGCATATCTATTCATTTTTCGATACAGCGTCGCCCGAGGCATAAGGGCAAAATCGGGAAATATCTCGACCGCTCGGTTAAGGTCGGCAAGCTCCAAATCAAATTTTTGATGATAGTCATAATATCTGGCTCGACTCAGGTATTCGTTTAAGAGAATATCGATCGGAAATTTCTCGCCCGCGGACGAAGGGGTTGTGGATGTGAGCTTTTCAAGATCGTCAATTATACGTTGTCTAGTCGCCAAGGCGTAGTCTTGATTTGCAAACCGCAACAAATAGCTCTCTCGCATTGAGCGATAGTTCCGATTACGGTTATTCGTTTCGATGACAGTTGAGATATCGTCGAACGCGTCCTCAAATCTCCGGGCACATGCCCTGGCCTTTGCCCTCTCGATCAAAAGACCTTCATTTTTTCCATGATTGTTAAGAAAATCCGAGGCGAGCTTGGCGGCATTTTCGCATTGTTCAATTATGCCGGTGTTGTTAATAAGGCGTACAACATCGGTCACCAATATCTCATTACCAGAATCAATATCAAGTGCTCGGTTGAATTCCCGTCGGGCACTGTCGTCTAAACCGGCCGCCAGATAATATTTGGCTAACCTGACAAGTAGCTCTGCCCTATCAACTCCGACCGCTTTCATCAAGGCAGCATTCAGTTGAGCAGCGTTTGCGGGCGGCGGTATGGTGCGGTAGGATGGCTTGCGTTGCGAGCTTTGATCGATTCGGTAAAACGGGCGTCCGTCGACGGCTGGCTTTATTTTCGCCTTCGACTGAGCCGCGATCGGGATCGCGTTGAGCGAGAGTACGATCAGGAGGTAGGCAAGTCTCTTCATATCAGAATGTGCGATTCGCAAGGATTATATACCTTTTGGATATCGTTCTGTCCGAAAAAGTAGGCTCGTCTTCGTTGGTAGGCAAAATTCAGAGATGCCCAAGCGGGATAAAAAAGGCTGACCTCTCAGCCAGCCTTTTAACGTAAACGGTTAAATGCATTCCGCTATTGCTTCGTCGAATATCTCCAACGCCACATCGACGTTTTCCTTTGCCAAGATGAGCGGTGGGGACCAGCGGATGGAGTTGGCTCCGCAGCCGAGCAGGATCAGGCCTTTATTGAAGCAGGCCATTTCGACGCGGTCGCGGAGTTCGGCATCGGCATCTCCGACCGAGCCATTATGAGAAGGCTTAACAAACTCAACGCCGAGCATCATTCCGAGGCCGCGAACATCGCCGATACAGTCGTATTTTTCCATCAAACGCCTGAGGCCTGCTTCGAGATACGCTCCGACATCGCGGCTGTTGTCGACGAGCCCGCCTTCTAGCAGCTCGATCGTTTTCAGAGCTGCGGTCAATGCCACCGGATTGCCGCCAAATGTCGATGCATGAGCACCTTTGTGCCAGTCCATAATGTCGGCACGTGCGATACAAGCCCCTATCGGCATTCCCGAGCCGAGCCCTTTCGCGAGACACATAATGTCTGCTTTAACGCCAGGATAATGGTCGAGAGCGAACATTTTGCCCGTTCGGCCCATGCCCGACTGAACCTCGTCAACGATCAGCATGATGCCGTTCTCGTCGCAGATCCGGCGAAGTTCGCGAACGAATTCAGGCGGTGCGGGAACATAGCCGCCTTCGCCCTGAACGACCTCTAAAACGATACCCGCGACTTCCTCGGCAGGCGTCGTGGTGCTAAAGAGCAGTTTTTCGATCCAATCCACCGTACCGAGACAGCATGTGCCGTCATCACATTTGCCCTTATTAAATGGGCATCGGAAACAATTAGGGTACGGAACGTGGGTCACGTCCAGAGCCTGCCGCATAAAGCCCAAACGCTGAGCCTTTCGCGACGACGTGAGGCTGAGAGCTCCAAGCGTTCGGCCGTGGAAAGACCCGAAAAACGAGATGAATTTCTGCCGCCGCGTGTGGTACATCGCGACCTTTAAGGCTGTTTCGACTGCCTCGGCACCGCTGTTGGCAAAGTGAGTTCGCGTTGGGCCGTCTATCGGGCAGATCTCCTCAAGCTTCTTGCCGAGCTGCGGCATGTGGCGGTAGTAAAAATCGGTACCGCACAGGTGGATCAGCTCGCTGACCTGCTGCTGGATGGCAGCGACGACCTCAGGGTGGCAATGCCCGGTCGAGCATACGGCCACGCCGGCGTTGCAGTCGAGAAAAACATTGCCGTCGGGATCTGTGATCCAAACGCCTTTGGCGTGGTCGGCGACGAGCTTATAGTCAGGACGCGGGTAGCTGGGCGTTACGTAACGTGAATCGCCGTCGATGATCTCTTGTGATTTTGGGCCGGGAAGTGCGGTCTTGATTGACGGACGTTGTAGTTCGGTCGATGGTGTCATGATGTTTCTCCTTTACTGGTTCAGAGACGGGATCTCCCGTCGGATGAGGTTGATTTCGTCGGGCAAGCCCGACGCTGAACGATAAAAATGGAGAAAACTAGTCACCGGCGAAAAGATTCGCACGCTGCTTCATCGGTCGAAGTTTTGAGATACAACGCGGCGTCATAACTTGAAGTGCCACCAATATATCAGAATGTCGTGTGTGTTTCAAAAATTGGAGCCCGCGTGAAACAATATGTTCATGGAAATCGACAAAAAATTCACAAACAGCCTCATAAATGAGACCAGTCCGTACCTGCTCCAGCACGCTCACAACCCCGTTGACTGGTATCCGTGGGGCGAAGAGGCGTTTGAGCGGGCAAAGGCCGAGGATAAGCCTGTGCTGGTCAGTATTGGGTATTCCGCATGTCACTGGTGCCATGTGATGGAGCACGAGTCGTTCGAGGATGAGAAAACGGCGGCGATCATGAACGAGCATTTCGTCAACATCAAGGTCGATATGGAAGAGCGGCCCGACGTCGACCAGATCTACATGAACTTCGTCCAGCTAATAACAGGACGAGGCGGGTGGCCGATGAATGTCTTTCTGACGCCGGACAAGCGTCCGTTCTTTGGCGGGACGTATTTCCCACCGGCACCGCGCCACGGTATGGCATCCTGGCCGCAGATATTGGCGAGTATTGCTGAGGCATTCCGGGAAAAGCGGGAAGAGATCGAAAATTCCGCTGACAAGATCGTAAGCGAACTCCGGCGCCTAAGCGTGGTCGAACCAGCCGCAGGCGGTCTGGCCCTGGACATGCTTGATCAGGCGTACAGCAGTTTTTTGAGAACCTTCGACACGGTGAACGGCGGTTTTGGCGGAGCTCCGAAGTTTCCGCCGGCGATGTCGCTTGAGTTTCTGCTCAGATATCACAAGAGAACCGGCGAAGATCAGGCTTTGGCGATCGTTGAGTACACGTTGACCAAGATGGCGAATGGCGGTATCTACGATCAACTCGGCGGCGGGTTTCATCGATACACGGTCGATGCGATCTGGCTGGTACCTCATTTTGAGAAGATGCTCTACGACAATGCCCAGCTCGTTCGCGTCTATTTGCACGCTTTTCAGGTGACGGGTAATGAGTTTTATAAAAGGGTCGCGATCGATACGCTGGAGTATATAAAACGCGAAATGCTTGACCCATCCGGCGGGTTTTATTCGACACAGGATGCAGACAGCGAAGGCGAGGAAGGCAAGTTCTTTGTATGGACGCCTGATGAGATCGCTAGTCTGCTGGGAGAAAAGGAGGCGGATCTATTTTGCGAATACTATGATGTTACGCAGGACGGCAATTTTGAGGGTCACAACATACTCAATGTAAAAGATCCCTATAGGGCGACTGATGGATATGCTCGATTCTCGGAGCAGCGGGCGAAGCTGTTCGCAGAGCGAGAGAAGCGTATTAAGCCCGGCCGTGACGAGAAGGTTCTGACGGCCTGGAATGGACTCATGCTCGCGGCTTTTGCCGATGCGGCAGCGGTGTTGGAAGATGCCGAGTATCTCAGGATCGCAAAGAACAACGCGGCGTTCATCCAGGCTCATTTACAAGCCGATGGCCGGCTTTTGAGAACCTGGAAGGACGGAACCGCGAAGTTGAACGGCTATCTGGAAGACTATGCCAATGTCGCCGACGGCTTGTTAGTTTTATTCCAGTCTTCGGGGGAACGCTCTCATCTAACCGAAGCCCGCCGTCTGGCGGACACGATGATCACAGAGTTTTGGGACGAAGAGAATGGTGGATTTTTCTTCACGGCAAATGATCATGAAGAATTGATCGTCAGGAATAAGGATTTTTACGACAACGCGACGCCCTCTGGAAATTCGGTAGCTGCCGATGTCTTGCTGAGATTGGCAAAACTAACGGGCGATGAAAGATACGAGCGATTCGCGGTTGCGACGCTGCGATCGGCGGGATCGCAGGCTAAACGGCATCCGCAGGGGTTTGGCAGAACACTTTCGGCCTTGGAATTTCACCTCTCTCCGACCAAAGAGGTCGTCGTAGTTGGCGGCGTGAACAATGAACTTGCCCGCGAAATAAATCAAAGGTATCTACCGGACGCGGTCGCTGTGTTCGCGGAGAATTCTGTCGAGGAGGATCTTGAAATACCGCTTCTGACGGGAAGAAAATTGGTTGACGGTAAACCGACCGTTTATGTGTGTGAGAATTTTGTATGCGAAAGGCCCGTTACCACTATCGATGAGCTTAGAAAGCTCCTCTAGCATCAAGTCAAAGCAGCAAGCAAAAAGCCCGATAGTCTAGACCTATCGGGCTTTTTGGCTTGGTTAAAAACTGTGACTATGGCTTCTTAGCAGCGTTAGCATTTGCGTTAGCAGCTGGTGCCATTGCGTTTGCGTTAGCAGCAGGCTTCATAGCGTTTGCAGCGTTAGCAACGGTGTTAGCAGCGGTGCTTGCGGTGTTTGCAGCAGCGTTAGCAGCGTTTGCAACTGCGTTAGCAGCGTTTGCCATTGCGTTAGCAGCGTTTGCCATTGCGTTAGCAGCCGAGTTCGCGGTGTTAGCAGCTTTGTTGGCAGCGGTGTTCGTGTTTGCAGCTTCACCACAAGCCATACCTAAAGCACCCATAACAAGAACTGCTGAAAGTGCGATTACTTTTTTCATAACTAAGGATTCTCCTGTCTTCTTCAAAGATTAGATCTAATTTTTATTTAATTGAAGACCGCGTGTGTAACGCAGCCTTGTCCCACATCTTTCTTAATTTTTAAGGAACATTGCACAATATAGTGTTCGTTGGCGATTAAGTCAACCCCAAAAACACAAATATATGCAATTTTTTATTCAAAAATCGTCCGATCTTGAATGTCGAAATCATATCAAAACAAGAAAGCACCCCGCAAACCTGCGGAGTGCTTTCTCGTCAACAACAGTATTCGCTAAAACTATGGCTTCTTCGTAGCGTTAGCAGCTGGAGTAGCATTCGCAGCTGGGGTTGCTTTGTTAGCCGAGTTTGCAGCGTTAGCAGCAGGTGCGTTAGCAGCTGGTGCCATAGCGTTTGCGTTAGCAGGCGTCGTTACCGGGCTGGCAACAGTTGCTGGGGTCGTTGCAGGCGTTGCTGCATTAGCTGGTTTGTTAGCGTTGTTCGCTGGTGCGTTGTTTGCAGGTGCGCCGCAAGCCATACCGAGTGCGCTAACAGCAAGAACAGTTGAAAGTACAATTACTTTTTTCATTATATTTAAGACTCCTAATCTTTACTCAAAGAATAAAATACCTGTTACCAGGCACCGGCCGATCGTGACACAGCCGTTTTGCTCTGAGCTCTTTCTTTCTCAAAGCAAACGATAATATAGAAAGCGAAATCATTTGTGTCAACCTAAAATTGAATAAAAAATCACTTTTTTTTATTTATTTTTGACTTTTTTTTCAAGATTATTTAGCTACTTTCCACAACGCCCGTATTTGCTGGTCAAAAATTATTTCTTGACTTGTTTTGATAGGAAAAGTTATCTTCTAAAAGTGAGCTTTATTTTGCTCGCCAACCTCAGATTTCTCCTTATCTCTTTCAATTCGTTTGTGAGCCCGGGGTTTTGATGAACCCGATAGTTTTCTGAGCTTTACCTAGCAACCGTCCTCGGCACTTGTTTTTAATACAGATCTAACCGGATATGACCGAACAGTCAATCGCAATTTCCGTTGCTCTAGCGACCTTGCTGGTCGTATGCGGATTCGCGTTCCTATATGTAAAGAAGAAACGATCAGTTAAGGAACCGTTACCTGACCCGATAAAAATTGTTGATATTGAAAGTGGGCTGGATGCATTGGATGAGGCTGCGACCCATTTTTCTGGAGCGATCCGCTCCGCAGACGCTTTTCGGCTGGTGGCAAGCCGTGTCGCTGATCTCGTTCCGTTTCAGACGATCGTGCTTTACCTTTTAAATGAGTCGAGAACGATGTTGACCGCGGTCAATGCCGAGGGACGGTCAGAAAATGATCAGATCGGGAAAACATCTTCCTTTGAAGAAGGCCTCGCAGGACAGGCGTTTGTGAGCGGTCGGGTCGAGATCGACGGCTACATGATGCTCGACGATGAGCAGGAGTTCGGTTCCGCTGTTGCTATCCCGCTTCTGCATGGCGAGAATGCGTTTGGTGTGATCCAGTTGTTTTTCGGTAAGGATCAGGACACAGGATCGATCGAACCCAGCTTGTTTGAAGCTGTCGGCGTCAGGGTTTCGCCGCTTATTTTAGGGTCAATATCCTACGAACGCTCGCAGGCCAATGCTCTGACAGATGCAACCACCGATCTGCCGAATGAAAGGGCGTTCTATCTCGTTCTCGAAAATCAAGTTGCCGAAGCCCAGCGAAAGCGTGACGACCGGCCGCTTTCGATCCTTGCCATCGACATTAAGAATTTTGACGAGATCAACTGCACATTCGGCCACGTTGCCGGTGACAAGGTCCTAAATTTTGTTGCGGGGAAACTCAAGGATAATCTGCGGCAGATGGATTTTGTCGCACGGGCTCTTAACGACGAATTTCTCGCGATACTTCCAACTGCTGATAAAGACATCGCCCACGAGATAATTGACCGCATACACAATGGATTCTTGGGCCAAAAGCTGGCAGTCAACGAAACGCAGTCGGTCGAGATCGAACTGAACATCGGCTGGGCCGCGTTTGGCGGTGACGGCGAGACGCCAGGGCAGTTACTGAGCCTCGCGCAGCTTCGAAAGGAGCAGATCAAATCGACCGGACCGAGCAATGTTCTTTGGTTCCCGCACAGCGTGCAAGAATCGGCACATCAATAATTTTGCATTCCGCCAAACGCCTTGTATATTTGGTCAATGGCGAAGATAAGTTTCTACGGCGGCGTCGGCACGGTTACTGGTTCAAAATATCTAATTGAACATAACGGCAAGAAGGTTCTGGTAGATTGCGGCCTGTTCCAGGGTCTCAAGGAGCTGAGAGAGCGTAATTGGCAGGATCCGCCATTTGCGGCCAGCGAGATCGATGCCGTAATAATCACACATGCTCACATCGACCACACGGGATGGCTGCCGCGGTTGGTCAAATTAGGTTTCAAAGGCGAGGTCACGACTTCACGGGCAACGGGCGATCTGTTAAAGATCCTGTTGCCCGATTCTGCGCGTTTGCAGGAAGAAGAAGCTGATTACCGAAACCGCCACGACCTGACGACTCACGCCCCGGCATTGCCGCTCTACGATGAGGATGATGCCCGCAAGGCCTTGTCAAAGCTTCGCCCGGTACCCAACGACGGACTCGCGTACGAGATCTGCGACGGAATAAAGGCGAGCTTTATGGTCGCGGGCCACATCATGGGGGCGAGCCTTGTCTTGCTCGAACTTGAGAATGCAAGGCCTGACGGCACGTCAATTAAGTTCCTTTTCTCCGGTGATCTCGGCCACTATGACCAGCCGATCGTTAAGGATCCCGCGTCGCCGCCGGAATGCGACTATATAATGTGCGAATCGACCTATGGCGATCGGCTGCACGGCGAGATCGATTCTGAAACTCAGATGGCTCGGATCATAAATGAGGCGGCAGAGCGGGACGCGACGATATTGATACCGGCATTTGCCGTTGGCCGCACGCAGGAAGTTCTCTATATGATCCGGGAACTCGAAGACCAAAACCGTATCCCGGTCCTGCCGGTAGCCGTAGATTCGCCTATGGCGGCCCAGGCGACGCAGGTGTACAACCGTTGGAGCGAAGAGCATGACGAGGAGTATGCCTCGATTCTCGCGAACAAGCGGCATCCGCTCAGAACCGGGTCGATGACAACGGCTTCGAGCCGGGACGAATCAAAAAAGCTTAACTCGATGTCGGGTGCGCGGATAATCATTTCGGCGTCGGGGATGTTGACCGGCGGGCGTGTTCTACATCATGCAATGCGGGTTTTGCAGGACGAGAATGCGACCATCGTGTTCGTTGGTTATCAGGCAGCCGGTACAACAGGACGTCGGATAATAGACGGCCAGCGTGAAGTCAAGATAATGAAACACTGGATACCGGTTCGCTGCAATGTTGAAAAGGTTGACGGATTCTCAGCACATGCAGACTGGCAGGCAGTGCTCCGCTGGCTGAGCGGTCTTAAAAACACGCCAAAGATGGTATTCACGACACACGGTGAACCCGAGGCGGCTGAGGCAATGGCCGGTCACATTCGAGATCGTTTTGGCTGGGACGTGATGGTTCCGCAATATACCCACTCGTACGAACTGGAATAGCAAATGCATTACGAAGAGATAGTTCCGTCACCACATCTCAGGCATCTCGTGAAATGCTTTTGGGCGCTTCGCGACGATCCCGTGGTTGGCGGACCTGCTGAAACCGTTCTCCCCGACGGCAGCCTTGAGATCATTTTTAATCTGGCAGACAGGTTTCGCCGTTTTCATTCGGACGGCCAGATCGAGACGCAGCCGTCGGCCATCGTCGTCGGGCAGATGCGTAAATTCATACAGATACAGCCAACCGGCAAGGTCGACCTGTTCGGCGTGAGGTTCGAGACCGCGGGTGCGTACCATTTCTTTCGCCGGCCCCTCAGCGAGCTTACCGACCACATCGTGGAACTCGACCCGCTTGTTCAAAACGGTGAAAAAGATCTCGAATCGAGGATCTGTGATGCGTCGGGGACGTCGGCTCGAGTGACACTGTTTGAGGCGTCGCTCACCCGTAAACTGCGATTGCCGACGACGGCAGAGCATACCGTCGAAGGTGTGAAGCGTCAGATCCATATGAAAGCCGGCTCAGCCTCGATCCGCGATATGTCCCGGGATCTCGGCGTCAGTCAGCGTCAGATAGAGCGGCACTTTAAGCAGATGGTCGGGGTCACGCCAAAGTTTTATAGCCGGATAATTCGCCTGCAATCGATATTGAACTCGGCAGATCCAAATTCAGACATTCTCGAGCTTGCCCTTTCGCACGGTTACTATGATCAGGCTCATTTCATCCATGAGTTTACGGAGTTTGCAGGGAAGAGCCCAACTGCGTTTCTGAGAGATGAAAACCGAATGGCCGAAGCTTTCTTGAATAGCTGAAGATTGTCGAATTTTTACAATACGTATGATCTTTTTGAGTTTATGATCGCAATAAAACTCTGGAGATATATATGAAAACAACCCTTCTTATCGCAATTACCTTTATGTTCTGCTCGGCAGCTATCGCTCAGGATGCCAAACCAACTGTCGAATCGCTCGCATGGATATCGGGCTGCTGGGAACTAAATTCCAACGGCCGCACGACCACTGAACGCTGGGGCAAGGCCACCGAGAACCTTCTGCTGGGAACTTCGCAAACCACACGAGGCAACAAGAGCGTCTCATTTGAATACCTGCGGATAGTGAACACTGCTCAGGGATTTGTCTACGTCGCCAAACCCTCGAATGCTAAAGAGGAGACTTCATTTCCGATAAAAACTACAGGCGAAAAAGAGGTAGTTTTCGAAAACCTGAAACACGACTTTCCGCAGCGGATAATCTATAAACAAACCAAGGCCGATACCTTGTCTGCAAGGATCGAAGGTCCAATGAACGGCGAGACGAAGGGAATGGATTTTGCGATGCGTCGGGTAAAGTGTGATTGATAGATAGGGACGGTTTTTTGAGCTTCCCATCTTCATCAACAGAAATTCCTTTTCGTTTTAGTTACGACCGTGCGATAATTGGGCGTCAAAATTCTCAAACTGAAAGGAAAAGCTAATGTCCATCAAAAAGTTATTGTCTATAACTCTCTTGCTTGTTCTTGCATTGCAGTTTTCTGTTCCGGCTACACTCGCCAGTGTGAAGGCTGATAATCAGCGGCTCGAGGTAAAGGCGTCAGAAACGGAACAGCTAAGAGTGCTCCTCAAGAATCAAAAGGTCAATGCCATTCTCACCGATGGAACTCGCGTCAAGGGGAAAGTAAAGGAAGTTCAAACCGGTACGCTGGTGGTCAACGTTGAAAGTTCGGACGGGCCATCGGCGTTACGGCGCGGTAATCAGAGTGTTGCGACAGAGAGCTTCAGCACGCTCGAGATCGGCTCGTATAAGGGGAAAAAGCGGGGAATCCTGGCTACGGCTTTGGGGGCCGCCGGGATGACGCTTGGGCTACTTATCGTTGCTTCAGAAATTGACAGTCTAGGTGGGGAAGGCTCGATCAATGGCGCGGGAGCGGCCGTGATCGCCGCCGCTACAGTTGGCGGAGCGGCGGCGGGATATGCGTTGGGCCGAAATCTGGATAAGAAAAGGCTTACGATCGTGATCGTAAAGTGAGAATGGGGTTCCTCCGAACAGGTCCAGCAAAAGCTGGAGGTAATATGAGGAAACCGCACCTTGAGATGGCTATTTCTTCGCCGCCTTCACCATGAAAGCTGACATGTCATCTTTCAATTTCTTCAGCGAGCCTTTTTCGATATACATCATGTGGCCGGACTCGTAGTATGTCCACGTAATGTTCTTCTTCAAAGAGGCGTCCAGATTCAGAGCCGACATCGTGTATTCGGCGGCGTAGAACGGAGTCGCCATGTCGTAGTAGCCCTGAGCGACGAGAACCTTCATGTACGGATTTTTCGCCATGGCGTCCTTCATCGATACGCTCGTGTCTGCATATTGATTGGTGACATTGTAGTTCCATGGAGCGGTGATGCCGCCGCCGAGGATGTAGTATTCCGTATCGGTCTTGAAGCCCAGATCGTTGCGTACGTAGTGATTAAATGCCGCAGTATACGGCGGCCTGATCGCATTCATACTCGGATCGCTGTCCGGCCCGCCACCTGCCGCATCGCGGTCTATGCCCTTGAAACGGCTATCGAGCCTTCCAGTCGTGCGGCGTTCGCTCCTGAGCAGTTCTTTGTTAAATTCACCAAG
>JBGSQW010000064.1:0-99177 GCA_041737885.1 Pyrinomonadaceae bacterium | reverse complement strand
AAGGGCTCTCTTATATTTCAATCCAGCTTCAATTCCCACAGAGCCCTTACTTCGTGCGGGCCTCTGCAACCGTGTCAATTACGCTTATCCATAATTGATATTCGAAGAATAATCCCGATCAACATTTATGTCAAGCCATAATTGTCATATGTTATAATTATTTTATGGGAACGACTTCGAAGTTCAAATTAGAAGAGTTTTTCGCCGCCCTCGCTGACCGCACGCGCCTCCGGTTACTTAACCTAATGCGAGACGGCGAGGTCTGCGTATGCTTCTTCGCCGAAACGCTTGGCACCAATACCCCCAAGATCTCGCGCCATCTCGCCTACCTAAAACGAGCAAACCTCGTAAACGCCCGCCGCGACGGCAAATGGATGCACTATAGCCTTAATCCACCAAACGACGAGCATGGCTCGGCATTATTTGCAGCACTGCTCAAAACACTCGAATCCGACAAAGAAATGCAGGCCGATCGCACATCTCTGATCGATGTCTGCTGCTCACCGAGGAATCAGTTTGTAAATATCACTAGCTAGGGGAGATAGCAGCCTTTTCCTGCACATTTGCGATCCAAGTACGCAAACTATGCAATTCTACGCATTCTGGTATTTTCCGGCCCCGCTGTCTCTGATATTATGCGGCTGTTCGTCGGAAACGGCGACATCGTCAAAATGCAGCAAATAGCTACGTGGGAAACTGTGGAACGATGGAACGGTACGAAATATTCGTTGAATTAAACAACGAGGAAAGGTAATATGACGCTATGAACGTTGCCGAGACGATCCAGAGAGTTTTCCAACTTCCGCCTAAGGCCCAGGAAGAAGTTCTTGATGCAATAAACAAGATCGAGGAACGCTATCACCTTAGCGATGAACCCGCTGAGTCAGAACCATAGCCATTGAACTTTATCGCTTCTCTAGCGGAAGACATGGGCGTTTCCGACTTTGCCGAACGTCACGACTATTACGCGAACGGGAAACTAGCGGACTGATCCTTGTGGCAAGACCAACGATATTTTTGGATACGGCATACATTAACGGGCTCGTTAATTCGCGCGACCAGTGGCACTCAAAGGCTCTCGAGTGGCAAAGGCGACTCGCTCACGAAAGCCTCTTCTGTTGACCACTCAACTCATACTCGTCGAGATCGGAAATGGTCTCTCCGCAATCCGTTTCCGACAAAAAGCCGGAGACATAATTCGCTTTCTGGGCAATAGTCCCCACGTCCAGATTGTTGATGTAGATGCCCAGAGCTTCGATTTGGCTTTGGAGCTATATGAAAAAAGGCAGGACAAAGGTTGGGGATTAACAGACTGTTTTTCTTTCGTTACTATGACGGCGAACGGTGTGAATGATGCACTTACAACGGATGATCATTTTATACAGGCAGGTTTTAGTGCCTTACTACTAGATTAGCGCGTTCTACGCTTATTTTTTCGTGGAACTTTTACTTTTACTCCCTCGTAAACATTCCTGACAAAGCGAGGCCCGCGTGCTTTGTAGTTTTAATGGCCTAGGGCAAGATGTTTTCTGGAGAGAAACGCGTTGGAAGCATTAAAGGCTGTGACCGAAATTGATGGAGCGGAACTTGTCAGGCGTGCCCGAGCAGGGGACGGCGCGGCGTGGGAGGACATTGTCTCTTCGTTTTCGCGACGAATTTTCAATCTCGCGTACCGTTTCACCTCAAACATCGACGCCGCCGAAGACCTGACGCAGGACGTATTTATCAGGGTATATCGTTCCCTCGATCAATACGACGCCAAACAGGGAGACCTGGCGAATTGGCTGATGCGGCTAGCCCGCAATTTGATAATCGACGATTACCGCCATCGGCAGCGTAACCCGCAAAATACGATGGCAGACGCGGTGGACGACCACCAATACCACCTTCGTGCTGCCGGAACATCGGCCCACAAGGACATGGAACGCAAGGAACTCGCGAGCCAGGTCCAGGAAGGAATTGACAAATTACCTGAAGATCTCAAGACCTGCGTGATCCTGCGTGACATCGAGGAACTGACCTATCAGGAGATCGTCGATGTACTAAGAATTCCCGAGGGAACCGTAAAATCACGCATCAACCGCGGCCGCATCGAGCTGGCGAAGATATTGAGAAGGATGAGAGTTGTGACGGTATAAGATGATGGATCCGGAAGAAAAGCAGGAATCGTATGGTGCCGACGTCGCGGAAATCACGGCAGAAATTGGCACGGAACTAGCGGTTGACGGGCTATTCGAAACCGCGGGTGACGTAATTGGCGGAATATTCGATGTGATCTCGATAGATATTTGATCCACAACAAGGGGCGGAAGTTTTTATGATAAAGGAGCAGGAAAACATAATTAATTGTTCAACGTTCGAAGAACTGTTGACCGATTATTTGGACAAGACACTTGAGAGCCGTGCTCACAAGTCTGTCGCGGCTCATGCTCTCGCGTGCCCGCTGTGTCATTCCCTGCTCAATGACGTAAAGGATTCGCTTGAAGTTTGCCGCAAGATCTCCGCACCGGCGATGCCGATGACGCGTCTCGAGGCCCGCGTGTTGTCGATGACGATGCCGGAAACGGCGATGACCTGCGAGAATTTTGAAGATCACCTGACCGATTACCTCGACGGATTTTTGCCCGCTGCGGCATTCCACCGCTGGGAACGTCACGCCGCTCTTTGCAGCGGCTGCGAAGACCTGCCGGGAATGGTCGTTCGATCGATCGCTTCGCTTTACACATATAAAATGGACGAACTCGCGGTTCCCGCGGGACTCCACGAGCGGATCATGAATCTCACGCTCGGCACCGCGAAGCCGGAGGAAGTAAAAGCTTCGCTCACATCGCGTGTTGGCGAATGGGTTCGCGGGCTTAGGTTCCCGATCGGTGTACCGCAGATGGCTCCGGTGGCGATGATGATGCTGTTCGCGTTCTTTATGTTCAGCCAGACAGTGTCGGCAGACGGATCGCTGACGGGCGTTTATCAGGAAAGCGTCGAGCTCGCAAAACAGACATATCAGCAGGGAGCGAATGCCTGGAACGGGAAACCAGGCACAGAACAAGCTCCGGCTCAGGACCCGATCAGCGGCACATTGCCGGTCGCTAACGAGGGCAATAAATAATGAATTGTGCTTATCACAGTCAGAATGCGGCAGTAGTTAGCTGCAACGGGTGCGGAAAAGCACTTTGCCCGGCATGCGATCATCGCATCAAAGGGTTCCCGTATTGCCAGGACTGCATCGTTCTCGGCGTCGATCTGCTTCGTCAGCAGCAGAGCCAGGCGAATAACATTCCGTTTGTTAAAAAACGCACTTCTCCGGTCATTGCCACATTGCTCTCGATGTTCTGCCCCGGCCTAGGTGCTGCCTACAACGGGCAGACGGTCAAGGCTCTGGTTTATTTCGGCATTTTTATCGGTCTGTTCCAGATGGCGATCCTGTCGGGAACGCCGTTGTTCCTGTTCGGAATGATCGGATTGTGGGGTTTTGCCGCACTCGACTCATTCCGCACCGCTCAGATGATACGTTCGGGATTAACTCCGGATGTTGCCGATGACATTCTCGTGAGACGGTTTTCGGGCAATCCGAAGCTGTGGGGAATCGCTTTGCTGGTACTAGGTTTCGCCTTTGTTTTGCAAAATGTCTTTCCGCTAAAAGGCCTCGTTCGCGGGCTGCTGCCGCTGATGCTTATCGGTTTAGGGATCTATCTGCTGAAAGGCTACATATTCCGGCCAAAGACAGATACCAAGAAATGGAACGACACATCTGCATCCACCAGCTTTGCTTTGACGAATTCGCGCTATAATGAAGATGACTATCGCGGCTATAATAAGGCTGCCGCGCAAAACGATTTTTCCGACCGCTCGCGAAGCGGAAGCTGGAGAGATATATAATAAAGCAGGAGTTTTTGAATTATGCTTAAAGTCGCATCAGTCGGAGGCAGCATCGTCGCGATACTCGCGTTAATGATCGTGTTACTCAAAGCCCTGGTTGGCTTTGTCGGCTTCATCTCGATGGCCATCAAGATATTGATCGTTCTCGCTTTCGTTGCGGTATTCGCGGGTGTTGGATTTATGATATTCCGCGGTATGCAGAACAGCCGCCGCCGCGATTGATCAACAAAATTTCATTATTCGGGCCATAAGCCGCTTGAATTGATCGAGCATTAATGCTTGCCTTTTCGAGCGGCTTATGTTTTTATTATTATTCCTGTAAGGTTTTTATAAGGAAAATTTAATTTAGTCACCCACGACGGCAAGGGTTTGCCTTGAAAGGTAATCGCTTGTCTAGGTTTCGCGTTAGTCGCTTGCGGCTATTCTTGCGTGATTCCAAGTATCGGTTTACCGATGCGCAAGATCATTAAAAGGAGCTTTAAGGCATAATGCAGAAAAACGATAAGTCGTACACTTTTCTTTTAGCGCATTCATCTAAAAATAAGATCTATATCAAGCGCGTAGCACTCAGAAAAAGCTACATGCATTTTGGTACTATTGGTATTTTATTAGTTCTTGGTATTTCGAGTCTCTCTATTGGCATGTCGGGCATCGTCAGAAATTCTGCTTTCGCCGACACGACCGTTCCCGCCGCAGCACTTACACAGCAGATCGCAGCCGAACCGGCAAAACCAGCAGAGACAATGGATTACTCACGGCCGTCAACCTCGACCGAGCTTGCCTTTAACAGCGGCGGCCCCGAGGACGGTTCTGAGAACGATGGCGAAAACACCGAGATCGACGATCAGATCCGCAACATCCGCACATCCGCAAATCCGGCTAACCTGCCGACCATCTGGGCACATCTTGGTAAGATCAACAACGAATTCGGCTTTCGCCGCAATCCGTTCGGCGGCAGAACCTATGAGTTTCACGCTGGTATGGATATCGATGGCGAACGCGGCGATCTCGTCGTCGCACCGGGCAACGGCACGGTCGTCTCAGCCGGATACAAAGGCGGTTACGGAAATATGGTCGAGATCGACCACGGCTACGGCCTGACAACCCGCTATGGCCACCTTTCCAAGATCGACACAGAAACCGGAGCAGTAGTGACCCGCGGCCAGCTCATCGGCCAGGTCGGCTCCACCGGCCGCTCAACCGGCCCGCACCTCCACTACGAACTCCGCCTCAACGAAAAATCGATCAACCCCCGTCACTTCCTACCAACCGAACCGATCGACCTGACGAAGATCGTTAAGAAGTAAAGAGAAACTGCGAAAGTTCACACAGTTACACGAAAATAGACCCAAATTGCTTGGGTCTATTTTTTGTTTCTTGTGCACCTTCATATCAGAGGTCGCCAGAATTAACTTTTACTACTTTCGACATATGTTCAACAAATATTCACTCAATGAGCTATAAGAAGTAAATTTCGGTGTCCTGAGACGGTTTAGGCGACCTGCAATTTTAGAGACCTCAAAAAATGACTGATCAATTCTGGAGCTAAGAGCCTTTGCTGACAGACACGCGAATTGCTTAGAGTTTTTCTTGTTAAATACTTCCTCCACGAGAGCGACAAGAAGTGCATCAGGCAGCCTACTATCCAAGTATGCGAAAGTCACTAATGAATTGTATTTATATGCGGTTCGCTTACTATTTCGCTCGAGCCAAAATGTTTCTATAGCCTTGGCAAAAATTTCGTCCCGTCGTGGACGGTCGAGGACGCCTAGCGTTCTGGGATCGAGACCCAAATCTTTAATGATGAAATCGATGGCCTCCGCAGAAGTAACAATTTTCGTTCGAGCCCTGAGAAATACGAGTAACTTCTGCAAAGGTTCTTTCACTTTCTTTCGCTCACTTTCAGCAACGATCAATCGTACCAACTGATGAGCGGCCCCGTATTGAAGAATTGATTCTTCGTTCAACGTCTCAGGCGTGTAAGACCACTGAAACAAGTTTCCCCGAATTTCCGGCGAACCCAATGAAACCTCAGGCAGCGTTTCGCCCTGTCTTTTGAACGCTTGTCTTGGCGAAAGTTCGGAACCAACGAGTCCGCCCACATATTCAGCCAGCCCCTCATTGAGCCATGTCGCATCATTCGATAGTTTACCTTCTAATAAATGATGAGTTAACTCATGCGGAATTGTTGTGTAGACAGTCTCGCACAGCTTGGTTATTCCATCGCAGTCTAGATCCAGATTTGTCGAGGAATCGTAGACGATAGGATAAACGAAATCCACTCCTTTCGGCACCAAAACTTCGTAGGTTGCCGGCACCCTATCGACTCGGGCGATCAAAACGCGTACTTCAATCGGTGCTTCCGGACCGATAATTTTTGTCACCCGGTCTAGCGAACTTTCCAGCCGCACTGAAATCCGACGAGCGAGTTCGACAGATCGCCTGTCATGTCTTACTTCGAGCGATATCCAGTCTCCGACTCGTCTTGCAATTTTCTGATCACAAGCGGCCTCAAGAATATTCGTCAAATTCGTGGCTGAACCCTGAGTCAAATCGCCGATCAAAATGCTTTTCTGAGAAAGTCCGATCTGTCCAGCAGTGAAAACTATTAGCAGTGCAAAGAGGAACCTAAAAGGAAATTTTTCAATAAAACTGATCTGCAATGCAGAAAATTTACCCATTAGATTTATGATGATGACCGCAACAGCCAATTTGAGAGTCATAGGATGTCCCAAGCCGGATATTGCTCAAGGTTTGATCGACGACCACCTTCCGGGAATCTGTGGATGCTCAAAGATAGGGCCGCCGCTCCAGCCTGTTTTGTCGTCAAAATGGACGTGCTGAAAGTTGATATGCATCCTCGATAATTGGTCAAGAGGTTGGCGGCTTTCTACGAATCGTTTGAGCCGTACAAACTCTTTTTCGTCGAGCCCGTACTCAAAAACTGCATCGGGTGGTATCGGCGTTTCATGTGTGTCTATAACAGGAATGTTCGGAAGGCCGGGAGGTCCGTAGGTAAGGGTATATGCCATCATCCCACCATTCCCCGCCGTTTCGGGAAAATCTAGTGTGAACGCAACCCGCTTTATGGTTTTGCCGCTTGTATTCTTTATCTTAAACGTCAGCCCTTTTAACCAGTCGGGCCGGGCAGGTATGTTCTCGTCAAACCGGACCGCATCACTGCCAATCGAAATACTTTCGATCTTTATCGGCATTTCAAAATAATGCGGGCTCATACTGATGCGTTTGCCCTTTTCACCTGTGGTTTTGTCCCCGCCGAGCAATCTCTCCAGGTCTGCAATTTTTCCGGATATACCTTTAAGGTCACCGCGAACTTTTAGGCTTTCGCGAAACGCGATCGATCCGACCTGATATCCACGAAACAACCCTAATTGTCCTTGTGTCCATTTGGACATGTCGCCCGTTGCCACTGGCAAGGAAGGAGGACTTTTTATAAAATCCATCAGTTTACCTTCATCGCCCTGAGCCACAAGACGCTTCGCGTCAGTGATCACCCTTTTTACCCCGTCGAAGAAATTAACGACGAAATCAGCATCGCCGGTCGACCTTGCTCCCCATGTGCTTTCATCTTGAAACAAAACAAAATCGATCTTTGGTTTGTATTCGCCGGTAACCTCCTTTTGCGGATAGATGATGATGCCCTCAGAAACCGTTCCACCTTGAACCAGTGGGGCTCTGAGAGTTACAGCCCGCCGAGTCGAACCCGGCATTCCATCGACCACAAATCCCATGACACTCGCCGTACCGATGTTTCGCACCTGGTAACTGAGCGATTGACCGAATTCCGGGTGGACACGCATTTCATTGATAGTCATCTTTAGCGGACTGTCCGGCTGTTCCACGACCTTAATATTGTCCGGCGGCGGCTGTAAAACTCGTTGAGCAACCGCAACTGTCGATAACACGCACAGAACTGACAACAAGATAACTGCCGATTGAAGTAGAAATGATCTTTTCATATTAATGAACATTATTGGTGGCTAGCCTTAAAACCAAGAAACTAGAAAGATCGAAGTTTCACTGCTTTCGAGTAAGCCCCCGGATAGTTTCCAGAAACCCAGCTAATTCCTCGCCCTCACTAGGCGGGATCTTTGCATAACTGATGACACGCGGGTTGCCATTTTGCGGTATCTCGAAGATTCCCTGCGATCCGCGAACGGGTGAGTAGCCGGTCGGCGACCACTCTGAGGGTTTGAGAAAGATGATGTAGTACCGCTGATTCATCATCATTGTCACCGGGGGCGTTACCGCGCTGAAGAGAACGCCGTCAGAATCCGTGATCATGCCGCCGGGCATCAGCACTGTAATTACAGGGTCGGTCGGAGCGTCTCCCTTTATGACTTGCTGAATTTTAACCTGATAATCGGTGGTCATCCACGGCCATTCCTGCTTCGAGGTGGATATATTTTTCTGGATGTGGCCGATCGCAATTAGCTTGCTTTCGCTGACAAGCGTTTCGAGGCTCACGGGACTACGCCAGTCAGGGCTGTCTAGCCACGCTCCTCTCCTCTTTCGTGCCTTTATGACATAAGAAGGAGGTGGGAAGCCTGGCGGTGGATTTACCGGCATGGTTCGCGGAGCATAGATAAAACCGGTCGCATTCTCAGGGTCACGAACAAGCGCCGTCCCGTCAAAAGCGGTCTCATCGGCAAAGTAGATAAATGTGACCCTGATCTCGGCCTTGGTCAACGAGTCGAGCGGCTGTCTTCGTTCAACGACCGCCTTGAGCTTTGCAAATTCGTTCTCATCAACCTTTAACGAAACGACCTCGTTGACCGGAATGGTCGTAGTCCGGTCGCCCTTTAACGCAGCCGATAGCGGCGTTGCACATTCTATGTCATGCGCGATCACGCGGCCGCCTGCCCTCGTCTCTGGGAACAATATCTCAACATTGAACGAGACTATCGTCTTGCTCATCTTATTCCGAAACGAAACCGTCAGATCCTTGAGCCAGTTACGTTCAAGCCGAAACGTCTTGCTGAATTCGATCTGGGTATCGCCGACCCGAGCCTCCGTTATCTCAAATCGCTCATTAGGCCCATTCGGCCTTGATATCTCGCGATCTAAACCGTCGAACGCACTCGCCGAACAAACGAATACCAGGGCGGTCATCAACACAGATACGGAAAGACGGAGTTGTCTCATTGGAAGGCCTCCTTCGCTCTCGTTGTAGGAGAGTGGAAAACTGGACAAACACCAGTGAGGACGGGCATTTGTCAGCGATGAAAACTTACCCGAATAATACTCCGCTTCGAAATTTCCGTCAAATTAATTTTCTTGAGATTCTGTCTTATATGTGATACATTGTTGCACATCATGGTTTGTCATCTCACAAGATCAAACAGACGAGGCGGTTTCGGCGGGGAGTTGCAGGACTGTGCGATGTGTCGGGAAATGTTCCATTTTGCCCCACAAATGCCGTCTCACTTAGGACGGAGTATTTTTCTAAGTGAGACGATTTTTAGCCGTAAGGCATTTATCGAGATATATTTAGGCCGTCTTATTTTGTCCCGGCAAGTGAGACGATTTTGGAGGATGAAGATGAAAACCGGTTCGTTCATTTTATGGACAACGTCGATGCGGCAGGCGGCACTAATTACAGGGCGTAGGTGTTTAAGTTATACTTACATCACAAGATTTTTATTCCAACGTATTTAGGTGGCCTCAACTATATGAAATTGAAAAATTATCGCTTCTTTTCGCTCGTGATGATGGTCGCGATGCTGCTCTCGACATCGTCATTTGCTCTGGCATTTGACGAGGGCATGTATTCGCCGGACCAGATCGCCAAGCTGCCGCTAGGCAAACGCGGCCTTAAGATCAAACCAACCGATATCTACAATCCAGCCGGCGTCGGGCTGACCGATGCAGTTATTAGATTATCGATCGGCTGTACGGCTGAGTTCGTCTCACCGGAAGGCCTGATCCTGACCAACCATCACTGCGCATTCGACGCGCTGGTCAAGGCTTCGTCGCCGACGAACGACCTGGTCGAGACGGGTTTCCGCACCGATAGTCGTTCGGGCGAGATCAATGCCAAGGACTACTCGATCTTCATCACCAACCGTGCCGAAGACGTAACCGCCCGCATCAAAGCCGGAACCGACGGCCTGACCGGCGAAGCCCTTGCAGCTGCGTTAAAGAAGAACAATGACGATGTGCTTGCGGCAGAAAAAGCGAAAGCAAAGCCAGGTGCCGAGGTTCGCATTCAGATGCTGAACAATGGCTTCTTTTACTATCTGTACGAACAGCAGCAGATCAAAGACGTTCGCGTCGTGTATGCTCCGCCACGCAACATCGGCGTTTTTGGCGGCGACCCGGATAATTTCGAATGGACACGCCACACCGGTGATTTCACGTTTCTCAGGGCATACACAGCACCTGACGGCTCGTCGGCCGAGTATTCGCCGAACAACGTGCCGTTCAAACCAAAGAAATTCCTGACGATGAACATCGGCGGGCTAAAAGATAATGATTTCGTTTTCGTGCTCGGCTATCCCGGCGGCACAACGCGTTACCGTGAAAGCTGGTCGATCAAATACGCCCGCGAAGCCAACTTCCCTTTCCTCGAAAAATATCTCGATGCTCTTAGTACTTCATTGAGAAAGATCGGCGAAACCAACGAAGAAAAACGCATCGCCTTCCAGAGCGATATCGCCAATTACGACAACTCGCGCAAGGTTTTTGGCGGCGGAGCATTTCGTCTGCGGCGTGCGAATGTCGTGGAACAGCGACAGGCCGAAGAAGCTAAGCTCGCAACCTGGATCGCCGCCAATGCCGATCGCCAGAAGAAATACGGAAACGTACTCACCGAGCTAAAAACCCTTTCGGAAGAGACAAATGCGACATCGAAACGCGATGTAATTGTCCGCCGCTTACCAGATCCGCTGTCGATGCCAACGTTCGGCCAGATCTATACAGCAGTCGCCGCGACGAGTGCTCCGAATGCCAAACCATTCACCGACGAACAGCGTGCGGCAAAACTAAAGGAAGTCGAAGAGGCCTACAAAGAACGCGAGCCAGCCCACGAGCTCGAATTGATCAAGGCATTCCTCATGTGGCTCGACGACCTTCCGTCAGACCAGAAATTCGCACCGGCTGAAAACCTTTTTGGTTCGCTCAAAGGAAAAGCTCGTCGTGATGCCGAAGCTAAATTTGCCGATACGATCGTAAATGGCGAATACGCAGCCGCACAAAGAGTGGTCGGCCTCTATGGCCCGCGCACCATGGAATTTAACAAGGAACGCGAGGACATTCTCGGATTTGCCCGTGCCCTAAATCAGGAACATCAGGCACTCGGAGCCCGCACGGGTAAGTTCAACGCGAGCATCAACAGGCTTCGCGTTGCCTATATGGGTGCGTTGACCGAGATGAAAGGAATGTCGCCCGTCTATCCGGACGCCAATTCCACCCTGCGTTTCTCGTACGGAAACATCAAAGGCTACGCCCCACGCGAAGCCGAATACCGCACGCCTTTCACAACCGTTAAAGGAATGCTCGAGAAAGATACCGGCGTGAAGCCTTTTGATGCCCCGCAAAAACTTAAAGATTTGCAGGCAGCAAAAGACTTTGGCCGCTATGGCGAAGGGGACAGTGTTGTGCTCAACTTCCTCTCGACCACCGACATCATCGGCGGTAATTCAGGTTCGCCGATCCTTAATGGCAACGGCGAACAGGTCGGCCTTTGCTTCGACGGCAATTACGAAGGCCTGGGCAACGATTTCTACTACGATCCCGATTTTAACCGCACGATCTCAGTAGACATCCGCTACGTCCTATTTGTAACCGAAAAATTCGGCAATGCGAAGTGGGTCGTTGATGAAATGAACGTCGTTGGCAAGAAATAGACTGCGAACTCAAAAGCGTATTCTGTTAGAATCGGCGTGGCAAAAGGTTTAGGCCATTTGCCACGCCGATTCCGTTAATAATATGCAGCCCAAATTACTGTCTTTGCTGAAAACAACCTCGCTCCTTTTCGGAGCGATAGCTTCAACTGCGTCCATGCTGCTCGCTCAAGGCGAAGGCAGCTTTGACCTCTCCTTGCTTTATCTGCTTCTGATCGGAGTTGCTCCATTTATTTCCTTCCTGATCTTATCAGCATTGCTGGAACGCTATACAAAGCTGCCGGGAATCCATCTGATCGGGTTCATAATCGCCGACTTGATGCTTATCTTCACTGTCGGTATCTACGCGATCACGTGGGGCGACCGATTCTATCCCTACTATGGCTTTCTGTTTTTAGTCATTCCGATCTATTTGCTTGTCGGCAGCATTGGGTTATTGGCCTTGAGTTCGCTGATCTCCTGGTTCATATCAAAGCGTGGATAATCCTGAGCGCGGATTAAACCACTCTCATGCGAGCAAATTCACATTGATGTGCCTGGCAGCCCGATGTCTCACATATCCCAGGCCGATTTCTACTACTGTTGATACCGTCCGTTTGTGCTACCCATGCGGCACAATTTTCGCTTGTTTAATGCGCGGGAAGAGTTATTTGATAACCCCGGAGGTTGTTATGAAGGTCTTAACATTAACGTTACTCGTTTTGTTGAACTTGGACCTAGTGTTTGCTCAGGAGAGAGAATTCAAAATGGATTTACCTGTCCGCGATCCGATCAAACAAGAGATAGAATCTCGGGCAAATATCCACTTTAACCCCGAGTCTTTTTCAGGGGTTCGGCGGACGGATACAGAAAAACTAGCCGCATTTAAACATCTGTACGTGAGGATTCCGCCGCCCGGTAGCGTCAAGATCGTAAAATCCGCGAAGCCGGAAGACTTTGATCTGGCGCTTGAAAAAACTGCTATAACGCCAGAATCAGTGCAGGAATACGCAGACTTCAGATTTCATTGGGGTCCGGCAATGTCTCAATCCGGTCTCTTTCTCGCCATGCAGCATGGGTTCCGCATGACTGAGGACAAGACCCGGCGTGAATTGGATGGCCCTTTTTTCTCCGATTGGAAAGCTTCTGTAAAGAACTTTCGAGGTTGGGACGATGGCGGAAAGATATTTACTAACTACGTTGGTCACCCTCTCCAGGGAGCTCTGACTAGCCGAATATTTATCAACAACAGTGGAGTCGCAAAGCGTGAGAAATTCGGCAGGAATAAAGAATATTGGCAAAGCAGGTTTAAGGCCATGGCCTGGTCTGCTGTGTGGAGCACACAATTTGAGATCGGTCCGATAAGTGAAGCGTCACTCGGAAACGTCGGCCAGAAGTTAGGCAGTAGAAACCGCAGTAAGATGACCTACAGTGACGTCGTGCTGACGCCAACCTTGGGAACAATGTTCGCCGTTGCAGAAGACGCACTAGATGAACGTCTACTGAAAAACTGGATTGAACTAAAACTGCAGAATCGCGTGCTGATCAAGGTTCTTCGAAGCCTTATAACTCCTACGACCAGCATGGCCAACATCCTGCGAGGCCGGGCACCGTGGCGCCGGGACTTCAGGCGAAACTAATATCTTTCAATGCTCTCTCCCTAAAAGCCTCACTCTTAAGTGAGGCTTTTCCTTGCAAGAAACTTTTGAAGCCGCGTTCCTTAATTACGAGCACGGCCGTTCTTGCAATCTAAAACATTTCAGGAGAATAGAATGAGGAAAACAATTTTAGCCCTCGGGCTAGTTTCAATATTAGGCGCCAACGCCTTCGCGTCGGTTTACATTAAGTACTACAACAAAGACTCGCAAAAGCATGTCTTTAAGGTGAAGATGGACGGACAGACCAAAGAGGTTGAGTTCAGCGGCTCGACCACGAGTGCGACAACTATCCAGGGCAGCGGAACCAAAGCGATCGTCGAAACCAAATGCGGAAATGTCGAGGTCGCAAACGACTCAAAGATCGAGATCAAGGATGGCTGCATAAAGTTTGTTAACTAGCCATGGCTTCCGGATAACAACGCAAAAGGCCGCCCGAAATACCGGACGGCCTTTTTACTATATTAGGTCAGAGTTAGCTACTTATTGGCATAATCTAGTTTGATCGAGTTCATACCGCGTGAGATGACCTTCTGCCGCCGTACGACCCGCTTTCGATTCTTTGCCGGGTTAAAGATGTTTAGCGGTGATGGGATCATGGCTGAAAGGAAGGCAGCTTCTTCCTTTGTAAGGTCAGAAGCAGATTTTTTGAAATACGTGCGAGCTGCGGCCTCGGCTCCGTAGATCCCATCGCCCCATTCGATAACGTTAAGGTATATCTCAAGAATGCGTTTCTTGTTTAGTTCACGTTCGAGAAAATATGTATAGACGGCCTCGCGCCCTTTTCTCAGGAAGTTGCGATCCTCCGAAAGAAAGAGATTTTTGGATAGCTGCTGCGTTACGGTCGACGCTCCTCGCTTGAAACTCGGCATCGGCGGTATCCAGTCGTCTTCGCTCGGTTTACAGTCTTTCTTGGGTGTTCCAGCCGCCTTTGCCTCTTCTTCACATTCTTCACGGGCTTCTTTTTCGCCCTCTTTCACCGCCTCATCCCAGGCAGCCTGGATCGCATCCCAATCAAAACCGTCGTGCTGAAAGAAACGCGAATCCTCACCTGCCAGCACAGCCCGCTGAAGATGTGGAGAGATCTGCTCCATAGGCATCCAGATCATGAACTTCTTCCCCTCTTTGCCTTCTGATCTCGCCTCAGACAATCGAAACTCGATCATCGACGACGTCGTCGGATTTTCGGTCCGCAAACGAGATATCGAAGGAAAAGTAATAAGTTCGTACGCCAGCCAGACAGCCACCGCGCCGACCAAAACAAGGGTTAAAACTTTGATCCAGTACCACATAACGTCTAGAGAATAGTAAATGGTAAATCGCCAATAGTAAATACGAGGTGTGGTACTGGAAGTTCGTAGGAAGTATCAAGAAAAAGAACGAATAGGCACGGCAAGAAAGATCAGAATCCAAAATTTTCCTCTTTTGTGCATTTTTCGTGTTTTTGCGTGGTTACAAAAATCTTCCTAACTAAAGTGGATTTACCAATTTACTTATCGGCTCATTACATTTTATATTCAAAGTATATGGCACAGCACGATAATGTAGTTGCAGTGATCTTGGGCGGCGGCGCAGGATCGAGGCTCTTTCCATTGACGGGCGAACGCTCGAAACCGGCTGTGCCACTTGGCGGGACCTATCGATTGATCGACGTTCCCGTTTCAAACTGCATTAACTCAGAGATCACCCAGATCTTTGTGCTGACGCAGTATAATTCTGCATCCTTAAATCGTCACATATCCCGAACTTACCGGTTTTCGAGTTTCTCATCAGGCTTTGTCGAGGTTCTCGCAGCGGAGCAGACAAAGGATAATCCGCAGTGGTTTCAGGGCACCGCGGACGCAGTTCGCCAAATGCTGCCGCATTTGCGTGATTGGCGCGTTGATACCTTGTTGATATTGTCGGGCGACCATCTGTACAGGATGGATTATCGGAAATTCCTCGATCGCCACTTTTCTACGGGTGCCGACCTGACCGTTTCTGTCATTCCATGCCGCCCCGATGAGGCTCCGGAATTTGGCCTTCTTAAGGCAGACGCGGATGGCCGCATCGTTGAATTCAAAGAAAAACCACGAGGCGATGCTCTGGAATCGATGCGTGTTGATACGACCAACTTCGGCTTGACGGCTGAAGAATCCGCAAGCCGGCCATTTCTGGCGTCGATGGGGATATATGTTTTCAATTACAACAAGCTCGTTGAGCTTTTGAAAACGGACAATTCCTGGGTGGATTTTGGCCGTGAGATAATACCCGCCGCAATCGAGAAATACACCGTCCAGGCACATCTCTTCAAGGATTATTGGGAAGACATCGGTACCATTCGTGCGTTTTACGAAGCGAACCTGGACCTCGCGGCTCCACTGCCAAAATTCAACTTCTTTGATGCTTCGGCGCCGATCTACACCCGCAGCCGCTATTTGCCGCCGTCGAAACTTCTCGGCTGCGATATTGATAATTCAATGGTCTCCGAAGGCTGTATCCTGAATGGCGTACGGGTACGCAAATCGATCATCGGCCTTCGCAGCCGTATCGACAATGGTGTCAGTATCGAAGATTCGATCATCATGGGCTCGGATATCTTTGAAACGCTCTCGGAGATCCGCAGCAACCTGGAATTGGGCCGCCCGCACATCGGCATAGGAACAAACTCTGTCATCAGGCGTGCGATCGTCGATAAAAACGTGCGGATAGGCAACAACGTCAAGCTTATCAACCAGCACGGTGTTGAAAATATGGACGACCCGAACGGTTGTTTTTACATCCGCGAAGGCATCATTATCATTCCAAAAGGGGCGATCATCCCCGACAACTCTGTTGTCTGATCCAAAGTAGTTTTGCGGATTTAACATTTAATTTATCCATGGTCATTATTCTATGAACGGCCTTAAGTAATTTCACGCAAAACAAAAAGGAGCAACTGTGAGAACAAGACATTTCTTAGGAATCGCGGCGATCGTGCTTTTGACGATCTTTGTCGCGATCGGCGACATGACTGTTAGTTCGCAAACCTCAACCCTCATGAACGAGGGATTTGAGGCTGGCGGCAAAACCGCATATGCGGCGGCAAATGTTACGCTCGGCTCGGGCAGCTGGAACTTGAGCGAAGCTTTGACCGGCAACACGACCAGCGACCGCAAAACGGGCTCGTACTCAGCCCGAGTACGTGCAACCGGACGATTGAGGATGAATTTCAACGTCGCAAGTTCCGGTACCGTTACGATCCAACACGCAAAATACGGCTCAGACGGCAACAGCACCTGGGAGCTCTGGAGATCGACAAATAGCGGCTCGACATGGTCCAAAGTAGGATCGACGGTTACGACGAGTTCAACCACATTGGCAACGGCGAGCTTTACGGTCAATTCGTCGGTTGCGGGCAGGTTTGAAATACGGAAGATTACGGGCGGAGCTAACCGGATCAACTTTGACAATATTGTCATTACGGCAAACGCTGCCCAGACCCCAACTCCAACCCCAACTCCAACTCCAAGCCCGACGCCGCCACCTTCTTCAAATGTCAATCTGACTATGGGCAATCCGTCGAATGCGGTTTCAAATACCTCATTTACGACAAATTACCTGATGGAGCGGTCTCAATATGCCTTTTCGTATCACCGTAACAACGGAACGCCGAACTGGGTCTCATGGCATCTCGCATCATCATGGATCGGGACGACACCTCGGCAGGATGACTTCCGCAACGATACAAACCTGCCAGCGGGCTGGTATCAGGTCCAGGAAACCGATTATTCCGGTTCAGGTTATGATCGCGGCCACATGTGTCCCTCGGGCGACCGCACGAAGACCGTCGCCGATAACTCTTCGACCTTCTGGATGACCAATATGATCCCGCAGGCTCCGAATAACAATCAGCAGGGATGGGCGAGCCTCGAGAGCTACTGCCGAACACTCGCGAGCCAGGGCAACGAGCTTTATATAATGTCAGGCGGACACGGCATCAGCGGCTACATCGCCAGCGGAAATGTCGCGGTTCCTACCACGACCTGGAAGGTGATAATGGTACTTCCAAGCGGTTCAAATGACGTTTCGCGGGTGACCGCATCGACTCGTTTGATCGCTGTAAATATGCCAAACCAAAATGGCATCAGTACAAACTGGAGGGATTATAGGGTGAGCGTCGATCAGATCGAATCGCTGACCGGCTATAATTTCTTCTCAAATGTACCGACATCGATCCAGGCGTCTATCGAATCAACGATAGATACACTCAGGCCAAGTTTCGACGAGGATCTGATCTTTATCGACAAATACGGAGCTGAGGAGATAGAGGCCGAGCGTCGCTATAGCTCAACTCGAGTCAAATAGGACGACACACAACGAGAAAGAGCCTGCTCCCATGTCGGAGCAGGCTCTTTCGTTTAGTTTACTTTGATCTTTTGTTTTTTCTGCAAGTTATACATGCCGCGTGATCTCACGACCAGGCCATCTTTGTCCACCTTTACCTTCACATTGAGAGATTTGCCCGAACGCATTTCCTCGGTAGGATAAAACCCTACGCTGTAGAACTCTCTCAATTCACTGGCGATCCTGGAATAAGCCTCGGCGAGATTGCCGAGTGAGGTGGCATCATAGCGGCGGCCTCCGGTCCTGGCCGCGAGTTGGTCAAGGTATTCGGCAGCTTTTTCGTATTCCGCAGCTGTCGTTCCCTGCGTTCCGGGCATGGCGATGGTGGAAAGGACACTAGGCAGTGGGTTTTCCTTTGTCGGCACCGAGATCTTTGGCTGTTGAACGATCGGTATATTGCTCATGTTCTGCACATCGGCAAATGTATCGTACTTGATGGTATAGATGAGCGAATCGAGTTCCATCGCATCGTGAAGATTGTTTAGATCGTGGGCACGCCGGCTTGTTGTATCAACGCCGTCACTGAATAAGATTATCGCCTTTCGACCCTCTATCAGCCTCAGGCGGTTATTCATCACGAGATCGACGGCCTCATAGAGACTGGTGCCGGTCGCGATCTTGGTAGATCGTATCGCTCGATGTATCTCTTTTCGGTCATTCGTCGACTCACAGAGCACATGAACTTCCCCGTCGAAGGAAACAACCATTACCTGATCCTGCGGACGCAACTGATCGATAAATGCCAGGGCCGCCGCTTGAATTTCTGTGATCTTGAACTTGGTCGAGTAGCTCATGTCGAGCATTAGGGCGACCGTGAAAGGCTCATTCTCATTCGAGAACATCGCGACCTCTTGCTCTTTTCCGTCTTCAAATACCTTAAAGTTTTCTTTGTTTAGACCACCGATGAATCGCCCCTTGCGATCCATCACTCGCACGGGAACGGACACAAGCTGAGTGTTAACCTTTATGACATCACCGTCATCGGCAGTCACATCCGTCGCTGGTTGAACAATTGCCGGAGTCGGGAGCGGCGTCGGAGCAGTAATCTCGCGCTGATTTTTCTTACCGGAAGATTTGGTCTCGGTACGACCCGATTGAGCTAAAACATAACTCGTACCGAATACACATACCAAAAAAAAGATAATTGAGAGTCGTATATTCATCGGTCTATCAAACAATACAGCACGTACGATGCTTAAGGTATGCATTAGAGATGCAAAATGCGAAAAAAGGAAGTCAGTTTTCATGACTCCCTTTATTTTGCTTCGCGAAAAATGGTGATCATTTGCCGGCGACATTCCGGTCGGACTGGCCAACAATGTAGCTATTCTTTGCCCGAACAACCACGTTCGGCCTCATTACACGGATCTTGATCTGACGCCGATCGCCAACCTTGCCTACGGCTTCAGGATAATAGCCGATCGAATATTGCCGGCGAAGTTCCTCGGCAATTCCGGCAAAAGCGGCATCCACGTTATAAATAGACTGAGCCTCGAAGGACCGTCCGCCGCTATTGACGGCGAGGGTTTCGAGGTAGGCTTTTCCACGGGCGTATTCTGGCGAATTCACCCCGCCGCGGCCTCGACCACCGCCAGTTCTGCCTACGTTTACGTTGCCGCCGCTAAGGATCGTGCCCAGAATATCACCGAGCGTCACGCGACCACCTCGACCCGTTCTGCGTTGTGGCTGCGGATAGTTATTACCGCCGTACATGTCGGCTGCGGTGTCGTAGCGGATCGTGTAAAAAAGGGCATCGACTTCCTCTGTTGAACGGAGCGTAGTATCGTAATCAGCCCGCCGGGATGTTGTATCGACCCCATCCGAAAATAGCACGACCGCTTTCCGTCCCGTTATATTCCGAAGCTGCTGCTCGATAACAAAATCTACGGCCTCGTAAAGGCTGGTCCCATCGCCGAACTGCGCCTGTTGGATAGCTCCGCGCAGGATGGCACGGTTATTTGTGATCGGACACATTACCTGCACCTTCTGGTCAAATGCTACGACCATGACCCGGTCCGCAGGACGAAGCTGATCGACAAATGTTATTGCCGCATTCTGGATCTCTTCGATCCGGAATGCCGTCGACGGACTTACATCAATGAGTAAGATCACCGTAAACGGCTGTTCGACAGATTGGAAGTAGTCCAATTTCTGCTCAACGCCGTCCTCGAATATCTTAAAATCACGCTGCTGCAATCCAGAGATAAAACGCCCGTCCCGATCAAGAACAGAAACCGGCATCGTTACCAAGTTGGTCTCAACACGGATAACCTCATCGTCCTCAGCGGGCGGCGGGGTCGGATTTACTGTCGGCTTGTTACCGTTTATGAGCACTGGCGGACCATCGTCCTGGGTGGAAACCGGCGGGGCGTTCAGAATTCGCGGCGGAGTCGCGGTCGGCGCTACACGCGGGCGTGTTGACGTACTGTTTTGTCCAAACGCTCCAACCACAAGCGTCCCCAATGTGATCAAAAAAACTACTAGCTTTTTCATCGAATCTTTTTCTCCGCGACTGAATCGGTTACTTTGGGGAAAGCGTCGTTATGATTAGGTTTTACCGGGTTTCGTTGCTTTATTTTTTATCAAGGAAGTCGATGGCCAGATCGTGAAATTTACGCCGCACCGAGTTGATATTAACAAACGGCAAAGCATGGTTGTGCGTACGGTTCGTCAAGAGAATAAACACCCGTTCCTTAACCGGGTCGATCCACAAACTCGTCCCCGTAAACCCAAGATGCCCAAAGCTTTCCGGCGACATCTTCGTCCCCGCAGTCGAGTCTGGCGTCGATGCAAGTTGAAACGCGAATGAACGATGCTCATTCATCCCGGGCGTGAAATTGGTGCGGAAAAGCTCGCAAGTCTCCGGTTTTAATAGTTCCGTATAATTAGGCAGGAATTGTTGTGCGATCTTAAATACTTCCTCCGCATTGGAAAACAAGCCCGCATGACCCGCAACGCCGCCCATAAAATAGGCATTGCCGTCGTGAACCTTGCCCCAGATCACGTCGCTTCGAAACGAGTCAGAACCGGGAGCGATAGCGACTGGGTTCTTCTCTGGAGTGGAATCCGCCAAGTATCCCAACTCAACACAAGTCTGCCGCTCAAAACCATTCCCTTTTTCACTTGCTGCAATATTGGCCTGCGAGATCCGGTGTAAATCAGGTTCCACCAGAGGATTAAAAATCGTGTTTCGCAAGCCTAATTTATCTTCAAACATTTCAGAGATTGCTAGATCGATACGAGAGCTTTCGATCTTCTGAATTATTTGTCCAAGAATTATGAAGTTAAGATCACTATAAACAACCTCGGACCTCGCTTCGAGTAATGGTTGTTTGGCAATCGTGTCAACGACTCGGATAAGATTCGCGGATTCTAAATAAAGTGGTATCCACGACTTAAAACGGCTTGTATGAGTCGCCAATTGGCTGACAGTGATCCGGTCTTGGATAGCCTCGTCGAACTGATAAAAGAATGTAGCTATACGGTCATCGGCGGTAAGTCGGCCGTCTTCGATCAAATAAGCAGTCAACAACCCCGTCACCAAAACCTTCGTCAAACTTGCCAGATCATAGATCGTATCCTTCCTCGCCTTGATCAATTCCGGCTCAACGACCGCGTGCCCAAGTGCTTCATGCAGAACGATCTCTCCTTTTTCCGCCACGAGATATACCGCCGACGGGAAATCTCCGGCAGCTATACGTTCTGAAAGGAATTTTGAGATCGGGTCGGACATTATGTAAGTATTAATTTTTTCGTCGCCGCCGTTGACAACCTACCAGGCGAAAAATAGACTAAGGCTCTAATTTTTCAACGAGGTAAACAAATATGAGCAAAGTAGAATCTGCTGATCTAATTCTAAAACTTTATGATCTGCGACGCGAAGAGACGATGAGAAAGGGGCGAGACTGGATGTTCGGTTTTAACCCGACGAGCGTCGAGGAATATATGCAAACGATGATGGATCCCGAGGTCGGAGGCTATCTGCGGATGGTCACTTCGTACTGGGAAATGGCCGCTTCGTTTGTCACCCATGGCGCTATCGATGCCGAGATGTTTGACGACACCGCCGGCGAACACATCATCGTCTTCGCCAAGATCCAGCCGCTCCTCGCCGATCTTCGCGAAATGTGGCAAAACCCAACCGCCTTCAAACATTTGGAAAGCGTCGTCACCGGAACCCCAGAGGGTGCTGAAAAGCTTGCCAAAACTCAGGCATGGCTGCAATCGATGGCTGAGAAAGCCGGCGGAGCGGCGGCTTAGAATCTTGGCTATAAGCTAACCAGCTATTAGCTAAAAGCTAGATTTCACCGAATCAAGAAGGACCGCGACGAGAAATGTTGCGGTCCTTTTTATACATCAAGCCGATCTCGGTGAATATTTATCTTCTCCAAAACCCCAACCGCCAAAGCCAATGCCCTCCGGCCATCTTCACCTGTCACCGGTGGCGTAACGCCACTTTCCACCGCATCCAAAAATGCCGTGATCTCCGCCCGCAAAGGCTCAACATCGTTGATCTCAAGCCGATTAATCGAGATACCTAGCAATGGATGTGCGGCTTCGGGATTTAGCGAAGTTACCGAGGCGAACTTTGTACCGTAATCAATAACGACATAAGAACCAGTCTGGTAGAACCGCGTTTTTCGTATCTTGTCAGTGCCGATCCGCGAAGCGGTGATATTGGCGACCGCACCGTTTTCGAATTCGATTCGGGCATTGGCGGCATCGACCTTGTCCGAAATGACCGGAATTCCGACCGCTCGTATCTCCGAAACCTTAACATCCTCACCCACCAACCATTGGATCGCGTCCAAATCGTGGATCATCACGTCGAGCACAACATCGACATCGAGCGAGCGGTTAGGGAACGGCGACACACGGTGGATCTCAAAATACAGGGGCTTTGTAATATGCGGCCGCAGGGCGACCATTGCTGGGTTGAACCGTTCTAGCTGACCGACCATCAGCTTTGCACCTGACTTTTCAGCGGCCGCGATCATTTTGTCGGCTTCATCAAGCGTTAGGGCAATTGGCTTTTCGACGAGGACGTGAACGCCCGCATCGAGAAACGCACAAGCGATCTCACAATGCGTCTCCGTCGGCGTCGCGATGGAAACGGCATCGACCTTCCCCAATAGTTCCCGCCAATCGGTGAAACTTGAACAGCCGTTCGCCGTCGCTATTTCCGCCGCCGTTTCCGGATCAGCATCACATACGCCGACTAATTCGACGCGGCCATCTTTTGCGAGTTCCGCGTAATTCCGCCCGTGGTGTCGCCCTAGACTGCCGACGCCGATCGCCGCCACCCGTAATTTCTGTTCTTCAGCCATAATTTGATAACAACCCGCTTTTCAGCAATACTTTACATTCTTAATTAAGATGACCGAAATTACAAAAACTGACGATTGCCGCCCGTTCATATTCCCATTATGGCTCTTTCTCGCGTTTGTGGCGGCAGTCGTTTTTGTGTATTTTTTTGGCCTCACGATCCCGCTACTCGGCCCCGATGAACCGCGATACACGCAGGTCGCACGCGAAATGTTCGAACGCCGCGATTGGATAACTCCGATGCTCGGCGGCCACAATTGGTTCGAGAAACCCGCCCTGCTTTATTGGCTCCAGATCACGTCATTTAACGTGTTCGGCGTGGGTGAGTTTGCGGCCCGGTTCGGATCAGCTTTATTCGGATTGGGAACAATACTTAGCCTTTGGTTTATAGGGCGGGCGGCGACGTCGCATAGAGATCTTTCCCGCTATATTGCACTCGTAGCTGCCACATCGATCGGGCTGATCGTTTTCTCACGTGGTGCCAGTTTCGATATCATCGTCACCTTTCCGATCACTGCGGCGCTGTGTTCGTACTTTTATTTCGAACGAACAAAAAAAATCGCCCCGCTCGCCGGCTTCTATATTTTTATCGGACTGTCGCTCATTGCAAAAGGCTTGATCGGAATGGTTTTCCCATTTGCGATCGTCAGTTTTTACCATATTCTCGCGAGGAAGATACCCGGCAAAACCCTGATAATCAGCTTATTTTGGGGCACGGCTGTTTCCGCGATAGTTGCATCTGCATGGTATTTACCGGTGTACCTTCAGAACGGATGGGAATTCGTGGACGAATTTATCATCCAGCATCATTTTCAGCGATTTACATCAAATAAGTATCAGCATCCTCAGCCATTCTACTTTTTCTGGTGGGTGCTTCCGCTGATGACCTTTCCATGGCTGCCCTTCTTTTTCGGGCGAGTGTGGAAGCAGCTCAATATCGCCTTGGGCCGCATTGATCAGACTGAGGACGTAGTATCCGATAGCAGGCTCGACCTGTTCGCCATCGCCTGGCTGCTGGTGCCGCTTGTTTTCTTTTCGTTTTCCGGATCGAAGCTGCCCGGCTACATACTTCCCGCAGTTCCCGGAGCATTGATCTTGACCGCTTTGTCCGTGACGAAGTTTGCCTCACGAACCGCGCTGAGACGAAATTTCGTACTATCGGTCGGTGGCGTGGTACTGGTCACGATTTCGATCCTGCTCGTAACCGCAGTTCCAAGATTTGCCGAGACGGATTCTGTAAAAACTCTGATCCAAAAGGCCGACGAACGCAGCTTTCGCGGTCAGCGCGTAATGATGGTTTATACGCTATCTCACAACGCCGAATTTTACGCGGCGGGCCGCCTTCTGCGTGATGAGACCGGAAAACAAAGAACCTTTTACCAAGTTGAGCAGCTGCTTCCGTTTTTGAATAGCGAACCGGAAAGAAGGGCTTTGGTGCTGGTGCCGATCGAACACCTCGATGTTCTAAAAAAGAATTCGAATATCTCAACCGAGGTGATAGGCGACAATTCCGAACTCGCGATCGCTGCCATCTCGGCAAAATAGATCAACCCTCAGCCGCTCGCTTTAGACGATCCATCAGAGCCGCCCCTATTCCCGTTTCGGAAACGGTTTCGCAATAGATGATGTCGATCGATTCCCGGTCGCACTCGCGAAAGAACTCGAACACAACGTGCGCATAGATCTCGACCGACGTGCAAAGCAAGGCTTTCGTGAATTCGCGGTCGCGTCGGCAAAGGCCGAGATACGCGGAGTTCTCAGATCTCATATTTGAAATTTCAGATCCGGGCTCTACCAAGACGATCTGTGCTTTGGGCGAATAATGCTTGTGCTTCAATCCGGGACTTCTTATCACATCGCCGTCGACCAGACTCGATTCAGTGGTTTCAGGTACGACTGCTTGCAGTTGATCAAGCGAAACGGCTCCTTGCCGCAGCAATATCGGAATGTCCGCTGAACAATCGACCACCGTTGATTCCAGACCTATCTCGGTCGCCTCGCCCTGCAAAATACAATCGATCCGCCCGTCGAGATCTTCGAGAACGGCTTGCCACGTTGTCGGGCTCGGCCGTCCTGACAGGTTTGCCGATGGTGCAACGACTGGCACACCGCAGGCCGCGAGAAAGCACTGGGCTAACTCATGACCGGGCATTCTGACCCCGATCGTGTCGAGTCCGGCGGTAGCAATGAGCGGAACCTTGTCGGATTTTGGAAGAACCAATGTCAGCGGGCCCGGGAAAAATGCTTCGATGAACTTGCTGGCATTGTCACAAACGATGAACGCCAGAACAGCTATCTGTTCGAGATTCGCGACGTGTGCGATTAGCGGGTTATCAGCCGGGCGCTGTTTGGCCTCAAATATCTTTCCGACCGCATCGGCGTCAAAGACATTTGCCCCGAGGCCGTAAACCGTCTCGGTTGGAAACGCGACAACGCCGCCGTTTTTGATATAACCGGCGGCATCGTCCCAGGAATTTGTGAGCCTCGTCTTCAACTACTAGATTCTAACCCGAATGGGCCCGCAATGCAGTTATCTAGCCTCATAGATCAGCGTGCGTTTCTTTTTTCGAATGAAGGCACCTGCCAGAGCCCCCACACCGGCTCCGATCAAGATAAACGGAGTTATGACACTCGCCGTATCGTCGCTCCCGCCCCTTGAGGCGATCGCGGCAACCCCGATCGCAGCCCCAGCTCCTGCACCAATTGCCGCACCGATCCCGATACCAGGACCTCGCGAACCATTGCCAACACGGTACACCTTTTTCACCTCGTTTGACGAGACTTCCTCGGATGTCCCTTTCACCCGGACCACGATCTTGTCGTCAGAAACAGATTGCAGATCACCGTCTATCTTCTTGCCGGATCTAGTCTCTACCCGTATCTCCTGCCCGCTGCCGATAGCCTTCACTACTGCCCAATCGCCAGTTTGCTGACCCAACAGGACAAATGGGTTGGTCAGCAAGGCAACCATCGTTACAAAAACAAGTGTCAAACGAAAAGTCATATGTGAGTTAGTCTCCCTTTTGAAAGTTCTTGTAAGTCTCGCATGGATCATCACGACCGACAACTTCTTTTGAACTCGCAAGCCATCCGGTCAACAAAGATCTCGAATCGTTGCATATACAATACATTAAACTATATGCGATACTGGGTCGTACTAGATGTCAAAGTTATGTCTATATTTGTCACCACACTTCAGTCCTGTCGGATCGGGCCGTTGTACGTACTGAGCAAAACCAGTAACGTGCGCGCGTTGAGCTCGTGGGACATGGGACACGGGACAACGCAGCCGGTCTCAGAAAATGGCGTTAACTCATATAAATCAATAGTTTAGGAGAGTTTTTCGAGGCATTTTTTGGTCAACAATGTCATACTTTGTCAGACAGATCTAGAGTCAGAACCGGGGATTTGCCATTCGGATCGTCGTCTTGGGACAAAAGATAGAGTCTTATCACACGAACGATTTTGGATGGATACATGGCGGAAATGTAGAATGAGAACGTGACGATCGCGGAAAAACTCAAATCACTACCGACCAATGCCGGCATTTACATACATAAGAATGCTGCCGGAAAGATAATCTATGTTGGAAAGGCAAAGAATCTGAAAAATCGTGTGCGCTCGTATTTTCAGTCGAGTCGGAATCACGATCCAAAGACACGACAGCTGGTGAAAAACATCACGGATTTTGAGTTCATCGTTGTCGATAATGAGGTCGAGGCGTTGGTGCTCGAGTCGAATCTCATTAAAAAACACAAGCCGCGGTTCAACGTGTTTCTCAAAGATGACAAATCCTATCCGCATCTCAAGTTGACCAACGAGCCGTTTCCAAAAGTGGTCGTCACGCGAAAGATAACTCGTGACGGCTCAAGCTATTTCGGGCCTTTTCTGCCGGCGGTTCTGGCCCGCAATACGCTCAATTTGGTAAATCGAGCCTTCCAGCTCCGAACCTGCGAGATCGAGATCGATGGAAAACTGCCGCGTCCATGTCTGGAATATCACCTAAAACGATGCCTCGGCCCGTGCGTCAAAGGACTGTGCACGCAGCAAGAATATCAGGAGGCAGCGGCGGACGTTAAGATACTGCTCGAGGGAAAAAATAAAGAACTCGCGAAAACGCTCGAGGCCCGAATGTGGCACTACTCCGAGCACGGCCAGTACGAGCTCGCCGCAAAATATCGCGACTTAAGCAAAACGGTCATGGCTCTTAGCGAACAGCAGAAGATGGCCACGACAGCGGAGCTTGACATAGATATCATAGGCTTTTACCGCGAACATCAACGCCTCGCACTACAGCTTTTCACAATGCGGGAGGGCCGTATTGTCGGACGTCGTGAATTTTTCTGGGAAGATCTTGTCGAGGACGACACGTTCAACGCGGCGGAATTTCTCGGCGAGGTTTTGGCTCAGTATTATTCGACGGACTACGTGCCGCTTGAGATCCATGTGCCGCAGGATTTCGATGATCGTGAAGTGCTGGAAAAAGCTTTGACCGTGCGCCGCGGCCGCCGCGTGAAGATCCTCGACCCCAAACGCGGCACCAAACGCAGCCTTGTCGAACTCGTAGAAACCAACGCCAAGATCGCCTTCGAACAGCGTTTCCGCGTGCTCAAACCCGATTCGCAAAAGGTGCTGGAAGAGCTTCAGGAAATGCTGGAACTGCCATATTTTCCCGAGCGAATCGAGTCGTTCGACATCTCAAATATTTCAGGTGCAGAGAATGTCGCCGGAATCGTCGTCTTCGAAAACGGCAAACCGGCGAAAGGCCAGTACCGCCGTTTCATCATCAAATCGGTCGAGGGGGCGAACGATTTCGCATCGATGCACGAGGCGGTTTTCCGGCGCTATAAACGCCTGCTCGCCGAAGAAAAGTCACTGCCCGAGCTGATCTTTATCGACGGCGGCAAAGGCCAGCTTTCAGCTGCCGCAGCTGCGATGCAAGCTCTTGACCTCGAACAGATAATGCTCGTCGGCCTCGTCAAGCCGCAAAAGCAGCACAACCAGATCTCGCACCTACTCATTTACGGCCGCGAAGATCAACCGATCCCCTTTGACCGGCATTCGCTCGCTTTCCGGCTCATTCTCCAGATCCGCGAAGAAACGCATAAGACGGCGATCGAGTTTCACCGCAAACGCCGTGAGAAACGTGATTTCTCGTCCGAACTGTCCGAAATACCCGGCATCGGCGAAAAACGAAAACTAAAACTGCTAAAAAACCTGGGCTCGATAGAACGAATAGCCACCGCCACGATAGAGGCTCTGTCTCCGTTCGTTGGAAAAAAAGCAGCGCTGGAGATCGTCGATCACTTTGAAAAACAACGCGGGCTCGCTGGCCCGATAGATCCTGAAGATTTAGGCAGTCCTTCAGCCCGGAAACTATCTTCAGAGAAAGCTGAGTAAAATATGTCATATTACGCATTATCAACCGATCTAATCAGCTTAGCGATGTTTCATCTATGCACTGCATGGCAGCATATGAAAGGCCGGGAACTTAACAATGAAAACCCGTTTGGGAACAAAGATGGGGTGTTTTTGGCGAAAAAACTACTGATTCAGTACACGAAAAGTACCGTTCGGTATCTGAATTTTCGCGTTGATCTTTGACGATAAAAAACCTCGAATCCGTCATTCCCTATGCCGAACAGCGACGACGGCAACCGGGTGCGAGGCGAATTCGAGGTTGCTTGAACGGGAACTGCAGTAGTTCCCGTTCAATATCTTCGGGGTTAGTTCTTCTTTACATAGTTTCGATGAACTATCGCCTTCGACTTTTCGTCAACGGCATCGACCAGGACATTCTCTTTGTCTTCACGCGTAACAACGCGGCTCGACGGGCCAGCGGCACGTTCCTTTGGACGAGCTTTTTCCGAATCAGCAAGAAAGCCTTTGACCGCATCTGCCTTGACCGGCTCTGCCAGGCGAATACCGCGTGATTCGGAGACGGCTTCGGTCGCGGTCGCTTTCAGATTTTTGGTCCAGACCTTTTTGAAAAGGGCGTTTGAAACATAGATGTCCGCACTATTTATCTTGCCGTTGATGGCAAACGCGTAACCGATCACATCGGATCTACCGTTCGGGGCCGATAGCAACGCTTTGACGTATTCGTCGATATTGGCGACAACCTTGCGGTCTTCGAGGCTGAGTTGAAGACTGGTCCGTGAAGTACCCGCCTGAACGTTGCCGCCGACATTTTGGGCGAGTTTTGCCTGTGCTTTGCTGACCTCAGCCCATACTTCCTGCTGTGATCGGGTAGCATTTGCGGCGATCTTAAGGTCCTTGGAGACGATACGTTCGTTGGAACTCGTAAATTTCGTTGAATCTTCACCGCCGCGTTTTTCCCAGCGTCCTGATTCGACACAGAACGCATCGATCTTCACACGGCCCGATCGTGCCGGAATGATGATACTGACGGCGAGCACGCGGTCTTGCTTACCGCCTTTGACGATATCGCCTGACTGGATAAAGACGTCCTGGGTTTTTGAGAGATTCTCGACTTCGAGTTCGTTGACATCGGATGTCTCGTAAACCACAAGAAGTTTTCGTTCCATCGCCTCTTGCAGGGTCATGACGTTGTTTTTGGTATTTTGATCCTTACCGTGGATAAGAAATATGGTCAGGTTTTTATGAGTGTAAGGCGACGAGATGCGGTATGAAGGCGATTGAGCAATTGCGGCCCCGGCGATGGTCAACGTGAGTGCCAGCACGGCTAGCAATCGTGTGGTTCTTTGATAATTCATTTTAGAGCTCCTTTTCTGATTCATTTTTTTGACAGGAGAGTGTCGCCGTTTGATTGGTGAACGAGAGTCGACGAGGCTTCTTGCAAGAAAATTAGTTTGCCGCTCGGATTGATTAGGTTTTTGCCAAAGTTGCTGTAGAATCTAGGCAATTCGAAATCAAATTCAATTTAATCTGGAGAGGTGGACTTATGTTTGATTCCGATCGTTTTTCGATCTAAGGGTAAGGCTCGACCAGGTGGCTATTCAGATCAGGAAATAGGAGAATTATTTCATATGAAATCGATTTTGACTTTAGGCGTTATATTCTTTGCGATGACATTTTGCGGGCTCGGCGATCGTATCAAAAGCCTGACAGGACAATCTGATTCAAGCACAAATACGGGCTCGTCAAACACCGCTACTTCCCCGGCAAAGGCCTCTGACTCAGCAACTGCTGAAAAGGCCACTTTGACCGGATCTCAGCAAACCATAATGGATTCCGGAACCGAGATAAAGTGGGACGATCAGGGAATGTCCTGGAAACTGCCGCCATCCTGGAAAAAGATGTCCTCAACCAAGGATATGCTCAATTACGGATCGTCAGACGGAGCTTTTTTGATCGCGACGATCTCTAGTATGGCGTCGAGTTTTCCTTCGGATGTATCCTTGAAGGCGACCTATGACAGCTCGTTGGAACAACTCAAGCAAGGAAAATACGAAAAGGTCCGATGGCTGGAGATCGACGGAGTAAAGGGTGTCGAGTGGCTCGAAGCGATGCCGGAGGACAAGAGCGGCCCGAGACGGCATCAATGGATAGCCTATCGAACCTATCAAGGTCAAAATCAGATGCTGAACATCATGCTCTCAACCAAGGGATCGAATTTTGACAAGCACCGCGATGACTTTCCGGCGGTCATGTACTCGATGAAGATACCGAAAGGTTAGCTTCAAGGGCCCGCTGCAAAAGCGGGCCTTCTGATGGGGTTCAAATAACAATGGTTGGTGAGTCCGCATGCGGAACGAAACATTGGCGGCAGCGTGCTTCGTATTTATCAGCCGCACCCACTTCCACTCGCGCTTCTGACTCGACAGTACGCTGTGAATAGTTGGCGGTTGAACCACATTTGACGCAGATCGCGTGGGTCTTGGTAATAAATTCCGCGATCGAAAGCAGTTGCGGCATCGGCTCGAACGGGCGACCAAGATAATCTTGGTCGAGGCCAGCGATGATCACGCGTTTGCCGCTTTCGGCGAGGCTGTTCACGGCGTCTAAGATCGCCATATCAAAGAATTGCCCCTCGTCGATCCCGACCACCTCGGTTTCGGAGCGGACATGAACCATCATCTCAGCCGTATTCGCAACCGGTATCGAATCGTGCTTATGCCCCGAATGCGAAGCGATCTCCTCGACCGAATAGCGGGCATCGATAGCTGGCTTAAACACCTGCACCTTTTGCCTCGCAATCCGAGCTCGTTTAAGACGGCGGATCAGTTCCTCCGACTTCCCGGAGAACATCGAACCGGCGATCACCTCGATCCAGCCAGTCCCGTTTTGACGTACTTTACGGCGTTCATCAGCATTGTCGAACGCGAATTCTTCTACCATATACTTGTCCGTTTCAATTAAGCGGAAGGACAATTATAGGTAAAAACTGCGTTATAGAAAATCGGCGAACCCGAAAAATTCATAATCGCGACCCGATCTCAAGTTTGAATAGCGCGGTATATACTTCATCAGCCGTTATCTCTGAAAGTTCGCCACTGTTTGCGATCAAAATGTTCTTGGAAAGCGGCAGAAAGGTCAACGGAGCACGTTTGTCCATAACTAGAACCAATGGTGTTCCAACGACACCTGCTATGTGGGCAGGGCCTGAATCATTGCTTACGATCGCATCGAGCAGCGACATCGACGCCATCAGCTGCAGAATACTGAGATCGTCAACAACGACAATCCCGACGGGAAACACCAATCTTACTCTCTCCGAAATCGCCCGTTCTTCCGGCCCGAGAAATATAACCACTGCCGAGTTGGGCTCGACGAGGATCTTGCCTGCGAGTTCAGCAAATTTGTCGAGATCCCAGCATCGACTCGGATGTCCCGCACCGACGGCAAATCCGATGACCTTCTTATCTACCAGCCCTAAATCCTGAAATCGTCTCTGTATCTCCAGCCTTTCTTCATCGGATACCTCAATACGAAAATCGTCATCGGTACGCTCGATACCCAATGGTTTAAGGGCATCAAAATACCGATCGGTGTGATGCTTCGCCTTATCTTCCTTTGGCGGTAACGTCGGAAAACGTCCTAATCGATCGAGCGAACGGTTCTCTCGATTTGAATAGAGTCGGTAACGAGCTCCCGAAACAAATCCCAGCAAATTGGTTTCCGACAGGCTGTGCAGATCAATAACTAGGTCAAATTTGCGGCTTCGAATATCTCGAATAAGCCTGACTATCCTAGCGATTGACGTGAACTTATTGCCATCTCTCAATTCGACCCTATCAACTAGGATCTGAGCGTCGGACACTCTGGAAACACGTGCTACGTCAGCACTTGGTTTCCCGGTCATCAGAGTTATTTTAGAATCGGGGAACTTGTCGCGGATCGCCTTCAGGGCAGGCAGGCTTAGAATTACATCGCCCATCTGCCCGAAGTTGATGACGAGAATATTATTAAAATGCAGATCGGTCTCAGCCAAAACGATTCTCTATGCGCATCTCAGGTCTTCACCCGTCATCTCGTCCGGCTTATCGATATTCAGCACGCCCAGTATCGTAGGTGCAATATCTTCAAGGGCACGCCCCTCAAAGAGACGTAAGTCGCGAGCTTTGTCGTCTACGAAGTGAAACGGCACCGGATTTGACGTGGGAAGTGGGTTTGGTTCACCGCTTTCGGCATGGATCATTTCTTCACAATTGCCATGTGTTGATGTTATCAGTACCACGCCGCCCGCCGCCCGTATGGAATCACAGATCCCGCCAAGACATGTATCGATATATTGAATTGCCGACACCGTTTTGTTGATGTCACCTGTTTCAGCCATCATATCGCCCGCCGGAATGTTCACCACGAAAAACCCGTTTGGAGCAGCTTCCAGTCCCTGACGAAATTTATCCGTGATCTTGAAACTTTGCGATTCCGGGTAGATCTCAGCCGACGGCGAACCGCCTCCTACTATCAGTTCCTGCTCAGCCGGCTGCGTGGCGTCAGCTCCTCCATCAAAATAATGGGTCATATGCGGGGCTCGCACCGTTTCGGTGATCTTGATATTAGGTATCTGCAGACTCGACAGGACCTCGGTCAACGTATTTTTTTCCGGTTCCTGTCGAAACGCTACTGGCAGATTGAACGCGCTGTCGTATTCCGTGAGGCAGACTGTATCAACAACCGGTTTCGCACCACTAGCTCCCTCGGGAATGCAGAGTGATCTGACAAGCTGCCGCATAGTATCCTGCCGATGATTGAAGAACACGATAAGATCGCCATTACGGATCGTGGTCATCGGCGTATCGGGGGCGGTCTCAATAACGATCGGCGAGATAAATTCATCTGAGATCCCGCGTAAAAATGAGTTGCGTATCGCCGTGACCGCATCGTGCGAACGCTCGCCTTCGGCGTGAACAAGCATGGTAAACGCACGAGCGGTTCGTTCCCATTTTTCATTGCTGTCCATCGCAAAAAACCGACCGCAAAGAGTTGCGATTCGGCCGATCCCGATGTCCGCCAGTTTGATCTCAAGTGCTTCGACGTAGATATCAGCGGTTCGTTCCGGCACGTCTATTCCGTCAAGAATGCAGTGAACGTAAACATCCTTTATCCCATGCTTCTTGGCAACGCGAATACACGCAAAGAGATTCTCTGTCGATGAATGAACCCCTCCGTCGCTCAACAAGCCTATGAGATGTACCGCCGATCCATTTTCCTTCGCTTTTGCGTACGCACGGTTAAGAACGCCGTTGTCCATAAACTCGCCGGACACAATTGCATTGTGGATCCTCGCAATTTCGGTTTGAGCAACCCTGCCTGTTCCGATATTAAGATGCCCGACCTCCGGGTTGCCGACCTCATCGTCTGCCTGCCCAACCTTGGCTCCCGACGCCGCAAGTGTCGTCATCGGATAATTGCTACAGATGTGGTCGTAGTATGGCGTGTGAGCGATCGCTATGGCGTTCCCATCCGTACGCGGAGCATAGCCCCAGCCATCTAGTATGACCAGTGCGACCGGGCGTTTATTGATCGTTTTTGTTGGAACCATTGGGGCGGTACGGCTGACGGGACTCCGTTAATCAATTATAAACAGATTCGCATCTATGTGCGCAACAATTACTTTCTTCGTGATGCCGAAGCGAGCGGCGGCAGAAGAGGTCGGCGCACTCCGTTCCGAGGTCGATACGCTAAAAGAAAACTTCGAAGAATTCAGAAAGCAGTTCGAATAACCTCAAAATCGTCTCACTTACGAGGACAAAAAAAGACGGCTTAACTAGCTGTAAACAAAGCCTCTTATCGCCAAAAACCGTCTCACTTAACAAAAACCTCCACGTAAGTGAGACGGGGCATTTCTCCCCACATCCGCCAAAACGCGATAAAAATTAGCCGGCCCAATATCGTCCTCATTCCCGATTTTCAAATACCTACGATCGATGACGGAATGTATCATAATTGAGACATGCTAGTTGTTTACGGAGCCGGGAATATACCGAGAAAAGACATCTCTCTACGATGTGGACCTAATACGCATCCGGAGCGGTTCGCTCCATCCAGCGGTCGGGGTGGACTAGCGGGTTGAAGTCGTACTGAGCGTAGAGGCCGTGAGCATCGCGGGTCGCCAAAACCCACCGCCGCAAACCCTGCAGATCGGGATGAGAAACGATCACTTCCATGAGCCATTTGCTCAGTCCGCGGCCGCGATATTCGTCGATGACGAATACGTCGCCGATATACGCAAACGTTGCACAGTCGCTCACAACCCGCGCGAAACCGATCTGCCTCTCGCCATCGTAAACGCCGAAGCAGATAGAGTTTTCGATCGCAGTTTTGGTTTGGTCGAGAGTTCTGGTTTGGGCCCAGTACGAGTCGTTCGCGAGAAAGGATTGTATGATGTCGATATCAAGCTTCCCCTTATCCGTGGAGATCAGAAATTCACCTTTGATCCATTCCATACCCACTAATTCTTAACCCGTTCGAGGAAAAAGTCAATTTCGGCAGAGGAACTAAGAATAACGAACTTCTTGTCGCTGAATTTCTGTGTTTCAGCCATCAGTCTCTTTCGTCCTCTGCGAGGATAGTTCCAAACCCAAAGCAGGAATTCAAGGTCGATTCTTTCATTGCAGCCTGCTGCCATGTCCGGGCGATTGTTACCGTGATAGGTGATTGCTCGTTTGATAACCCGATACAGGCAGACACGGCGTGGGATGTCGAGAAAGATGATTGGTGTCAGCTGCTCGCATTCGTATCTCACGGGTGCCGCCGAAGTTGCCGTCCATTATCCATGTTTCGCCCCTAACCAGTTCGGCGACAGCGGCTTCCCACTCAGGTGCAGGAGTCTTTTCCCAATTCGGTCGCCAATAAAGTTGGTCGAGATGAATGACCGGAATTCCCGTCACCTCACCGAGACGCCTGGAAAACGTCGACTTTCCCGCTCCGCCGGAGCCGATAACGATGATCTTTTTCATACGCCGAGAACGCGACATGCACGGCCACTAAAGCCGGAGGTCGCACTTTACGGATACTTGGTTGCGGCCAGGCGGAGTTCATCGAAGTGATGAAGGTGAAAGACGAGCCAGGGAAGACGTCAAGTCAGTTCCCTGACCGTTGCCGATGTTCCTCATCGCCTAAACTGAGCAAGTCTTAGCCCGGCTTCGGAATCTGATATCAGTTTGTCGATCCGTCGAAGCCGGGTCGCTTCCTGCTTTGCGGTCATCACCCAGAATTTAGCGAGTCGCTGATAACCTGGTGGTTGAGCCTCGAAAAACTCCCAGGCCTTCTCGTTCTGTTTGAATTTTGCGGCGAATTCATCAGAAAGCTCGACGGGGTCTTGCTCGTAGGTGTAGATAGCCGAACGAGACTCTTCGCGTTTTTCAAACGCCGCTAGCCCGGCTGGCGTCATCTCGCCAAGTTCGATCAGTTCGCCGACACGCTTTATATTGATCGCGCTCCAGATGCTTCGCGGTCTGCGGGGCGTGAGGCGTTGCCTGTAAGATTCCGCGTCGATCTTCTTTACGATGCCATCGATCCAACCAAAGCAAAGGGCGACATCGACCACCTCGGGCCAGGTAACACTCGGTTTCCCCGTTCCTTTCTTCCAGAACCCGATCCACTGCTCATCAAGCTTTTCGTGGTTTTTCTCGAACCAGATCCGCAGTTCAGGCTTGGTTTCGAAAAACCTTACATCGTCGCTCATCCGATCTGATAAAAGGCTTTCCGCCCAGGATACTTTGCCGACGAATCGAGATCCTCCTCGATCCTCAGCAGTTGGTTGTATTTAGCGATCCTATCCGAACGACAAAGGCTGCCGGTTTTGATCTGCCCAGCATTTGTCGCAACGGCGAGGTCGGCGATGAAGCTGTCTTCGGTTTCGCCGGAGCGGTGCGAGATGACGGCGGTCATGTTGTTTGTACGGGCTAGCTCGATCGCATCGAGGGTTTCCGTGAGGGTACCGATCTGGTTGACCTTGATGAGGATAGAGTTAGCGGCACCGAGTTCGATTCCCTTTTGCAGGAATTTGGTGTTCGTCACAAAGAGGTCATCACCGACGATCTGGACTGTTTTGCCGATACGACCGCTTAGGTTTACCCAGCCATCCCAGTCGTTCTCTGCCATTCCGTCCTCGATCGAGATGATGGGATACTTTGAACACCAGTCGGCCCAATAGGCGGCCATTTCGTCGGATGAAAGCTCGCGTTTGTCGCTCTTTTTGAAAACGTATTTCCCTTCTTTGTAAAATTCGCTCGACGCCGGATCCAGGGCGATCATGACATCTTCGCCAGCTTCATAGCCAGCTTTGTCGATGGCTTCCAAGATAGTTTCGACAGCTTCTTCGTTTGATTTCAGGTTAGGAGCAAAACCACCTTCGTCACCAACGCTGGTCGAGTATCCGCGTGATTTTAGAACGCCTTTAAGGTTGTGAAATATCTCGGCTCCGCACCTCAGTGCCTCGCTGAAACTCCCAGCACCGACTGGCATCACCATGAATTCCTGAAAATCGACGTTGTTGTCCGCGTGAGCACCGCCGTTGAGGATGTTCATCATCGGCACCGGCAACGTTTTGGCATTAGCTCCGCCGATGTAGCGGTAGAGCGGCATTTCCTGAAACGCGGCAGCCGCTCGTGCATTCGCAAGAGAAACGGCGAGGATCGCGTTAGCTCCGAGATTGGATTTCGTTTCGGTGCCGTCCAGATCGATCATCGTCTGGTCGATGACGGTTTGATCGAGGCAATCGAGTCCCTCGACCTCGCGGCTGATCTTGTCGTTGACGTTCTCGACAGCATTCAGGACACCTTTGCCCAAATAACGGCTCATATCGCCGTCACGCAGTTCGACCGCCTCATTCTCGCCGGTTGAGGCTCCGCTCGGAACCGCCGCGCGGCCCGTCGTTCCGTCTTCCAAGATAACTTCCGCTTCGATCGTCGGATTACCGCGCGAATCCATTATTTCCCGTGCCCAGACCTGTTCAATGATGCTCATTCGTTAAAAAACTCCTGTAGATGTATAAAAGCAAATAGTTATCCTAACCGAGGCTGTCCAAAACGCACAACAGATCAGGCTTCAGATTCAGTTTCGACGATAGTCTTTCGCATCCTGATCTCCAGAACACGATGTTTATCAACCTTTTCGACGGTGAAAACATGCCCGTTAAACGGAACGGTTTGCCCCTCGGACAATATTTGTCCTGCCTCGGACATCAAGAATCCGGCAATAGTCGTATAGCCTTCTGAGATCGGGATATTCATTTCAAGGCGGCGGTTTAGGTCACGGACCGCGAGGCCACCATCCAGCAGACAACTGCCATCAGGCTGCGGAGCTATTTGTTCGTTGACCTCTTCGTCATGCTCGTCTGAGATGTCGCCGACGATCTCCTCAAGCAGATCTTCGAGCGTGATGATCCCTTCGATCCCGCCATGCTCGTCAACAACGAAGCCGAAGTGAAACTTCTCTTTCTGCATCTGCCGCAAGACATCCTCGAGGCGAGCCGTATCAACGACGTAGTTTGGCTTAATGAGGATCTCTTCGATCTTGAAGGACTTTGGACGATTGACGTAACCAACGAGGTCTTTGCTGTGAATCACCCCGGCGATGTCGTCGAGCGACTCACGATAGACCGGAAGTCTCGAAAAACTGCTTTCACCGAACAGCTTCGCGATCTCGGTCAGCGAACTCGATTCCGGGACGGCAATGACCTCTGTTCGAGGGATCATCGCTTCCTTGACTGTAGTTTCCGAAAACTCAAAAACCTTATTGATCAACCGCTGCTCTTCTTCATTGAGGTGGCCACTTTCTTGTGAAAGCTTGATGAGGCTTCGAATCTCATCCTCAGTATAGCTTGAACCGTGTTCACCCGATGCATTGAGACCAAATATACGTACGGTCTTGTTACCGGTCCAATCCAAGGCTCTGATCGGATAGCTGAATATCGTATAAAAGACCCTGAGCGGGATCGCGATGAAAAACGAGACGCGTTCGGACAATTCGAGAGCGGCCGTCTTAGGGGCTAGCTCACCGAAAACAATATGAAGAAAGGTGATCAGCGAAAACGAGATCACAAAAGAAATAGTGTGTAGTACCGCTCCGGCGGTTAGGAAAGTCGCCCCCGTGAGTGTTCCGACCCACATCAAGACAGGCTCAAGTAGTCCAGCAACGACAGGCTCGCCCACCCAACCAAGCCCGAGTGAAAACAACGTGATTCCAAGCTGCGTCGCGGAAATGTAAGCGCTCAGATTATTGAGCATCCCAAGCAATTTCTCGGCAGCGATGTTGCCCTCAGCGGCCATTGCCTCGATTCGCGACTTACGAACGGCAACCAGAGCAAACTCGCTGGCGACGAAGAATCCATTGCCAAGGACAAGGAAAATAACTCCTAATATTTTGAAAAGAGTAAAAAACAACGTCGGCGCTTCGGCCGCGGTTTCGATCTCGGAAGCAAAAAGCAGAAACAAACTAGCAGGGTCGTCCATTATGGATCAAATATTTCTAACGACTGTCGATCTTGTACGACAGTAAAACACTCCTCGTGCAGAACAATTATTTTCGTACCAAATCTCTTCGATATCGAATTTGAAGAGTATACCATAATCATCTGTCGGCAAAATATCCAAACTCCAAGATCGTTTTAGGCTCTCCCGTCAAGAATTTCCTGAATTATCATGCGACAAGAGCCGCAACCGCTACCGGCGTTGGTTGCCGCGGAGACGTCATCCACGCTTGCTATATGGGAATCTTTGATCGCAGCCTCGATATCATCTTCGGTCACGCCAAAACAGGTGCAAATTAATGATATTTCGCCACGAAATTCCTCGATCTGCCTTGAACGAAGATCGACGAATGCTCGGCGAAAAGCCTGGATCGATGCCGAAACACATTCCGATCTATCAGGAACGATCTCTCCGAAAGTGCTCTCCGTCAGTTCCGACCCGTCTAGGCCTCGAAGTTCAGAGAGTTTTCGGCCAGAGACAGACTCACACAGTACCTGTGCCGCCGCGAGCATGAATCCGCAGCCGTTCGAGGCAAAACTCGCGTCAGTTACCACCATTCTCGATCGGTCGATCTGCAAGTAAAACCGAACGAACGAGCCGCACGAAAAATTCACCTCCGAGCCTTCGGCATCTCTGCCCGCAGTTTCCACCGTTCGCGGGCGTGTCAAAATTTCCGATATTTTTGGCGGATACATAACTACTCGATGGTAAAGCGGATCAGCCTGAAAGGTAAATCTAAGGAACGTAGCTTTTACAATTTACCGCTAACGAATTACGATTGAAATTGTTATGAAACTGGCTCTGTATTTATCGCTGACCGTCGTTATCGCTGGCTTGACCGGCTGTCGACCCGCGGCGGCTCCGGTTTCGGTGGGCGATAAGCCGATCTCAATTAATGATCGACGAACTACAAATGCCCCGCTTCCGCCGTCAAAACCGTTTGGCGAGATGAGCTGGACCAATTCGGACGACCGCGTTCAGAAAATGGCAGATCTCACTGGGAAGGCAGTTATCCTGGATTTTTGGGCAACATACTGTGAGCCCTGCAAACGTGAGATACCGCATTTAAATTCCCTGGTAGCCAAATATGGTGCCGATAATCTCCATATCGTCGGACTCAATGTAGGTGGCGAAGAGGATCGCGTCAAGATCCCTGCATTTGTTGCCACCACCAAGATCGACTACGAGATCGCCTTTCCGGAAGATGCTCTATCAAATTTCATATTCTCCGAACGAAGCGACATCCCGCAAACTGCTGTCTTTGACCGCAAGGGGAAAATGATCACCAAGATCATCGGATTTAACGAGCAAATTCAGCGAGAACTCGACATTGCTGTAGAGCAAGCGGTCAATTCTAAGTAAGCCAGCATAATGAGAGACATTCCGGTCGGAAATGGCAGCCTGCTTGTAAACTTCGACGATAAATATCAGATCCGCGACATCTACTATCCCCACGTTGGACAGGAAAATCACACGGAAGGCTTTCCTTTCCGCTTCGGCGTCTGGGTCGATGGCCAGTTTTCATGGATCTTTTCTGACGCCTGGTCTCGGAGCCTGAGATATGTTCCGGACACGCTTGTTACAGATGTTCTGCTCATCAACAGCACACTCGGTATTGAGATCACCTGCAACGATACGGTAGCCGGAAGTGAGAACATCTACCTCAGGCGTGTTTCGGTTAAGGACACGACCGGAACATCTCGAAACATCCGGGTTTTCCTGCACCAGGATTTTCGGATTTACGAGAATAACGTCGGCGACACTGCGTTTTACGATCCAGACACACGCTCTCTTATCCACTATAAAAAGCACCGCTACTTTCTAATAAATACATCGCCGCATTTTGACGAGTTCGCTACTGGCAGAAAGGCTTTCCGCACGAGCGAAGGTACGTGGCGAGATGCTGAAGACGGGAATTTGTACGGCGGAGCTATTACGGAGGGGTCTGTCGATTCGACAATTGGTGTGCATCACCGGCTCGAAGCTCGCGGAACATTTGAATTTTATTACTGGATAGCCGCAGGAACCACCCGGACAGAGGTAGCAGGACTTAATAATCACGTGATGACCCGCGAGGCTCCGAACTACTTTCTTGAATCCGAAGGATTTTGGCGGCATTGGGTCCGTGAACCTGAAAACAACAATGACGATCTACCTGAGAGTGTGCTTGATCTGTACAAACGGAGCTTGCTGATCATCAGAACTCAGACCGACAACGGCGGTGCGATCATCGCAGCAAACGATCACGACGTAACGGAACGGGCAACAGACCACTATAGCTATTTGTGGCCACGCGACGGAGCATTTATCGCCAACGCTCTGGACCTGGCAGGTTATCCTGATCTGACAAGAAAGTTCTTTGAGCTTTGCGGCAGAATTGTGGAGCCCGGCGGCTACTTCCTGCAGAAATATAATCCGGACGGCAGCGTCGGTTCAGGTTGGCATGCTCATTGGGATCGTGTACGAAAAGAGCGGCTTGTTCCGATACAAGAGGATGAAACAGCTTTGATCATCTGGGCTCTTTGGGAACATCATAAGATGTACCCAGAAACAGTATTGGCGCACGATCTATACGAGAAGCTAGTTGTAAGATGTGCAGACTTTATGGTGAGCTTTCGAGATGATGCCACCAAGTTGCCAAATCCTAGCTGGAATCTATGGGAGGATCGACTAGGGGTGCACACATTTACGTGTGCGACGGTCGTTGCAGGATTAAGGGCGGCGGCTCATTTTGCAAATCAGTTCAACGAAAGCGAAAAAGCCGCGACCTACGAGCATGTGGCAACGGACATGGTCGCCGCCATGAGAGAGCATCTATACAGCGACGAACGCGGCCATTTTTTAAGATCTCTGGCGGCGAATGAAGATGGTTCCTTTGCGGAAGATCCGACGCTTGACGCCTCGATGTTCGCAATATTCTATCTTGATTGCTTTAATGTGGATGATCCGTTGGTCGTGACCACGATGAATGCGATAAAGAGCACCCTATTAAACACGACACCGATCAGCGGCCTGATGCGATTTGAGAACGACGGTTACATGCGTGGAGTCGATAATTCACCACCAAACTCATGGATCATCACAACGCTATGGCTCGCTGAATATTACATCGCTACAGCTAACGACGAAGACGAACTGGAAAAAGGCCTGAACATCTTAAAATGGACAGCCGATCGTGCATTGCCCTCTGGCGTTTTAGCAGAGCAGATCGATCCCCTTACGGGAGAACCTCGGTCGGTGTCACCACTTACGTGGTCTCATTCGACATTTGTCGGTGCGGTTCATTCATATTTACGGAAGAAAAATAGCTTGAGGAAGATCTAGTCCTTGTTATCCGCTTAACTGAAGCTTGCGACTTTGGGACTTTTAGATAAACTTAGAATAATGCGAAAAGCAAAGATACTTGCCACACTCGGACCTGCCTCAAATCAGCAGTTCATAATCGAAGCTATGCTTAATGCGGGGCTTAATGCCATCCGCATCAACATGTCTCACGGAACACAAGAGCAGCATGCAGAAACGATCGCTCTCGCGAGAAAGGTTGCCAGCAGCCTGGGTAAACCGCTCTCCATCCTCGTCGACCTTTCAGGTCCAAAGATCAGGACGCGAACGCTTGAAAATGGCGAATCGATAGATCTGATCGAGGGACAGGCTTTCGTTATTACCACGCGTGAGATCATCGGAAACACGCGCGAAGTGTCAACAAATTTTAGCGATCTCCCCGCTGCCGTCGAGGTCGGCTCTCGAATTCTTCTGGACGATGGGGCCATCGACCTTACGGTTGAATCCAAGACGGACACAGATGTCGTGTGTCGCGTTGTAACCGGCGGAAAACTCGCAGAGCGAAAAGGGATCAATCTACCTAATACGCCACTCGCCATTCCGTCGATGACCGAAAAAGATCACATCGATCTGGTTTGGGCGATGGATCAAAATGTTGACTACATCGCACTGTCTTTTGTCCGAACTGCGGAGGATTGCATTGAGGTCAAAAAACTCATAAAAGATCTCAACAAACGCGAACTCGGCCGAGCTCTCCTCGTAGCCAAGATCGAAAAAGCCGAGGCTATCGAGAATCTCGACGCTATCATTGCGGCAACCGACGGCCTCATGGTTGCCCGAGGCGATCTGGGTGTCGAAACAAGTGTGGAGCTGGTGCCTGTCTATCAAAAACGCATCATTGAAAAGGCGGTAGCGAACGATAAATTTGTCATCACAGCCACACAGATGCTGCAGTCGATGATCGAAAATCCGTTCCCAACAAGAGCCGAGGCTTCGGATGTCGCCAATGCAGTTTGGGATGGTACAGATGCGGTGATGCTTTCGGCGGAAACGGCTTCGGGACGTTATCCTGTCGAATCGATAAAAACGATGGTTCGGATCATAGATTCGGCCGAAACTATAAAAGCCGACCAGCTTCGCAGGCCGATCAAGTTTTCACAGTCTCCATCCGGACGAACAAGTCAGGCCCTTTGCAAAGCCGCCGCCTATGCTGCCAAAGAAATGCAGACAGACAAGGTCGCTGTGTTTACTGAATCAGGACTCATGGCACGCCGACTCTCAACCGTTCGGTCCGGTTTGGAAACGTATGCTCTGACCCAGTCGCGTGATGCGTGGAATCAACTCTCCCTTATCTGGGGCGTAAAACCTTTTGTTCACGAAAGCAGTGATTCGACACACGGGATGCTGGCGATTGGCGAAAAAACTCTACTCGAAGCGGAGGTCATCGAACCAGGCGAGACGATGATAATGATGGCCGGAAGATTGTCAGGGCTAGGACTTTCGAGCTCTGTGATCGTATGGACAATTGGCGAACGTGTTCCACGCCGTTGATCTTAGACGACCGTATCAAAAATCCGACCAACGATCGCGGTAGCTCCCATAGCGATGGCACCCCAAAATAAAACTCTTACAGCTCCTGTCAGCATTCCGGCTCCGCCGGCACGAGCCGCTACGGCTCCCAGAAGAGCTAGAAAGGCGAGGGAGCTTATCGATACGACCACGAGCGTCAGATCGATCGGAACAAGCCAGGCAGCTGAAAGTGGAAGGATGGCTCCGACGGCAAAGCTGATCGCCGAAAAGAATGCCGCCTGTAGCGGACGAGCACTCATCGTTTCGGTAATGCCGAGCTCATCACGGGCGTGTGCCCCGAGAGCGTCGTGTGCCATGAGCTGTTCTGCTACTTTTGCCGCAAGCTCGGGGTCGAGGCCTCTATCCTCATAGATAGCTGCAAGTTCCTGCAACTCAAATTCAGGTTCGTCCGCCAAATGCCTTCTTTCCAACTCAAGATCTGCCTTCTCTGTATCGGACTGTGAGTGAACTGACACATACTCACCCGCTGCCATCGATAGCGCCCCGGCAAATAAGCCCGCCACACCAGCCAGCATCACCGATTCCTTGTTCGCTGATGCAGCCGCGACACCTATGACCAGGCTAGCGGTTGAAACAATCCCGTCGTTTGCACCAAGAACGGCGGCTCGAAGCCAGCTGATCCGGTGCGAGCGATGCATTTCGTTGTGTAGCTTACTCATCTCGAGTACAGGATAACCTATTGGTGGTACTTTGACGATAGATTCTCGCGGCCCCAACGCAGCGTCGTGGCCATCCAAACCAGTTCATCGAGAAAGGCGGTTGCACGTTTGTTATTCGCCGGATCTACGACATCGCCTTCGTCATCGAACTGCGTGTGGACTCGTGGAAAATTGAGATCTGTAAAAGTAGGCGTCAGGCCGAGTTCTGTTACCATGGGGACCATTGCCTCGACAACGCGCGTGCCGCCCCAGACCTGTGCAGACACGCCGACGAAGGCTACGGCTTTGTGGATGTATTCTTTCAGTAAAAGGTCGAGAACCGCCTTGAGTGTGCCAGGATAGCCGTGATTGTATTCAGGTGTGACAATGATCAGTCCATCGGCCTTGATCATGGCATCTCGCCACTCGGGAAAATCGCCGACTATCTCCGTGCCGTAATCATCTTGGGGCAGATCAAAATCACGCACGTCAAAGAGCTGTGTGCCGATGTCATCGCGTTCCTCGATCTTTGAGACCAGCCAGTTTGCGACCTGCTCGCTCTGACGGTTCTTGCGCGGGGTGCCGAGAATGGTTGGTATGAATAGTTTTGGTCGTGTCATAACCAATAATATGCACGCAAAGAGCTTTGTTTATTCCCTCTCCGAGGCGGCAGCGAGCATTGCCCCCATCTTTTCATGGATAAGGTTAACTGCCTTTAGCGGGCGGAGCATTACCTTGAACTCAATGATCTCGCCGTCGGCATTCCACTTCAGCAAATCGACACCATTGATCGCAACGCCGTCGATCTCTAGCTCAAACTCCAGGACGGCTCCGCTCTCATCGCTAATTTCACGAACGTAGCGGAAGCTGTCGTTGAGAAAAACGTGATATGCAGCCTGAAGGTAAGGCAGCGTTCTGGCTTTACCTATCTGCGGAGTATGAACCACCGGCGAGTGAAAGGTAACGTCATCGCTGAGCAACGGCCCGATGCCGGTAACATCGCGTCGGGAGACTATTTCGTGCCAGGCTGCGAGGGTATCGATCATCTATCTACTCACACGGCTTAGTCCGCGCCCAAAACCTGCGCGACGGTGTCCTTCTTCAACCCCTTCCCGTTCCGTTTGTTGAAATCGGAAAGCGAGATCTGTTTGTCGCGCCACGCGTCAAGGTGGCCGACCTGGTGGACGCATTGGATCGTGCAAGTCGGGGCACACCATTTTTCGGTGATGTACTCGCGGTCCATGTCGGCTTGGGTATATTCGAGAAGCGGGATACCGGGCGTTCCGCGTTGCTGCGAACACCAGTTAACAATGCCGAACTCGTCGATATACAGATATCTTGCACCCGCACGGCAACGCCAATCGTATTCCTCGCCCTCAACCAGCTTGTCCTGGAACCAGTTCCAGCGGGCGTACGAGCTTTGACCTTTACTCTTGATCTCTTTGTAAACTTCCTTCTCACGAACGGTCAACCCCTTGTTGAGGCCGTCACCGTCGTGGATAACTCCTACGGTCGAAGAAAACCCAAGCTCGCGGGCACGGTTGGCGATGATCAGGGCTTCCTCAGGATTTGCCACGCCGCCGCCTACGACCGAGTTTATATTGACCTTGAATTTCGCGTACTGCTGCAGATTAACAAGCTTCGCGTCGAGTACCTTAAGGCTCTTCTTCGAAACGTCGTCAGGTGTCACATTGTCGATCGATATCTGGAGGTAATCGAGACCGACTTCGTTCAGCTTTTTGACCTTTTCCGGTTGGAAATAATAGCCGTTCGAAATCAACCCTGCGATCATCCCGTGATGACGAATCCTATCGATGATCTCGTAGATCTCGGGATGCATCATCGGTTCGCCGCCTGAAATCGTGATGACGGACGAGCCGAACTCGGCTAGCTTATCGATCCGCTCAAGCATGACATCGATCGGCACCGGATCGCTGGTTTTGTCGTATTCGTTGCAATATGTACAAGCAAGATTACACCGCCGCATCGGCACAATGTGTACCAACACCGGATGCTTGGTCGAAGCAAAGGCCTTGACCGTATGCTTCACACCACGCGTAAATCTGCTAAAACTACTCGCCTTTGCCATTACTTAAAATCGTTCCGTTCCATCGTTCCACAGTTTCCCACGTTGATAAATGCTGCAATTATGCGTGGTCAGATGGAACGATATCTGAGATCTATACTTTGATCTCTTTCGCTCCTTTCGTATTCAATTTGAAGATCGCTACGTTGAGCGTTGCATTTTTTCGGATACCCGACAGCGTAACAGTCGTCGTATCGTTATTCTGCTCGATCACCTTTGCCTGTACCGGCATTCCGTTGCCGTCAACCCAGAGTTCCGCTGACTTGTAAGTGGTCGCAGTCTTTGGCTTTAGCAATAATCTCATCGTAGGTGTGCCGTCTTCGATATTTTCCTGTCCGATGATCTGGACGTCATAATTGGCCTTGATCTGTTCCTTATTCATGCTCATAAACCCGAGGGCGTTACCCGCACCTGCCGAGGTTTTAGCATTATTGACCTTTCCGACATAAACCTGATTGATGCTCGGTTTATAGAGCCGATAATCATCTCCGATGATGGCAACCTGTTCAACAGCTGGCTTGACCCAGTCGAGCCGCATGTACAGCCTTCCCTTTCCGACCTTGGACGTCTTCGGAATATAACTCGTTGATCCGGTGTAGGTATCCGTCTCATCCAGCTGCGGGTTATATTTCTTCATGGTTACGTTGGCCTGAACGGTATCAAGTGTCCTACTATGGGCCTCCATGCGGTTAAGTATCTGCCCCAACGGCCCTTGAGCTGCAGCGTCCTGAACAGAAGCTACGGCACCGATAACCAAAAATCCAAAAACTAAAAAACTGTATCGAATTATATCTTTCATAACATTAATTGATTTTACGCCACCTATTTAACATTCCCCGTCCCGACTTGGACGGCCGGAGCCTTCGGTTGGGTTGCATCGGCTTCCCGGCTGTTAAACCATTCTTTCGGCGTCAAAAAGATGAAACACATGATCAGAATGCACAAAACGTCCCATTGCCACGAGGCTCGTTCATAGCTCCAATTGATCACGTTCTTCATAGTAAAAAGTTCAATTAACTACGTGTCCGTCACGCATCTGTATCGTTCTCGAGCAGGCTTCGGCCGCTTCGGGGTTGTGCGTGATCATGATGATCGTCTGGTTGAATTTTTCGTTCAACTCGCGAAACATCTTGAGCACGATCTCGGAATTCTCCGTATCCAGATTACCCGTCGGCTCATCCGCCAAAATTATCGCCGGACCGTTGACGATCGCTCGTGCTAACGCGACCCGCTGCTGCTCGCCGCCGGAAAGTTCGAGCGGCTTATGGTGCATTTTATCCTCAAGCTTGAGCAGCCGCAAAACCTCGCGGCGGCGGTCGCTGTTCTTGCTGCCGTTGCCGGTGTGGATCTTTTCAGCAAGTTTCAGATTCCCCTCGGCTGAAAGCGTCGGGAAAAGGTTGAAACGCTGAAAGACGAATCCGATCTTTCGGCGGCGAATATCGGTTCGCTTCGCATCAGAAACCTTTGCCAGATCTTCACCATCTATCAAAATACTGCCGCTGGTCGGGCTGAGCAATCCACCTAGCAGATGAAGCAGCGTCGATTTCCCACAGCCCGAAGGCCCCATGATCGCGACGAATTCGCCCTCATTCACATCCATCGAAAGGCCGCGAAGCACCGGAACTTCCAGCTTTCCAACCTTGTAGGATTTTTTAAGATCAATGGTTTGTAAGATCGGTTTCATCAGGCGTTTCTTATTGATACTTCGTCACGCCCGTTCGGTTGACGTTGCTGGTCGGCTGATCGACCTTTACCTCTGCTAATCTTTTATCGAGATCGACCTCTTCCAGATTCCACGTATTCTGCAAAACAAATGCCGCATCAGGATACTTCTTGCCGATCGTAACCGCTTCCGGTGTCTGATACGTGAGCTTCATCGCATATTTTTCTTTCGGGCGCGTGACCTGTATCTCAAGCGGCAGATTGCGATAATCGGTCGTCTCCGTCAACTGCCCTTCCTTGCCATAGATGATATCCGAATCGATCTCACCGCTCGAGTCAAATATCTGCTGCTTAGCCAGCCTGATACCGCCAACGCGATCGAACCAGAACCGACGCGAGATCTTTAACGATCCGTCGCCCTGCTTTACATATTCGTCGAGCAGGTAATAACCACGCATGACCTTGCGGATCGGCGATTTGCTGTTGACGGTATTATCGTCCTCGATCTGAAAGATGCTGCTCTGCGTATAGATGTTCGCGGGATCGACAGGGCGAACGAGCATCGCGTCGGTAAAGTGCTGTGGCCGCAGGTTAGTGAAGGCGTTGACGCTTTCCTTGGCCGCCTTGGAATTACTGCTGCCATTCGAACCTGCGCTGAAATTCTTCTGCAATTTCGAATAATCTGCGTTATTACTGCCTTTAACAAACTTTTTAAGTTTGTCATCGCCTACATTCAGGATAGCAACCCTAAAGTTCGTTCCGTCTGATGACATTTGAGCAATGTCCGATCCCGTTATTGGAAACTGTACCTTCAGCAGGATCATCGATGGACGCTGAACCACGATCTCGCCAGGCGCATTGCGATACGCTTCTTTGGTACCAAACTCGGCAAAGGAGTTATCCTCAAACTTCAGATCCATCTTTGCCCGCATCGAATTGACCGAAGCGTACCGATTTACTTCCTTCAGAAGCTCGGTCTGCCCGGCGGTCTCAGTCTTGAGCAGCGTCGGCGTCTTGCTTTCTTTCTTAACGAGATTACAGCCCGTAAAGAGTGTGAAAGCGGCGATTATGAGCAATATTCTCGACCGCAACAGATAACCCGGTAAATACTTCATTCGTCTCTGATGTGCCAACTCATTGGCCTAGTTGCCATGGAACTGCTTGAAATACTGCAGAACTCTTAAACGCAAAATAATAGCATTTCAGAACTGTGTACGCTAGCCAACAAAAGACGCGGAACAAGGGGAAATACCACCTCGTTCCGCGTCAATTGTTCGTAAACCTTATACTATCAACCGCCGAAAACTCCCGAATTTCGGGTCAGGTAATCCTGCATGGTGTAGGCGAACATGATCGCCAGCCAGAAAAAGCTGGCAACGGCCGCTAGCCAAATCATCCGTTTGCTCCAATAAACGTGCATGAAAAAGAGCATCACGAACGTCATTTTGGTAAACGCGATCAGCAGAGCGACAAGCGTATTCATACCAGGAAAGATATGATCCATATCGACCGTTGCCGCAAAATAGGTAAGCACGGTGCCAACAATGAGAATACCGAATATGCCGAGATACTTCGGTATATTCATGTGATCATGATCGTCGTGGTGTTCGTGGTGTTCGTTATGTTCCGCCATAGCCTCTCCTAGTGATTAAAGTGCCTGCCGAGCAAGTAAAGCAGCGGAAACAGGAATATCCAAACAATATCGACAAAGTGCCAGTAAAGGCCGGACATTTCGACTGGCATATAATATTCGGAACTGTACGTTCCGCGCCATGCCTTGTACCCCAGCCATGCCATCAGCCCAAGCCCGACGATCATGTGCAGGGCGTGAAGCCCGGTCATCACGAAATAGATCCAATAAAATATGCGGACACGGTCACGGAATTTATTAGCATCTATCTGTCCATTGGAAAAATAGCCGATCTTTTCCGAATCAGTTAAAAAGTTTCCATCCTGAGCCATCTTGACGAGCGAACAATCCGCCCACTGGAATTCGCCCTTTGGATTAGGCGGATGATGTGCCGCTGCGGCCGGGCCGTGTTCAACTTCCCAGCATGGCTTCTCAGGCGTATCGTGGCCCGATTTATCGGCAGGATGCTTCTTGTTCAAACCTGCGATCGGCACCAGAGCGTCGTTATACTTCGCCGTGTATTCGATAGCCTTAACGCCAAGAAACACCGTACCAAAGATCATCGTCAGCACGATCATGATGACCTGCAAATTACGATTCCCTTTCTGCGCGTAGTAAACCGTCAAGGCCATCGTCAAACTGCTGACGATCAGGACAATTGTATTAAGACCGCCCCAGAAAGCATCAAGGTGATTACTACCCGCGGCAAATGCCATCGGATATTTTGAGCGGAATACGAGGTACGCAGTGAACAGCCCGCCGAAGAACATGATCTCCTGCACGAGGAAAAGCCACATTGCAATTGTGACGCTCTCTTCCTGCTGAGCCATGTCTTCGAACTGATGCTGAAGACCGGGCTGGTGATGATGTTCGTGATTATCTTCGTGTGTCGACATTATTCGTTGATCAAAAGCTCGAAGGTTGATCCTAAAATAGATTTCCTACAAACTTGTTGTTTTTTGTCTAAGCTGTAACCGTCGATGCCTCTCTACGTCTTGCTTCTTCGAGATCTAAACCGCTTTCTTCGCCAAATTCGTATGCTTCCCACGTGACAACCGGCATTTCCTCAAAATTCTCGGTTGGCGGCGGTGAAGACGTTCGCCACTCAAGCCCAGGATGCATCCAAGGATTTGCCTCGGCACGCTTACCAAAGACTAGCGAATGCGTCAGATATATAGCCGGCATTATTAGGCCGATACCGAGGACAGATGCCCCTGCGGTCGAGAATATATTAAGGACCTGCAATTCCTCAGGATATGCGGCATACCGCCGCGGCATTCCCTGATACCCAAGGATGAACTGGGGGAAAAACGTAAGGTTAAACCCGACGAATACCAGCATCGCTGAGATCTTGCCCCAGAATTCCGAATACATTCTGCCCGTCATCTTAGGCCACCAATAATGGATACCGCCTAAGTATGCGATCACCTGTCCGCCCACCATCACATAATGGAAATGGGCAACTACGAAGTAAGTGTCGGTCAAATGAACGGTAAGGCCGATGGCGCCGAGGAACAATCCGGTTAGGCCGCCGATGAGGAACAGGCCCATGAAACCGATCGCGTAGAGCATCGGCGTGTCGTATGAGATCGAACCTTTGTAGAGCGTCGCCGTCCAGTTGAACATCTTGATCGCGGACGGAACCGCAACCACCATTGTCAGGAACGAGAACACGAGGCCTGCATACATCGACTGGCCGCTGACAAACAGATGGTGGCCCCATACGAGGAAACCAAAAACTGCGATCGCGATCGATGAGAAGGCGATGAATTCGTATCCAAAGATCTTCTTTCGCGAGAAATTTGAAATAAGCTCGGAAATAACACCCATCCCGGGAAGGATCATGATGTAAACCGCCGGGTGCGAATAGAACCAGAACAGATGCTGGAACAGGATCGGGTCGCCGCCGATGGACGGGTCAAATATACCAACGCGGCCAACCCGTTCGATCGCCAAAAGCAATACTGTAATAGCAACTACCGGCGTTCCGAGGATCATTACCAAACTGGTCGCGTAGTGTGCCCACACAAATAGGGGCATGCGAAACCAGGTCATTCCCGGAGCTCTCATCGTATGTATGGTCACGATAAAATTAAGCCCTGTCAGAATGGATGAGAACCCGTTGATAAAAATACCAAGCCCGACCAGCATCACGTACGAATTTGAGAACGTCGTACTGTATGGTGCGTAAAAGGTCCAACCTGTATCAACACCGCCCTGCATCAACGCGAAGATCACCAGGATACCCGCCGCCCAATATATATACAGGCTCAACAGGTTGATCCGCGGCAGCGCCAGATCCTTCGCACCGATCATTAGCGGCAAAAGGAAATTGCCCAGGATCGCAGGGATCGACGGGATCAAGAAGAAAAAGATCATCAGGATCCCGTGCTGGGTGAATACTTTATTATAGGTTGCCGATTCGAGCAGGTCGCTCGCCGGCGTCAGGAGCTCAAGCCTAATTGTCGCCGCGTACAGACCTCCCGCCATAAAAAAGGCCGAGACGGAGATCAGATACATTAGAGCGATCCGCTTGTGATCCTTGGTCAACAGCCAAGATTTAAGGGTCGAGCCGTTGGTCAAATAATTTGACTTCGCCTCACCGCCATAACCTGCTGTAATTGCATCTTGCGTTTGCATAGTCTTGTAAAAACCTTATTTATTGCTGTTCGCTGCCGGTTTAGTAGTTGCGGGCTTGTTCGCCCGCGCGGAATTCGCAGCCGGGGCCGAATTCGCGGCCGGTGCGGTCGCTGCCGCAGTTCCTGCATTCGGCGTTAATGATTTAATGTACGCGATCAGTGAATTTAACTGCTCTTCAGTAACCTGCCCCTTGAATGTCGGCATGATCGGCTGATAGCCTTCAACAACCTGTGCAGAGGGGTTGAGTATTGAATTTCGAAGGTACTGCTCGTCCGCCTTCACGGTCGTGCCGCCCACGAGTTTCACATCATGGTTAAAGATGCCTTCGAGCTTGGCTCCACGCTGATTCGCTCCGCCCGCATGACATGACGCACATCCGAGCTTGTTCTCGAACAGATCCTTACCTGCCTCGACCGGCGTCTGACCCGAAACGTTGCCGCTGAGCCAGTTGTCAAAATCACGCTGCTCCATCACGTAAACCCATCCGCCCATTCCAGAGTGGTTGAGTCCGCAATATTCGGCGCAGAACAGACGATATTTACCAGGTTTTGTCGCCTCGAACCACATGTATGTATATCGGCCCGGAACAACGTCGGCCTTGGTACGAAACGCCGGGATATCAAAATCATGGATAACGTCCTCGGTCGTCATCGTCAATTTGACCTTGCGACCGACGGGAACGTGAAGTTCATTGATCTCACGCTGGCCTGTTTGATGTTGGATCTTCCACATCCACTGTTTACCGACGACGTAAACTTCCATTGCGTCGTCCGGCGGCGTGTACTGTTGAAAAAAGACGATCGCTCCGCCAAGGAAAATAGTCATCGAGATGACGAATGGGATGATCGACCAAACCGTCTCAAGGACCATAGAGCCATGCATCTCTTCCGGGGTCGCGTATTTCTCTGTCTCGCGATACTTGATCGCGAAGAAGAATATGGCCGCTACAATCGGAATCGTAAAGGCGATACTTACCGCGATCAGGTAGAAATACAATGCATCAACCTGCCACGCAAAGGTCGAGCCCTGATCCGGAAATAATGGTACCCAAGATGTAGTCTGCATAACTTATCAGCAATCAACGCTTACGCTCTAAGTAGATCGATCAGCCTTACTGCTCACTATCCGCAATTTTTCTTTTATTCCTTCGCCAAAACACTAATCCCATCGCCCCGAGGCCCATCAGCGTAGCGATACCGCCAACTCTTACAATATTGAGGACCGCAAGGCCATATTTTCCGGTTGACGGGTCATAATGAAAGCAATACAGCATGAGCTGATCCGCCGGGCTGCCAACCTTGCTCTCCGCTGATTCCATGATCCCGAACTTCAGATCCTTCGGCGAATAGTCGATGCCGTAAAGATAACGCGAAAGCTTTCCTTCAGGCGTCGTGACCATGATCGCGGCCGCGTGGGCAAACTGATCACTCTTCTCATCCCACTCAAACCCAAAACCAGCGGCAGATGTTACCGATCTTATCGATTCTTCTGTACCGGTCAGGAAATGCCAGCCTTTCTCGGTTCCCGGCCGGCCGTAGCGTTCCATGTAGCCCGCTTTCTTATTCTTGGCAAGATCTGGTTTGTCGAATTCGCGAGCGTCAAAACTAATCGCCACTACGTCGAACTCTTTTCCTGCGTCGAAATTTATCCCTTTCAATGAACCCGTCAAGCCGTTCAAGACCTGGTTGCAAAGCATCGGACATTCGTAATAGACGAAAGCGACGACAACCGGACGCCCGGTTCCAAAATACTTACCTAGTTTTACGATCTCGCCGTTTTCATCTCTGAACTCAGTCTCGAGTGGCAGCTGATCGCCAAGTTTCTGCTCGATCCCCGTCTTTTTCAACGCATCCGGCAAGCCATTCGCCGAAGTGACCGTCGGATCATATTTCTTTGGAGAGTAGAGCGGCGAGTTATAGTGCTCATTTTTCTGAGCCGCGACGCCGAGCATCGACACAAGGATCACCGACAAAACCGAAAGGTTCCGAAGAGTTCCTGTAAATGTCGATAGGTTTCTCATGTTATCTAACTGACTGCCCGGCCATTCTGCCAGCACTTGCGTCGGTAATGTTCATTCGCGAATCTTTAAGAAGTTTCTCTGCCTCGGCTCCCGACTTTGCCTTAAGATTCTGAGCGAGAACCTTTTCTTTCGCATCCTTGATAGGCATTACGACGGTGACACCGGTCTTGGCATCTTTGTGTCCCTTTTCCCACAAAACCTTCCACTGCTTTGCAAGTTCCCAGTATTCGGCCTGCGGCGGCCCCAACTCCATGTTCACCCAGCCTCTTTCCGAATCAACTCCAAAACCTGGAGCTCCCTGAAGCCGAGGTTCAGGCGGAAGCCTTTCTCTCTCGTTCATCAGCATCGGATTAGCGACTACGCCTTCCTTAGAATAGTCCTTTAGAACATTTAGAAATGCCCACATCAGCCCGAACGTGATCACGATCAAGAGAAAAAGACCTGCGGCAAAGCCGATGATCCCCTTCAACTGGATCTCGTTCTCTTCGTACGGCTTATTTAGATCGATCGCCGTGTCTGTATGTTTCTTTGACGACATATTCTTAAATTAATGGCCCCTACCGTGCTCGATAGCTTCTTCAAAATATGGATCTTTCGCCGGAACGATAGGCCGTTTGGCCAATTCACCGAAGAAATACCACAGCCACAACCCACCAACGGCGATCGGTGCAGCAAAATCAAGCCAGCTAAGTGAGAACAATCCCTGTTCAACAATACCCGGCGACACGCGATAGCTTGGTCCGATCTGATAGAACATATCGACCAGTCGCATGAAGAGAATAAATATTGCAATCGACGCCAGCAGTGACGCCTGACGCTTTAGGTCACGCTTTAAGAGCAAGAGATAAGGAAACGCAAAGTGGAACAGGATCAGTCCTACACCGATGTAAGCCCATGCTCCCTTCATACGGGTCAGATACCAACCAGTTTCCTCCGGAAGGTTTCCTGACCAAATGATCAAAAACTGCGAGAAATTGAAATACGCCCAGACCATGACCAATGCCAGCATTAATTTGCCGAGATCGTGGAAATGTCTTTTTCCAAGAACGCCGTTCATTGGCGATTTGTCGAGGAGATAGGCCAGCATCGTTACCGAGAAACAGAACGTGCTTAATCCCCAGCCCGCGACGAAGAGCAGTCCCCAAATGGTCGAGAACCAGTGCGGATCGAGCGTCATGATCCAGTCAACGACGGCAAATGTCACGACAACCGCATAGAGCACCATGATAGGGCCGGAAAAACGTGACGCCTTTTCCAGGATCAGTCTCGACTCCTCAACGGTGGTTGTCTTATCCTGGTCAGCTCCCCATTTATTCAGCAGATAGATCATCATGCCAAACAGAGCGAAGTAGATCGCCGAACGAAGGATCCAAAACCAGGTCGTCAAATATGGCCCGCGTGCCTCGATAGCATGAGCGGTTGGCTCCATGTGCGTCCACTCATAGATGTTGTGTGTATAAACACCTATTGCCAGCGGAACGAAAAGAAGGACGACCAAGGGCAATGTTCGCGAGCCCGCTTCGACGATCCGTCTGATGACCACGCCCCAAGCTCCGCCCGTCAGATACTGGAGCATAAGAACTCCGAGTGATCCGAAACAAAGTCCGCCCCAGAAAATGAAGCCAAGTAGCCACGAGCGCAATGCCTGCTCGGTATTGAAATACGCCCCAACCGCGACCGCTATGAGGGCCACGCCCCCGATGCCGAGTGCGAGAGTTCGCAGACGGGCCAGGTCGGCTGGTGCTTGATAATTTTCAGGATTCGCCATTTAAGGTTTTCCTCCGTGAGTGGTCTCGCCGGACTTCGGAGGTGCTGAGCCTGGCTCAGTTTTTGAATTATTCTTCAGCGCTTCTTCCGGATTCTGACTTACCTGCAGAGCCCGGATGTAAGCGACGATCGCCCAGCGATCCGCCGGTTGGATGACGTAAGCGTAGCTGTTCATCTTGCCCCAACCATTTGTCATTACGTCGTAAAAATGTCCAACAGGAGCATTACGAAGCCTGTCGTCATTGTAGGTCGGCGGTTTAGAGAATCCACGGCGAACGATCATCCCGTCACCGTTACCGAGAGGCCCGTGACACACGATGCAGTAGATATTGTATCTTTCCTGACCGCGGTCGATCAGCTCCTTTGTGACCGGAACCGGAAACTCGTCGATCGCATTAGGAAAGCTGGTCACAAGTGTATTCCCGGTTGCGTCGGTAGTTGTGGCTGCCGGAGCACTAAGGTTAGGATTATCGACCTTTCCGGTATAAAACGCCTTGTTCTCTCGCAGTTGACCTCTGGGAACGGTTCCCTCGACCATGTCGCGTGATCCGCGTTTATCACTAAAAAACTCACTTTTCTTGTAAGCCTTGTAACGAGGCTGATCCTGCATGTCAGCTCTGATGCCGCAACCGGAAAGAATACCAACGGAAACGACAAACAGGACAAATATTGACCTCGTTTTCGAAAACGTAAGTGTCTTCCTTGTATTGTCCAAGCTCAGACCGGAGTTATTCTTCAACATCGAATACCTCCTGTGCATTAAGGCTTTCCATAAACTTTTTAGTGTCTTCGTAATCATATTTCGGATCGGCCGCTTCTATGATCAGGAAAAACTTCTCTCTCGTCGCCAAAGCAAATCTGGGCACGTTGAACACCGGGTGATACGGTGCCGGCAAGCCATTCATAAATAACATTCCAAATACCGCAACGAACGCCGAAAAAAGGATCGTCAATTCGTACGCAGGCGGAATAAATGCAGGAAGACTGAAATGCGGGCGGCCGCCAACAATGATGGGCCACTCTATAACGTGAACGAAAACCTGCAACCCGATCCCCGCACACAAACCAGTAACGCCGCCAGCAAAAATAAGGTAGGGCAGAATACTGCGTTTGATACCGAGAGCCTCGTCGATCTCATGAAGCGGGAACGGCGAGAAAGCGTCCGTCTTGGTATAGCCAGCGTCACGTACTTTTCGTGCTGCCTCGACCAATTCGGTCACTGAATCAAATTCAGCTAATATCCCGTGAAGGTTGTTTCCCATAGCTCTAAACTACCAAGTCAAAAATTTTCTCTTCCTACGATCAAGCCTTGTCGTCCGACTCCTGAACCGTATTTACTTTTTCTTCAAAATCCTGATGATGCCCGTGCTCATGAGCCTCAGGTAATAACGTTCTCACCTCAAAGATCGAGATGATAGGAACGAACCTGACAAACAGGAACAACAGCGTGAAGAATAGCCCGATGGTACCAATGAACATCGACCAGTCGAACATCGTCGGGGAATACATGGCCCATGACGAAGGTAAGAAGTCTCTGTGCAAACTAGTTACGATAATAACGAAACGCTCGAGCCACATACCGACGCTCACAATGATAGAGATCGTAAAGAGCCAAAACTCGCTATTTCTGAACCGCTCGAACCAAAGAAGCTGAATGGACGCACCGTTACAAAAGATCAGAAGCCAGTATGACCACCAGTAAGGGCCTTCCCAGATACGATTCTTGACCATGAAGACCTCGTACTGTGAGGCGCTGTACCAGCCAAAGAACGCTTCCATCGCATAGCCGTAGCAGACGATCAAACCGGTCGCCAGCATGACCTTAGCCATGTAGACAAGATGCTGGTGGGTAATGAAATCCTGCATCCTGTACCAACGCCTAAGCGGAATACAAAGGATGAGAACCATCGCGAACCCTGCGAAAACAGCTCCTGCCACAAAGTATGGCGGGAAGATCGTGGCATGCCAGCCAGGAACCTGTGAAACCGAGAAGTCAAACGAAACGATCGAGTGTACCGACAAAACCAGCGGCGTCGAAAGCCCGGCGAGGATCAAATACGTGATCTCATAGCGGTGCCAGTGACGCGCCGATCCACGCCAACCCCATGACAGGGCGGCATACACAAATTTGAAATACTTATTCTTTGCACGGTCGCGAAGCGTAGCAAAATCGGGTATCAACCCAACGTACCAAAACAATGCGGAAACCGTAGCGTACGTGGAAACAGCGAAAACGTCCCAAATAAGCGGGCTTCTAAAGTTCGGCCAGATCCCCATCGTATTCGGATACGGGAACAGCCAATAAGCCGCAAGCCATGGACGACCGGTATGCAAAAGCGGAAACATCGCGGCGCAGGCAACGGCGAAAAGCGTCATTGCCTCGGCAAAACGGTTGATCGACGTGCGCCATTTCTGATTCATCAGAAGCAGAATCGCGGAGATGAGCGTTCCGGCGTGACCGATACCGATCCACCAGACGAAGTTGATAATGTCGAATGCCCAACCGACCGGCTGGTTATTACCCCAGATACCGATACCGTTGGCAAGCAGCCAGATAACCGAGAACATCAGCAGCTGGGCGACCATAAAGGCCAACCCAAATCCGATGAACCAGCCGAATGGCGTACGCTTCTTTAGCGTAATGTCACTGATCTTGTCAGTGACACTCGCATAATCATGATCGCCATCGAGCATTGACGGGTGAAGCTTCTGTTTTAGATCTTTTGCGTCCTGCATATTTCGAGAATTTAAGGCTTCCGGTGATCGATAGTCACGATACACTGAAACAGAAACTTCCTAGTGCCCCTCGCCTCCCGTTTTCTTTGTATCAGCTATTGGCGCAGCCGCATGTTTCTGCGGGGCCGGAGCCTTGTAATCAGGCATTTCTTTGTTCTGATTCTTCAGGCTCGACATATATGTCGTTCGCGGCTGAGTGTTGAGTTCGTTCAACAGCTTATAGTCGCGGTGATCTTTCTTAACCTTGGCTATCTTGCTTGCCGGGTCGTGAAGGTCGCCAAATACGATCGCTCCTGTGGGACATGCCGATTGACAAGCCGTTACCACTTCGCCATCGCGAACTTTACGTCCGTCCTTCTCCGCCTCGATCCTTGCGGCCGAGATCCTCTGCGTACAGAAGGTGCATTTTTCCATGACACCGCGGCTTCTGATCGAAACCTCTGGGTTACGCATGAGTTTATACTGCGGCGTGTTCCAATCCTGGTACAGAAGGAAGTTGAATCTGCGTACCTTGTATGGACAGTTGTTCGAGCAATAACGCGTTCCGACACAGCGGTTATAGACCATGTCGTTGAGGCCTTCTGCACTGTGAACAGTAGCATGGACAGGGCATACGACCTCGCATGGTGCCTGCTCGCACTGCATACACAGCACCGGCTGGAAATGCGGACCTTCCGGATCATTGATGTCGCCGGAATAGTAAGCGTCGACGCGAAGCCAGTTCATTTCACGGCTGCGATTGACCTGCTCTTTACCGACCACAGGAATATTGTTCTCTGACTGACAGGCTAGAACGCAGGCATTACAACCAACACAAGAATTGAGGTCGATAGACATCGCCCACTTGTAATTCTCGTTATAAACGGCTTGGTGCTGTTCGTACGGGTACATCGACTTGGGATATTCATCATGCTGATGTCCCATGTCCGGATGAGCCTTGTAATCTTCAAGATCCCAAACACGAAGCAGGTCACGGCCTTCCATGTTGAAGTGGATCTGAGTCGAAGCAACCGTCGTCGTCTCACCCTTTTTAGCGATCTCGCCAAACCCGTAATTCATTGCATCTGAACGCATTACGTCAAATGCACTGTATCCGAGTCCGGTACCGACCTTTCCGGCCCGAGTGCGTCCGTAGCCCATGTGAATGGTTACGACATCATCTGGTTGGCCCGGAGCTATCCACATCGGGACTGGCTTTTGTATCTCGCCGCCCTGATATTTGAGGGTCACGAGATCTGAGAATTGGTTTCCACCCTTCGTATTGATAAAGCTGGCACCTTGCGAACCGCCGACGTACTCACGTTCGTCGTTATTAAGGTTAATGCCTAGTTTCTTTGCAGTTCGTGGGCTGATCAGCGCCACATTTTCCCACGTGACCTTATTCAGAGGATTTGGCAATTCCTGCAGCCAGCCGTTATTCGCAAAACGGCCGTCATAGACAGACGGATCGGGCAGGATCGATATCTCAAGGCTGCCGCCCGCAGCGGGCTTAGCCTCTGGCTGACTCATGAACGCGGTCGTCGCGGTCAGGGTCTTGGCCGCCGGAGCGGAATTGGGAACAACACCGTCGTGAACCGCCTTTCGCCAATTATCTTCAAAGCTCTTTGGTGCGGCACCAGCAACAGCTGCAGCAGGAGTTGCTTCCGGTTTCGGGGCTTCTTTTTTCGCTACTTCAGCTACCGGAGTGGTCACAGCCGCCGTCTCAGGCTTAGTCTCAGGTTTTGCCTCAGCCGAAGCGGCAGGTTTTGCCTCTGTTTTATTCTCGACCTTAGCTGCCACTGGCGAAGCGGATTTAATATCAGCCTTCTGCCAGTATTCTTTGACTATATCGTGGTCTTTCTTATCAAATCCTTCCTTGAAAAAGAGCTGAACAACCTCATGAATACTCTTACCGTCATAGAGCGGAGCAATGAGCGGCTGAACTAACGAGACCGTTCCGTCGTAGGCACGGCCGTCGCTCCACGATTCGAGAAAATGCTTTTCAGCTACATGCCAGTAGCAATGCTCGGCAGTCTCGTCAAAATGCTGGCCAAGGTGAACCGTAGTTCCCGCCTTCTTCATTCGCTCGGCGTTCAATTTTAGATCGGCGGGCGTGTTGTAAACCGGATTTCCGCCGAGGATAACCAGCATCTTAACGCGGCCCGCGTCGATGTCACCGATCAACTCTCGAAGCTGCTCGACCTGAGTTTTGTCAGTTCCAGGCGACATCGGCTCCGCGTAAACAACCGTTTCACCGATGTTCCCAAGTGCCGAATTCATGGCATGAGCAAGTGCATGCACGATGGGCGGCTGATTATTTCCGGGAACCACGACCGACTTACCTTTGTGCTCGACAAGATCTTTTGCCATCGCGGCGATCCATGCCGAGTTTTCCGTATAAGCGGAAGTCGCTCCGGCAACACCGACAGCCTTAGCGACAGCTTTAGCGACCTCGCCCATCTGACTTGGCTTTACGGCTAATCGATGATCCGCTTTCGCACCTGTTAAGGTGATCGTCGTCTCGATAGCGTATAGGCGGTTAATATCTTTTTTCTCTTCTGTAAGTGCACGACCGGCCGCAAAATCCTTAATGTAAGCGACGTTGAAGCCGGAAAAAATGTCTGCATCGAGAGAAAGGATGCGTTCTGCTTTTTCAAGCTTGTAGATCGGCTGTGCAGGGGCTCCAAACGCCATTTTCGTCCCTGCGAAGACATTGTCCTGATTTACCGGCTCGTACTGAACCCATTTCGAATTCGGGAATTCCGTCTTGATCTTGGCAAATTGATCGATCAGCGTTGGCGAGGTGACCGTCTCGGTCAGAAACCGCACACCGGCTCCACCGTCAGCACGATTCTGCTCGATCGAGGCTCTGACCTCGGTCATAAACGATTCCCACGTTTTTGGATTGCCTCTGAAAGTGGTTTCCTGTGACCTGTCAGGATCGTACATCCCAAGCAATGACGCCTGAGCGAAAATATCTGTCGCACCGCGGCTGCCAGGGTGATCTGGATTTCCCTCGATCTTTACCGGACGGCCTTCGTATGACTTTGCTAGCAGCCCTGTCGCGACACCGCCTACTGACATTGCGGTGGCAAAGAAATTGGCTGTTCCCGGCAGCATGCCCTCGACTGGTTTGACGTAAGGAACGATCTTTTCCGGCGGCTGAATAACGCAGCCGCTAAGGCCTGCGAGAGCGAGGGACGCTCCCATCACTTTGACAAAATTACGTCGGCTCAGGCCGCTATCCCATTCCTCTATCTCATGCGGGTATTCTTCGGAGATAAACTTCCTGAATTCAGGCGTATCGGCTTGCTCCTCGAGACTACGCCAATATTCCTTCCCGTTCTGCGACAGAATGCTATCGCGTATTGAGGCAAAGTTAGTTTTGCTTGCTGGGCTCGACATTTTCGTTTGCGTTCCTTTATTAACGTCGTTCTATCTGTGACAGGTTGAACAACTCGTCATCATTTCTTTACTTCTGATCTTCAGGTCAGCCTTCAGGCTTTTTCGTTCTTCTGCACCGAGATCGCTGTTCTGCCACTGCATGTTATAGATCTCAGACTTGGGCCTGATAAATTTCTCTGGCTCGCGATGGCAAGCCAAACACCATTCCATTTGCAGGGTATTTTCCTGATAAACCGAAGGCATATTGTCGATCTGTCCATGACAGGTCGAGCAGCCCACGCCCTTGGCAACGTGAATGCTATGGTTAAAATAGGTGTATTCCGGCAGATCATGCACCCGTTCCCACTCGATCGGTTTATTATCGCGATAGCTGGCCTTAACGGGTTCCAGATACGGGCTGTCCGCCCAGATCTGACTGTGGCAATTCATACACGTCTGGGTCGGAGGCATACCTGCCGAAGCCGTCGTCTCAACCGTCGAGTGGCAGTAACGACAATCGATGCCGTCGTCGCCAACGTGGTGTTTATGGCTGAATTGCACAGGTTGCTGCTTTTCAACATACTGACCCGTCAGGTATGACGACCGGGCAAGCTGCGTGAAAGCAAAGCCGCCCAGGGCCGCGAGTACAACTCCCGCCACGATACTGATCCGAGCAATGTTATTTGCGCTTTTATTAAAAAATTGAGCCATCTTCCGATCTCTATCGAGAAAAACTTACACCAACGAGACCCGACTTTGCCTGAGCTTCGATTGGACGAAGCTGCGACAAAGCTCTTGAGCCAGAGGGGTACCTGAGATTGCTTACCGTAAAACTGTTTACGATTCTACTAAAAGATAGTAAATCCGCAAATTGCACACTCTAAAATTAGTTTAGAAATCGCGTGAGAGCAATATTGAATACATTAGTTACTGTAATAAGGAGGATTATTCTTTTCAATTATTCTTAATCAGTAACCTGTCCGCTAATGTACGCCGCACCGATGGCGGCTGCGTTAACACCTAATTCACCTTCAACTATCTTCGTCGATTCGAATGAGGGTGCGAAAGCCAACTCCTTTGCCCTGCCTATCAATGCATCGAGAACCGCGTGTTTTGCGAGCATTATCGCTCCACCGACCACGATCCGCTCGATATTAAGCAGGTTGATGACACTCGCTATCGCCGTTCCGACATACATTCCAGTTCGTTCGAGCATCATCTGAGCGAAATCATCTTCGTTCTGAGCGGCAGCAATGATGTCCTCAAGCCGGAGGTCCTCTTCGTTGAGTTTACCGAGTGATGAAGTACTGTCCTGCTGAAACCGGCTTCTCGTCCTGCGGAGGATATTGGCGGTCGAAGCGACATCCTCAAGTCTCATTCCCTCGGAATTTATCGGAACATACCCAAATTCACCTGCAAAACCAGAAGCTCCGTGCCATATCTCGCCATTAAAGATGAAAGCCCCGCCGACGCCTTCCCCGAGCGTGGCGTAGAACATATCCGTTGCTCCCTGGCCTGCTCCGCAACAAAACTCACCATACGCAGCAGCGTTCGCGTCGTTTTCAATGACCACGTCAGTACCGGTTGCGGCCTTGATAAGCTTCGCAAGATCGACATCGGACTGTTGAGGTACGATCGCAGAATACGCAACACGGCCCGAAGCCCGGTCAACCAAACCGGGAATCGCTATCCCCAAGTTTTTGACTGAGCCGAATTCCCCGGTGAGCCCTCTGAAAATATCCGCAAGCTCCTCGACAACGTTCCCTGATCCATCGACCGCAACGGATACGGCCTTTTGGACTTCGCCTCCGTCGCCAATAACAACGGCGTTCAATGCCGAATTGGATATCTCAATACCGACACGTATATCTGAACGGTTTGGGGATTCAACCATATTATTTACACGACTTGCTGAAAGGACTAAACGCGATTTTAGACACTGCTTTAATCAGTGTCAACCAAAATCGTGGACTCACGGATATAGTCTGAACTACCTCCCTAGTTTTGACTGCAAGACGCGGTAAAGATACTCTCTCAATGGCGGGCAACTCGCGTTCGCAGAACCGTTTGCGCATTTCGATATGGATCAACAGCTTTACGATATCCTGGCTCAATATGGAATTTATGCTGTTTTTGCATTGTGTACGGTTGAGGGCGACATTACGCTGCTGATATCGGGAACGATGGCTCACGGGGGGTTTTTTGGTGAGTGGGGATTTTTAAAAGTTCTGGTAGCAGGAACGCTTGGCGGCGTAGTTGGCGATTCGGTCGGTTACGGGGTCGGTCGTATTTTCCACGAAAATGCCAAAGATTACAGGTTTTATCAGGTCGCTCAGCCGCGAGTTGAAAAACTAATGGCAAAGTTCGGCGGTTCTGCGATCATTATATCTAAGTATATTTATGGTATCCGCGTTGCCGTTTGCCTCTCATATGGCGTTAGTAAGATGCCATTCCTGAGATTTCTTGGCCTCAGCTCGGTTAGCTGCCTGATATGGGTAACGCTGCTCGCGGGTCTCGGATATTTTTTCAGCGGCGCGATCACCTCGATAATCGGTGATTTCAAGCAGGTGGGATTCGCCCTCTTCTTTATCGTGATGCTGGGCATCCTTGGCTTTTATGTTATCGAGCGTTATTGGCTGTCGGAAAGGGTCGAGGATGCTGATCCTGAAACGATTCAAAAGATCGAAGAAAAGCTCCTTGCTGTTGAAGAAGCCGGAAAAACGACTCTTCACGACCTGACCGAAAGGTTGCATCTGACACGCGAACCTAACCGTGATGAGCGCGGTGATATGGAAAAGGAATCTGTCGATGCAGAATCTCCAGATCCGGAAAAGAAAGATGCCTGATAGTTTCTACAGATCCTAGTTTAAGACGAAAAAATGATAATCGAATCATCCGCCCCGACAAGGGTTGATCTTGCCGGCGGCACAATCGACATTCCGCCCCTATTTTTGTTTCACGAGGGAGCTTCAACGGTAAACTTTGCCGTTAGCTTGCTCGCACATTGTCGTATCGAAACTCGCGACGATGACCGCATAATCCTCGAATCGGTTGATCAAAGATCGAGCGTCGAGACAGACCTCGCCAATATCGATTCGCTGCGTGATGAGCATACGCTTCAACTGCTGTCGAAACTTGTCTATTTTTTCCGGCCCGAACGTGGATTCAAGATGACCACCGAATCTAAAGCTCCGGCTGGAGCGGGACTTGCCGGGTCGTCAACTCTGAATATCGCCTGTATCGGAGCTCTCAATAAGCTCGTCGGCGACCGCTATCAACCGGATCGTTTTATTCCTATCGCCGCGGCCGTCGAATGCCAGGTCATCAAGGTGCCGACAGGTTATCAGGATTACTACTCGGCTCAATATGGTGGTGTTTCAAATATCCATTTCGGCCCGGCAGGAATGTGGCGCGAGGAGATCGATATTGATATTCCCCAGCTCGAACGCCGTATCGCTGTCTGCTATACCGGCGAACCGCGAAATTCCGGGATCAATAACTGGGAGATCACCAAACGCCATATCGACGGCGATAAAAAGATCTTTGATATATTTGAAGGCATCCGCGACACCTCGATCGAGCTGAAAGCCGCTCTCGTTGCCGGTGAATGGAACAAAGCGGGCGAGATACTTGCAGCCGCTCACGTTCAGCGTCAAGATCTCTCGCCGAACATAACGACACCTCAGATGGATCACCTCATCGAGACCGCCCTAGCAAACGGTGCGATCGCTCCAAAGGTATGCGGAGCCGGCGGCGGCGGATGCATTGCCTTTTACTGCGAAGACGGACGTCGCGGCGATGTCGAAGCAGCTCTCGCCGAACAGGAAGGTGCCGAGGTGCTCAACTGGAACGTAAATGCGGCCGGACTGACGGTTAGCGTTTCATAGACATTATCTAGAAATCATAAAAGGTGTTTTTACTTTGATCCGATAGGTCTCCGGGGCCGGTCGGATCTTTTTCTTTTCGCACTACATATACCTGTCACAAACCGCCGCCTCTTGGTGTATTGGTTGTAGAGATCACAATTTCTTAACCAAATACTTTCGGAGGACTACGGGAAAATGAGCTACTTTGCAAATAATTTGAAATACATCGCAACCGCGTGCGTTGCTGCAGTTATCGGGATCGGTACGGTAACCGTCATCGGTCAGAATTCTGACAAATCCAGCAAAGCTGAATACAAAGCGAGGACTTACAGTTTCTGTGAAAATAATAACTGGTCGAGCAATGATCGCGTGTCTACGAACGATTTGCGTGAGATCACAGTCGCCTCGACCGGAAGCGTCAATGTCGATGCCGGACAGAATGGCGGCATCAGCGTTAAAGGCGAAGATCGCAGCGACGTTCTGATACGAGCTTGCGTGCAGGCCTGGGGAACGAGTGAGGAAGCTGCTCGAGCCGCGGTGGCATCGATCCGCATCAGCACATCTGGCGAGATCAAGGCAGACGGTCCGTCAGAAAAGAACTGGTCCGTCTCTTACGAGATCCGAGCTCCCCGCTCAAGCAGTACCAGCCTCAGGGCCCGCAACGGCGGCATTTCTATTAGCAACATCGAAGGAACTTCAGAATTTGAGACACAGAATGGCGGTGTCAGTGTTAGCAATGCGGCCGGAACGGTCAAGGGACGCACCGCTAACGGCGGTGTCAACGTAACGCTTGCCGGAACCTCATGGAAAGGGACCGGAATTGACGTTCAAACAACGAACGGCGGCGTTAATCTGACTATTCCCGAAAACTTTCAGGCCAACATTGAAACAGGAACGGTTAACGGCGGATTCCGCAGCAATATCCCAAGTCTTAACGTCACGACCGAAAACATTGTTGGCGAAGGTTGGCCTAAAACCAGATCCAAACGCGTCAACCTCGCCCTCAACGGCGGCGGTGCTCCCGTACGCGTCGTTACCACGAACGGTGGCGTTACGATCAACGCAGCTGACAAAGAATAGTTGGCCAACAGGCTAAATAAGGACGCAGTACGGATTCATCCGAACTGCGTCTTTTTTGGTGTTTCAGCAACGCAGGAACGTATGCAATTAAAACCCTAGGCCGCTGCTTCGATGCGTGCCATAGCCTTGGTCAGTGAGCGGAAAATATCCCGGCCGTCGTTCGACCCGAGCATTTCTTCGCAAGCTCTTTCCGGATGCGGCATCATTCCGAGGACGTTGCGGTCGAGGTTGCAGATACCGGCAATATTAGACCTTGCACCGTTTGGATTTGCTTCCGAGGTGATCTGGCCGTCCGGTTCGCAGTAGCGGAAAACGATCTGACCATTCTCCTCAAGCGAGTGAAATGTCTCATCGTCGCAGGTGTAGTTCCCTTCGGCATGTGCGATAGGTATCGACAGGATCCTGTTCGGATCGACCTCAGTCGTGAATGGCGTATCGCCGTTTTCGAGCTTGAGGTTTACGTGCCTGCAAATGAAATGCAGCCCGGCATTCCGCATCAAGGCCCCAGGCAGCAATCCGGCTTCGCAAAGTATCTGAAAACCGTTACAGATTCCGAAAACAAACTTCCCCTCCGCAGCAAACTCCTTGATCGCCTTCATCACGGGAGAAAACCGGGCCAGGGCTCCAGCACGCAGATAATCGCCATACGAAAAACCGCCCGGAACAATGATCGCGTCAAACCCCGAGAGATCCGTCTGCTGGTGCCAAATAAAATCAACCGGCTGCCCAACGTGCTTAGAGATCACATGATACGCATCATGATCGCAATTGGAACCGGGGAAAACTACGACTCCAAACTTCATGCTTCCACCTCAACCCGATAGTCCTCGATGACAGGATTTGCAAGAACGTCTTTTGCGATGCGTTCTACTGAAACTCGGGCGTCGGCTTCGGATATGGCAGGGTCGAGAGCGATCTCGAAATACTTTCCCTGTCGTATGTCGCCTATCTGATCGAACCCGAGGGATGCGACCGAATGGTGAATGGCTTTGCCCTGCGGATCGAGGACGCTGGGCTTGAGTGTTACAAAGACCTTTGCTTTCATTAATCGCTCCAAATATCGCGTCAAAATAAATTCTAGAATCTAGCTTAAATTCTTGTATTTATCAACGTCCTGTGTTAAGTTTCACGTTAAATTTCAGTCAAAGCAATACTTACTAAACCAAACCTCTAAGGAGATCAATAAACGTATGAATGGTAAAACCGCTCTCGGTCTCGACAAAAATGTCGGATCGCTTCTCTGCTATCTTCCAATTTGTCTAATCAGCCTGATCTACAGCATCATCGTGATCGTTACCGATAAGGAAAATAAGGACGTGCGTTTCCACGCATTCCAGTCGCTTATCCTTTCGGTTCTATACATCGTTGCTATCGTCGTGGTCCAGATAATTGGAGCAGTCGCAGGAGCAGCGGGTTCCACGGCACTTGCTGCCGTTGTTGGCCTTCTGGCGATCGCCATCATCGTTGCATTCCTGGGCGCGATGATCTTCGGCATGATCAAGGGCTATCAGGGTCAGCAGTTCAAGTTCCCTGCTATCGGCGATATGGCCGAAAAATGGGCTAACGGGTAAACACTCGTTCGAAAACCTTACCCACATTACGTAAGTAATGTTTCAGATCAAAAACGCGGGCAATTTCTTCGGCCGAAAGGTGTGATGAGATGTCCGCGTCTTTCTTTACGAGTTCAGGGTAGTTTCCGCCTTCGTCCCAGACTTTCATGGCATTTCGCTGTGTCCACGCGTAGGCATCCTCTCTCGAGACGCCTTTCTGTGTCAAAACGAGCATCAGCTGGCCGCTGAAGACCAAGCCTTTTGTGAGATCGAGGTTTTTCAGCATGTTCTCGGGGTACACGATCAACGTGTCGAGCAGGCTGGTCGTTTTGGCAAGGATATAGTCGAGCGTCGCGGACGAATCAGGCAGTACGATACGCTCGGCAGACGAATGCGAGATGTCGCGTTCGTGCCACAGGGCGACGTTCTCGAGGCCGACGATCGAATTTGCCCTGACGGTGCGGGCCATGCCGCAAATGCGTTCTGAGAGGATAGGATTGCGTTTGTGCGGCATCGCCGACGAACCTTTCTGGCCAGTTTTGAATTTTTCCTGAGCCTCACGAACCTCAGTTCGCTGCCAATGCCTGACCTGTAGAGCGATCTTCTCTAATGTCGAGGCAATTATCGCGAGGGTACACAGATACTCTGCATATCTATCACGCTGAATGATCTGCGTCGAAACGTCCGCCGCTTTTAACCCAAGCTTCGCACAAACCTGTTCCTCAACCTCCGGTGCGAGATGAGCAAATGCCCCAACAGCTCCGCTGATCTTACCCACAGCGATCATTTCCTTCGCTTTTAAGAGCCTCTCGCGATTGCGCTGTGTTTCCGAATACCACAACGCCCAAACAAGCCCGAATGAAGTAGGCTCGGCGTGTATGCCGTGCGTTCGCCCGATCTGCGGCGTGTCTTTGAATTCGAACGCTCGACGCTTTAGTACTTCGAGCAGTGCGTCCGTTTTTGTCAGCAGAATATCGCACGATTCTTTGAGCAATAGAGCATTTGCGGTATCAACAACATCGCTCGACGTCAGGCCGTAGTGAACAAACCGTGCCGAGTCGCCGATATTCTCAGCTAAATTCGTGGTAAAAGCGATCACGTCGTGATCCGTCGTTTTCTCGATCTCATTGATGCGTTCGACGGTAAATGCCGCCTTCGCCTTGATCTCAGCGACAGCATCCGCAGGGATCGTGCCCATTTCGGCGTGAACCTCGCACACAGCGATCTCAACATCCAGCCACTTCTGAAACTTGTTATCCAGCGACCAAATCTCGCCCATCTCGGGCAATGTATATCTTTCGATCATAATCTTCCTAGCTCTCGTGAGCCGCTTCGTCTGTCGGGGTGGCTCCGTCTATTGCATCCATGTCGCTGCCAGCCAGTTTATCCCCCAAAACATCCTCAAAATAAACCATCTTCACGATCACGACCATTACCGCCAACAGCGGCGTCGCCAACACCAGCCCAAGCCCGCCGATCATCGCTCCGAGCCCAAGCTGAAAAATTATAGTCAATGCCGGTGCCAGTTCTACCGTCTCTCGCTCGATTATCGGCGTCACGACGTTCGACTCGATCAACTGAACCCCAACATAAAGGCCCAAAACATAAACCGCCGAGATCGGGCTATCAATAAATGCCAGCAGCAAGGCCGGGATCGCCGAAAGGATCGGCCCAAAATTAGGGATGAACGACAAAAGCCCCGCGATAAGCCCCAGCGTCAACGCGAGCGGAACGCCGAGGATCGACAATCCTATCCACGTCAAAAGCCCGATGAAAATCATCGAACCGACCTTCCCGATCAGCCACCAGCGTAGCGTCACGTAGATCGAGTCCAAAACCTCGTGTGCCCTTTTGCGCTTTGTTAACGGAAAGAACCTTGTTATTCCCTCGGAATAAAAGCGTGGCTCGCTCGCCAAATAGATCGCCAGCAACAGGGTCACAAAGACATTGCCGATAACCCCCATAGTAGAGGAAAAAAAGCCTCCGACGCGGGTAAGCATGCTGCCGGCGTCGATCTTTGCCATGACCTCATCGACGCTTGGGAGCTGCTCAATGATGGTTTGGCCCCAGGTATATCGATTCAAAAATTCGCTAGCCTGTATCGCGGAACGCGGGATTTCTACCCGCAGAACCCGCACCTGTTCTGCCACGCTAGGAGCGAGAAGAGCAACGGCCCCGGCAACCACGGCGATCAACAACACCGAGACGATGAGCACCAGCCAGCCTTCGCTGAGCGGGATCCAGCGTTTTAGCAGCTCCGCGATCCCGCGAATAAATATCGCAAGCAATGCAGCCGCAAAGATCAAAAGCAGAATATCGAACGTGAAGTAGAGAAGAGTGATGCCCAGAAACACCAGGCACACCACCGCCACAGCGATCAAAACCCGCCGCGTGAAGCTTCTCGTTGGCTCGTTATTCCCGGCCATTGTCTAGATCAAACCTTTTGAGATCAGCAGTTCCGCATTCAAAACCGTCGAACCCGCCGCACCGCGAACCGTATTGTGGCTTAGTGCGACAAACCTGTAATCGTAAATATTGTCCGGAAAGATCCGCCCTACGGTGATCGTCATGCCTTTGCCGTTATCACGGTCCAGCTTCGGCTGCGGCCGAGAAGGCTCGTCCGTGACCTCGATAAATGTCTCAGGCGACGAATGAAGATCGAGCGAAGGAAACGTTTTCATCGCATCCACAACCTCTTCCAGAGTCGAGGGCTGTTTTAGCTTCACCCGAACCGACGCCGTGTGCCCGTCGATGACATTCACGCGAAAGCACTGTGCCGACACGGTAAAATCAGCCTTTTGAATGCCGTTCGCACCCAAAACGCCGAGGATCTTCTGTGCCTCGGTCTCAACCTTCGGCTCTTCGCCGGCGATGTACGGGAAAACATTATCCGTGATATCCAACGAAGCCACTCCCGGATAGCCCGCACCCGAGATCGCCTGCATCGTCGTTACAAAGACAGATTCCACACCAAATTTTCGGTGCAAAGCCGCAAGCGGCGGAGCGAAACTGACAACCGCGCAGTTTGGATTTGTAACGATAAAACCTTTCCCAAATCCGCGATTCTCACGCTGTTTTTCGATCAACCCGACATGGTCGCCATTGATCTCTGCGATCAGAAGCGGCACGTCTTCGTCCATGCGGTAGCTCGACGAATTCGAGATCACCGGATAACCGGCACGTGCAAAAGCTTCCTCAGTCTCACGAGCAACCGACGACGGCAGGCTCGAAAACACGATATCGCAATCCAGCGGCGGCTCGATCGGCGTGACAATTATGTCACGAACCGAAGCCGGAATTTTCCCCGGCAATTTCCACGCACAAGCCTCCGAATACGGCTTCCCCGCCGACCGGTCACTCGCCGCCATCGCAGTTATCTCAAGCTGCGGGTGGCCTTCCAGTAACTGAGCAAAACGCTGTCCAACGGTGCCCGTGGCACCCAGTATTCCAACTCTATATTTCTTAGCCATACTTAAAAAAGGGTCAAACCTAAATTGTAAAGGAAAACCGTCGTGTATGAAACTTGACGCCTCTTTCGCCCCACCAAACCCGCATCTTTCGGTTCAAATTTCATGATTTTCACCGTGCCGTTCTTACTTCTGCATACAAATTAAGCATATTTAAGAGCAAAAACCTCACCGTCACGCCCGTAAACCCAATAAAAACAAATAGATACGCTTGTCCCACACGAAAGTGTCCCATGTCCCACGCCCTCGACGCGCGCACATTCCCGGATGAGTTGGCGAAAGATCTGGCCTGTACTTGAGTTATTGATTGCATACTTCATATTTTGTATTATACGTGCAATCAAGTAAAACTGTTCATCAATTCGGTAATTAACTGTCCGCACATAGAAAAAGCGGCCCGAACTGAGCCGCTTTACGTATAGATCGTGCCGCAAGAATAACGGCTAGTTAGGGTCTTCGCCACCGGCGAAATCTGCCTTATCGTTTGTGACCGACACCTTTAATTTGAAAGTTCGTGCGCGTTTGCTGTCCGAGTTATTTATGGCGACAACGTATTTTCCTGTACGACCGGCTAGGATCGATAGATAAGCTTCGCCGTCCTGCCACTGGTCGACGTTTTCGACGCCGTTTGAAAGATTAAGGCCGATGACTGGAAACTCTTCGGTCTTTGATATTTGGATATCGCCCGAGGCTTCAAAATTAATGACCTGGCCTTTTTTGACGGTTAGGGAAAAGGTTTTCATATCCTTTGGTCCGATGGTCACGGTCAGTGTTTTTGCCGTTGTTCCCTTTGCAAAAACGATCGGCGTTTGCGCATTCGTAGCCTCTGCGGCGAACAGAGCGATCAACAGTGCGAGTATTATTCCTGTAATTTTCATATTTTAATTTAGTTTTTGGCCGCCTTAAAAAATACACCGCCCGCCTTTGGGACAACCTTTACGGCAGGTTGATAATTGCCAAAGATCGTCCACACGACCTTTTTCCCTTTGACGGTGCGATTCTCGAGCGTCAGGAGCAGATCGCCTTCTTTATAGGGCTGCGACATATTTACGCCATCATCGCTATATTTCTGAAAGAACACTTTTGTACGAGCCGCGTTCATATCGAAGGTACAGATCAGATCGCGGGCCGTCTGATATCCATCAGCCGAGAGCCGGGCTGTTCCATCAGAACCGAGTTCAAGCAGATGGCCGACAAAAACCGCCGAACCGCCTGCCGTTTTACCGCCATCCTCAAAAAATTCATATTTTCCGGCAAGTTCCTGTGCCGACAGGCTAAACGCAAAGGCTGCGATCAATCCACAAAGCAAAGCTATTTTCTTCATATATATATATTTTAGCCGCCGTGGGGTTTTGCCGGCTCCATTTCAAATTTGATGTTCAGAATAAACGCGGCAGGAATCTTTGACTTCGCTCCGGTTCGGTTTAGATCGACACGTATCAGGTAATAACCCGATACCTGTGCTTCCTCGAGAAAGTCGTACTTATTGCCACTCGGATCTTTTACCGAATACCCGATGTAAGCGTTTGACGAATCCAGACCGACTTCCCATGTATCGCCTTTATCGACCCATATCTCGTACAAAGCGTATTGTTTTCCTGTGATCTTCCCTTTCACCTCGACCGCATTTGCCCCTTCCGGCAATCCGACGCGTCTCTTTGCCTGAGCATTTACCTCATTTGAGATCGCAGAAATGCGAGCGTCATAAGAATCGGTATTAAAAGTCTTTTCATTCTTATCTTCCCTTCCAGCGAAACAGACGCATACCCGCGCAGTCGTACTGAGCACGATCAGGCGCAGATGCATGTCCATTATAGTTTTTATTTGGGGAGGTTTACTGCTTTAACTGCACTAGTTTACAAGAGCTTCTTTCATTCTGCGAACGCCCTCGGCCATTTTTTCTTCCGTATTGCAAAAGGAAATTCGGAAAACGCCCTTCGCCTCGTCACCAAACGCCACGCCCGGAACGTGACGACACGGTTCTGCAAGCATTTTTCTGCAATTTCGACATCATCGCCAAGCGAGCGGACATCGAGCATTGTGTAAAAAGCACCTTCAGGCGACGTTGCTCGCAGGCCGAGTTCTTTGTCGAAAAGGTCGACGAGGAATTCGCCTCGTTTTTTGTAGACTTCGCGTGCGTGCTGTTTTGCCTCTTCCGCTTCGTCGCTCCAGCCGAGGAGCGAGGCTTTTTAAGTGAAACAAACAAATTTTCCCCTCGCTATCTAGTACGAAAACTTCCAAAAAATAAATGGCTCACGATCCGCACAAAAAAATTTTGTTCTGGTTGAAAAATGATCTATCATCGCTTTGATCAGAATGACGTCCAAGAAACCAATAACGTTGCTGCTGCATGAAGTGAAGGCCGGCGGCGAAGATGCGATGAACGAACTTCTGCCTCTGGTCTATGACGAACTGCGTCGGCTCGCCGGAAGCCATCTGCGTCGCGAACGGAGCAACCACACTCTGCAGCCAACCGCACTGGTTCACGAGGCTTACATCCGGCTGATGCAGGCTCAGGCGGCGATGGACTGGCAGAGCCGTGCACATTTTTTTGGCATTGCAGCCCGCCTGATGCGACAGGTTCTGATCGACCATGCGAGGGCGAAGGGCCGCGTTAAGCGCGGCGGTGACTTTATGACCCAGATCGATCTCGACGCTGCGGTCAGTTTTGATGCTCGAAAGCAACTCGACGCGATCGCGGTTGACGACGCCTTAACACAACTGGAAAGCCTAGATGAGCGCCAGGCGAGGATCGTCGAAATGAAGTTCTTTGCCGGAATGCAGATCGAGGAGATCGGTGAGGTGCTTCAAATTTCGGCGGCGACCGTCAAACGCGAATGGACATCGGCCAAACTCTTTCTTTCGCAAATGCTTAGTACCACATAATGACGCCGGAAAACTGGAAAAAAGTGAAGTACATCCTCGCGGAGGCGTTAGAACTGACTCCAGATGATCGCGTAGCATTTCTAAACGAAAAATGCGACGGCGACATGAGCCTCCGCAATGAGGTCGAAAGGCTGCTCGCCGCCGACAATACCAACGCCCAACTCCTCGAAGGCAATTTTTCCACCGCCGTCTTTGGAGACAAGGGCCCAGACCCGCGAATCGGAATGCAGATCGGCCACTATAGGATAACGGCTGAGATCGGCTCGGGGGGGATGGGTGTGGTTTATCTGGCCGAACGAGCGGACGGATCCTTTGAACAAAAAGTGGCTCTCAAACTGATAAAGCGAGGGATGGATTCTGTTGCCATTCAAAAGCATTTTATCAATGAACGTCAAATACTTGCATCGCTTGAGCATCCAAATATTGCGCGCCTTATCGACGGTGGGACGACGGAGGACGATCTGCCATTCTTCGTCATGGAATACATCGAGGGCGAGACGATTGTGGACTTCGCTGCAGGCAAGGATCTCGATCTCGCAGCCCGGCTCGAATTGTTCCGCAAGGTGTGTTCAGCGGTCGCCTACGCACATCAAAACCTCGTTATCCATCGGGACCTAAAGCCCTCAAATATTTTGGTTACAAAAGATGGAACGCCTAAACTCCTTGATTTTGGCATCGCGAAGTTGCTCAAGACGGACGTCGATCTGCAGACCGCGACGCAAAACTTTGTCTTTACGCCTGAATACGCGTCACCTGAACAGGTCCGTGGCGAACAGCTGACGACGGCGACCGACATCTACAGTCTGGGCGTCATTCTCTACGAACTTCTCGCCGGCACGCTCCCCTATCGAACAGACGGCAGAAACATCGGCGAGATCATCAAAATCGTCTGCGAAACCGACCCCTTAGCCCCCAGCCGCGGCTGGCTCGACGAAACGAGGAAAAAGCTCACCAAAGAGGTTGTCGGAAGCACGAAAGATTCCAGACCGAATACTCGATCTGTTGCCGCATCGCAGCTTCGAGGCGATCTCGACAATATTATTCTCAAGGCGCTGCGAAAGGAGCCACAACGTCGCTACTCATCTGTCGAGCAGTTTTCCGAAGACATAAGGCGTTACACAGTGGGCCTTCCCGTTACAGCCGTCCGCGATACCTTGGGTTATCGTGCCTCAAAATTCGCCCGACGGAATCGGATCGCCGTAGCCGCTGCCGCGATGATCCTCGTTGTTCTCTCAGCCGGATTTTTTGCAACGCTCTATCAACGCAACAAGGCACAGCGGCGATTTAATGACGTTCGCCAGCTCTCCAATTCGTTTCTTTTTGAGTTTCACAATGCGATCAAAGATCTGCCCGGCTCGACGCCGGCTCGCGAGTTGGTCGTAAAACGAGCGATCGAGTATCTCGATAAACTATCCCAGGAATCCGAGGGCGACGATGCGTTACGACGGGAACTGGCGACCGCCTACGCCGAGATCGGCCTGATCCAAGGCAACTCTTATCACTCAAATCTAGGCGACTCAGATGGAGCGATGAAAAGCTATCTCCGGTCGCTTGAGATCCGACAGGCGCTTGCCGATGCCGATCCGTCAAACCGCGAACTCCAGCATGAGCTGGCCGACAGTCATGAAGGTATCGGCGACATGCACTATACGGTCAACGAGCTTGCAAAGGGCCTTGAGTCATACGAAAGGGCTGTAGAGATCCGCGAACGCATTGTTTTGGAAGAACCTGCAAATTTGGAGTACAAGTACTCACTGGCTGGTCTCTTTGGCAAACGCGGCGATGTCAGCGGAATGGAGGGCTTTCCGAACCTTGGCGACACTGCAGGAGCCCTTCAAAGTTATGAACGGGGAGTTTCGCTTTACGGTGAGCTGATCGCCGCAGCACCTGAGAACGATAAATACCAGTTGGGTTACGCAACGACGCTGAATTTTTATAGCATGTTACAGTTCTCGACTGGCGACATCACGGGGGCGATAGCGAATGGGCGACGCTCGATCACGATTTTCGAATCGTTGATCGCTGCAAACCCGAATAACGCCAAGTACGAAACGCATCTTATGGCCGGGTTGGTGTTCATGCGTTATCCGCTTGTCGATGAGAAATTGTTCGACGAAGCTCTTGCAAACGCAAATCGCGTGGTCCAAACAATGGAAAAGCAGCTCGCTGCTGACCCCAAGAATGTTTTTTTCAAACGAAGTCTTGGCGTCTCGTACAACGGCATCGGCCGCATCCAAACGGATATGGGCAACGGAGCAGCCGCACTTGAAAACCATCGCAAGGCTCTGAAGATCGCCGAGGAACTAGTCGCGGCCGACGCGGAAAGTGATTCAAACCAGCGTGACGTGGCAATGACCCTTGAATTTACTGCGGATGCTGAAGCGAATAGGGGTGACTGCTCCGCCGCGATCGAGAGTTATCGAAAAGCATTGAAGGCATACGGTTCATTGTCCGGCGAAGACCTTGCACCTTCTTATTCCGGATTAGGCAAATGTTTGGCCGAGATCGGAAAGCTGGACGAAGCCGCAGAATCGTTTCGACAAACAGTCCCGCTCGCAGAGAAGATCGCCGTCAAGTCGCCTTTGAACGTTAGAAAACAAGCCCGACTCGCGATATATTTCCTCGAGGGCGGCAAAGTACTAGCAAGGCTTTCTGCGGTTTCTAATGGCGGGAATACCGCACTCGTACAGGAAAAAGACCAGTGGCTTGAGAAGGGATATAGAATGCTAAAAGACCTTGAGGCAAGCGGGAAATTGAGTAAGCTCAATTCGAAATATCTTGCGGAGGCTGAGAACGAGATGAAAAAACTCGGTAAAGCTTAGTTTACAAGAGCTTCTTTCATTCTGCGAACGCCCTCGGCCATTTTTTCTTCCGTATTGCAGAAGGAAATTCGAAGAAAGCCTTTCGCCTCGTCACCAAACGCTACGCCCGGAACGGTGACGACACGGTTCTGCAAGCATTTCTCTGCAATTTCGACATCATCGCCAAGCGAGCGGACATCGAGCATTGTGTAAAAAGCACCTTCAGGCGACGTTGCTCGCAGGCCGAGTTCTTTGTCGAAAAGGTCGACGAGGAATTCGCCTCGTTTTTTGTAGACTTCGCGGGCGTGCTGTTTTGCGGCTTCTGCCTCGTCGCTCCAGCCGAGGAGCGAGGCTTTTTGGGTGATCGTTGATGTACAGACCGTTGTGAAACCGTGGAGCACCTGAATGGCTTCCATGATCTGCGGGTCTTTGCTCGCGGCCCAGCCCAGACGCCAACCCGTCATCGACAATGATTTGGATAAACCGCTGACAATAATGGTCTTTTCGTAATATTCCGAAGCCGAATGCGGGCGTTCACCGAAATAAAGATCACTGTAGATCTCATCGGAAATGAGCCAGATTCCCGTGCCTTCGAGAGCCTCGGCGATCTGTTTGAGATCTTCGGGACGCATGATCTTGCCGGTTGGATTTGAGGGCGAAATGACTACCGCCGCTTTAGTTTTCTCAGTAATTTGAGATCTGAAATTTGAAATATCAAATTTGAAATCATCATCCGCCGGCATCCGGTAATAGACTGGTGTTCCCTGGGCGATACGCGTACATGCATCGTATGCCGGAAAGCTCGGATTCGGCAGCAGAACCTCGTCACCCTGATCGACGACGCACATGAATGCATCGGTCATCGCTTCCTGCGATCCACAAGTGACGACAACACCAGTTCGCGGCAGATCGAGATGCGGGTATTGTTCAGCGATCTTATCTCGAAGGGCCGGAATTCCGGGGTGCGAAGTGTATCCGTTCTGCTCGTCCCGAGCGATCCTCGCCGCCTCATCCCGCAAAAACTGCGGCGTCGGCATATCAGGCTCGCCGAGCCCGAAATTGATCGAATCAGGCAACGCCCGCTCAAAAAACTGACGGATCAAAGTCGGCTGAAGGCCGCGCATCCTAGCAGGTAGGACAAATTCTTTTCGCATCGAGGCTTCCATTGCTACCAACTTCCCCCCGCCGGATTCTCTTCCTCTTCCTGCTTCTCGAGATCTTCCTCGATCTCCTCGCGAATGGTGCCGACTTCGACGTTGTATTCGCCTTCGGCCTGGGCGAGGGGGTCGGCGTTGATGACGCCCGCGAGCGTCTCTATTTCACCGATGATCGCCTGGCCGAGGCCGCCGATCTTGTCGATAATGCCGTGTTTTGGCTCGTCGTCTGTGATTTGATCGTTCATTGTATAGATCTCCCTGAATCTTAATTTTAGGCTATTTCGAATGAATAATAAATAAGCCTGATCACATCTCGCTCCGATAAGCAGGGCACGCTCGAATTATACTAAAACAACAATGAACGCAACATTGATCTATCCGCATCAGCTCTTTCGCAACAATCCCGCATTGAGCGCCGGCGACACCGTGTACCTCGTCGAAGAGCCGCTGCTTTTCACCCAGTTTAGGTTTCATAAACAAAAGCTCGTTCTCCACCGTGCATCCATGAAGTGGTACGCCGAACACCTCGAAAATTCAGGCCATCACGTCCGGTATATCGACTCAGCGCAGATCAATGAGACAGCCGATATTGGGAGAATCGTCGCAAAAGATGGTGTATCGAGCGTCAAATTCATCGCTCCCGTCGATGACTGGCTTGGGCACCGACTAACCAAAACGCTCGACGTGGAAGGTATCTCATACACCAAAATAGATTCGCCGATGTTCATCAACACGGCCTCGCAGATCGCGGACTATTTTGTTGGGCGAAAGTCGTATTCGATGGCACATTTCTATAAACGCGAGCGTGAAATGAGAAATATCCTGATGGAGAACGACGGACAGCCCGTCGGCGGGAAGTTCTCATTCGATACCGAAAATCGTAAAAAGTTACCAAAGGGGCTTCGGCTGCCCGCTATTGATCGCTCTGTACGAAATAAGTTTGTCGGCGAAGCTATCAAATACGTGTCGAAGAATTTCTCTGACAATTACGGAAAAGCTGAGGATTTTGATTACCCGGTAACATTCGACGATGCGGACGCGTGGCTAGAGCAATTTTTGCACGAGCGTTTAAGTCAATTTGGTGATTACGAAGACGCTATCTCGCCGAATGCCGATTTTGTCTTTCACAGCGTGCTCACGCCGATGTTGAATATTGGGCTGCTCACACCGCAGGACGTGATCGATAGGACACTGGCGTTTGCGGCTGAGAATGATGTTCCGCTGAATTCGCTCGAGGGATTTATTCGCCAGATCGTCGGCTGGCGCGAATTTATGCGTGGAATCTACGTTTCGCTCGGCCGGAAACAGCGAACAGCCAATTACTGGAATCATCATCGCAAACTGCCCGAGAGCTTTTGGAATGCGACCACCGGAATCGAGCCAGTCGATGACGTGATCCGCAAAACCCTGCGAAACGCGTACAGCCACCACATCGAGCGTTTGATGATAATGGGCAATTTCATGGTCCTGACCGAGATCGAGCCGGACGATGCTTATCGTTGGTTTATGGAGATGTACATCGACGCTTACGACTGGGTGATGGTGCCGAATGTTTACGGAATGAGCTTGCAGTCTGACGGAGGCTCGATCGTCACCAAGCCTTACATTTCAGGCTCGAACTACATTCGCAAAATGTCCGACTATAAGCCCGGCCCGTGGTGCGAGATATGGGACGGCCTCTATTGGCGTTTTATTGCCAAGCACGAGAATTTTTTCCGCTCGAATCACCGCTTATCGATGATGCCAATGCTGCTCGCCAAAATGGATGCGGCAAAACGTGAGAGCCACATGAATACGGCGGAAAATTACCTCGCGACGTTTAACCGATAGCTGCAAAATCGATAAAACCTGTTCGCGGGTCAGCCGATACCAATCTTACCCTGACTTTTTCGCCCACCTGAAGCCCGCGTTCGCCTTGCTCAATGCGACCATCAACCGGCGGACGCAGGATGCGGGCAAATGTGCCGCTCGCGGTGACGCCGGTGACGATCGCGTCGAAATTCTCGCCTACGTGACGCTGCATTACGGTCGCGGCGACCACCTTACGCATTTTTCTTTCGACCTTGCGTGCAGATTTTTCCTGTAAGTTACAATGTTCGGCGATATCGGCAAGTTCGTCGTCTGAATAAGGCGACGGTTGGCCTGCGATGACCGCTTTTACGAGCCGCTGGACAACCATGTCGGTAAACCGCCGGTTCGGAGCCGTCGAGTGTGCGTAATCGCGAACCGCCAGCCCAAAATGCCCGCCTGCGTCCTCGCCCAAACGTTCTACCACATATTCGCCGCCGCCAATGAGCTTCACGATGGAAAGAGAAAGGTCTGGAAAATGCTCAGGGTCTGCCGCTCGTCTTTTGTCGAGAAATGCTGCCAGTGCAGGCTGATCAGGCGTTTCAGGCAAATTGACGCCGTATTCGCTCGCGATCCGCCGGATCCCGTCCCAACGCTGAGGCTCTTTTACAACGCGTCGCAGCGAGGCAAAACCTTTGGCTTCCAGAAACTCCGCCATCTCGACATTTGATGCGACCATGAAATTTTCGATCAGCTTTTTCGCTGAGTTCGAGCGAACAGAGATCAACCCCTTGATCTCGCCATCCTCAACCACTGCGGAAGATTCGATCGACTCAAATTCGAGCGCACCTTTTCTTTCACGATACGCGGCAAGCCGTTTTGCGGCTTCCCGTTGAAGTTCGATCTGAGCCTTTAGCTCGGGCGAACGCTGCAATTCCTCCGGCATCTCGCCGTCGCCATCGAGCCATTCGCCGATCTCTTCGTACGAGAATTTTGCGTGGTTGTGGACAAATGCACGAAAAAATGTGCTCTCGGGAACGTCGCCGTTCTCTTTAACGGTCATATCCGCAACGACTGCGAGACGGTCTTCGCCCTGGTTGAGCGAGGTAATGTCGGTGGAGAGTTCCTCGGGCAGCATTGGAAATATCTTGCTTTGCGTATAAACCGTGACCGTATTCTGGGCGGCATGAACGTCGATCGGCGTGCCCTTGGCGACAACCGCGTCAACATCCGCGATGCCGACAAGCACGCGAATATCCCCATTCTCCAAACGCTCAGCCCACTCAACCTGATCGAGATCTCGCGATGTGCGGTTATCGATCGACGACCACAACAAATGCCTCAGATCCTGAACATCGGAACCGCGATGAGGCTGCCCGCCATCCGCGATCTCGCGAAGCTGTGCGTAAACCGCATCCGAAAATTCCGGCTCAAAGCCATTATCGAGCATCGCCCGGTGTGCCCGCTCCGTTAGCCAACTGTTGTTGTGATGATCGCTCATAAATGCTTCATTTCGCGGCTGATACGCTCCCAGCCGCCGCTTGTTTGTTTGTAGATCTTATGCGCAGCCGGGAGAAATCCGTCTGTAACCGAGCGACATTCCAGACGTTCGATCCGCAGCCACGGATGGTCAAATTCAATTGTATTAAACGAATGCGGCTCACCGCGTACGCGTGCCGAGGTCGCGGTTCCGGCCTGAATTATCAGCGCGACGCGGCCATTATCGAGTTCGTACCGTTTTGCGGTCGTTTCGATATTGCTGACGTGCAGATGCCCGGCGAGGAAAACATCGCCACCACAATCCGCGATCATCGGCATCGCTTTCTCTGCATGCCCGACTACATCTTCCTCATCATGGCCGTCGGGCAGGTCAAATGGATGGTGCGTCACCACGACCTTCAACATCCCGTCATGCAGGTCGCGAAATTGGTCCTGGATAAACGCGATCTGTTCATTACTGATCCGCCCGCCCTTTATAGTGAACGACCGCGCGGTGTTCACACCGACAATCGCGATCTCGTCGTCAATATAGGTCGGTGTCAGATCGCTAGTAATATACTTTTCGTATTTATCGAGCTTTCGCAAGAATCTGTCGAGCACATTGTAAAGAGGCACGTCATGATTCCCGGGAACGATGATCTGCGGCGTCGGCAAACGATTGAGAAATGCCCTTGCCTGCTTAAATTCTTCGCTTTTTGCCCGCTGTGTGAGATCACCCGAAAGAACAACAACATTCGGCGCCAACTCAGCGACCTTGCTCACTACGAGTTCCACAACGGCCGGGTCGGCTGTCCCAAAATGGACGTCGGAAATGTGAACAATTCTACGCATTTTCCTCCGTCTCGATCTTTGGCACCAATACCCGCAGAGCTTTTGGCAGTATTTTGTATTGCAGCGGCGTCTCCATCGTATAAACCTCGCCGTCAAAAGCCACGTGCATTCGCTTTCGCCGCGTCTGGATTGAAACGGTTTCGGAAAGGACCTCTTCGAACTCGCGCCACTGCTTCGCTGTTCCGGTTATTGTGCGTAAAAGTAGTGAGATAACGCCGAGCCGGCCGCCGCGATGTAGGAAATAGACACTCAATTTCCCTTTGTCCATTGCCGCCCGACGCCCGATATTGTAAAAATCCATCTCATATTCGTTGTTCCCAACAAATACAAATGGTGTCTTACGCAGAAAGAATTTTCCGTCAACCACAATACCAACTTTCAAAAAAGGCGAGATACGAAACATCCTCAAGGTAGCCCAAAACGCCGCCCTCCATTTCCCGTACCCAAGCCTCTGCTGTTGCTGCACACGATTGCGGACAATTCGCGGATATAGCCCGATGCTCGAATTGTTTATAAAAATGCGGCCGTTAAGTTCCGCAAGGTCGATATCAGCCGTGTTGCCGGCCGCGATTATGCGGATCGCTTCGTCGATATCCTGCGGGATCTGTAGGTCTTTTGAAAAATTATTGAGCGTCCCAAGCGGCAGAACGCCGAAGGTTTTATCTGTTTTTGAAACGATCGCGGCAACCGAACTGATCGTCCCGTCTCCACCGCCTGCCACAATGATCTCGGCATCACCCTTCGCCGCAGCCTCAGCGAATTCACCGATCTGCGGGCCTGTTTTGGCAAGTCGAATGTTTGCTTCGAGCCCGTTAGCCGCAAAAGCATCTTTCAGCTTTTGCTCCGTCTCGTTTTCAACAAAACTGCCGCCGGCAGCATTAATTATTACTTCTATCGGCGGCATGAATATAAGTTAACACACTCGTTTGTCTGCTCTAGCGCAAATAGTCTTCGAGCTTCGTCGATGCGTCGGTTTTTTCATCGCGGTATTTGACGATGATCGGGCAGTAGATTGACAGGCCGTTTTGTTTGCCGAATTCGTTTGATACAGCACGTGAGCCTTGGACGACGACGGCTCCGGCGGGTATTTCTAACGAATTGCCGCCTTCAGATTTAATGATGCGTTCGTTTGGCAGGTCAAAGACAGGAGTCGAACGCGTGAGAATAACGCCGCTCGCTAGCACCGCGCGTTCGCGAACGATCGTTCCCTCGTAAACGCCGGTGTTTCCACCAACAAGTACGTCATCCTCAATGATTACCGGCGTAGCGTTCACTGGTTCCAAAACTCCGCCGATCTGTGCAGCCGCGGAAAGGTGAACGCGTTTCCCGATCTGTGCGCACGAGCCCACAAGAGCGTGCGAATCGACCATCGTTCCCTCGCCAACATACGCACCAACATTAATATAAGCCGGCGGCACCACAACCACGCTCTGAGCCACATATGATCCGTCGCGAATAGCCGAACCGCCCATTACGATCCTCACGCCATCCGCCAAAGTCATCGGCCGCAGCGGAAATGTGTCTTTGTCAAAAAACTGAAGCGTTTCCGTCGGTTTCGACATCTCGACCATCTTTCCCATACGAAACCCGAGCAGAATTCCCTGCTTTACCCACGCGTTGGCGTTCCAATTCCCACCGGAATCTTTCTCAGCCGAACGAATTTCACCTCGACGGAGTGCGGTTTTGAATGTTTCGTATGTTTCGCGATCGTCGGATGAAAAATCCGACTGCGAGAATAGACTTTCAATGTTGGCTTTTAAGTTTCTCATTTTCTGATTGACTTGGACCCATCTCGGATTTTCTTAATCTCAGCAATTAGCGGTGACAGATAGCTTTGGTCGAGGTCGAACTCAAAACTATGAAATTGAGTGAGATGATCGGGTGTAATCATGACCTTCGTGCTGATGTGACCAAGCGATTCTGACTGCATTTCAACTTTTAACTCGGGTTCAATGCAATCTAAGTTGGCGCAACCGGAAAGATTCGAATTCATAGCTTCGAGTTGTTTCAACCACTCCAGCAGTTCAGACAAACGCAAAATCGAGCCGGTAACAAAAACCTGAGCCCCTTTTCCTCCGCAATGTACGCTCGCTCGAAGCCAGTCGCCATCAAATGCGTCAAAGTTATCGGCGTATTCGAATCCGTGAACCCAAATCTTTAATGGGCCGAGGCGGACATCAGGACTTCCTAATTTATCGTAGTTCTCCACTGCACCACCTTGATTTAACAAAATCACCTAGTGAACGCGACGGCCCTAGCGATCAACCCGATCCCGCCCGCGAACAAAACCAACATAATTATCGTGTTAAAAAGGCTCGTGGGTTGGAAATATATTTGTAGGTTCATCAAAATGCCTGACGCGATGACGATAATGCTTATCGCGATCAGGATCCAGCCGATGATCGATTTGCCGTTAAAGAAAACAAAGGCGATCCCAAAGATCAGCGGCACGAGCGACAGCCCAAACGTGTTGTAACCGCCCCAATTCCAAAACCCGCTGGTCACGATCACGCGGCTGATGAGCATGTATCCGCCCGCGATGGTCATGATGAATCCGATCACGAATTCCACCAACCCTCCCGAAGTTCCGCCCGGCTTTTTTAGATCGTCAAATTGCATACAAAAATTAAAAGCCGATGATTGTTTGATCTTGAGTTTTCAGGCCCATCGGTTAAATTAGTCCAGTTTGTCACGGAGAATTATCGTCCACGTATGCGTACCGTCTGTTGCATGGATACTGCTCGGATCTTCAATTTGAATGTTCTTAAGGTAGACCTTATGTGTCCACTTTTCGAAATAAAGGTGAGCAATCCGCCCCTCGAATCGCACATCAGCAGAACTCAAACCACCATCACTCGACGTTACAGTTGCTGCGTATTTCTTCCCATCGATGCTTTTACCTTTATACGTGGCAGGATAGATAGCAACGGTTAAGCAGGCAATAAGGGAAATAGAAACAATTAACTTCACGAATGCATTATACAGGTTGAGCCCCGCTACGCGGGCATTTACGATCTACGCTGTCTTGATTCCAACCTTTTTCATTACTTCACGCAACACTTTCCTAGTCGCATCCGTCACCGGAACCAGCGGCAGCCTCAAGTTCTCTTCACATAGACCCATTTCCTTCATCACAAACTTGCACGGGGCGGGCGAGGCCTCAATAAAGTTCGCTTCCATTAGCGGCAGGATCTTGTAATGCATTTTGCGGGCAAAATGGAATGATCCGTTTAGGGCGTGGTCGACCATCTTGACTGTTTCCTTTGGAATTTCGTTCGCGCAGACCGAAACCAGGCCATCGCATCCCAAAGATATCAGCGGCACCGCCGAAGCGTCGTCGCCGGAGAATACTTTGAACCCGCGCGGGCGTTTCGCAAGTATTTCCATTATCTGCGAATAATTTCCCGACGCTTCCTTGGTCGCTACAATATTTTCGAAAGCCGCAGCGAGTCGCAAAGTCGTCTCCGCCGAAATATTCGAAACCGTACGCGACGGCACGTTATAAAGCACGATAGGAAAGCCCTTCACCGACTTCGCGATCTCCGCGTAATGCGCAAAAAGGCCTTCCTGCGTTGGTTTATTGTAATAAGGTGCGACGATCAGGGCCGCATCGGCTCCGGCTTCTCTCGCGGCACGCGTGTTTTCGATCGCGGCGGACGTATTATTTGTCCCGGTGCCCGCAATTACTTTCGCTCCGTGTTTTTTAGCAATCTCCACGGTCAAACGAATAACGTGAGCCTGCTCTTCCGAAGCCATCGTCACGTTTTCCCCCGTCGTCCCGCACGGCACGAGCAATTTCACCCCGCCTTTTATCTGCCGCTCGACGAGTTTTTGAAAGCACGCATCATCAATAGATCCGTCCTTCCGAAACGGAGTCACCAGCGCCGTCGCCGTCCCTTGCAGCCAATCTAATTTCATTGTCATAACGAAATTCAGTATATTCTGAGCTATACGGAACTTACAAAAATAGATACAAGGAATTTATGGCAATCATAAGGAATATTTTTGCCGTAAAAAGCTAACCGCAGATAGCTATTAACCACATAGGAACATACTAAACATAGAAAGATCTGTTGTTACCTTCTAAAAAATCTATGTTCTCTATGTTCCTATGTGGTTAAAGATAGATCCGTGTCCATCCGATCTAATCTATGGTTAAAATCTCTTAAACCTACAGGCGATTGTTAAAATCCGTCGGGAAATATTATAAATTCCTCGGGAAACATCATTTTTCCTTTGGGAAATATCGTTTTTCCCTTGGGAAATATTATTTTTCCCTTGGGAAATATTATTTTTCCCTTGGTAAACCTTACAAATCCCGATGGAAATATCATTTTTCCCTAAGGAAAAACTTAATATTCTTCGGGAAATTAAATGATTTTGGGCTTACTGGTTGGTTTCCTGGAAGAATCGTTCCAATTTAACCGGATCAAGGTTCCCATCGGTCCGAACACCTGAACAAATGTCCAAACCAAAGGGCTGAACGACGTCGATAGCTTCCCGCACGTTCTCCGCGTTCAATCCGCCGGCTAAAAATACTGGTTTTCCGCAGGTTTCGACAATTTTACGGCTCAATTTCCAATCATGCCGCCTTCCCGTGCCGCCTAATTCTTTGACAGCAAGCGTAGGATTCCCGCTATCAAGCAAGATCGCATCGGCAAACTCCGCAAGCTCCGCCGCCTCGTCCACAGAACTTTCCCCGACCACGTGAATAACCTGCACAAGCTTCACATGCGGCAAAGCGGAACGGATCGCACCGTATTCACGCCCCAACAATTCGTCGACGATCTGAATAGTATTAGTATGCGTCCGCTCATGATGCTCCACGATTTTTTCTGCAGTCTGCTCACTCGTCAACAAAAAAGTAGCCACCGGCGGCGGCACAGTCATTGCAACCGCCCTAATTAATTCATCCGAGATCGGCCCCGGCCCACTAGGCATCTTCCCAACCAATCCGATAGCCGAAGCACCTAAAGAAATAGCTTGCGCAGCTTCATCTTCGCTTGAAATACAGCAGATTTTGATTCTAGGAGTCATTTTGCTATTTGTCGGTTATCCGTTCAGGATAAGCGGTTCCCGAAAAATTATGTTGGACTACGCCTTTTTCATACTGTTCCTTATCTTTTTTTCTAAGTGGAAATGCAGTCTTGTTACCTAACAACAAATTATCGATTAAGAACAATACGAGCCGCTGGTCATGTCCGATATCCGTTTCTTTGTATTCATTTTCGTTTCTACTGACCAGTGCTTCGAGTACCAGATAGTGGGAACCTTGTTTTTCAAACTGCAACTGATAAATGCAGGTTCCAGTCCAACTGCGGTAAAAGTAGAGACGTAAGTTCTCCTCCAAAATGATCCATTTATCTTCCATTCCTAGAGAATCGAGGCCCATTGCGATAGTTTCGAACTCTTCAGCAGAAAATTTACGATCAATATGCAAAGACGCCGATTTGTCAGAAAGCGGTTTTAATTCTCGAGAAGCATCTCTACAAACTTTATTTATTCGCACCAACGCCTCCAATAACTTTTTCAATTACTTCGGTAAATTCATAGAATCCCTTCTTCCCAACGATCCATTCGGCGGCTGTTATTGCTCCGTGAGCGAACCCTTCACGAGATCTGGCGGTGTGTTCCAGGAGGATTTGATCCGCCGGGCCGTCGAAACCTACCCGGTGGGTTCCGGCGATGTTTCCGGCACGTGTCGCCGCGATGGTGAAGTCTTTTTTAATGTGTTCGGCGACTATATCTTTTAGTTTTAGGGCCGTACCGCTCGGGGCGTCGAGTTTGCGGGAATGGTGCTGTTCTTCGATAAACGTTTCGTACTCCTGGAACTTTGCAAAAAGCTCCGAGGCGAACGCGGCGACGCGGTAAAAAATATTTACGCCTATCGAAAAGTTCGCCCCAAACAAAAACGCACCGTTTCCGTCCCGCACGATCTGTTCAATAGCCTCGCGATCCTGATTCCAACCCGTCGTGCCCTCAACCAAAGGAACACCAGCCGCCACGCAGGCAAAAACATTCCGTTTGACCGCGTCGGCGACCGTAAAATCTATCGCAACTTCTGCTCCGCTTAGTTTCGCCGCGAGCGATTCCGCCGAGGAATCCGCAAAGGTCTCGTCGATAATCACAACAACCTCATGCCCCTTCTCCTCCGCCAAACGCCGGATCAACTTCCCCATAGCTCCGTATCCAATTAACGCCACTTTCATATTTTTTTTAACCACATAGGAACATAGGACACATAGGATTTTAGAACGTTAAAATGTATTTTTTCTATGTTCTTTATGTTCCTATGTGGTCAAAACTCTTATTCATCGGGTAACGCACGGTAAAGTTCGTTTACGAGAGTTTTTTGGCCGTCCCGAAAAAGATTTACAGAATGGAAATTGATCAATAAACCTTTCGGAGCGTTTAGTAATTTCATGTATGTAAATAGTTGTGCCTGATGAATAGGGGTTAGAGCCGCAACAGCTTTCAATTCAACAACTAAAAGATTTTCTACAAACAAATCACATCGTAAATCCGTCGTAACTGATATACCTTTGAAATAAACAGGAACCGTTAATTCCGTAGCAAAACTAATATTTCGCAAACCAAGCTCGTGCTTTATGCATTCATGATAAACACCCTCGATCAAACCCGGGCCAACTGCTTTATGAACTTCAATAGCCGCACCGAGCACGTCGTAACTTAATTTATCTATTAGTTTTTTGTTCATATCCAATGTGTTTTTTTTAACCACATAGGAACATAGAACCATAGATCTAAAAACAACTTGAATAAAATTTTTCTATGTTCCCTATGTTCCTATGTGGTTAATAATTTCTTAGTTAGATCAACATACAACTCAACTGCCTTTTCCAGATCTTTTTTCAAAACAAATTCATCCTTCGTATGAGCTACAAGGATCGATCCCGGACCTAAAAGCAGCGGTTGGCCCCAGTTTGTTAGATGCGGAATGTCTGTTGTGAACCGTACGACCTTTTGAGCAAAGCCTTCGACTGCGAGCATTTTTACCGGAAGGCTGTACGACATCACTTCGAGTTCGCCGCGGTCGCGGATGAGGCTGTTTAGGGCGTTTACGATCGGTTCTTCGGGCGTGGTGAGACGTATCAGGATGCCGGCTTCTGCATTTGGCGGAATTACGTTCAAAGCGATGCCGCCGTCGAGGGTTGCGATGTTGCAGGTCGTCTCGCCGAAGAATTCGTCGTTCGGAAATTTTGTGTGGCGAACGTCATCGAGAATGTCGAGGAGCTTTTCGATCGCCGAATCTCCCTGCTCAGGATATGCAGAGTGCGCGGCCTTTCCTTTCGTCTTAATTTTCGCCCGAAAAGCACCTCTTGAACCGATCGCGAGGTCATTATCGGTCGGTTCGCCGTTGATCATGTATTCACACTTTGCCGCAAGCGGGTGATCGTTCGCAATTTTTGCCCCCGTGGAAGCACGCTCTTCTTCGACGGTGTAAAGCAGGCCGATGTCTTCGATCCCATCTTTTCGCAGCAGTTCCGCGGCCGTAATTTGTGCCGCGATGATCCCTTTTGCATCGCACGAACCGCGCCCGTAGGTCTTTTCATCGTCCTCAGTCGGCTCGATAAACGGCGGAACCGTATCCATATGCGTCGAAAGCCAAACCCGCGGCGTTTCGTTCAAATACGCGATCACGTTGTTCTGATTTTCGGAAACCTTCTGCAATTCCACCGTCCAGCCGAGGCTTTCGAGATGGTCACGAAGAAAAAACCCAACCGCTTCCTCTTCGCCGGAAGTGGATGGGATGTTCATGAGGGACTTTGTTAATTCGAAAAGGTTCATTTGCTTTGCTCGGCTAATCGTCTAGGTCACTGAGATCTGGATGTAGGTAGTAGACGTAGTCTAGTATTTCCAACTGGATTCTTCCGATCGTCAATCCAACACCACGTTTTACGACCGCCATATCTTCCTCGTCACAATTATCGCGAATTTCGCGTAGCAGAGAAGTCAACTCTCTCACTGCATTCAAAGATCTTTCTTTAACCAGAATTGCTACGTCCTTCTCCAACATCTCGTAACCTCGCTATTTGGGATCAATTCCGACATTTATTTGTAATATTTTACCCGAACCGCTCGCCCCGCGCTTCGCTTCCTGCCACATAACGAGATAGAGGCCGCCGGTTTTGTAGTCGGAAAGCATGCCGACGAGCGGGATCGGCTTAAATTGACCGCCCGTTTTCTTTTGATTGACGGAGTTTCGTGTGCCGCTGGTCGTGATCTTTGCTCCGTCGAGAATGAATGAACCGCTAAAAGTCATCTCAGGCGTGAAATCGAACGCGTTATCAGTAACATTTAAGATAACGCCGATCTCGATAAACTCATCCGAGTCCGTTTTCTGATATCCAGTAAGCCCGAGCTTATCCCAGGTCGAAACCTTCCTCACACCTTCCATCGAACGGTCGGGTTTGCCAATGATCTTTTCGAGTTCGGAAGCCTTTATCGGAAGTTTTACGGCAGTTCCGTTTAGGTAAAAGACAGATCTCTTTATTTCAACCGTCATTTTCGCCGCTTCGATTTGCTGGGCGGCTGCGGTCAACGTGAAAAGAAAAAGAACGAGTGTAAAGGCGCCAAAAAGTCTGTAGGTTTGCATATTTTTAGGTGCTGACCTATTTGGAACGCCCTAGAACAGCTCTTCGTGCAGACTTTTTATAACGTCGGCGGCAAATTCTTCTCTGATGACGAAGGTGAGATTGACGCTTGAGGCTCCGTGGGAAACGAGGGCGATGTTGATGTCTTTGATGGTTGAGAAAACTTTGGACGCGAGACCTGTCGATGCACGCAGGCCTTCGCCGACGACGCAGATCACGGCGTAACCGTGTTCGACTTCGACCTCGCCGAACCGGGAAAGTTCCGTGACGATCTGTTCGAGCGAATCGGTATTGTCGAGAGTAAGCGCAACCGAAACCTCAGACGTAGAAACAACATCGATCACCGTCCGGTACCGCTCAAACACCTGAAACAACGCACTCATAAACCCGTAGCTGCCGAGCATCCGGGCGGATGTGATGCGCAGGATCGTGATGTTCTTCTTCGAGGCGATCGATTTGATCTTGTTCGGCGTTTCACCGGAATCTGCGAGCACCATTGTGCCGATCTCGTTCGGCTCGAAAGTATTGCAGACACGGACGGGAATATTTGTATCGACGGCAGGCTTGATGGTTTTGGGATGAAGGACTTTCGCACCGAAATAGGCGAGTTCGGCAGCTTCTTCGTACGACAGAACGGGAATCGTAACCGCCGAACTGCAAATTCGCGGGTCGCAGGTCATCACGCCGGTGACATCGGTCCAGATCTGCAGCTCGCTTGCACGCAATGCCGCCGCGACCAACGCCGCCGAATAATCCGAACCGCCACGTCCCAGTGTCGTAGTTTCACCACCGCGGCTGGCAGCGATAAATCCGCCCATGATCGGAACTTCGCCGCCCGCGATCATCGGTTCGATCTCTAGTTCGATGAGCTTTTCCGTGTCTTCCCAGATCGGCTGTGCGGAGCCGTACTCGTCGTCGGTCACGATCAACCGCCGCGAATCGACCTGCCTCGCGTTGATGCCCTTCGTCTTCATCACCTCAGCCAAAAGCCGTGACGAAAGCTGTTCGCCGTACGAAACAACCGCATCCTTTAGCATCGAAAGCGGCAGGCTGCGGCGGGAAACTCGTTTGAGCAGATCCGCGAGTTCTTCGCGGGCGTACTCGAGTTCGCCGTGGAATCCACTGGTTTCGGGAATTGAGAAATGCTTCGTCACGTCAACGTGCCGGTCGAAGTGCGGCTGGAGCGAGGCAACCGCCGCCTCGACATCGCCCTTTTTCGCGAGTTCGAATGCGGCAAGTAGAGCGTCCGTGACCTTCGTCATCGCCGAAACGACAACGACAGGATGCCGGTCCAACTGCGTCGACACAATATGAAAAACACGTTCAAAAGCGGCCACATCGCCAACCGACGTGCCGCCAAATTTCATTACAACGGGATGCAAAATATCACTCACAATTAAACAGTAAAATTAAAACAAATAGCTGCCATAAGCAATGCTGAAGGCAGAATCTTGCCCACGAAAGCCACCAAAAGAACGAAAATGTCGGATGTTCAATTTCGTGTTTTTCGTGACTTTCGTGGGCAGTCTTCTAAGAAATTACAAGATCTTGTAACAGCCGGCGGACGACGCTGCTGTTCGCCTATGGGCGAAAAAATGCTCTGGGACCTCGCTGTCGTCCTGGCTGAGTATCTTTCGCAAAACACGCGATGTTTCCAGTGTATCGCTCAAAAATGCATCGTGGCCGTCCTCGGATTCGATCTCGTGGTAGGTCGAGTCAACGCCGTGCCGAACAAAGCGGCCGTTCAATTCCCTCACATCTTCAGCAGGAAACAGCCAGTCACTAGATATACCCACCAATGAAACCTTCGCCTGTATCCTGCGAATATCCGCATCTGTGAGATCAAACAGGTCCATCGCCTTCGTGATCAGATCATAGCTCTCGATCTCAAACCGTTCGCGAAACGTATCGCCCTGATGATCGAGATAGCCCCCGATGTCGAAACGATCAGTGCGATTTGCGTGCGGATCTTCGCCGTTGCGGTTTGGATTGCGCCCAAAACGCTCACCGAATTGTCGCGGAGATTTGTACGAAACAACTGCGATCTTGCGGGCCATCTCCAGATCGTTCTGCTTAATCGCCTGCCTCTGCAAATGATTCAAAGCGAGCCCCATCGCCGAAAGCGGCGTGGCGGCGATCGAAACGCAATGCTCCGCGACTTCTGGAAAATCCACCGCGAACTGCAACGCCAACATTCCGCCGACACTGCCGCCAACGACCGCGTGAACTTTTTTAATGCCCAGATGCTCGAGCATCAGGAAATTTGTCCGCGCGATGTCCCGCAAAGTCACGATCGGCAGCTCGCTTTTGCCGCCTTTCGCACGGCGTTTTTTTATCGTGCTCGCGCTCGTCGAGCCGTAGCTCGAACCGAGGTAGTTCACACAAACGAACGCAAATTCCGACGTGTCGAGTGCGCAGCCGTTGCACATCAGCCCGTTCCACCAGTCGCCAATTCGCGAACTGCCGGTCAGGGCGTGAAAGACAAGCACGGCATTCGAACGGTCGGGGTTGAGACGGCCATAAATGGTCGCCCTCAGTTTGACCTCAGACAAAATTTCGCCTGATTCGAGCTTGAACGGTTCGTTAGTTGTGAAATCTACCTCAAACATTTTTCTGCACCTCAGTATTTCGGAACTGTCGGATCGACATCGTTCGACCACGCGGTTATCCCGCCTTTCAGATTTATCAAACGGCCCTCAAAACCGGCATCTTTCAAATAACCGATCGCTTTCGCACTGCGAACACCGCCCTTACACTGAACGACCGTCGTCTTGCCTTTCGGTATCTCGCAAATGCGATTGACGATCTGATTGAGCGGAATAAGTTGTGCCCCGGGAATCCTCGCAAACTCAAACTCATGATCCTCGCGAACATCGATTATCTGCACATCGACCTTGCTGTTCAGCCAGCGGTTCAGCTCGGTCGCCGTGATCTCTTCATAAGGAAGTTCAGCCTCGACCGGAGCATTTAGGCCGCAGAAGGCGTCGTAGTCGATGAGTTCCTTGATCGTCGCGTTCTCGCCGCAGAGTTCGCAGTTTGGATTCTTGCGAAGTTTCAGCTCGCGGAATTTCATCGTCCAGGCATCGAAAAGCAGAAGCCGATTGAGCAGAATTCCTTCCGCTCCGAGAATCACTTTCAAAACTTCATTTGCCTGGATCGTTCCGACAATTCCTGGTAACACTCCCAACACGCCGCCCTCAGCACATGACGGAACCAAGCCCGGCGGCGGGGGTTCGGGGTATAGACAGCGGTAACAAGCACCTTTCTCAGCCCAGAAAACACTCGCCTGCCCTTCGAATCGGAAAATCGAGCCGTAAACATTCGGCTTTCCGGTCAAAACTGCTGCATCGTTGACCAAATATCGTGTCTGAAAATTGTCCGTACCATCGACGACGACATCGTAATCCTTGAAAAGCTCCAACGCATTTTCGCTGGTCAACGCCATTTCGTATGCCTCGACATTCACATTTGGATTAACGTCTAACAGCCGTTCCTTCGCCGATTCGATCTTCGGCCGGCCAACATCCTTTGTTCCGTGAATGATCTGCCGCTGGAGGTTTGATTGATCGACGACATCGAAATCAACAACCCCGAGCGTCCCGACCCCAGCCGCCGCGAGATAAAGCCCAAGCGGCGACCCCAACCCACCGGTGCCAATCGTCAACACTCGCGCATTCTTGATCTTTCGCTGTCCTTCGAGACCAACCTCGGGCAGGATCAGGTGGCGGGAATAGCGTTGGTATTCTTCGGTAGAAAGCGATGGTAGATCTGCCGCAGGCGCTGCTCCCAGATTCCCACCTGCGATCGAAGGCACGATCGTCAATTCATCGCCCTCAGAAAGCTTGGTTTCTGATCCGTCCAGATAGCGAATGTCTTCGTCACCGACGTAGAGATTGATAAAATTTCGCAAGCTGTCCTGCTCGGTAAAAAGATGCTTTCGCAAACCAGTAAATTCAAACGTAAGTGCATTTAACGCCTCAGTAACATTCGCCGCCTCAACCGCGACCTCTAATTTTCCGCCCGTAAATTGCCTGAGCGGCGTTGGTATTAAAATAGTAATTGCCATAATTCCTTCCGTAAAAAAATATAAAAATAGCTGTTAGCTACTAGCTAAAAAGCTGTAAGCTTTTTTCAACGAGATCCACTGATTCCAGGTTAAATTTCGACCGGTCGTTTTCCATCTCCCACGAATTCCAATCGACCGCTGTTTTGTCCCTCACCGAGACGATAATGTAAGACCAAACCGGCAAGGCGTGGTCAAGATCGAACTGCGACGGCACCGCCTCATCGTCCGGATGCGAGTGGTAATAACCGATCACATCGAGGCCCTTTTGCCGGGCCGCACGGTCTGCTTTCATCAGATCTCGCGGATCGATCAGCACACGATCGTGGCGTGTTTCCTCAGCCGCCGTGTTTTCCATCGGCAGCGTTTCAACGACCGATTTATTACTTTCCGCATCGAGATGCCCGAGCAGCAACCCACCGCATTCGTGCGGATAATCAGCCTCGGCGTGTGCCTTAATGGCTTCGAGATGTTGTTCTGAAAGACTTAACATTTGAAAAACTAACTACTGATTACTGGCTACCGACTTCTCGCCTAGTGCTTGTTCGATGTCCGCCAAAATGTCCTCGGCTTTCTCAATGCCGACGGAAATACGAACTAAACCTTCGGTAATCCCGAGAGTTTCACGCCGCTTCTCCGGCAGTTCGCGGTGAGACGATGATGCCGCATGCGAAACCGTCGTAAACACATCCCCAAGCGTCGTCGCCCTCACGACCAGCTTTAGCGAATTCATAAAAGCCCACGCCGCTTCCCGCGTATCATCAGCCAGCACGATCGAGAGCAAAGCACCATTATGCGGCTGAGTCAGGACGCGTTCTGCGACTCCGTCGGTTGAGAATTTCGGGTAGAAGACGTTCTTTACGCTTGGGTGTTCTGAAAGAGCGGCGGCGAGGAACGCCGCGTTCGAGCATTGTTTTTCCAGCCTCAACGCCAGGGTTTTCAATCCTCGTGAAATGGAATGAGCTTCCCAAACGCTCAGGATACCGCCGACGAGCTTCATTGCGCTTGTCAGAGCCGGTTCGTCCGCGATGTCGCGTGCTACGACCACCCCGCCCATCGCGTCGGCGTTGCCGCCGAGGTATTTTGTGGCACTGTGAACGACTAGATCAGCCCCGAATTCGAGCGGCCTCGCGAGATACGGCGTAGCAAATGTGCTGTCAACGATCAGTTTTGCCCCGACGGAATGGGCGAGTTCGGCGACGGCAGCGATATCGAGAACCTTCAGCAGTGGATTTGAGATCGTCTCGGCAAGCAGAACGCGTGGTTTTAGTTCCTCGACCTTCTGTTTCAGTTCCACGAGATCGGAGAAATCAGCGAGCTGAGTCTTCACGCCAAACGCCCCGAAAACCTTGTAGAGCAGATCAAAACTCGCTCCATACAGATCACGCGAAGCGAGTACCACTGAACCCGTCGTCAGATCACTCGCGAGCAAAGCCGCATGAAGAGCCGCCATTCCGGAACCGTACGCGCGAGCGACCGCTCCGTTTTCAAGAACTGCGAGGGCTTCCTGAAAAGCATCGACCGTGGGGTTGCCGTAACGCGTGTAGATGTAATCTTTTAGCTCGCCCGTGAAAACGCGTTCGGCCTCTTCCATCGACTCGTAGCTGTAGGTCGAGCTGGCGAATATAGGCGTCGCGTTCGGCTGCCCTTTCGGCAGCGGACGGCGTTCGCCGGCGTGTACAAATTCTGTTTCGATCGATCGTTTCGTCATAAATTTAAAAAATAAAAAAGCCCTCGTGCTAAAGATGCACGAGAGCTTTTTCTATAAAAGTTCTTCGTTTATTCGACGACGATTTAAATCTCGTCGAAACGCTTTAGCAGTTTTTATCGTGGAGCAAGTTGCCTTAAATCGCCACGCTTTCGGTTTTCAAGTACCTGAAACTATCAGGTTCATTCAGAAACCGCAAGCGTGACGCCCATAATCATATGGCGACAACCTGCGTTCATCTGAATAATAATATTTCTCATCAAAACCCCTTATCGGGTAGCTACTAAACTACAACACCAATTTCGGGCGTGTCAAATAAAAACCTCGATATAACTAAAATCGTCTCACTTGCGGGGACAAAAAGAGACGGCCTAAGCTGCTGTTTCTAAATAACTTACAGAAATAAATCGTCTCACTTAGAAAAACACACCGTTTGAAAAAGTGCGACTTTTTTCCCCACATTTTACTTACCCACACAGCACGGCTCCGCCGTTGATGTTCACGATCTCGCCCGTTATGTGCCGTGACCAATCGGACAAAAGAAAGCAGATCGCGACCGCGATGTCATCCGTGGCGGCCATCCGATTGAGCGGGATCGCCTTCAAAACGCTCTGCTTATAATCCTCGTCCTCAAAAACCTCGCGCGACATCGCGGTCTCGATCCAGCCGGGTGCCACCGCGTTGACGCGGATCTTTGGGCAAAGCTCGCTTGCCAGAGCTTTTGTAAACGATATCTGCCCGCCTTTTGAAGCGGCGTAATTTGAATAATTAGCCTCGCCACGCTGACCTGCCGTTGACGAAACCATCACGATCGCCCCCGCAGCCTGCTTTTTCATCGCGGGAACGCATGCTTTCGTCATCGCCCACGCAGATTTCAGGTTCGTGTTGATGACCTTATTCCACAGCTCCTCGGACATATCCTCGATCGGAGCTCCGTCCCAGACGCCAGCGTTGCAGACGAGCAGATCGATACGGCCAAAAGCCTCCAGCGTCTGCTTCGCGATCTCCTGAGCACCGACGAATTCCGAAACATCCGCCTTAACTGAGATCGCCCCGACGCCTTTGTTTTTGCACATCTCGACCGTCTCAAAAGCCTCGGCGTCGTTGCTGAGATAGTTGACAACAACATTCGCCCCGCCCTCCGCGAGCCGCAAAGCCGTAGCTCTGCCCACACCGCGCGAAGCACCCGTGACGATCGCCGTTTTACCGGCAAAAAGATTATTTGGAAGTGCGATCATGGAGGAACTAGAATTCATATTTTTAGGATTGCGGCGGCGGCTCGGTCAACATCTGACAAAACCATCTTGCATCTTCAGGGAAATCACTTTCCCATGTAAACTTTCCAGAGACAGTAGGATAAACGCACTGTATCAAAGGAAAATCGAAACCGTCATAAAACCATAGATTCCACCCTACATACTCACGAAAATATGACGACGATACATCCCCAAAATAGCAAAGGAAATCATCCAAAACGTCTG
>JBGSQW010000021.1:0-84419 GCA_041737885.1 Pyrinomonadaceae bacterium | reverse complement strand
GATCGGGAGCCGGGTTTTTCGACGTTGCTGCAGATCATTTTGGAGCAGCAGGTTTCGCTGGCTTCGGCGAAGGCTTGTTTTGATAAACTGACGGCGACGCTGGGGCACGTTTCGCCGGAGAATGTGCTCGCGTTGAGCGATGTGGAACTCAAGGCGGTCGGATTTAGTCGGCAGAAAACTGCGTACGCACGGCATCTCGCAGAGGCTTTAATAGAGCGGCGGATGGATCTCGATGGGCTGCATTTGCTACCTGACTCGGCGGTTAAGGCGGAGTTAATAAAGCTCAATGGCGTTGGTGAATGGACATCCGACATCTATTTGCTTATGGCGTTGCTGCGTCCCGATGTGATGCCGAAAGGCGATGTTGCTCTGCATACTGCCTGGCACAAACTAACAGGCCAACCACGCCCAACATCGGATGAATTTATCGCGATGGCGGTAAAATGGTCGCCGTATCGTTCCGTTGCAGCCCGTCTGCTGTGGCACTTTTACCTTAGCGAAAAACAAAGGCCTAAGCGTTGACGTTGGCATGTGAGCCTAGGGCGGCTGGTCGTTTTTCAAGCTTAGTTCTGCTAATTTATTCACGATGACAAAGATTCTCGACGTCGGATGCGGGACGAACAAAACAAAAGGGGCGATAGGCCTGGACAACAACCCGCGCACAGGAGCCGATGTAATACACGACCTCGGCGTGATCCCGTATCCATTCGCTGATAACGAGTTCGACATTGTTGTTTCGAACCACGTCGTCGAGCACGTTCCGGATGTGATGTCGTTCATAGGTGAGCTGCACCGGGTTACGCGACCTGGCGGCTCGATTCGCATCCTCACGCCTCACTATACAAATCCGGATTGGGCCAACGATCCAACACACCGAAATCACATAAATTCTTATACCTTTAACACCTTCCTTGCTGGCCGACAGGTATTCGATTTTTATACCCAAGTGCAGCTGAAGCCAGTTAAGTGCTACGTTTCCCTTCTCGGTTTGTGGAAGGCACTGGGGATCGAGTTTCTTGTAAACCTCGATCAGAAGATCTACAAGTTACGTTTCCTGCGTAAATTTTGGGAACAATACCTTAGCTACATTTTTCGCGGGAAAGAGCTGCGTTTCGAATTTGAAGTCGTGAAAGACCAGGTTCCATCCACGCAGATTGGAACTTCTACGCTAATAGCGGAGAGGGAATAGTTATAACTCGACTTGCTCCTTGCGGGAACGCAGTTCAGGACTGTTAACATTTTCGCGGCACACGCGTCTCTATAATCACGATACAGATGCTCGGCAACTTTTCCCGAGCGTTAATGCATCTGTTATGGTTAGAAAGTTTTATTTAAGGTTATTGAGGAATATTGCATGAGAACAAGATTTTTTACCCTTTCAACCCTCGCGGTTCTTTTACTGAATGTCGTGAGTTTTGCTGCGGTCGATGCTCGCACGGCACGTATAAAGAAGGCCGAGGTCTCGAGGCTCGTTAATTTGCTCCCAGCTTCGGACGGCGTCGTTGTTTTTGATTCGAAGCGATTTATCAACGATGCACTTCCTAAGATCCTTTCGGCAAATCAGCCAATGCTGAATGACGTTATGTCAAAGATCTCGGAGATGGAATCGACGACAGGCATCGATCTGCGTAAGTTTGATCAAGTAACAGTCGGCGTGGCTATTAGGTCTGTCTCTGCAACCGAAACTGATTATGAACCGATCGCACTAGCGAATGGAGACATTAATGCAGGGGCTCTATTAGCTGTAGCAAAGCTCGCCGCAAAGGGCACATATCGCGAGGAAAAGATCGGGGACAAAACAGTCTATGTATTCTTGCCAAAGGATGTTTTACAAAAGACAACCAAACCCACGAACTCGAAGGTCGCAGACCTAATGGAGAAGGCTCTGAAGGGCATGACCAAGGAAGTAGCGGTTGCAACGCTCGACCGGAACACCATCGCGATCGGGTCGGTATCCCGCGTCCGCCAGACGCTTGCAGGCGGAACTCGTGTAGGGGCTGACGTGACTAGCCTTCTATCCGTTAAAGAAACGTCTGTAATGAGTTTTGCCGTGAAAGCTCCGGCTGGACTTTCGAAAATGTTGCCTCTAGACAATGATGAACTAGGAGCCAACCTCGATGCTATTGATTTTCTTTCGGGTTCAATGGATGTTGCAGCTTCCGGAACGTCGCTCAATCTCAACGCTCGAACCAAAAAGGCCGATCAGGCCCAAGGCCTCAAAGACACTCTCGACGGACTAAAAATGGTCGGCGGAGCTATTTTTGGCGGTTCAAAGAGGCCAGACCAGCAGATCTACGCTCGACTGATCAAAAACGCTAAGATCGAAAACAGGGGCAATGATGTTGCACTCGAACTATTGATCCCACAGGCCGACATTGATGGAATGATCGGCGGCATTAAGTGAGTTTGAGAAAATGGGAAAGTGAGTAGGTGGGAAAGTGAGATTTTGTACTCACCTTCCCACTTTCTCATTTTCCCACCTTCTCACTTTCATCACTAACGTCGCCGACGTCGGAACCCACTCGATCGTTGCTTTGCAAATTGGTCGAGGTCGCGATTGTAAGCCCCGTCCGCACCAAACAGAGGGAACAATTGCAGATCGCTGGAGATATACCCAGCCCTAAGCTCGACGGGGCGAGGTCCCGCTTTTACGACCCGGACCTTCGTGCCTCGTATCTCTTCGATCCAAGCTGCAAACTCTTCCGCTCTTCCGACAGTCGCGGAAAGCAATAATAGTCGTATTCGGGGCGGTGAGAGTATTATCGCCTCTTCCCATACATGACCGCGTTCCTCATCTGCTAGATAATGAGCCTCATCGAGTATTACAAAATCAGTTCCAACCTGAGTGCCTTCCCTCAAAGCGTCAAAGAGTTGATTTCGGTAGATCTCAGTCGTGCCCACGATTAACGGGGCATCCGTGTTTTCCTTGCGGTCGCCAGTTAGGATACCGACATTTTCAGATCCAAATTCAAGTGAAAATTCGGCGTATTTCGAATTAGTCAGTGCCTTTAGTGGTGTCGTGTACCAGGCCCGCTTCCCTGCTGAAAGCAGGCGGCGTATTTCCTCGCGAGCGATCCACGTTTTGCCGCTCCCCGTTGGGGCCGTGACGAGAACATCCTCGGTTTCAATGGCAGCCAGAGCTTCTAATTGGAATGGATCCGGCTTGAGCGGTCGTGGTTCCGGAACACCAATTCCTGAGAGCAGTTTTTCTACTGCTCGAACCTGGTGCGGAGTCAAGGGCGGCGCTTTCTGAGGAATGGAACTTTCGCCGGTGTGACCTCGTTTATCTCTTCGTTGCCCGGAATGACGCTCTACTGGCGATCCGGGCTTACGGCGACGGCTATTTCGGTCTGGCTTTCGCGGCATAATGAGATGGTACCACGTAGCTATTGAATTGTTGTGTTTTCTGTCAATGCCGCAAAATAGACCCGCCCGAAACAAGACCTAATGTCACAGAAGAGACAGAAAACACTGAGTAGACAAAGCTTGAATACCCCGTGTATTCCAATTTCATGAGCAACCTGAACAACGAGGCCAGCCAAATAATTTCCACTGATCCATATTTGGTGTTAAAATAGTTAATTGCCTCGCAACCAGTTTTGCGAGTCTTGCGTCTAAATTCTGAGCTAGGATTTTCGCTTGGTTTGGCCGTAGAAATTACTTGTTATGTTTGAGCAGTCACATTACCATCAGCAAAGCGTTCCGACGCCGTCGGAAAGCGTGGAGCTGTTTAATAATTACGAGATCAAGACCTGGGAAAAGTCGAGCCGGTTGTACCGCATTCTCGGCATCTCAGCGATCGGAAACATTTTGGCGATACTGGTTGTCGCCCAGACATCGCTATTGACCATGAAGGGCTGCGATAGCCCGCTCGTTGGTCGTGTTTGTTCAGTTCTGGATGTGGTTTACGTCAGCAGCATGCTATTCGGTACAGATCGCGAATACATCGATGCGGCATACGACGACACAAAGATAAGCGACTCAGAGATCACGTTTGTGGACGTAACAGGCGTTACGCCTCCGCTATCGTATCCGGAAGGTTACTTTCAGCTCGCGAACCCTGACCAGTTTCAGGCTTCCTTAGATGGCCTGAACGACCCGCTGTTCAACAACGGAATATCGACTATCGACGACAATGCGTTTCCGATGACGCCTCCTACGACAGGAAACCTGCTTGATACGCCGCCGGTGCTGCCGCAGTCAAACCCGAATGCGATCACAGGCGATCTGCCGTCATTCGGAAACGACACGACATCTTCCTATAAACCGCCCAGACCAAGGAAAACTCCTAGGGTCAAAAATCCTGGCGGGGTCATTGATACCCTAGATGACAACGACGTAGCCGAAGTAAAGCCATCGCCTACCCCGACACCTGAGTTGCCAAAGGCAATGACCAGTGCAGAGATCACGGCGGTCGAGATCAATAAAAAGCCTCTGGTCGATTTTGCCGATGATGTCGCAACCAAGTGGGAAACTAAAGAGGTTGATCTAAATCAGCCGTTTACAGTTGTTTTGAACGGAGTTCTCGCTGCGGACGGTTCGTTAGACCTGAAAACTTCGAAGTTCGACGTGGCAAAGCAGAAAGGCGATCCAAAAATGATCGATGTCGGTAAAGCTGCCCTCGAGGCCTTAGGAAAGAGTGGATATCTGACTTACCTCAAAAACCTGAATGTCGACAAATTCAATGCCACGCTAGTCCAGGATGATACGCAAATAACCGTCATTATTACTTCGAGCCAGAAAACTCCTGAAGGCGCAAAAACTATCGCAAGCGGGCTGGGTATGGCTATTACAGTCGGCAAGCAGATAACTCAGGACCCAAGCGATGAGCGTACTCTGCTCAATAGTGCGAAGGTCACGTCCGACGGCAAGAATTTCGTAATGAACTTCGCTATCCCAAAACCGATCGCACAAGAAATGATCAACCGGAAATTAAAAGAGGCGAGTGCTAAAAAAGCGACACAGCCCAAGCCGAGCGGCAATCTCACGACGAAAGCCGATGAATCGACCGCTATCAAGTAAGTTTTGAGCATTCACAAGACACAAAACCCGATCCTCGTCATTGCGACACTAGGCGTCTACTTCGGCTTAATATTGGCCGGGGCGACGCCTCAAGTGTTAGCCAATGCAGCGATGACGCGGCAGTTTGACGTTAACGACGAGATCGAAGTTAAGGACGATCTCGACAAAAAGCCGGATGACTGCTCTGATGGAATGTCAGAGCAAGCAAAACAGCTGCTTAACCTGAGTGTTCTGAGCCGCGGTGTGATCGGCTATGTAACTGACATTCAGCAACTGGTTCGGATTGGCAAACTGGGCAGGAATGAAGGCATCAAACTCAGTTTTAAAAAGAAGAGTTTTGGAGGCATCGGTGAAGTATCTTACGAAAGAACTTCGCAAAATCGATGGTTCGAACTGGCAGCATCCGAAAATCTTAACGCTATTACTGATCTGCTATGCCCGTGGAGCGGATGCAAATATTACCGTTATGATCCAGATTCCGATAAGGACGCGTCTATTACTAACGTCCTATTTACTCTGGACGGACAAGATCTTGTTATAAAGATTACGACGGAGCAGAAAGATAGTGCCGACGCTGGCAAGCTTGCATCTATCTACCAAGAGACCTTCAAGATTGGAGGTTGCAGCGACGATTATGCAACACTTGAGGAACAGACTGTTTATAAGAACACGAAAGTTAGTTCTTCAAACAACCAAGTTCTTATCGTCACGCGACTACCTCGCGGATCTCTCGACTCGCTGCTTGCTACAAACGCAAAGTAGCGGCGAGCACGTCATTTCAAACTCGCCATTTTAATCAGAGATATACCGTTCGTAAGTTACGCTTGCTTTCGTGCGATCGTTTAGAGTTCAAACTTTAGTTTGTTTTCTCAGAACGGTCAGGACACGCTAAAGCGTGGACTCCAAACAAGAGAGGAAATCATGGCAGTCAATAGTTTTGCAGATAAATTAGTTAAGAAAATTTTTGGATCATCGAGCGACATCTTCTTAAAGAATGTAAAGCCGACGATCCAGCAGATCAACGATTGGGAACCGAAGCTTCAGGCAATGTCGGACGACGAACTGAAGGCTCAAACTCCAAAATTCAAAGAGATCATATCGAACGCTCTCGAGGGAATCACCGACAAGGTCGAGCGCAGAAAGGCTGAACAGGACATCCTGGCTCAACTTTTACCCGAGGCATTTGCGACCGTTCGCGAGGGTTCGCGGCGCGTCACCGGCATGCGTCATTTCGACGTGCAAATGATCGGCGGCGTCGCTCTGCACCAGGGCCGCATCGCTGAGATGCGAACTGGTGAAGGTAAAACGCTCGTCGCTACTCTGCCGTCGTATCTCAATGGCCTAACCGGCCGCGGCGTTCACGTCATTACGGTCAACGACTATCTCGCCTCGCGTGACGCTGAGTGGATGGGCAAGATCCATACGTTTCTCGGTCTGACCGTAGGCTGCATCCAAAATGACATGGACGACGTCGCTCGCAAGGACGCCTACGCCTGTTCGATCACTTATGGTACGAACAACGAATTCGGCTTCGATTATCTTCGCGATAACATGAAGTTCGATGTAGAGTCGCTCGTTCAGCCTGATCACAACTTTGCGATCATCGACGAAGTCGATTCGATCCTTATCGATGAAGCTCGTACGCCGCTTATCATTTCCGGAGCTTCTGACGAAGCTACCGACAAATACTTTACCGCCAACGAGATCATCCCGAAGCTGGAACGCGGACACAAAGATGAAGAAACGAAGGTTACAACCGGCGATTACTTACTGGATGAGAAAAACCACTCTTCTGTCCTGACAGAAGCCGGTGTCAGCAAATGTGAAAAACTGCTTGGAGTTTCCAACCTCTATGATCCCGGAAATATGGATCTTCTCCATTGTGTCGAGCAGGCTCTAAAAGCACACACGCTATATAAAGCCGATCACCACTACGTCGTTCAGGACGGCGAGGTTATTATCGTCGACGATTTCACCGGGCGTCTGATGGCAGGCCGTCGTTGGTCCGACGGTCTACACCAGGCAGTCGAGGCTAAAGAAGGCGTTAAGATCGAGCGTGAGAACCAGACGCTAGCGACCATCACGCTTCAGAATTATTTCCGAATGTACGAAAAGCTCGGCGGCATGACCGGTACCGCGGAGACAGAAGCTGAGGAATTCCTGACCGTTTACACGCTCGATGTAGTCCAGATCCCGACCAATCAGCCGATGGTTCGTAAGGACGGTTCGGACGTTATTTACCGCACGCTGCCTGAAAAATGGGATGCCGTGGTCGAGGAGATCAAGGAGCTCAACGATCGCGGACAGCCGGTTTTGGTCGGTACGGTTTCGGTTGAGAATTCGGAACTCGTCGCCGCAAAGCTCAAAACAATGGGCGTTCCGCACAAAGTGCTTAACGCCAAATACCACGAACAGGAAGCCGAGATCATCGCCCAGGCAGGCCGCAAAGGTGCCGTCACTATCGCCACTAACATGGCCGGCCGCGGAACCGATATCCTGCTCGGCGGTAATCCCGACTCGCTCGCTCGCGAATATCTGAAGCGGATGGAGATCAATCCGGACGAGGCAACCGAGGAACAGTTCGAAGAACAGCTCAGAAAAGCGAAGGCTGTTGTGGCTGAAGAGGCTAAGGCTGTTCAGGCTGTTGGCGGACTGCACATTCTCGGTACCGAACGCCACGAGTCACGCCGTATCGATAATCAGCTTCGCGGTCGTGCCGGACGTCAGGGCGATCCGGGTTCATCGCACTTTGTGCTCTCGCTTGAGGACGATCTGATGCGTATCTTCGCGGGCGACAAGGTTCGCTCGATGATGGAATGGCTCGGCATGGAAAAGGGCGTGGCTATCGAATCGAAGACCGTCAGCCGCCAGATCGAGCGTGCCCAGAAGGCCGTCGAGGCTCGCAACTTCGAAACGCGTAAACACGTTCTAAAATACGACGACGTGATGAATAAGCAGCGGGAAACGATCTATGGATTGCGACGTCAGCTGATGTTCGAACCCGAGCATCGCGAGTACCTGCTTGGCGAAAATGGAGTTGCAAAAGATCTGCTTCACGACCTGACACACAGCATGCTGAGCCTTGAGGCTGGCCCCGACAAGTGGGACGTAAATACCTACGCAGCCGAGATCGAGAGCATCTACGGGATCGATCCGGCTATCGACGCGGGAGTTGATTTCAAAACGATGAATCCTGACCAGATCGAAGATGCGGTCTGGAAAAAGGCGGCAGCCAGTTACGCTGAAAAAGAAGCCAAAGCCGGCGGCGAAAGCCTGCGTGCGTATGAGCGTTACATCATGCTCAACATCATCGACAGCCAGTGGAAAGATCACTTACTCTCGATCGACCACGTAAAACAGGGCATCGGGCTCGTCGGTTACGGGCAGAAAGATCCGCTGGTCGAGTACAAAAAGCAGTCGTTCGATATGTTCCAGGACATGCTCGACCGCATCGATACCAACACGACCAAGGCTCTCTTTAACCTCCAGATCGTCGACCGCGACGAGCAGGAAGAGATCGAACGCCTCGAACGTCTCGAGATGCAGCGTGCCCGCCGCCAGGCAGCCGGCATGGCATTCACCGGAGCCATGGGCACCGCCGAAGCCGCCGGAGCCGAAGCCGCCCGACACACGCCCTTCGTCCGCGACCAACCCAAGGTCAAACCCAACGACCCATGCTATTGCGGATCAGGCAAGAAGTTTAAGAAGTGTCACGGGGCGGGAGCTTAGGTAACAAAAGAGGGCTCCGTCAGTCCGACGGAGCCCTTTTTTCCTTATCTTCGATGTACGCCGCAATAACCGTCGTTTCCGTTAAGAGCATCATTTCGGCACAATTTGCACTTTAAGTGAACCTGACGCCCGCCACCTCCAAGCCTATAGTTTAATAACGGAAGTCGACGGTAACGAAAGATAAAATCTCTAAGTTTCAAATCTTCCGCTTTTAGAGCCTCTGATTCCGAATAGTGCCATGAGTATCGAACAGCTTGCCACGAAGTTCCATAGCGTCGACGCAAATATCGGATAATCGAAAAGCTTGTCCTCTTAGAAGCATGCCCCTTCCCAATGCGGGAAGGAGGCATGCCACTCTCAAATATTTCGTATGTGAAAAAGTACGGCACCCTTCTATTATAAGCAGAACTAATATATTGTCAAGTATATTTGCCCGTTAGGCAGCTTTTAGTATTCCGGTTGTTTCATATTCCGGAAACATAATGATTGCCGGATGAATACCAAATGCCCTCGCCAACTGTTCCGCACGTCGCTTACCAATATCAACCCGGTCATTCTCAAGAGCACTCAAATTAGTCGGTGAAATGCCGCTTCGAGTTGCCAGTTCTTCCTGTGTCCATTCCTTCAATTCACGCAGCATGCGGATGACTTCCCCTGTAGAGAGCGAAGCACTAGAAATTGCGGGAACAAAGTCATTAGTGTTACTAATCATTGTGTACTCCTAATATTTGTGCGGTGTGATGGAAAGAACGTATACCGTCACGATATCTCGCTCCACGGAATAGATAACCCGATACTGTAAACTCAGTCTCGATGATCGCTGCCCTTCAAGTTCACCTGAAAGCAATTCATCGCGGAAACCCGGGAACTCTCTCAACATCTCTGGGCCATGACGAAATACGATCTCTTTCCAAAGCTCATATTTTTTGACCACTTGAATGGGCAGTTTTCGGCAAGTTTTGTGAATCTCCCGATGTTCGTTGATTTGCCACATTATCAGTAATAATAACCTATCATCTTTAATAGGTCAACATTTTCTGCAAGCATCCCAATATTCGGCCGTTCAACCTCTGACAGACAAAATTTTTACGCCGTTGGCGTCGGAGGTTTGATGATGAGAAAGATTCTTGCGGTTGGGTTAGTGGTGATGGTTACGGGCGTTTTTGCTTATTCATTTTCTACTTATTTTTTGCGGGCTTCGATGAACGATCCGGCGATTGGGCCGGAGGTTGCTGAAGTGGGTAAGCCGCAGAAGACGATGAAGCCGTTTTCTTCGGAAGATGCTCTGAAGGAGCATTTTAAGAAGATCGCCGAAAAGCAAGAGCGTGACCGACGTGAGATGCAGAAATCGGCGAGCAATACAGCCGGACTTAGCCAGCCATCGGCTGCTTCGCCGATGGCCGATAGCATGTCAAAGGCTGAGGAATCGAAATCGAGCAAGGACGACGAAAGCATAACTAACAATCAGCACGCCGGCGTCGACGAAGGCGGGATCGTGAAGGTCCACGGCGATCATCTTGTTATCCTCCGTCGCGGGCGTTTGTTTACCGTAAAAGTCGGTTCGAATTCGCTAGCTCCGGTTTCGTCGGTCAATGCCTATGCACCGGGCGTGAATCCATCGAACGACTGGTACGACGAGATGCTCGTGTCGAAGAATACCGTTGTGGTAATCGGCTATTCGTACGGCCGTGGTGGGACGGAGATAAATCTTTTTGACATCAATGGCGGGAGCTTGAAGTTTCGGTCGAGCTATCATTTGAAATCGAACGACTATTACTCGTCGCGCAACTACGCAAGCCGTTTGATCGGCGATAAACTGGTGTTCTATACGCCGCAATATATCGGTTACGGTGATCCAACCAGTCAATTCCCCGCCGTCAGAAAATGGCATAAGGGTGCGACGAACGACGAGTTCAAAAAGATCGTGTCGGCAACCCGTGTCTACCGCACGCCTCGAAGCGAGGAATCAGCAAACTCTTCGTCTGCCCTTCACACCGTAACCGTGTGTGATCTTGCCTCGAAAGATATGCAATGCGAAGGCACCGCGATCCTCGGTTCGCCCGGGCGTATCTTTTACGTGTCGGCAAAGTCGGTGTACGTTTGGACGAGTGAATGGAGCAATCGTGGCAACCGAAGCTCCACTGCCTCAATGGTTTACAGCATGCCGCTTGACGGTTCTGCACCGAGTGCTCTGGGCGTTTCAGGTGTTCCGGTCGATCAATTTTCTTTCCTCGAGAGCGACGATCAGCATTTGAACGTGCTTGTCCGGTCAGAAGGTACTGGCGAGCAAATGTGGGGTTCGGAACGTACATCGGGAGATGTCGCATTGTTCCGTACGTCGCTCGACGCCTTCAATGACGGCAGCGAATCGGCTTCGCGGGAGAGCTATCGCAATCTGCCGAATGTCGAAGGTTACACGATACAAAACCGCTTCGTCGGCAATCACATCCTATACGGCAGCGGCAACGGTTGGGGCCGACAGAAAAACACGGACGGTGCAAATCTATACGCCGTCAACTGGAAAACCGGCGGCACAAGCAGCCTATACTTAGACCATTCTGTCGATCGCATCGAGCAAATGGGCAGCGATGCTGTGGTCGTAGGTTCGAACGGCTCGGATCTCTACTTTTCGCCGATCGATCTGAGCCGGATGCCGTCGGTCAAGCAGAGCTATATTCGCAAAAACGCTTCCCAGGGCGAGCTGAGAAGCCACGGCTTTTTCTACAAGCCTGACGGCAACGATAGCGGACTGCTCGGCCTGCCGATCGCCCGGGAAGGGCGACCCGGCTACAAACACCTGACCGAGGATTCCGCGGCAGTTATCTTCATCCGCAACAACGACAACAATCTCAGCCAGGTCGGCGAACTCGAGGCCAAAAACACCTCGACCGCCGACAACTGCAAAGCCTCCTGCGTCGACTGGTACGGCAACGCCCGTCCGATATTCTTGCGGGGCCGCGTGTTTGCTCTGCTGGGTTACGAACTTGTCGAAGGCCGCCTAGACGACAACCGCCTCCGCGAAACCCACCGAGTAAACTACTCGCCACGCAACTATCTACCAAGATATGCCGGCGGCGAGGACACGGAGGAATAGCGAAACGAGTTGTAAATTGGCACGAAAGAAGGCGGGCTCGGTTGCCTTCTTTCGTGATATAATTATTGCGTCATTTACAGGCAGTAGGGAGAAATTTTGTGAAAAGCTCTCGACCTCTCAAATTATTGACGCCCTTAACGATTCTGGTACTGGCGTCTGCATGCTCACAGCTTGAAACGCTGCCTGTTGAATCATTGACCGTTTCCTTTCAACCTTCACCAACGCCGCCGAGTCCCCAACGCAAAGATTGCAAATCACCTGAAAAATCCGGATGGGAAATTGAAGAACTTTCGGGCAAGGTAAAGCGATTACGCGTCGAAGAAATAGAGTACCGCTATGGTGACGGAAAGAGAGAGTTACTGCGGGAAATGACCTTCGACCAAGCCGGAAATTACACCCGATTTGTTGACAAGCAATACAATACGACCAAAAACATCACGAAGGAGATAAAGCCGGTATATGCTTTTGACAACAATTGTCGTCCGTTAGAAAAACGATTACCTGGAAGTGAATCGGGACATACGCGAACCACCTACTCTTATACCTCATCGGGAGTTCTCAAAGAAGAAGCTAACTATGACGAGCAAGATCGATTACTTTGGAAGTCGATGTCAGAGTTAGATGATAAAGACCGTCCAAAAGAAACCAAAGAAACGATTCAAGTTCATCCTGAACATTTCAACCCGAAGCGTTACGACGTATATAGAGAAACGCGTGAGCTATTCAAATACGATAGTAAGGGCAAATTAAGCGAGACAATAAGTTACAAATACGACGGGACTCTCTACGCAACCTACACGCGGGTCTTTGACTCCGAAAACCGACTGATCAGACTTACTCGCCTCGACGGTAAAGGTCGCCCGATCAATCAGTCGATCTATAGTTTCGATTCCGACGGCACCCTAAAGGAAGAGCTGAAATACAACAGTGCTAGTTACTACGCAAACGATGAACTAGCACCGGGAAAGCTCGATTCAGGCTTCGGTTTGTTCCAAGATGGAGTCCGGATCACGTACGAATTCGACAAAGTTCGTAATTGGGTCAAGAAATCTGAATACGATCTAGAAACACCGACAAAATTACAGTCGGTTACCTTCAGAACGCTTATCTATTTCTAGTACGCCAGTGTTTAGCCACACGCCATTTCGCTGGATCATATTTCTTAGAATCCACGATTGTCTTTCAGTTAACCTTCGGCGGAGCTAGTTTCTTCAAACTTCCCTGCCCGCTGATCTGTCTGCTTCCAGCGGCCTTTTCCATTCGACCCATCGCACGCAAGAGGTTTTCTCCCAAGACCTTCTTGATCTCGGTTTCGGTGTAGCCGCGGCGGAGCATTTCGTAGGTGACGAGGGCGAGGTCTTCGGCGCCTTGCATCGGAGTTGGCAGGAAAGGAACGCCGTCGTAGTCGGAACCGAGACCGGCGTGGTCGATTCCGGCGACCTTTTTAATGTGATCGATATGGTCGACTATTCGTTTGTAGTCGGCAATGTAGATCGGGTTGGCGGCCATCAGGTCGTTTTCGGCTTTGACGAAGGCGGCGTTGTCGTCCTTGTATTTTTCGCGTAGGGCATCAACTTGAGGTTTGAGCCGGGCGGAGCGTTCGTTCTCTTCACGATTGGTTCGCTCGTCGAGGAAGGACGGGTAAAAGACGACCATGATCACGCCGCCATTTTGCGGCAGACGTTTGAGGACGCTGTCGGAGACGTTTCGGGTGTGGTCGTTGACCCCGCGAACTCCGGAGTGCGAAGCGATCAACGGGGCTTTCGTGATGTCTAGCACATCGTGCATGACCTTTTCCGAAACGTGCGAAATATCGACGAACATCCCGAGCCGATTCATCTCGCGAACGACCTCTTTGCCAAAACCCGTGAGTCCATTGTGCTTGATATCGCGGTGAGCATCAGCCCACGCAGTCGCTACGTTGTGTGTCAGGGTCATGTATCGGACGCCTAGACGATAAAAATTACGTAAGGCATAAAGTGAATTCTCGATCGCATAGCCGCCCTCGATTCCCATCAACAGGCATATCTGACCTCGTTTCTTCGCCTGGCGAATCTCATTCGCGGTGGTACACGTAACGAGATTCTCGTGTCGCTCAGCCTCGCGATTTGTTGCATCGATCAGATCCATCGCACGACGCATCGAACCGCCGGTCGCGAGCGTAGAACCGGAAACGTAAATCGACATGAATTCCCCGGTGATACCGCTCTTTTTCAGACGATCGAGGTCGGTATGCATAGGGTCCCCGCTTGGCTGGATCTTCCCGACAGAGCTGTCAGCGAGGTTAAAATCAACATCGACCATCGGGCCGGTGATGTCGTTATGTCCATCGATCACAATGGCCTTCCGGTGTATCTTGAGAGCTTTTTCCCAAAGCTTCGCATCACCGCCGACGGGCATTGTCTGGGTGAACGCATTGATTGCGAATATCTGAAGCAGAACTACAAATAGAAGATTTTTCATATATTTTGTCGCGGGGAAAGAACGATGAACATCTTGAGTTTATCTTTTTTTCCCATGTTAAGAAAATTCTAAGCAACATGGTGATGTGTTGGCAGAAATAAGCCTGCAAAAAAATGTAGTCAGGAAAGCTCCGTGCATGCTATCCTACTTTGAGGCAGTTTCCTGCCATCCGCGTTTTTCAACACCAGTTCGAAAGATTTCCGAACGAAGCACGGACCTGTAACCCCACTATTTTCAACATTTTAACATTTTCGTCATCCTGACTCCTACAGTACCAGGGTGGTGAACCAAGATAAAAACAGGCCTGCCTAATATGGCAAATAACCGACTGAAAAATCAAATTTCTCCTCGATCTATAGCTTCACCCGCTGAGGCGACTTACCGCAATTTTATTGAGAATCTGCCGGTGATGTTCTATGCAGTTGCGGCTGCGGCACCACACACACCTCTCTACATAAGCCCGACCTTTGAGAAATTTGGCTACCCTCTTGAAGATTGGTTGACCAAGCACGACATATGGGATGTTGTGATGCATCCGGACGATCGCGACGAGGTACTTGCGAAAACGCGGGAGGCGATGCGTAAGGGTGAAGGTATCGATTTTGAGTATCGAGTCGTGTGCAAGAATGGAGACATTGCTTGGGTGCGCGATCGTAGCTGCTTTATCAACGACAAGTCAGGCGAACCGCTTTGCTGGCAAGGTGTCATCTTAGACATCACAGAACATAAAAACGCCCAACAGGAACTCGAAAAACGAGAAAAGTTATACCGCACTCTAGCCAGAACGATACCAAAGACTTCGGTATTGATCTTCGATCATGAATTCCGCTACACGCTCGCGGAAGGCGAGCAGCTTCATAATCAGAAATGGTCTCCAGAAAAGTTTGAAAATAAAACTCTTTTCGACGTTTTTTCGGCAGAAACCGCCGACGAATGGTCAGGTTATTATCAACGGGCACTCGATGGTGAAGACATTGTCATCGAGACAGGGAACGCCAGCGGTGCTTATCAAACGCATCTGAGACCTGTAAAAGACGAGGATGGAAAGATCTTTGCCGGAATGGTCATGTGGCGCGATGTTACCGAAGCAAAACGGGCGAGCGACGCGATCAAGCAGAGCGAGGAGCGCTACCGGCAGCTTTTTGAGAACGCAAACGACATCATCTACGTTCACGACCTTGATGGGAACTATATCTCGATCAATCAGGCCGGCGAACGGATCTTCGGCTACACTCGCGAAGAAGCTCTGAACCTTAACATGAAGTCGGTGATCGCCCCCGAACACGCAAAGCTTGTTCGCCGTCAGCTTGCAAAAAAAATCTCCGGCGATACAGATCAGACAGTTTACGAGGTCGAATGCCTGCGGAAAGACGGCACGCGAGCAACCCTTGAGGTAAACAGCAGCGTCATTACGCAAAATGGTAATCCCGTGGCTGTCCAGGGAATTGCACGTGACATAACCGAGAGAAAAACAACCGAGCAGGCCCTGCGAAAAAGCGAAGAAAACCTCGCCGCCGCTCAGCGAATCACACATCTGGGCAGCTGGGAATTAGAGATCCACGACGTCAATGATTCTGCGGCAAACCTGGTTACGTGGTCTGACGAGGTATTCCGCATCTTCGGCTACGAGCCTAATGAGATAAATGTGTCGAGTTCCTTTGTCTATTCGGCTGTTCACCCTGATGATCGCGAACGTGTAAGTAAATCATTTTCGGCGGCCGTGCTTGGGAGAACATTCCTCGACCTTGAAGCTCGCATCGTTCTTCCAAACGGAAAGATTCGTTTACTTAGCGGAAAGGCCGAGACGATCTATGACGAGCTCGATTCAACCCCCGTTCGGATGGTCGGTACGGTTCAAGACATCACTGACCGACACGACGCTGAGGAGGCTCTAAAGCAGAGCGAGGCCAGATTTCGCGATCTTTTTGAGAATGCAAACGATCTGATTTACACCCACGATCTCGAGGGAAACTTTACATCGTTGAATAGGGCAGGCGAAATAATAACGGGCTATTCTCGCGAAGAAGCACTTCGTAGAAATATTGCTCAGGTCGTTGCCCCCGAGTTTTTAGAAGCGGCTCAAACCATGGTCGCAAAAAAAGCCAATGGCGAAATGCCCGGAACTATTGAACTGGAGATCATCGCAAAAGGAGGTAACCGCGTCGTCCTTGAGATCAGTACTCGACTGATCGTCGTCGATGGTCTTCCAAAGGGCATTCAGGGTATCGGTCGCGATATCACGCAGCGCCGACAAGCGGAAACGTCTCTTCATAATGCTCTTTCGCTTTTGTCATCGACCTTCGAATCGACCGCGGACGGTATTGTGGTCATGGGCCTCGACCGAACGATCGTTACATGCAACCGCAAGTTCGTCGAGATGTGGGGAATTGACGATTCAATAATAGACGGAAAAGATGGTGAGGTGCTTATCGACTTGATAAGCAAACAGATCAAGGATACTGAAGATTTTCAGCGACAGATCGACGATGTCTATGCGGATCCGGAATCGGTCGCGACCGAGATATTGGAGTTAAAAGACGGTCGTATCTTCGAGCGTTATTCGCAGCCTCAGTACCTCGAGGGCCAACCCGTCGGACGAGTCGCCTGTTTTCGTGACATCACCGAAAGAACACGTGCGGAGGAGAGGCTGCGGCATTACGCTCTTCACGATACGCTTACCGACCTGCCGAACCGGGTTTCGTTTATGAACCATCTGCGCCAGGCCGTCGAACGTTCGAAAGGAAACAGTTTTGCCAAATTCGCCGTGCTTTTTCTCGATCTCGATCGTTTTAAGGTGATAAACGATAGCCTCGGCCACGCCGTCGGCGACAAATTGCTGATTGGCATCGCTGAAAGGCTGACGAGTTGTGTTCGCCCCGGCGATATTGTCGCTCGACTCGGCGGTGATGAATTCACGATACTACTCAATCGAAGCGGTGACAACGAAGAGGTTATAAAGGTCGCCGAGCGATTGCAGGCACGAATTACTGAGCCGTTCAAGCTGGACAATTACGAGGTTTTCACGACCGCAAGTATCGGCATCATCGTCTCGAACAATGTCATCCGAGACGCCGAGGATTTTCTGCGGGATGCAGATGCGGCGATGTATCGAGCGAAGGAAGCCGGAAAAGCTCGTCATGAGATATTCGACCAGGAAATGCATGTTCGTAACATGAACCTTCTTCAGGTCGAGACGGATCTGAGGCACGCGGTCGACCGGAATGAATTTGAGGTTCTCTATCAACCGATCGTCGAAATGACGACCGGATCGGTAAGGGAGTTTGAAGCCCTGATCCGGTGGCGACATCCGGTGCATGGTCTCGTGGGTCCAAATGAGTTCGTTAGCGTTGCCGAAGAGACCGGGCTGATCATCCCTATCGGCAAATGGATCCTTGAGGAATCGTGCCGACAGATATCGGAATGGCAGCGGCGCTTCGGTGTAGACCTGTCCGTCAGCGTCAACCTCTCAGCCAAACAGCTGATGCATCCAAATCTGACAATGCAGGTGCAGGAGGCCCTCTCGGACACCGGGTTGCTTCCCAGCCAGCTCAAACTCGAGGTAACTGAGAGCACCGTTATGGAACACAGCGAGCGTTCGCTAAAGGTTCTATCCGATCTAGACCAACTCGGCGTCAATCTTTCTACCGATGATTTTGGCACGGGCTATTCGTCACTTAGTTATTTGCAGCGATTCCCGTTCGAACGCCTAAAGATCGACCGCTCGTTCATCAACATCATGGACTCCGACGCGAAAAGCGGAGCGATCGTGAAAACGATCCTCATGCTTGGCGAAAACCTCGACATCGAGGTCGTTGCCGAAGGTATCGAGACCATTTCTCAGCTAGAAAAACTGCGATCACTTGGCTGCACAATGGGTCAGGGATTTTTGTTCTCAAGGCCGATCGACCGCGAGGCTGCAGAGGATTTTCTCGCCGGTGGGGCAAATGTTTTTGCGAACAATCCGGCACTCGAGTTTAGAAATCCGGCCCCGATGATCGAAGTCCCGGATGTACAGTAAAACGAAGGTGAGAAAATGAGAAAGTGAGAGGGTGAGCAAGAATCAGGCACCTGATCGGTCAAAGAATATGTTTCTTCCGTAGGAAATTTCTTGGAAGCAACAAAGATGTCCATCGCGGCCTCAGAAGCTGCCTTGTAAACATCTAATTCCTGATGTCTAACGATCTTTTCGCCCATCTACACACTCACCTTCCCATTTTCTCACTTTCCCATTTTCTAATTTCGAGGCTTAGCGTTCTTCACGTACTTATCCATCCACTGCACCATCTCGTAGAGCGTGTGCTCGGTCGATTCTTTGGCTGAGTAGCCGTGCGATTCGTGCGGCAGCATAACGAGACGGGCGGTTCCGCCGTTACCGCTGATGGCGGCGTAGAGGCGTTCGGACTGGATCGGGAACGTACCCTGGTTGTTGTCCGATTCACCGTGGATCAACAGGATCGGTTCGTTGATCTTGTTCGCGTAGAAGAACGGCGAAACATCAGTGTAGACCTTGGTCGCGTCCCAGAAATTTCGCTGCTCGTCCTGGAATCCGAACGGCGTCAACGTACGATTGTATGCACCGCTTCGCGCGATGCCGGCACGAAACAGATCGCTGTGAGCCAGCAGATTAGCCGTCATGAAAGCTCCATAGCTGTGACCGCCAACGCCAACTCGTTCAGGATCGACCACACCCATTTCCGCTCCCTTATCGATCGCCGCTTTCGAAGCGTCAACGATCTGCTTCACGAACGTATCGTTTTTCGTCTCAGGCGGGCCGACAATCGGCATCGAGGTGTTATCGAGGATCGCGTATCCCTGAAGCAGCAGGAAGAGGTGAGAAATACCGCCGATCTGCGTGAAACGGTTCGTCGAACCCGAAACCTGTCCAGCTACGCCCGCGTCGGTGAAGCTCTCCGGATATGCCCAAACGAGCGTCGGCAGGCGGGTTCCCGGCGTGTAGCCGGGCGGCGTGTAAAGCGTGAACGAGAGATCAACGCCGTCGGCACGCTTATACTGGACACGCTGTTTCTTGATATCACGAAGCTGCGGAGCCGGATCTTTGAAATCGGTCACCGGACGATAAGCCATCGCCGTACAAACCTGTCCTGGAGGGCACACCTGGCGGATGAAAAGATTTGGCGGAGCGGTAAGCGAATCTTTGCGGGTGAAGAAATTCATCCCGTTGTCATCGATCATTCCCGCAAAGGCTTCGTACTCGTCAGTGCCCGAACGGAAGATCTCCTGCGTTTCCATTGTCTTCAGATTCATCCGGCGGAAGAATGGACGATCGCCCTGCGGCGACGCTCCGCCGCCTGTCAGAAAGATATCATCGCCGTTTTGCCTGACCAGCGAAACGCCATTCGGCATCTGACGCATAACCGGTGTTCCCGGGTCGTTGTAGCGGTCGTTGATGTTCCGATCTGAGATCATCTTCGCGTTCGTCGGATTGCGGTAATCGGTCATGAACATCCGACGCTTCTGGGTATCGCGGTTCATGTCGAAATAGAACATCAGCCCATCCTTTTCACCAAACGAACGGCCCGCAAAACGGTGTTCCGTTTTCAGAAGCTCTTTCGCCGTTCCGTTGAACGGAGCAGGGAGTGTCATGACCTTGTCGCGGAACGGAACCTTGTTACGGGGATTCCCTTCGTCCAGAGCCTCGGTCCATGACAGCGTCGCTCCTTCGATCGGTATCCAACTGTAACCACGCGGTCCTGTTGTGACAGCTCCTGATGCAAGGTTGTCGATCAGTGGAACGTCCTGCAGTTTCTGCACAAGCTTTCCGTTCGCATCCCAGATCTCGAATGTTTTAGGGAATCTCGACGCTGGGAACAGGTACGAATACGGTCGGTTGATACGAGAAACGAGGATGTATTTGCCATCCGGCGACATCGATAGATTATCGAAGATGGCAGGCTGGCCGATGTTACGAACCTTGCCGCTGAGATCAACCAGAGCGAACTGCACGGTCGCGTAGTAATCGAACAGCTTTTCGTCGTTCGGCGATTTGAGCATGTCCTGGAATGTAGCGACAGCTCCACGGCGGCCTGTCGTTTCCTGGATGTTTGGCTCGCTCGGAACGACATTCTGATACTGAGGGATCGGTCCGCGGTTCGCCGGAATTAATGTGACCGAGATCTTATCCGAACCCTCCCATCCGATGCCGCCAAATGCCGTGTTCACGAGTACATTCGGCACCTTTCTGGCCTTCGCCGTTGCGGTTTCAACGATCCAAAGCTCAACGCCACTAGCGACGATGTTTCCAAATGCAATGTGCTTTCCGTCCGGCGCCCACTGAACGCTGACGATCTTAGCACCCGCAGGCAAAGCAACCGGTGTCTCGCGGCCGTCCGACACATTCTTGAGCGTCATGCTCACAGAATAATTCTGCGGATGCGGCCCGCTGGTGTTCGGGTTGACACGCGTTCCCGCCAGCCTGAGCATCGGCTGTGCAAGATCCGCGATCGGCGGGTAGCGCCGAGCCTCGAGCAGTGCGATCTTGTCCCGAGCGGGCGAGATCGAAGTCCCCGGAATGGCACGAGCGTTCAACGCATCCATGATCGCCTTCGGCGGCTGTTTATAAGAGCCCTGCGAAAATCCAATTGTGGATGCGATCGCAATGGCAATGAAAATCCCAGCAAATCTAATAAGTTTCATTTCAAGTTTTACTCCTTCTAATCAGGGCGATGATGACCCAATGCCTACAACTATCTTGCGTCAGAAACGAGGATCGGTAACCCCTTTTACTACTACGATGACAGCGGTTACCAACACGCCCGCAGCAATTATTAATCTGATTCGCCGGAAGCGTGAGTTACTGCGCTTTCCGGTCAACGCGCTTACTCTGCCATCGCCCGAGCGGACGTTTTTTATGTCTACATACTTAAAGATCTGAACGATCTTCGAGTCAGTTTCAACTATCTCGAAATCATCCACACCGATCTTCTGAACACGGCCGAAAAAGTCACGGTTGTCTATACGGCTTACAGTCACTTCCTTGTCGACTCCAATCTTCGCAATATCTTTCTTCACTTTTGCGATGCGTTCTGCGTCTTGCTTCGACAGAGAGGCTGTAGGAGCCTGAGCGTCGGCCCGCTGGGTTCCTAAAACGAAGAAAGTGACAAACAACAAAATCAAAGGTAGGTTGTTTTTCATAAGGGAGTTTCTCCTTGGAATCAGGCTATTTAAGTGCATCTACGATCTTTCCCACAATGGTTGGAATTACATCCTTTTCATTCGCGTGATTTTCAGTGTAGACAGCTATCACAAACTTATGTCCATTCGACGTCTCGACATAGGCAGCGTCGTGCCTAGCACGGCTCGTCCAACCGGCTTTCGACCATAGCTTAGCGTCCGTCATCTTGCGGTCGATCAAAAACTTGCCCGTGAAATCGGTCGCCTGGCTATTTGGATCCTTCGCCGCAAACGGGTCGCGTTTCATCAGGTCCATCATCCGTTTAGTTCGCTCGGGCGTGTTCAGGTTGCCTGTGACGATCTCGGCGAGGAGGCGAGCAGTCGCGGTGGTCGTGATCATGTTGCGGTTCTGTCCTTTGTAGGCACGCGATTGCTGCTCGATGCCGTAGGCGTCCTCGCAGAAAGTCTTTTGATTGACGTTGATATTTGTGTAGCCCATCGACGAGAACCAGCGGTTGACGCGATTTCGTTTATATTGCCACGCTTCGAAATCCTTCTGCGGCATCTCAGCTCCGCTTGCGGTGTTTGTCAAAACGTCAAGAATATATTGTGTTGCCTCATTCGACGAATCGACGATCATATCCTTGAGCCCGCGTTCAAGCTCAGGCGTCATCGTTATCCTTTTGTCTTCGAGCTGCCGCTCAAGTGCAGCCATAAAGAACATCTTCACGACGCTCGCCGGGTAGATGGGTATTTCACCCCGAAATTCAGCCCATTGAAACTTTGTACCTTCCCGAAGATCTATAACCGTGAATGCCAGATCGGTCTCTTTAACCTTAGGAAAGGCTGCCATAGCATCCTTAGCAGCAGCATCAACCAGGACTTTCAGATCTGCCGATGGACTCATTTTAGGAGCCACATAGCCTGAGGGCTTCACGATCTCGATCTGTTTTCCGCCATTCTGTGCGGAAATGATCGAGACAAAGTAGTAAACCAGGGCCAAGATCGAAACGATTCTTCTCATTTTTCTAACCTGTGTTATCTTTTACGGAAAGCGGTTTGTAAAGTATAGCGGAAATTAGCCGCCGGAACCAAGGACTACTCTGTGGCACAAGCCCGCGCGTAAGCAAGGGCGAATATGCAGCAACGGTTAAATACATTAGAAAGAACTATGCAGGATCACAACGGATTCGATTCTTTCGATCACAATACCTATCCTTTGGCGTATCTATTAACTTTCCGCACCTTCGGCACGTGGCTTCATGGCGATCCTAGAGGATCTCATGGTCGGTTTCGTGACCCGACAACCAGTTCGAAGTACATCGAACCACACCGCGGGCTCGAAAATGCTATGCGTGATGAACTGAAACAGCCGCCGTTCAAACTTAACATTCATCAACGCAGTGCAGTTCGGGACGCGATAAAAGAAGTCATCAATTTCAGACAATACATATTATTAGCCGAGAATGTCAGGTCGAATCACGCTCACGTAGTGATCCGAGCCGACGTCGATCCTGATAAGATCCTGATCGAACTGAAATCGTACGCGACCCGCCAACTACGGCAAAGAGGGCTCGTGAAAGCGGAGATCAGAATCTGGTCACGTGGCGGCAGTAGTCGATACCTTTGGAAACCACCGCATATCGAGGCCGCAGTTGATTACGTACTTTACTGTCAGGAAGATATTCCGTTTGAGTTTCGTGCATAACGTTCGTGCATAACGATTGTATTCGCCCTTGCTTACGCGCGGGCTTGTGCCACGGTATCTTAACCTCTGCAAAATATGAGCGACGAAAAACTTGTACGCGGCCTCGGCCGTTTTGATTTTACGGCGATCGTCGTCAACACCGTCATCGGTGCCGGAATTTTCGGCTTGCCGGCTAAGGTCTTTGCACAGATCGGCTCGTGGAGCCTTGTCGCATTCGTCGCGTGTGCACTGATAATCGGGCTGATCGTTCTCTGCTACGCTGAGGTCGCCAGCCGCTTTTCGACGACTGGCGGACCATATCTTTACGCCCGCGAGGCGTTCGGCTCCGCCGTCGGTTTTGAGGTCGGCTGGCTCTATTGGGTAGTCCGCGTTGCGACATTCGCCGCTAATTGCAACCTGCTAGTCACCTATCTCGGCTTCTTTGTTCCCGGAGCAAACGAGGGCTATCTTCGCATCCTGTTCGTCAGCCTCGTCGTTCTGATAATCACGACGGTAAACCTCATCGGCATCCGCGAATCGGCATTGATGACGAACCTGTTTACGATCGGCAAACTCATTCCGCTGCTCGTATTTGCGGCAGTTGGAATGTTCTTTATCCAGCCATCGAACTTCACATTTGAAGCCGTGCCTGGATACGCAAACTTCTCAAGTGCCGTGCTACTCCTGATCTACGCATTCGTCGGTTTCGAGGCCTCCGTAGTGCTTTCCGGGGAAACGAAAGAACCGGGAAAAACTATCCCGTTCGGGCTGATCGTTGGCATCGTAATTGTTGCGATCTTTTATATTGCCGTCCAGATCGTCAGCATCGGTACGCTTCCCGGGCTCGCAACCTCCGAGCGACCGATCGCGGATGCCGCCAGCGTTTTTCTCGGCGGATTCGGAGCGGCTTTTATCACGGTTGGGGCATTGATCTCCATCTTTGGAAACCTTAACGTCGGCGTTCTTAGCTCGACCCGAATGCTCTTCGCCATGTCGGAGCAGAAAGATCTGCCGGCTGTTTTCGAGAAAACGCATCAGAAATTCAAAACACCGTACGTCGCGATCATCGCAACGGCGGTCGTCATACTAATTCTGACGATCCAATCCTCATTCCTAACGGCAGTCGCGATCGCCACCATAACTCGGCTCATCGTTTACGCTACGACCTGCCTTGCGTTACCAATTTTTCGGCGCCGAAAAGATATTCCGCAGGCTCCATTCTCGGTTCCCCTAGGCGTAGGAGCCGCATTGCTGTCGATCGCACTTATAATTTGGCTACTCACTAACGTTGATTTTAAGAAGGAAGGCATCGCGGTCGTCGTGGCGATTGTCATAGGACTAATAATTTTTGCAGGTTCACGCCTTTTTGTACGTTCTAAAAACGACGAAGAAGGAAAAACGGAGGATCTATGAAAAGGACTTTGATCTTGTTTGCAATGGCGGCCCTGATGGCCGTAGGGATATTTGGCCAGGCGATTGAAGACAGCAGCCGCCGAACGATAGGCTATATTAATTCAAACGGCACAGTAGAAACTTCAAGCCGCTCGACGCTCGGCTACATCAACTCAAATGGCACCATCGAAGACTCAAGCCGCCGAACACTCGGCTATATCAATGCGAACGGAACCGTCGAAGACAGCAGTCGCCGAACGCTCGGCTACGTAAATTCCAACGGAACGGTCGAAAACTCCAGCCGCTCGACGCTTGGCTACGTCAATTCGAACGGAACGGTCGAGGACAACTCACGCCGCACAAAGGGCTACGCAAACAAGGTCGATACGCGTCACGCCGCGATATTTTTCTTCTTTTTCTTTGGGAACGGGAAACACTGACTGGACCGCAAGCGTCCCGCTTGCCAGAGGCTACTTAAAGACGCCGCCGCCGAGCACATTTTCGCGAATATACGAGATCGTATCCTGTAATGTCTCTTGCGGATCACGGGCGTTAAAGCCTAATTCTTCCTCAGCTTTCGACGAATCGAAATACCAGAAATACTCAGCCTGTTCGACCTCGTTCGGAGCGACGGGCGAGGGCTTGCCCCAATTCTTGTAGATCGAGCTGATCATGCTCGAACCGGCCATCGCTAGCTTTTTCGGAACTTTCAGCATCGGCGCGGAAACCCCAGACAGTCTTTCGAGCCGCCCGAAGAACTGGGCGAATGTCATATTCTCGCCACCAAGCAGATACTTTTCCTGATGTTTCCCTTTTTCTAAAGCCGATATGAAAGCGGTCGCCGCATCGCGAGCATCCACGAAATTCACACCGCCGCTCGGCGTGTATGGAATCTTTCTAGCAAGAAAATCGAGAACGGGCTTCGTCGAACTCAAACGCTCATCGTCCGGTCCGAGCAGCAGCGACGGGTTCATGATAACGAGCTTCTGGCCGTCGCCGTTGAAATTCTCCAACGCTGTCCGTTCCTGATAATATTTCGACGCGTAGTATGCCCAGCGCGTCAATATCTCAACCGGCTGCGGATAGGTCTCATCGACAACCTGATCCGCCTCGCTGACCGCGATCGTCCCGCTCGACGAAGCCAGGACCATCGTCGCGACACCACCCTCGCTGGCCGCTTCGCACAACAACCGCGTGCCTTCCAGATGAATCTTATTCATCGCCGTCGCATCATCATTGTCGCGAGAAACCTTTCCCGCGAGGTGAAAGATCGCCGAAACGTTCTTACACGCCTTAGCCACATCGTCACGGCTCGTCACCGAACCCTCAACGGCCTTAACACCCGCATCCTTCATCCATTCCGGCACGCTCGACGCCATGACCTTCAAATTCTTTTCCCCGGCATCGAGGAATTGACGCACGACATGCGTACCCAGAAGTCCGGTTCCGCCGGTGATCAGGATTCGCTTTTCGGTTTTTGCTGGTGTTTTGGTTTTAGCCATATTTTCTAACGCAGATACGGTGAGTCGCGGAGATTATAAATCCTCCCTCTCTGTGTCTCTGCGACTCAAATCTATTTCCACGTCTTTTTAATAGGATGGGCCTCGGTCGTGAAGATCACTTTCTTAAAGTCGAGCGTTTTTTCCGGGGCGAACAACAGATAAAAGTACTTGAATGTCTCAGCAAGCAGGAAGCTGTGCATGTAATCGGTTTTCTCTTTTGTTACGACGCTTTTCAGTCCTGCATACGCGACATCATGACGAGTATGTTTTACAAAATCGTCGAACATCTGCTTGCCCATCGAGAGGTATTTCGGATCTTTGGTGTAGTGATGCAGAATGTATGCCGATTCGACGATCTCCGGCCGCAGGGGGTATCCTGCGCTCAGGGCCTTGCCAGACTTATAGTCGTAAACCTCGGGTTCAATGCCGTGGGCCTGCCACATCTTGAACATCGAATCCTGCAATGCCCGTGCACGATTCAGATCGCCGCCGAGGGCTAGCAGACCGGGGAAAAACGCATCGAGAGCTCCGGTCGTTGTCGATGTTCTTTTACCCGTATTCATGTCCGAGTGTCCGTACCAGAGGCCTCCACTAACCTCATCGCGTAGATGCAGATTGACCGCAGCAATGCCTTCCTCCCACATTTTTTGACAGTCTTTGTCGTCAAAAAGGATCGCGGCCTTTAAGAGATATTCATAGTAGGAATCGATCTCGGCGGAAACGTGACTATCGGGATTAGTCCATTTACCTGTCTCGACGTTGATGTTGGTGCCGACAAGGCCGATGGGTGAGCGACGATTGTATGTTTCGACAAGTGCTCGCTTCGCCTTATCGTAATAGACCTGTTTGCCGGTGAGTTTGGCAAGCGTGCCGAATTCGAGAAGCAAGGTTCCAGTTTCAGCCGGATTAGAGATGGGGCCGCTCGTTTTGCCGGTTTTAAGGTTTACGTTTTTGTACGGTAGGCCTGTCGGAGAATCAAATACCGGCAGCAAACGCGTTCCGAGGTCATCAGCCAACGCCAACAGCTTCTTATCGCCCGTCATCTGATAGCTCGTCAGCAAGCCACCAAGAATCCGTATCACGATCTCGAAATTCTGAACCGAGATGTCTTTATCAAAAGAAAGGTTCTTCGTAATATACTCGCGTGTCTTATCAGCTTCCTTCCTAAACCCAAGAAGGTATAGCGAATCAAGCGAATCCACCGGCGTCATCAAGATCGATTGGCCGTACCAATCACGGCAGGTTTTTGTGAGCGGCTTCAGATCATCGTGGCCCCAGCAGTATTGCTTGTAGCCATTCCAGGCGTGCATGAATTCGGCCTTGACCTTCTCGGCCATTTGCTTTCGGTCAACGGTTTGCGAAGATCCGGACGATGCAATGGTGAGGGTGATGAGTAAGCAGGCGAAAAGGTTCTTCAGGTTCATGTTAACAAGCATACCGCTAACCGTCCGAGACGCAAAAAGCCGCCAGCAACACAATGTCACTGGCGGCTTGATCGACTAAAAGAAAGCCTATTTTGAGATCAGTATCGGATCGCCAAAACCTAGTTCCTTCAATCTTGGAAGCTGCGTCTTAGCATCACCAACCACGAGCCAGATCATCTTGTCAGCATTTAGGTATTTTGCCGACAGATCCTTGATCTTTGCGACGGTCATGCCTTTGACGATCTGCTCTCGACCTTTAACGTAATCGTATTTCCAGCCGTATTTGCCGATGTTTTCGAGCATGTTGAGTTTTGCACCAGCGGTTTCGAACGCACGAGCATTGCTTTTGATCAGGAACCCCTTAGTGGTTTCCATATCTTTATCCGAGTAATTCTTACCGTAATCCTGCAGGATAGATTTAACTAACTGTGCGGATTCCAAGGTAACATTCGTTCTCACGCTGCTTGAGATCGCAAAGGCTCCCGGGCTCTTCGTGCCCGAAAATCCCGATCCGATCCCATACGTATAGCCTTTCCCCTCGCGGAGCTGCTGCGTCAGTTGCGACGCAAAACCGCCGCCACCGAGAATATAATTCATCACCGTCGCGGGGTAATATTCCGCATCGGTCGCCGCGAGAGCCGGATAGCCGAATCTCACAACCGACTGTTTTGCGTCAGGAACGTCGTAAAAATACACCTGCGATTTTGCCGGGGCAGCAGGCGTTTTGTAGACAGGTATCTCAACGTTTTTCGCTGTCCATTTTGTATTGATGTTCTTAAACGAGCCAACGATCTTAGCCTTATCAAGGGCAGCAACAACATGAACACGGGCGACAGATGGCGAGATATTCTTCGCATAAAACGCTTTCAAATCGTCGATCGTGATCGCCGCGACCGATTCCGGGGTACCGAGAATGCTGCGTGAGCGAATGTTGTTTTTTCCGTAGATCAGCGTGTTGAATTCGTTCTGTGCGATGGCATTAGGATTTGCCGACTGCTGCCGGATCTGGCTGAGCGTGCTCTGTTTGATCAGGGCGAATTCCTTTTCGTCCCAACGGGGTTCGAAGAGGATCTCTTCGACGAGAGCGAGCGTTGCATCGTAATTTTTGGCGAGCGTATTCACGCCTATACTCACGTCTTCCGTTCCAGCACTCACGTTGATCGACGCACCGAGCTGTTGGATTGCTTCCTCCAGTTCCTGAGGTGTCTTTTTCTCGGTTCCCTGCGTCATCATTCGCGCCATCAGGTTAGCTACACCGACCTTGTTGATATCATCCAGCAACTGGCCGCCATCGACCACGATCTCGAACTGGACGAGCGGAACTTCCCTGTTTTCAATACCATAGACCCGCATTCCGTTCGAAAGCTTGTCTTCCCAGATAGCTGGGATCTTGACGTCCGGAGCCGGGCCATATGGCGGCTCGACCGTTCGGTCAAAGCTTGAAGGCGTCCGATCATATTTTGCTGCGGCCGTTGGATCGACTTCCTGTTCAGCTCCCTGAACGATCTTCTCCTCTACAACTTCAGCCTTTTTTGAGCCTTCCAAACCGAGGGCAACTTTACCCTTCGGCACAAAGCTGGTTGCTACGAAATTTTTGCCTTTTACATATTTCTGATACACCCGCATTACGTCTGCCGGCGTAACGGCGAGGATGTTCTTGATATCTTTCTCGCCAAAACCGGGATCACCCGCGACAAGATTGTACTGAGCTAGCTGAGCACTCTTGCCGAGTACATTTGAGAGCGAATTGTAAAATTGAGTTTCCTGTCCGGCCTTGATCCGGGCAAGATCTTTATCAGAAATACCATCCTTTTCGAACCGTGCGAACGCCTCGCTAACGGCAGCGGCTACTTCGTCAAGGTCCTTGTCAGGGAAAGCTCGAACCGAAAGATCCAGATTCCCGGCAAGCTCGGAAGTCGAGTTAAAAATACCGATGCCCGGAGCAAGTTTCTTCTCCTCTACCAGAACTTTGTAGAAAGGAGCCTTTTTCCCACGTGCAAGATAGCTGGACAAAACATCCAATGCGTAGGAATCGGGATGATAGTCTTCAACTGTCGGCCATGCCATGGTCAACTCCGGCACATTTGCGAAGTTATCCTCGTGATAAAACTTTACTGTTTCCGCAACGACGCCGGGACGTTTGGCCAACGGCTTAACTTCCTCGCCTCGTTTGATCTCACCAAAGTACTTCTCGACCCATTTTTTAGCCTGAACGGTATCAAAATCACCAGCGACCACCAGGGTCACATTATTCGGCACGTACCAACGGCGGAAAAATTCCTTGACGTCTTCGAGCTTTGCGTTATCAAGATCTTCGAGCGAACCGATCACCTGCCAGTTGTACGGATGGTCTGCGGGAAACAATGCTTTATCGACAACATAAGAAGTATGGCCGTACGGGTTGTTATCTACGCCCTGACGCTTTTCATTTTTGACAACCTGCTTTTCCTTCGCCAGCACGTCATCAGTAACCGTATTGATAAACCATCCGAGCTTATCCGCCTCAGCCCACAACATTTTCTCCAAAGCATCCTTTGGCACCGTCTGAAGATAGTTGGTACGGTCGCGGCTAGTCGAACCATTGGCACCTGAACCACCGATACGGGCTGTCATCTTATCAAGCCCGCCTTTACCGAGATTCTCAGACTCAAGAAACAGCAGATGCTCAAACAAATGAGCAAACCCCGTCCTTCCCGCTTTCTCACGCGCAGAACCAACGTGTGCCGTCAGATTGACCGCTACAACCGGATCGCTCCGATCAACATGAAAGATCACTTCAAGGCCATTTGGCAGCGTGAATTTTTCGTAGTCGATCTTGAGAGCCTGGCTCGAGGTCGAGTGAACCGAGAACAATAGACAAAATAGAAGTAGATAAACTTTTGCGAATTTCATAATTAATTCAATTTAGATGCACGTTCGATAAGACATTATTACGCAAATCGATTTTAAAGGTTTAATTCGACTCTTTTTGCACCTTCGCGTTTTTGCATTAAAAATCCCTCTGCAAGACTAGTCTTCAATTACCGGCTCGATCTTACGCGATTTCCGACGTTCCGCCTTCCACGCCTTTCTTATCGCATCGACATCAAATTTGTCGCGTTTACCATCGCGAAGATTCTCAACCTCGTGCTGAACCCGGGCCGCGACGAGGCGATAGGCTTCCGCGTTTGGAACACCCTCAGTCATTGTCTTTAGTTCGTCGTATTCCAGAAATTTCCCAACCTTGGCACCTACCTTGGCACCAATGCTTGTGCTTGTCGGGATTATCATGCCCTTTGGAAAGGCTTCGTACGTACCCCAAATGTAGATCGGTAAGATCCCGATCTTCTGGTTCAGAGCCAGATAGCCGATGATCGGCTTGAACTCGCCGATCCGACCTGACTCCTGACGTCCTCCCTCCGGGAAAATAAGAGCATTGTAGCCGTCATTCAAGATCTGAGTTACGTGTCGAAGTGATTGCCGCAAACTTCCTGTTCTTTCAATAGGAACGAGCGTCGTGAAATTATTCATATATGCTCGTTTATATTTAGTGTCGAACCAATAATCGGCTGCCGCGACCGCGACAGTTTGCTCGGCGGTCTCTTTACCCAATGCCTTTTTCACCAGACCTGTGTCGATGTGTGATGTGTGATTTGGAGCTACGATGAAATTCACATGGCGCGGCACATTCGCCTCGCCCTCGATCTGCGTCTTCAGAACGCCATCGTAGAGGGTATCCTGAGCGAAATCGACAACCGCGTTGCCGACGCGGCGAACAATTGACGGGATGAATATCTCTTCTTCTTTCTTCTCTTCAACCTTTGGCTCGTCAGCAAGCTTTTTCGATTTATCCAGCCGCTGAACGACCGTGAGAAGTTCGCGAACTGTCTGCACTTCATTCAAAGTATCCGGTGATAAAACGCGTCCCCCGGCGTCCTCTACAGCTGCCTGCAGCTCAACAAACATCAGCGAATCGAAACCAAGATCCGCTAGTTTGTCGTCGGCCGCAACCTCAGACAGCGACCGGCTCGAGACGCTGGCAACGACCTTACGAATCCACAGCATATTATCGTCGCCCTTGGCATCGACCTGCGTCTTTGTCTTCGACTTAGAGCGCTCTTCCAGCGTTTGCAGCATTTCGACGACCACTGGACGCTTAACTTTTCGGGTCGCGGTTCTCGGCAATTCAAATGGCGTGGTGTGTAGAACCTTGACGCGTTTGAAGAACGCGAGCCCCGCCGAGACCTCGCGGAAATGCGTCTCGATCTTCTTGTTCACCTCGCTGCGGGTCAACGCGATGTCGTATTCGTAATCGGGCACAACCAGCGACGCGATCTTCTCACCCCCATCTCGATCGGGTAGCCCGACAACGCTTAATTCCTTGATAAAAGGAGATTTGCCGTAATGATCTTCGATCTCGTCTGGGTATATGTTCTTGCCGTTCGAATCGATGATCACATCCTTCGAACGTCCGACAATAAAAAGATTTCCGTCCTCATCGAGTCGTCCCAGGTCGCCTGTCTTGAGCCAGCGGTCAGTCAGCACGGCATCGGTCGCTTTCTCGTTGTTATAGTAGCCGACCATGATGTTTTGGCCGCGAGCGAGAACTTCACCGACGCCTTTTTCATCCGGCGAGTCGATCTTAACCTCGACACCAGGTAGCGGCTTGCCGACGCTGCCCTTTAGCATCTTGTTTCCCGGACGGGCGACGGTCAGAACCGGCGAAGATTCAGTGAGGACGTAGCCTTCGAGCACTGTGAAGCCGAGCCCGTGCAGATCTTTCTGCACCTTCTCGCTCAACGCCGAACCGCCCGAAATCAGATAACGCATCTTCCCGCCCATTCCCTGATGGATCGGGAAAAACACGATCGGGCCGAGGTTGAACGGCGTGTTGTCGCGAATCCATGAGTTGAATTCGATAACGTTGTCCGCAAGATCAGCGATCCAATCCCCTTTTTCGCGCAAGCGAGTTTTGATGCGGCGGTGTAGCATCTCCCACAACGCCGGAACACCAACGAGGCCGGTGACGTGGCTGTTCTCGATCGTGCGGGCGAGGTCTTCGGCAGTGAGTTCGTTGAGATATGTTATCTGTGTTCCGTTCGAAAATGGGGTCAGGAATCCCGCCGAAAATTCAAACGTATGATGCATCGGCAGCACGGATAAAACGCCGTCCGTGATGTCCATATCGAGCACCGATGAGAGCATCGAGATCATGTTGACGAAATTTTTATGCGACAACATCACCGCCTTCGGCGTCCCCGTCGTGCCCGACGTAAAGATCAACGAAGCGATCGCATTCGACGGAACCTTCGCCGGCAGTAAAGCATTCCGCTTAGCCTCCTCAGTCTCCGACTGGATCTCAAAAACCTCGTCAAACGTCCACACGACTGGAGGGCGAGCATCCTGCTCGCCCGCAGCTTTCGTAGCAAATGCCGCATCCAAACGCTCACGTAGATCCGGATTCTCACCCGCCAATTTCGGCGAAATAACCACTGCCGACGCCTCACCAGCCTTGGCAAATGCAATGATCTCGTCCACCGTCGAAGCAGGATCGATCGGTATCGCCGTCGCTCCGGCTTTAAGAATACCGAAATACGTCATTCCCCATTCCGGCATGTTGTTCGAGAACAAGATCACACGACTGCCGCTTGCGATGCCGTTTTTGGCAAAAAATCCGGCGGCACGATAGGTCAGTTCGCGAACATCGTCGTACGTGTACTGCTCTTTTCGCCCGTCACGCTCGATTCGCATCGCGACACGCGTCGGAAAACGCTTTACCGACGTGTCGAACAGATCGAGCAAATCTTTGTATGTATAAGAACGCTTCTCGACCGCCTTCAGCTCTTCCTCAAGCGTCGGCAAGACCCATTTCCGCATTCCCGGGAAATGGACGTTGAGCCAGTAATCGTACCAATCGAGCTTTTCCGGATACCACGGAAGCAAGGCCTTTTCCTTCTCTCGGATCACCGATTGCAACGCTCGCACATTGTCCGAGCGATACAGATATTCGTTGTCGATCATGAACGGTTTGAACATCGCAAACGCATCCATCGTCTCTTTCGTCGTCGCCTCGAACGACTCTACCGACTTTCGTACGTCCGAAATGATATTCCCGATACGCCCGCCGCCCCAACGCGGGTTGGCTTTGTCGAGCAACGTGTCGGCACGCTTTGCCAGCTTGTTCAGCATCGGCGCGGACGTTAGTTGGTACGTGCGATTCTTGACCGGGATCGCCTCGACCATTCCCGCTAATTTGTTGACGAGTTTATTGCCGGTCTCCTTTTCCTCGAAGTGCTGGCGTTTGTAGAGGCCGACGAGCCCGACGATCCGCTTCATGTCGTTCGGGTTCGAATCGCCCGACGAAGCCTGAAACACAAGCGGCGGATTTGGGTCGACCAGCACATTCATCGCCGCCGCGAGGATCGCTCCCGACACCATATCCACCGGAATAATATCCAGGATCAGCTTTTCATTGACGGGAATGATCGGCTGCCCGCGAAGAGCGATCAGTATTAGCGGAGCGGTCGTAGTAAATCCCTCATTCCAGCCCGGAAACGGATATGCCTGCGAAGATTCGACGATCGACGGCCGCACGAGCGTTTTCACAATATCGTCCTGTGAAGCGATGATCTGCTCGGCGAGGGATTTAGAATACGTATAAATATTCGTCCAGCCCCAATATTCCGCTCGCTCAGAGCCAAGTTCGGTAGTCCGCTCACGTATCCACATCTTGCGTTCGCGAAAGATCGCGGATTTCAGCTCGGCCTCGTCATCAGGATCGCGGCCTTCCTCGATAAATCGACAACGAGCCTGCTCACGGAATCTTGCGTGCTGTACCGCATCATCGGCTTCCTGACGTGCCTGTTCGGACAGGCGCGCACAATCCTCGATCTCACGGTGAACATCAAACTTAGTTCCGACGAGTTCCTCTTTTCGCGGAAAATACCCAACGACAGGTTCATTCTCCCAGATCGGCCCACTTCTCTTTCCAGCGACAAAGCACGTCGAGACATGCACCAGCCGCGGCTTTTTCATCATCCGCGCCATCTTGATGATGTTGTTCGAGCCGTTGATATTCGTCCGCAAAGCCGACTCAAGCGGCGGGTTGAATGTCACGTTTCCGGCGCCATTGATAATGACGTCGGTGTCACGCATTATCTTCCGGGCGTCTTTCTCATCGAGCCCGAGATATTCATTCCCGACATCCCCATTGACCGGCACGACCTTAGACCGAATAAAATCCTCAAACCCTTCACCGTACTTTTCCCGTATCGGATCAAACGTAGGCGAAGTCACGATCGAAGTCCAAAACCGTATCTTCGACTCCGCCGCATCCCGCGCCCGCACCGTCGCATAGACCTTTCCGATATCCGGAAAATTATGCAGCAGCATCGACAACGTAACCTTCCCCACAAACCCCGTCCCGCCGATAAAGAAGATCTTCTTACCCTTAAATATTTCCGTTGGTGATAGTTTCATTACAATTCTAATGAACAAGACTCCGTCCAAAGAAGCTTCGAACCTCGGGATCTTTGTCGACAATCTCATCCATCATCTGAAATACCTCATCTATGTCGGGATGGTCTTGAGCTTCTTCCCAAGTAAGTTTGCGTCCAAGGATCTCCGCATCGCCCCAAGGGGTTTCCGCAGCGTTTATCAAGCGAACTTGATAATCTTCAGGCTCCACCCACATAACGAAACCAACAGCAATTCGATCAGTGGGAAATGTTCCTTCGCCCCAAGCCCCCAAACTGATAATCCCTGTCATGCCTTGGTCACGGTGAGCCTCAACAAAATATCCATAATAGACGGCATAGGCATCACCATTTTTCTTAACGAGTCTTGTAAGCGCCGTCGTTTCGTCATTACAACACTCGCACGCAGACTTGAATGGCTCATTAAACTCAATCTCAATCATTCGTTTTCCAGCCTCGTGCAACTCTAATCACTCACATTACACAACCCAATAATCGGCTGATGAAGCATTGTGATCTCAGCCGAGCGGCCCATATAGCTGCGGGCCATGGCGATCGCCTCTGTCAAATTATCCGCGCGTTCCCAGCCGAGCATTTCGGGAACGTGGGCATTTTCGGCGCCGGCGACGATGACTTTGCCGACGTGCTGGCGGCCGTTTTCGCCCCAGTACCACATGAAGAACGCATGTGCTCCGTGATAGGCGTTGCCGCGGCGGTACATCTCGATGTACGCCGGATTTGTGGCGAATTCACGTTCGTATTTTTCGCGAAGGTAGAACGCGTCACGCGACTCAGGCAGCAAGCGATGGAAAAACTCGATGTACGAAGGGTGAAACTTATGATCGAACTCATCAAAACACGGATGCGTAATGATCATCACCCCGCCCTTCCTCAGCAAAGGCTTATTCCGATACATATTGAAGTGGTACCCAAGCGCCATCACCTGAACGAGTATCGGATTCAAAGCCGAATAGACGTTGTACGGTGAAATGTCCGGGATGCCCGAGATCAAAATGTCGCACTGCCCTTTCACGGGGATCTCGTACTGCTGATAATTCTTCTCAAGAATCTTCTCGTGCACAGGCTCGGTCTTGCCCGCGTAGCATGCTATCAACTCATATTGAGCCGGAATTGCATGCAGCATTTTTCGTCGTGCGGCACGCGGCATTTTTGAGAAGGTTTTTGCCATCACTTCCCACTTCATGCGGTCGGCGAAGCTGAATTCGTCCTCGTTCCGCGTCAAAATGTCGTAGCCCTCGGGAAACATTTTGTTGTTGATCGCAGTCTCAATGTGAAAGACCTTGCACTGCTCATCTACCAAGTGGCCAAGCCGAATGACCTTGTGATTCAAGGCAGATTTCGGCGGGTCCATGTACGAGTCTGAGTCCCGGATCGTCTGCGGATCGTGATGAGCACGCAAAGATTCGTAATCGCACAGGCCGACCGCGACGGATTTGTGGCCGCCGTCCATCGGGACTAGATTGATGTTGAGATAGATCAGCAGGTCGCTCTCGATCGCACGTTTATTGACCCGCAGCGGTTCGTTGTGCCGCGTGACACCAAGCGTGACGAGATTGTCATCGTCTTCGGCGTCGTGATTGTAATAGCGGTCGGGGTAGTATTCGTTATAGATGTCGGTGCCGACCATCCGCTTCATTTCCCACGCTGTCATCTTGCGGTGGAGCGAATTTGCGATGATCAGATGCACGTCATCGACGCCGTTCGCACCACACATGTCGAGCACGACCTCAAGCATCGTCTGCCTCAGGTCAGGCGTCTGCATCGGCGGCAGCGGCAGCGAAATATCGTCCATCGCGATCGTCACCCGCATCCCTGGCTCGAGCAAAGCATAAAGCGGCTCCATCTCGATAGGGTGATTTACCGCGTAACGAATTGCCGCTTCGCGGTTAGGCAACCCCTTGATCGGCGGATTGGGATAAATAACCCGCGTCCCGACCGGCAGGTCGTTCAGTATAAAATCCTCGCCAAACGGCATGATCCGCGGTGCGGAGTCCTTGTCGATGTAAACGATGGATTCGTGTGTTTTTCGTCTAAGCTGAAGTGCCATACCTATTTTCCATTATCAATTTTCGTCAATGCCGTGATGATGGTCTCCACCGCTCTCACATAGAATTCCTGAGGAACTTTCTCAAAATCGTCTGTCGGCTTGTGATAGTCCGCGTGATCCTCGACGCCGAAGTAGATGAACGGGATCTTTTCCCGGTGAAAGGAAGCCTGGTCCGATTGATTCGTCCAATCATCGCGGCCGAGTTTCGGGTCGTCGTGACCTGTTAGCAGTTTTATGGTTGACTTCTTCTGAACTGCCTCGATCGCTGGCTTGAACTGCGGATATAGGAAAGTGCCAGCCGCGTAGAGTTCGCCTTTATCACCGCGGGCTATCATATCCATATTGACGTTGAGCAGTATCTTTTCTTTCGCGACCGGCAGATTTGCAACAAAGTGGCGTGACCCCTGAAGGCCGCGTTCCTCTGCATCGAACGCCACGAAGATAAGCGAATGTTCCGGTTTATGTTTCTTAAAATACGAAGCGATAGTAAAAAGAGCCGCGGTTCCGGAGGCATTATCGTCGGTTCCGTTATATATCTGCCCGTTGCGGATTCCGTCATGATCGTAATGGGCTGTGATCACGATGTACTTGTCCGATCTCTTTGCCCCCTTGATCTGACCGACATAATTCACACCTTTTAGAGGGTCGGCAGTACCACGCTGCCTGATGTCGAAGTCCTGCTTATAAGAATTCCCGATCGGTTGAATGCCCGACTCGCGAAAACGCTTCTCCACAAAATCGCGAACCTTTCCTATGACCGGGCGATCGGCAGATCTGCCTTCCATATCGTCGGACGACAAGGTCTTAAGATCTTTGAGCAATTGGGCGGCATCAAACAGCTTCGACGTCGGAGCATTTGCCGCAGAAACCACGGCTGCCATTAAAACCACAACCAGAATTGAATTGATACTTTTCTTTCTACTTTTCAATTTATGAAACCTCTACTACTTAAGATCTAAAACCGCCCAATCGTGCTGAAGAGCCGTTTGCTTTAACCTGAAATCAGGACATACCGCGACCGGATGGCCGACGATCGATAGCATCGGCAGATCGGAAATGCTGTCCGAGTAAGCGTACGAATCAGATAGATTTATATTTTCCCGCTCAGCATACTGCCTTATCCATTGAGCCTTGGTCGCTGATGCCATCACCGGCGGCAGGACACGCCCGGTCGCATAACCATTTACAAATTCCAGTCTATTGGCAACATAGTCATCTATCCCGAGGTGGCCCATCAGTTTATCTATGGTGAAATCGAGGGCTCCCGTTAAGATTACCTGCCGCTGGCCGTTCTTTTTCCCTGACTTGATCAGATCGTATGCACCAGGAAACACCGCCGGTTTTAGTACTTCCTCAAAAAGTTCGTTCGAAAAATAACGCAGCCGATCCTGCGAAAATCCTTCATAACTGCGAAAAAACACTTCGTTAAAAACGTTTCGCGAATAAAGGTCGGTTATGCCGAAAAACGGCAGTTTGGCGAGCGTTCCGACCGATTTTTTGGCGGTTTGCCACAGGCCCTGTTGGCGTTTGGCGTAAAAGGCGAGCGTGTGTACGAGATTTGTGCTGACGAGCGTACCTTCGAGATCGTAGAAAGCGGCTGGCTGTCCGTTTTTATTCATTCCGGCTTTGTGCTATGTTATTCAAACTTCACTAATCAATAGTTGCGATTTGTTCGAGAATATTATCACGTTCAGGTGGGTTTTGCCTTATGAAAACGTTGAAAGTCACGATCTTGTCCACAATTGTAATTACATTGTGCCTACAATTTGGATGCTCAACTACCGATGCGATCGAACCAACTGGCCCAACAGTCACTCCCGAGGGGATTGCGGCATCTTTGATGAAATCTGAAGCTCTTTTCAAGCAGCGTGAAGATGTCGCCAAGCTTCGCGAGGCGGTAAACACGCTGAGAAAAGCTCGGGATTACAAACAGCGGAACTTCGAGGTCGAATGGAAGTTCGCAAAATTCAACTACTTTCTCGGCAAGCAATCAACAGATGAGAAAGAGTCGAATAGTGCATTTGAGGAAGGCCGGGACGCTGCCAAACACGCCGTAACGCTCGATCCGCAAAAACCAGAAGGCCATTTCTGGTTTGGAGCCAATCTAGGCGAACTGTCTAAAAAGAACATGCTGACCGTCGGCATTAAATCGCTGCCAGACGTTCGAGCAGCCATGGAAAAAGTCGTTGAAATACAACCAGGCTATCAAAACTCAAGCGCCTACGACGTGCTCGGTCAGATCGAGTTGGAAACGCGGATGGTCGGGGGCAAAGCGGAAAAAGCAGTCGAATTCTTCGAAAAAGCCCTTGAAACCGAAAAAGATAATATGAACATTCATCTTCACCTAGCAGAGGCGTACCTGGCTCTCAAAAAAGAAGGTGAGGCTAGAAAACAACTCGATAAGGTCCTAAGCATGAAGCACAATCCCGACTTCCTTATTGAATGCCGCGAAGCTGTCGAAAAGGCTAAGAAACTGATCGCTACTAAGTTTTAATTTTAAGAAGTAACCACGAAAGAAACACTAAATAGAGGGTATTCTTTTTTCGTGCATTTTTCGTGTTTTTTCGTGGTTACTTATCTCCGAGCGTAAGCTACAATTCACTCAATGCGACGTGCTATCTTTCCGGGTTCTTTCGACCCGATGACAAACGGACATCTCGACATCATCAAACGCTCGTCGCCGTTGTTCGACGAGATGATCGTAGCTGTCCTAAATAATGCGGACAAGCGGCCGATGTTTACGGTCGAGGAACGTTGTTCGATGATCCGCGAGGTTCTGGCCGATATCGATACGGGCGATTGCAAGATAATCGTCGACAGTTTTTCCGGCCTCACTGCGGATTTCGCCCGCAGCAGCCATGCGACCGCGATAGTCCGTGGAATTCGAGCGGTTAGCGATTATGAATACGAACTCCGCATGGCTCTAATGAACCGCCGGCTCGAACCCACAATCGAGACTGTATTTCTGATGGCTGGCGAAGAGTATTCGTACGTCTCATCAACCCTAATGAAACAAGTCTTCCAACTCGGCGGCCGCGTCGAAGGCCTCATTCCCGAACTCGTCGAAAACCGCATGCGTGAAAAGATGGGGCAAGAGTCTTAACGCAAAGTCGCTAAGGGGCAAAGACGCAAAGCTTTTGTGATTGATTCTACAATTTTGTAGCTTTCTCGACGCCACCTCATCCGGAGCATCCACTTATTTACCTTCTTCTCTCTGCGACTTTGCGACTTTGCGTTAAAATCAAATACGTATGGCACAGTTCCGCGTTTCTGATCACGTAGCACAAATGAAAGGTTCCTCGACGCTCATCGCCGCTCAAGCGGCGGCGGAGATGAGAGCTCAGGGCATCGACGTCATCGACCTTTCGGTCGGCGAACCGGATTTTGACACCCCACAATTTATAAAAGATTATGCAACAGAGGGGCTGAACAAGGGGTTGACGAAATATACGGCCACCGCCGGCACGGCTGATTTTCGCAACGCCGTGATCGATTTTTACGCAAAACAGTTCGGAGCTGATGTAAAAATGGCCGAGGTCGCAGCTTCGTGCGGCGGCAAGCAGGCGTTGTTCAATGCGGCCTGTACACTTCTAAATTCCGGCGACGACGTGCTTATCCCGAAACCGTATTGGGTCACTTTCCCTGAGATAATCACGTTTTGTGGTGCGAACAGCGTTTTTATCGAGACAGAGGAAACGGATTTCATCCTCACCGCCGATCAGGTAGCGGCGGCGATCACTGACAAGACAAAGCTGCTGATAATCAACAGCCCGAGTAACCCGTCGGGCCGCGTCGTTCCGCCGGATGAAATGGTCCGCATCGTTGAAGTATGTGCAGCACGCGGCGTTTACGTGATGACAGACGAATGCTATCTGTTCTTCGCTTATCCGCCGGCGGAGCCGTATTCGCTCGCGACTCTCCCCGACGAACTCCGTGATTACGTCTGCATCGCCGGAAGTTTCTCAAAAACTTACGCGATGACCGGCTGGCGCGTCGGCTACACCATCGCCAATGAAAGTTGGACAAAAGCGATGGTTAAGCTCCAAAGCCACTCCGCGACGCATCCAACATCTTTCGCCCAGTATGCCTGTGCAAAGGCTCTGCGTGACGATCGCTCGATACCCGCGGTTAAAGCCATGACCACCGAATACGAAAAACGCCGCGACTGGCTGATCCCAGCCTTGAATGAGATAACCGGGTTTAAGACCCCGATGCCGGAGGGTGCTTTTTATGCGTTTGTCGATGTTCGCGGCACATTCGGCGAGCGATTCAAAAGCTCGGCAGATGTCGCCGACGTGCTATTAAAAGAAGCCCACATCGTCGTAACCGACGGCGAGGGCTTCGGAGCGGATGGATTTTTGAGATTATCTTATGCAACCTCGATGGAAAATCTCGGCCGTGCTGTCGATAAAATGAAAGCCATCTTTGGAGCCAAGTCCGCCGCCTCGGCCTAGAGTTGTACCAATACAATAGACGGCTTTTGCCTACCTTCGTTTGCGAGAGCGCTGTAGTTTACGCACCTGCTTGGAGAGTTTCTCGATCGTTGCCTGCTGTTCCTTGATCGCGTTGAGCATTGCCCAGATTATGGGATCGTTGTTTACGAGCCGATAGCCCTCGTCTGTTTTTGTCACTGCTTCGGGGATTATCTTTTCCACCGCCTGCGCGCTAAAGCCAACGTGCTTGCCCTCAGACTTTATCCCAACGGCATTATCCGTCTTATATTCGTAAAGAAGCGGCTGCAGTTTCATTACCGCTTTGAGGCCGCCGTTGAAACGGCCGGTAATATTTTTCAGACGCTCGTCAGAAAAAACGGCCCATGATCCGCCGCCGGGCTTGCTGGCCGTACCGTTGACGGTCAGGGTGCTGGTAGGACCGTTGGTACCGATCCCCACATTGCCGCCGCCATTATTGAGAAGCAGCACACCAACTTGATTTGTCGAATAGTCGAAGGCCGAAATATACCCCAAATTACCGGCCGACCCTATCGCGATCCCTGTCCCGCTCCCGGCATTTGCTGCACTTAGCGGTGATGTATCTCCCTTGAAAAAACTCGTTCCGCTGGTGCGTAAGGCGATTGATCCCTGCACACTGCTGGCGGCTTCCACCCCAATGCCCCCTGGGCTAAAGCCATCGACGCCCGTTCCGTTGGCGCTATCTCCGGCCACGCCGTAAGAACTCCCTGATCCACGAACGCCTGTGCCGCTCGCGCTCGTACCCTCGACGCCGATACTCGCAGTTCCAGTCGTAGTTCCCCGAATAGCGGAATTGGTACCGGCTGTACTGACCACATGGAGTTTCGCGTTCGGGTTATTCAGGCCGATGCCCACATTCCCTCCGCTGTTATTCAAAAGCAGGGTGCGTGGCTGGAAGACACCGTAGTCGAAGGCAGATATGTAACCAATATCACCAGTCGAGCCGATAGCGATACCTGTCCCTGTGCCGGTAAGGCCCGAACTCAATGGCGTCGTGTCACCCCTGAACCAACTCGTTCCATCAGTTCGTAAAGCAATCGAGCCCTGACTTCCAGCGAGTGCTCGCACCCCGAAGCCGCTTAATGTTTCGCCCCGCACGCCGGTCCCGAGGCTGGTGAGCCCTAATACGCCGCTGCCACTGGGGCTGTTGCCGATCACGCCGGAGGAGCCGGAGAATCCCTCGCCGTATACGCCGATCGGTGTATCGGCGGCACCAGTAACCTGCAGCCGCGAGCTTGGACTGGCGTTACCGATTCCGATCCTGCTGCCTACCTGATTGATCGCGGAATTGCCGAGCGTCGTCCCACCCGTCCAGATCGGCAGAACATTAGCCGTACCGCTACCGCCCACGCCGCTGCTGCCGCCCGTTGAGGCGATTGTCAGCGTGTTGCCCGACGGTGTTATTGAAATATTTGATCCCGCAACAAGAGTCACATTATCGGTTAGGCCGTTGACGTTTTTTACGACCTGACCGCCTGCGATCTTTGCTCCGGTCACTGCGGAATCGGCGATGTTTGCCGTCGGTATCTGGCCGAGCCGTGCATTCGCAAGTGTTCCTGTAGTTATGCTGCTCGCATTGAGATTTGTCAGGCCCGAGCCGTTGCCGCTTGTCTGCAAATACTGGCTCGCTGCGACGCCGCCGAGTTGTGTGGCGTTCGTGGCGGTGGTCGCGTTTGTTGCGTTGGCGACCGTTCCGGTCACTTTCGCTCCGCTCACCGAAACTACCTTTGAGTCAACGACACTGCCTTCGGCTAGTTGTCCTGTCCCGACGCCGCCCGGTGCGATGCCAAGCGTGACATTCCCCGTCGCTCCGCCGCCCGTTAGGCCCGTTCCGGGTGTTACTCCGGTTATCGTACCGCCGCCACCGCCGCTTCCGGCGTTGTCGGTGCCCGGAGTCCATTGACCGCCGCTATACTTCAGAACCTGTCCGTCGAGCGGCGGCGTGCTGGCGACGTTCTGGTTTTGGATCCGCACCACCTTCGTTGTGCTCTGCGTTCCTGTGACATCGCCAGCAAGATTTCCGGCGAAATTAGTGGCAGTCAGCGCGTTTGTCGCGTTCGCGGCATTGTCGGCTGTATCTGCCGTGAGGCTCTTTATCGAATAAGGTGTACTCGACACCGGCTGCCGGGGCGACAAGGTCGTAAATGCCCCGCCGCCTTCTCGCCGGACCCGAATCTCCAAAAATCGGTTCGGACCCGAAAAAGCGGCGCCAAAATCCAGATTCACTGAGAAAATGCCGCCCGCAACCGCAACTCCGCTTCTACTCAAGACGGTGCCGATCTGAGAGCCGCCGCCATCGAACAATGCGAACTCAAAATCGAAAGTCCCGCTCGCCGCGGCGCCCGAGCTTTGCAGTTGTCCCTGATACGTGATCTCGGTAGTCTGGCCGAGAATACAGGTCGCAAGAGCGACAACGAGAATAGCAGTGAATAGATATTTCATTTTCGTTCAACCTCGATCCACTGGAGAACTCGGGTGAGCTTTCATCAGCGATTAATCCTTATTCGTGGCTAAGGCACTACGAAACTAACCGTAGACAGAGTTTTCCCGCCGGCTTTCAGGACATACTTATACAGGCCGCTGCCGCGCTGTAGTTTTAACTCGAAAGCAGCTTTGGACTTCTTAAATAATGGATGGCCAGGCGGGATGTCCATCGAAAATGCAGGAGTCTCGGGTCCGTTATTTCTTGATACCAATACTTCCACTTCCGGATTATCAGGCCCGCTATCCCAGCTAAGGATCACACTAGCGAAGGGATGACTGGGCGTAACGAATATCGGCTGGCTCGCGGTAATAAACGGAGGTTTCGGCGGCGCGGGCGTCGGCCTTCGGCCCGAGGCTCGGATGGGCTTCGGTGTGGCAGGCGGCGGCGGTCCGCATCTTAGTAGTCCTTCGCTGTGAAACGGCTGACGAATCCTTGAGTTGTTCTTGTCAAATGTTTCACCGTCCAATCGGCCCGACGGCAGGATCTTAGCGTTATAAACTCCGGTCAGGTCCTCGGGCCAGAATATCTGAATGCTAAAATTATCGCCCTCGAGCGTTCCATCCACTTTGCCCTCCACTTGGCGCACTCCGCCATCGTTATCCGCGATATGATCAGCCGTTCCGGTGATCACTTTACCTTTTTGCTCCATCGTTAACTCGATGTGAAAAAACTGTCCCCGCTGCCTGATGGGCAGGGTTCCGCTGGCATTCCAGCCTTTATCGCATTGAGCTGCGGCCGGGACAGAAAGCAAAGCGAAGCAGGCTGCAAGCATAAAAAGCAGGAAAAGATGCGTACGATTTACGATCAACTGGATGGTGTTTGCGAGATCTAACATTTAACTAATCCTCCGTTTGTTACCAACATCGCCTTAACTCAGGCGTTCTCCAGCAAGGCTACTTATCAGTATTTGCAAATCTTGAGCGGACAGATGGATACGGTGAAATTTCTTTAAGTTTCGCCCGCTCTGCGCTATGCTTCCTGTATCGTTACCAAGGATCAGGAATCGAAACGCGTCAACTTTACTGCCCGCTCAGCTAGAAAATAAGCTGGAGCCGTAAAGATGTCTTTGGATTTAACCTTAAAGAATCGTGAATTTAACTTTAATGTGACTAACTCAAGCCAACACAAGGTTTACGAGTTCGAGGAATTTCGGCTCGATTGCTCAACCAGGCTGCTTTATCGAAATGACGATCAGGTTCTGATTACGCCAAAGGCGGTTGAGACACTGATCGCCCTCGTTGAAAGTAATGGTGAGGTCATCGGTAAAGAGGAATTGATGCACAGGATCTGGGGCGAAACGGTTGTGGAGGAGTCAAACCTTGCTCAGTATCTTCACGTACTTCGCAAAACGCTCGGCAACACGAAGGATGGAAAACCTTACATTGAAACCCTGAAGCGTCGCGGCTATCGCTTTAACGGAGCGGTTCGCGTTGTGAACAACGGAGATGGCCTCGGATCGGAAAGTGAAGTTGCCGAAGATATCGATCTGCCCCCGGTCGCCGAATCAAAAGTCGCCATTTCTAGCCGCGTTGAACGACGCGGAAACCTTAAAGCCCTCAGTCATGTCGATGCTGCACGTGACACAGGACATTCGCTGAACGTCGAGCGTTCGGGAAATATCTATTCGGTCTCAGATTGGCGGCGGGATCCGATAGCCGATACGTCAAAGCCCTTCGTGCCGCCGATTCGTTCAAAATGGCTTTCACCTCTAATTCTCGTTGTTTTGGTTGCTGGATTGGCTCTGGGTGCTTTTGGCATTTACAAAGTTTCGACGAGAGGCGAGAGCGTCAGTTCTCGAAGCGTTCCTTTTCTTGGCTCCGACATGACGCGGCTCACGACAGCCGGCAGATCGAAGCGGGGCGGGGCGATCTCACCGGACGGCAAGTATGTTGCTCACATTATCTCAGGGCCGGACGGTGAAAGCCTGTGGGTACGCCAGGTCGCCGTCGCGAACGACATACAGCTCGCTCCCGCATCGCAGAGATACCTCGTATCGGTCACGTTCTCACCGGATAGCAATTTTGTATATTATCTTGCTTTGGAAAGAGACAAGGGGGAGACGGAGCTGTTTAGCGTACCGGTTCTGGGCGGCCCGATCGTAAAGGTCGCCAACGATGTCGGGGCACCGTCGATTTCTCCGGATGGAACGAAGCTCGCGTTCATGGTAATGAATCAGGAAGAAAGCAGGCTGATCGTCACCAATGCTGATAGCTCGAATCACGGGTTGCTGATGACACGCCAGCCGCCCGATTACCTGAACCCGAACGAAGTCGTGCTGGTGTCTCGCAAGGATCCCGATTACCTGAATATGTTCTGGTACGCTCCGGCGTGGTCACCTGATGGAAAGAGTATCGCTTATCCGGTAAATCAAAACGACGAAAAGGGACGCTATGAGACCGTGATGGCCGTCGACATCGAATCGAGAGTCGTACGCAAGCTGACTGATGAACGTTGGCAGCAGGTTGGACAACCTCGGTGGCTGGCGGATGGGCTCGTTTTATCGGCCTCGGAAGCGGCCAACGGCCCAAACCAGCTCTTGCATATATCGTTGCCAGGCGGCACGGCATCACGCATTACCCGCGACGTGAACGATTACCAGAACCTCAGTCTCACCTCAGACGCTAAAACATTAGCCGTAGTTCAAAATCACACCGTCTCAAACATATGGACGTTAGGTGAAAGCATGGCGGGCTCGAAACAGATAATGTCCGAGGCGGGCTGGCTCAATGAACTGATCTGGCTTCAGGACGGACGGCTCGCTTATACGTCGAACGCCGGCGGCAGCTCTGATATATGGACAATGAACGCGGACGGAACAGATGTGCGTCAATTGACCGTCGGTGCGAATGCGAGGCTCGGACTTGCCGTTACGGTTGACGGAAAGCAATTCATCTTCGCTGCTGAGCGAGACGGCAAATATAACCTTTGGCGAATGAATTTAGATGGATCGGGTCTTGAGAGAATAACCAGTGGCGACGGTGAGCTGTATCCACAATGTACGCCCGATGGCCGCTGGATCGTCTATCAGTCGGGCGGGAATTACCCGACGCTGCGAAAAATGCCGATCGAAGGCGGTGAGTCCATCGAGCTAACCAAAACAACAGCTTCACGGCCGTCGATCTCACCGGACGGGAAATTCGTCGCATATCATTATCTCGACTCAAGCTTCGATAAATCCAGATGGGGAATCGGAATTATCAGCCTCGATGATGGCAAACGCGTTCAGCGATTCGACTTCCCATCGACTGTCGTCGAACGCCTGGTAAAATGGACGCGAGACGGAAAGGCAATAGCATTTCTCAACAGCCCAAACGGAGTTCCAAACGTTTGGACGCAGCCCCTAGACGGCGGAGCACCGAAACCGCTGACCAATTTCCCGTCCGACAGCATCATTTCATTCAATTTCAGTGATGATGGCGGTCGAATAGCGGTAATACGCGGAGTAGAAACGAGTGATGTCGTCCTGATCAACCGAGCCGGAAAGTAAGATGATCTTTAGTCGGAAGTAACCACGACATCTGTGACGACGAATTCGGTGCAAGACCTGTGAATTTTACCGCCGGACACTAGTTGCCTCCACCTGTCATCAATAGACCGATCTCCTCCACCGACGTAACCTTAGGATCGACCTCACCAACGATCTTGCCCTCGCGAATTACGAGCAGTCGATCGGCGAGGGCCGTGACCTCTTCGAGTTCGGCGGAAACGAGCAAGACGGCCGAGCCGGAATCCCGGAGTTCGATCAGCTTTCGGTGAATGAACTCGATCGCTCCGATATCAACGCCGCGTGTAGGCTGTGAAACCAGCAGAAGTTTGGGATCAAGTTCAAATTCGCGCCCGATGATGAGCTTTTGCTGATTCCCGCCCGACAGAGCCTTGGCCTGCAGATCAGCATTCGGCGGGCGAACGTCAAACCTCTCGATGATCTCGCTGACACGCTTTGCGATAACGCCCGTATTCATAAAACCAGAGGCGGCGATAGGTTGTCGATAGTGAACACCGAGGATGGAATTTTCGGAGAGATCGCAGTGCAAGAGCAGGCCGCGTTTGTGACGATCTTCGGGGATGTGAGCGATGCCCAGCTCCTTCAATTCGCGGGCAGACTGATTGGTAATATCTTTTCCAAGAAAATTGACGGTTCCCGACGAGGTTTTGATCAATCCAGACAAAGCCTCGATCAGTTCGGTCTGACCGTTACCCTCGATACCGGCAATACCCACGATCTCGCCGGCCCGGACCGAAAAGGAAACCCCATTGACCGCCTCGATCGATTTCCCGCTAACCTTTAGGCCGCTTACCTCGAGAACGGCCTCTTTCGGAACCGCGTCGGTCTTATCGACCCGCAGAAGCACGTCGCGGCCGACGATCATCCGTGCCAGATCTTTTGCCGTGGTCTCAGAGGTTTTTACGTTACCGACCGATCGCCCATCGCGCATTACGGTCACCTCGTCAGAAATAGCTAAAACCTCGTCGAGTTTATGCGTGATGATGATTATCGTCTTGCCCTGCTCCTTCATCCGACGAAGGATCGAGAAAAACTCCTCGACTTCCTGCGGCGAGAGCACAGCCGTTGGCTCATCGAGGATAAGCAGATCCGCGTTTCGGTAAAGTGCCTTCAAAAGCTCGACACGCTGTTGCTGGCCCACGGACATTTCTTCGATGCGTTTTTTGGGATCGACGCCGAGGCGAAGATCGTTAGAAAGCTGCAAAATATCCTGATTTGCCTTATCCAGATCAAGATTGCCCGACGAACCGGTTTCAGCACCGAGAATTATATTCTCAGCCGCCGTCATCGTGTCGACGAGCATAAAATGCTGATGCACCATTCCGATCCCAAGGGCGATCGCATCTTTTGGATTCTTGATCGTAACGACGTTGCCGTCGAGCGATATCGTGCCGCTGTCGGCATTGTAAAAGCCGTAAACGATCTTCATAACCGTCGATTTTCCCGCACCATTCTCACCGACAATGGCGTGGATCGTGGCTTTTTGGACCGTCAACGAAACATCTTCGTTCGCGACGCAATCACCGAAAGACTTCTTGATGTTTTTAAGTTCGAGCATTTTTAGTTAGCCATCGCGTCGGTAACCTTGATCTCACCCGTGCCGATCTTGACCTTTGCTTCTTCGACCTTTTTTAGGACCTCCGCAGGGATCAGCGTTTTGTTGTTGTCATCCATCGCGTACGCTACGCCGTCCTTGTCGAGCCCGAAGGTGTGAAAACCACCACGAAATTCGCCCGCGAGGATCTCTTTTACGACATCAAAAACAGCGTTGTCTACCCGTTTGACCATCGACGTCAACACAAATCCCGGTTTCACGCCGTTCTGATTCGAATCGACGCCGATCACAAATTTGTTTGCCTCGCCATTCGTCTTGCCGTATTGTTCGACCGCGTCAAAAGCTCCAAGGCCCGAGTTGCCCGCTGCCGTAAAGATGACATCCGCACCCTTCTCGATCTGAGCAAGCGAGATCTCTTTGCCTTTGCCCGGGTTGTTCCAGGCGGCATCGCTGACACCTACGTAGTTGTCGATCACTTTTATGTTGGGATTAACAGACCGAGCTCCTTCCTCAAAACCGGTCTCGAATCGATGGATCAAAGGGATGTCCATTCCGCCGAGGAAGCCGAGTACGCCCGTCTTCGATTTCGAGGCGGCGATCATTCCTACCAGATACGAGCCTTCATGCTCGCGAAAGACAAGCGAAGCGACATTTTTTAGCGGTGTTTTGCCGTCAGCCTCAAATATTACGCCATCGACGATGGCAAATTTGTTATTTGGATAATCGAGGGCGACCTTTTGCATGATCGGCCCCTGCGCAAATCCGACGCCTATGACGAGGTCAAAATTCTTTTCCGCAAACGCCCGCATCGCTGGTTCGATGGATGTCGGGTTGCCGGGCTCGACGTCATACAAACAGATACCCAATTCTTTCTCAGCTCGCTGAACGCCTTCCCACGCGGCTGCATTGAACGAGCGGTCATTCTTGCCGCCGATGTCGAAGACGATGCCGACCTTGGTCTTACAGTTTGTCCTGGCGTCTGCAAAATTTGCGCACGACGAACCCAGCAAGCCAGCGGCGATCACAAGAGCGAGGAATATAAAATTGCGATTTTTCATACTATCCTTGGCCTGTAGGCGATCAACTTATGGTGACCCAAAAAACTTAGACCGTCGCTCTGATCAGTTTGGATGTTCGGGTAATCTCTCTCGAAATTTTATACGCGCTTCGCAGTTTTTCACCAACCTGACCGACCTTATTTTTTCGGCAATAAACGATGCCGAGATCGTCACCGTTCTGGATGCGATCGCCGATCTTTTTGAGGCACGAATAGCCGACAGCATGATCGACACCATCTTCGGCCTTCACGCGGCCGCCGCCGATCTCGCAAATAGCGTTACCGACTATCAGCGAATCGATATCAGCTATGTATCCACTGGAATCAGCCTTGACCACAACCTCAGTGAGCCCTTTTGTCAGAAGCAATTCCGGTTTATCGCAAACCTTCGCGTCGCCGCCCTGCAATTCAATATTCTGCCGGAATCGTTCCAGAGCTTCACCCGAGACGAGCGCTCGCCTGATGCGGTCGCGGGCATTCTCCATTGTTCCGGCGATCTTACATTGTACGAGCATCGTCGCCGTCAGCTCGACCGACAGTTCAAGCGTCGGTTTCATGATGTCGTCACCCTCGTCCCGAAGTATTTTTAGACATTCATATACCTCCAGGGCATTGCCGACGTAACGGCCGAGCGGCTGATTCATCTCGGTGATGATCGCTTTTGTGTTGACACCGAACGACTTGCCCGTCTCGCAGAGCGAATTTGCCAGCTTTAGCGTTTCGGCATATTTCTGAATAAATGCTCCCGACCCGGTTTTCACGTCCAATACGAGAACGTCGAGCCCCTCGGCGAGCTTCTTCGACATTATCGACGCGACGATCAGTGGAATATACGGAACAGTAGCGGTCGCATCTCGCAGAGCGTAGATCTTCTTATCTGCTGGTGCGATCGTTTTTGTTTGGCCGCCAAGAGCGAAACCGCACTTCTTGAGAACCTTTTTGAAATTGGCGAACGACAGGTTCACATCAAATCCGGGAATCGATTCGAGCTTGTCGAGTGTTCCGCCCGTATGGCCGAGACCTCGTCCCGAGATCATCGGGACGGCAACGCCGCAGGCAGCGGCAAGCGGGGCGATCAAAAGCGATGTTTTATCGCCGACGCCGCCTGTCGAGTGTTTGTCGCCTTTCGGTGCATCGATATCGGAAAAATCCATTATCGTGCCCGAATTGAGCATCGCTCCGGTTATCGAATATTGTTCACGGCGGTTCAATCCGCGAATGAACATCGCCATTATTAGTGCAGTTATCTGGTAATCAGCCCACGAACCATCGCAGACACCGTCGATAAACGCAGTGATCTCAGGATCAGAAAGAGCTTTGCCATCGCGTTTGATCGCGATCAATTCTTGAGGACGCATAAAAAGTCAGCAACAGGGAGTTCGAATAAATTCGGTGTTACAAGTTTCGCACAGATGGCGATTTATTCAAACGAGAGATATCGCGGGACCTGGGACCGAAACCCAAATAAATGCTAATTGATAACGCCGGCGATCTCAGTGATCTTTGTGTCTGGTCGCTGCCAATAGGACCATTGCCTGCGCCCTGACAGCGCGAATTTCGCCAACGGCGTCAACCGATTCGCCGGTCTTTGCTTTGACGCTTACCCGCCCGATATCGACGCGAAGAGTAGCGGCTAGACCTGCGCGGATCTGGTCGATGTGCGGTCGCAATTTCGGACGTTCGAGGTCGATCGTCGTGTCGATATTTACGACCTCGTAGCCCATCTCGCCTGCCAGGCCGACCGCGTAAAGCAGGAACTCGGAACTCTCCGCATTCCGCCAGCGCTCGTCCGTGTTTGGGAAATGTGCTCCGATGTCGCCCAATGCTAAGGCTCCGAGGACAGCGTCGGTCGCTGCATGCAGTAAAACATCAGCATCCGAATGCCCTTCGGCTCCGAGATCGGAATCGATCGCAACACCGCCGATGATCAATCTGCGGCCTGCAACCAACCTGTGAACATCTGTACCAAAACCGATTCGAAACATAAGCCGGAAACTGAAGGCATCAGCTAGAGTCAGCTCGCCTACACACGCGATCCTGACAAAATAGCCTCAGCAAAAACGAGATCGTCGGGCTGCGTGATCTTAATATTCTGCGAACTTCCCTCGACGAAAGCGATCGGATGCCCGAGCTTTTCGACCAGATAGCATTCGTCGGTCGCCGCCTCGCCGATGCCTCCTAGGTCAAATGCGGAACGCAGGACCTCGACCCTAAAAGCCTGCGGCGTCAATGCACGTCTGAGTTTATCACGGTCCAGCGTTCCGACGATCTCATCGCCGCGAATGGTCTTAATAGTATCTGTAACCGTCGTAACCAGGCACGCCGCTCCGATCTCTTTAGCTTTTTCTATCGTTTTCGTGATCTCAAGAACCGAAACCAGAGGCCTTGCTCCGTCGTGCACCGCGACGATCCTGGTCTCGGCCGCTACCGCATCAAGCCCATTCTTTACCGACTCAGCCCGAGTAGAACCGCCTGCGACGACCTTCTTCAGCTTCGGAATTTCAGATCTCAAATCTGAAATTTGAAATTCGTCGATAAAGTTCTCAGACAAGACCAAGACGATCTCATCCACCTCAGGACAAGTCTCGAATTTTTCTAATGTGTATATTATTAAGGGTTTGCCGAGGATCTCAACAAATTGTTTGGGAAGTTCTGCTCCGAAGCGTGACCCGCTTCCGGCAGCTACGATGATCGCGGTATTCATTTAGCCTATCTACGCATATTCACAAACTAGGTTTCTATCTCTTCGATGATCGTCGTTTGCCGCAATTCGCGTGTGGCCTTCTTAAACCCAAGGGATCGCGAATCGTGGATGCCGAGATTCGGATCCGTGTGGGTTCCGTTCCCGTTGCCCGCCGGCTCCTCTTTTTCTTCCCACAGACGGCCAAAGATCATCTTCCCTGCTGTTGTCTGTAGAACACTTGTCACAGCAATATCAGCGGTTTTCCCGATCAGTCGGCGGGCATTATCGACGACGACCATTGTTCCGTCATCGAGATACGCAACGCCCTGATTATATTCTTTACCTTCCTTGAGTATGAATACACGCATCGCTTCGCCCGGCAGGACTACCGGTTTAAGTGCGTTAGCGAGTTCGTTGATATTCAGTACCGCGACACCGCGAAGCTGAGAAACTTTGTTGAGGTTAAAATCATTTGTGACGATCACAGCATCGAGCTGTGTGCCGAGTTCGATCAACTTAAGATCGACCTCTTTGACCGCCGGGAAATCGGTCTCAACGATCTGGATGTCGAGCTTGCTGTTATTTCGCAGACGCTGAAGCATATCCAGTCCGCGACGTCCGCGTTGACGCTTGGACGAGTCCGCTGAATCTGCGACTTGCTGCAATTCAGCCAAAATGAAATGCGGAATGATCAGCGAGCCACCGAGAAAGCCGGTTTCCGCCACATCTGCGATACGGCCATCGATGATCACCGACGTGTCCAGTATCTTGTAGTCGCGCTTTACGTTCTTATCGCTGAATATTCCGCCGAGAGCAGACAGGTCGAGATAATCGCCCTTCGCCGCCCCGACCATCAATCCGATGTAGCCCATAAAGCCCATCAGCGATATCGTCAAAAACGTCTGCATCTCAGCCGAAACGGCCGCTTCTTTTTGAATCGAGATCAAAACGCCGATGAGAAATGCACCAACGATACCTAAGATCGAACCGATAGCCGCACCGATAAGCGTTTTAAGCGACGCCTGTCGAACCCTGATCTCAAAAACAATGACCAAGGCCCCCAGCACACCGCCAAGACCGGCTGACAACCAGTGTCGCGTTGCGTCCGAGCCGATGACGCCTAGTCCAAATCGCTGCGTGCGCTCGAACGGGTTCAGCAGATACCCCAAAAGGATCAGCATCCCAACGAACAAAACCCGCAATATAAGGACGTCAAACTTCATCTAGAGTGAATGTTAACACGAAAAATGTGACTGAGTTAAACCGGTCGACCGTTATCCGTATGCCTTTGAGTAAATTTTATCCAGTTAATTTAACAAAGATTGATTGCAGTTTGGATTTCAATTTCATCGTGTTTCATCTATACTACTTTTGACAATAGATGCAATTTCAGATAATATCGCACTTGTGAAAATTGCGCTGTACGACAAAAATAAGCCTGAAAATGATTAAAAAGATCTATAGAAAATTTAGTGTGGGACAGTGGGACAGTCGAACAAGATGACTATAAACGTAGCATTGACAATTATTTACGACTTTAACGATATGTCCCAAACTGTCCCGCGGTGGGACAGTTTATGCTTATTAGTTATCCGTCCAAGATGAACGGGCGGCTCAGGTAGTAGAATATTTCTTTCAATGGCAAAACAACCGTCAACCATCTTCGCCTGTCAGGATTGCGGCTCGCAGCAGCGCAAATGGCTCGGTCAGTGCCCCGATTGCCAACAGTGGAACACGCTGGTCGAGGAACGCTTTCGCGTTGCCGCACAGCCTGCGGCACAGACCAAGTTTACGGCTCAGTATCGCGTGGCTACACCTATACCGTACGGCACGATCGAATCGCAGGATGATGCCCGAACCGAATCCGGCATAGACGAACTCGACCGCGTCCTCGGCGGCGGAATTGTTGCCGGGTCGCTCGTCCTCATAGGCGGAGCTCCAGGGATCGGCAAATCGACGATCGTCATGCAAATGGCGGATAAGCTGGGAAAAAATGGCACAAAGGTGCTATACGTTTCGGGCGAAGAATCTGAACGCCAGATAAAAATGCGCGGCGAACGCCTCGGCGTTGTCGCGGAAAACCTCTTTTTGCTGCCGGAAACAAACTTACAGGCCATCCTCGCAGAAACAGATAAATTGCGGCCTGATTTTGTGATAGTCGATTCGATCCAGACCGTTTTCAGCGACCAGATCGAATCGGCCCCGGGCAGCGTTTCGCAGGTTAGAGAGGTTGCATCGCAATTCATGCATTTTGCTAAACAGACGGCAACACCGGTCTTTCTCACGGGCCACGTCACGAAAGAAGGATCGATCGCCGGGCCAAAAACTCTCGAGCATATCGTTGACACGGTCCTCTATTTTGAAGGCGATCGCCACCACAATCACCGCATTATCCGGGCGACAAAAAATAGATTTGGAGCAGCGAATGAGATCGGCATTTTTGAGATGACCAACACGGGTTTGGTACCCGTCGGCAATCCGTCCGAACTATTCCTGCAGGAACGCCCGGAGAATGCGACAGGCTCCGTCGTAACCGTCTGCATGGAAGGCACGCGGCCGATGCTGGTTGAGATCCAGGCTTTGGTTAGTGGAACAAAATACGGATCAGGACGCAGAATGACCCAAGGGTTCGATCAAAACCGCACTTCTCTCCTGATCGCAGTCGCGGAAAAACAGCTCGGCTTTCAACTCGACGCCGATGACGTTTTCGTCAACGTCTCAGGCGGAATGGAGATCGACGAACCTGCCGCTGACCTCGGCGTCATCGCCGCCATCGCTTCAAGCTTCCGCAATTTGCAAGTTCCGCCCGAAACCGCCGTCTTCGGCGAAGTCGGCCTAACCGGCGAAGTCCGAGGCGTCCTCCAGGCACAAGCGAGAGCCCGCGAAGCTCAGACGCTCGGATTTAAAAAACTGATCTTGCCTGAATCGAATAAGAAGGGTTTGGAGAAACTGTTAGGAATCAGAGTTATTGGAGTTAAGAATTTGGACCAGGCGATGGATGCTTTGTTTTAGCAATTTATGAAAAGGATTGAACCAAAACCTGGTCAGGAATCTGTTTGGGATTATCCTCGGCCGCCACGGCTGGAGCCGACCACTAAGCATCTGCGGATCGAATTCGGCGGTCTAACTATCGCGTCGACAAATCGAGCCTATCGCGTTCTCGAAACCAGTCATCCGCCGGTGTATTACTTTCCGCTCGAAGATGTCCGGCTGGATCTTTTAACCGTTGTCCCGGATGCCGCGAGCTATTGCGAGTGGAAAGGCAGTGCCCACTACTACGACCTAGTCTTAAAGGACAGAAAAGTCTCAAATGCGGCTTGGTTTTATCCGAATCCAACGAGCCAGTTCCTCGCGATCGCAAATCATGTTGCCTTCTACCCATCGAAAATCGACGCGTGTTTTGTAGGAGACGAGCAGGTCGCATCGCAGTCCGGGGATTTTTACGGCGGTTGGATAACGAGCGATATCGTCGGGCCATTCAAGGGCGGCGAAGGCACTTGGGGATGGTAATTCGGAACATTATTTCTATTTTCTCCGTAGAGTTTCCAGGTCCGCATTTTTAATTTTTTTTGGAGAGAATAATTGAATGAAGTTCAAAATACTTTTTGTCATCGCTATTTTTTGCAGCGTTTCGACTTTTTCACAGTCTGGCGATGAGCAGTCGCTTAAATCGCTACTAAAGCAAATGACCGACGCTCAAACGGCGTACGATGCAGCGACGTTGGATAAGATATTTGCGTCGGATTTTATCGAGATATCGCCGGTCGGGGAATTGGATCCGCGGGAGAAGGTTTTGAGTTTTTATACGCCGAAGGCAAAAGCTGAAGCTGGGAATATGTCGGCGTCGCTTGCGGTTTCGGATTATTCGATCCGCACGTATGATAAATTTGCGGTGGTTATTTCGAAATTCACATATTCACTGACCGCCGACGGGAAACCACTGCCGCCGCGGAGCATGCGTGTCACAACAGTCTTTCGCAAGGAAAAAGGTGAATGGAAGATCGCTTCGGCCCAATATACGGGCATAAGGCCGCCAGCACCGCCGAAACCGCAGTAATCAATGTACCGTTTCATCCTAAAATTTTATTACGTGCTAACGGTTCCCGTGGCGATCTTCTTTATCCTGAATTCGACGGCGATCCATCCGGCGTACAAACTTGGTTTCTTCAAGAAACAATGGCTAGGCTGGCGGATGTTTTTGAATAAGCTGCGAGTGAACACCGGCACGTCATACAAATCGCACCTCGCCATGGCTCTCAAGATATTTGAAACACCGCCCGATGTCCCGGGCGACATTCTAGAATGCGGAACGTGGCAAGGCGGCAGTGCGGTGAATCTCTCGCTCGTCTGCAAAATGACCGGCCGCAAGCTTTTGATCTACGACTCATTCGAAGGCCTGCCCGAAGGAAAAGCGGAAGACCGGCAAGGTTTTTACGAGACAGGAGAGTACTGCGGCCCGCTCGAACTCGTAAAGCAGAATATCGAACGCTATGGGGCGATCGAGGTTTGTGAGTTTGTAGAGGGCTGGTTCGATCAAACGCTGCCGACACTCGATCGGCCCATATTGCTTGCGTTTATTGATGTCGATCTGGAACTGAGTTTGGAAACGTGTGTCAGATACATCTGGCCAAATCTGACAGAGAAAGGCTACATTTTCATAGACGAATATGTCGGTCTCGACTACTGTTCGATCTTTTGGTCAGAGGCGTATTGGAAGAAGTATTTTAACCGCACACCACCCGGCCTGATCGGTTCGGGGGTTGGTCTTCCGCTCGGCGAATATTACATCGGCCCATGGGAAGAGACTCAGAATCGGCCGCTACACCATCCAAATGCGGCTGCCTATACAAGGAAAGATTTTTCGGGAACGTGGATACATTTCCCGGATTGACTGAGGTGATATTAATCAGCGGACATTATCCGCTCAAGAATGCTGTCGCGTTTCTCCCGGATCTCGGTTATTCGCGGAGAAGCATCTTCGCCAATAAATGATGGCGGCAAGGTAAACGGATCGATCTGAAGCGGAACGCCCTCCATATCGAGCTTGTGAGCAATGATCTTTGAAATCAATTCCTGTTCAAACCCGCTGATGTTCATGAATTTAACGCCAATACCAGCGTTATCGAAACGGTACAAAGCCCGGCACTGCAGTGGAAGGTAATTCCTGTTTGGCAATTCGATCTCCATGCGAAATTCGTCGCCGACATAAATGTTCTCTTCCCAGCCGGTAAAACAACCGCCGATACTGATCTGCTCAAGCCTGGTCTCCTGCCGCTCGCCAAATTTCGTGTAGATTATCGCAGGAATATCAAGCGAAAACCTGATGTGTTGTCTCTGATTGATGGACATTTATCGCGTGTCGGTGAGCGGAAGGCTTTCAAACGACCATTTACTATCTTAACGGACGTTGACGAGAGTACGCAATACTTATTATTGGGCTGGAATACGGAGATTCGTGCGTTCGCGGCAGGTAATTTGCCGCGAATGCACGAATCAAAGTGTGGTGTACTTTAGTTGTTCGCTGCTTCGGTTTTGGTGCAATGAGTGCTGAATGCCTCAACCAAAGCCTGAGCGATCACCTGCGGCGGACGGCCTTCGAGATCACGTCGCTCGAAAAGCTGAACAAGTTCGCCATTCTTCAAAAACCCGATCGATGGCGACGAAGGCATATGCCCAGTAAAGTACTCGCGAGCCGTTTCCGTCGCATCAATGTCAGCACCCGCAAAAACGGTGATCGAACGATCAGGCTTGACCGCCGAATGCTGTAGTGCCATTGCAATTCCTGGCCGAACCCCGCCTGCCGCACAGCCGCAGACTGAGTTAACAACGACCATGACGGTACCATCAGTGTTCTTCACAGCGTCCTCGACCGCTTCAGTCGTTTTGGTTTCTTCGATCCCGAGCTCGGCAAGCTCAGCTCGCATTCCGTATATCATCATTTCTGGATATGGCATTAGTTATGTCTCCTGTAAATTGCGAAAGGCCATCATTAATCCTGACCTTTTTTTCAAGTATCCAGTACCGGGCAATTCAAGTCAAGGCTCAAAACACCTGCAAGATGAGTTTGCCCTCGTACCCGCTAAAACTTAAAATCGAGTATCGTAACAAACAAATGGCAATCGAGATCGAAAAAAAATATCGCATCGACAAAAAGATAATCGTCGAGCTAACCACAAAACTCAGCGAGGTCGGAGCAGCTTTTGCTTATGAGGTTTTCGAGGAAAATTACCTGCATCGTGGCGGCTTGCTAGACGGACGTTCCGCGACGCTTAGGCTTCGCAGAACCGATTTCCGAACGACGCTGACCTACAAGGAAAAGGTGCCAAATGAGAGCGAATTTAAACAGCAGATCGAATTTGAGACCGACGTTTCAAACGTCGATGCGACCGAGAGCATCATCGAAAAGCTCGGTTACAAGCTGTCAGTGATCTACGAAAAACACCGCAAGGCCTGGAAATTCAATAACGTCGAGGTCGTTCTGGACGAACTGCCGTTCGGCTATTACATGGAGATCGAGGGCGAGATGGACGACATTCTGGAAGTCGAAAAGACTCTGGGAGCCGATAAATTCGAGATCGAACCACGAGGTTATCCTCGTCTTTCAGCCAAATACGGCAAGGCAAACGAAGCAGGAGTCACCGAGGCGAGATTTGCCAAAACCACAGGCGCCTAGGACGGCGTATCGAGCCCAACAAAATGCATCTGCGAGTCGAATCCACCCTTCGTGCGGGGCGAGAGCCGTTTGTACGTTCCGTCTGACTGTAGGATGCGGGCATTAACCTCGTCTTTCAGATAGTTTTCCAGAACCGCATCTTTTAGATAGTTTCGTATTTCCGGATCGATGATAGGCGTTACTACCTCGACTCGCCGGTCGAAGCTGCGGTGCATAAAGTCGGCGCTGCCTATGTAGACTTCCTCAGCCTCGCCGCCGCCATTAGCAAAATACAGAATTCGGCTGTGTTCCAGAAATCGCCCGATTATGGAACGCACCCGAATATTCTCAGACAGCCCCTTAATTCCGGGCCGCAAGGCACATATCCCGCGAATGATAAGGTCGATCTCGACACCGGCTTTCGAAGCCTCGTAGAGTTCATTGATCAACAGGGCGTCGGTAATGCTGTTCGCTTTTATGATTATCCGTGCCTCTTTTCCCGCCAATTTATGCTTTTTCTCGCGGCGGATCAGAGCGATCAGGCGTTCGCGTAGGTTAAGCGGTGCGACGATCAGGCGTTTGTATTTGTCCTGCTGCGAATAGCCGGTCAAAAAATTAAAGAGGCTAGACGCATCTTCGCCGATCTCTTCGTTTGCAGTGAGCAGGCCGAGATCTGTGTAGATCTTGGCGGTGAACGGATTGTAATTTCCGGTCGCAAGATGAACGTAACGAACGAGCTTATCTTTCTCACGGCGAACAACGAGCAGCACTTTTGAATGCGTCTTGAGCGTCGAAATGCCATAAACCACGTGAACGCCCTCGTTCTCAAGCCGTCTGGCCCACTCAATATTGTTCCCCTCGTCAAAGCGTGCCTTCAGCTCAACCAGAGCCGTCACCTGCTTGCCCAAACGGCTCGCACGCATCAATGAATTGACTATCGGTGAATCCTTTCCTGTGCGGTAAAGGCAGATCTTTATAGCCTGCACATCCGCGTCCTCGGCTGCATCCGCAATAAAATCGGACACTGTGCTGAACGACGTGTACGGATGATGTAGCAGCACATCCTGTTTTCGCACGACATCGAAAATGTTCTCTTTCTTGTGCAGCGGCGCCGGGATGATCGGGGTGATGGGCTTTTCCTTCAGCTTCGGCCGGTCAAGCGAATATAACTGCATCAGGTCGGAAATATCGACAAAACCATCGACGCGCTCGACCTCTTGTTCGGTGAGGTTCGTGCCGCTCATCAACAGTTTGATCATTTTGTCAGGCATCGCTCCCGCGACCTCTAGGCGAACTGCAAAACGGTCGCGACGACGCTGAAGCTCGCGTTCTAACGTTCGCAACAGGTCGCCTGCCTCGTCTTCGCGAAGCTCGATATCCGCATCACGCGTCACGCGAAACAGGAATGCCTCACTTGTTTTCATGTGCGGAAAAAGCTCGGCGACGTTGGCCGAAACGACTTCCTCAAGTAAAGCGTAACGTCCCGCACGCTCGTTGATCGGTATCAGACGCGGAACTGTCGGCGGCAGTTTTATGCGAATAAACCGCTTTTGCCTGAATAGATGCTTGAGATTCGCCTGTGTGAAAGCACGGTTCGGCTCGATGTAGAGGCCAAGATTGATGCTCAAATTCGAGACGTATGGAAACGGGTGGCTCGAATCGACCGACTGCGGCGTCAGGATCGGGAACAGGTTGTTGTGAAAATATTTATCAAGCAGCTTCTTCTCTTTGGCATTCAGACTGGAATAGGCCTCGACCGTAATTCCTTCGGCTTGCAATGCCGGGAAAACATTCTCTCCGAGATACGAGACGAGCCGCTTAAGCATTGGCCGCAGGCGTGTGTAGATCTCTTCGATCTGTTCCTTAGCCGTCATGCCATCCGGCGATGTCTCACCGACGCCCTCGGCGATCTGCTCTTTGAGCCCCGAGACGCGGATCATGAAAAATTCGTCGAGGTTGGTCGCGAAAATACAGAGAAATTTTAGCCGCTCCAAAACCGGAAGGCTGTCGTCCGTCGCTTCATCGAGCACACGCCGGTTGAACTCAAGCCAGCTCAGCTCGCGGTTGAAGAGCGGCTTGCCGTCGAATTCCGGTGCCGTCGGCGGAGCTTCGGGTGGTAGTGTTGGATTGACCTTTGGTTTTTTCACTGCGTCCAGAGTCATAGATGGCGGCTCTCAATAAACTAATAGCCTAAACCATCATTACAAAATCTGATGTTAAATCTTTGTTACCAATTTAACACCTACGTAATTCTAATAATTCGCGGCTCATCCCCATCGCCTTCGATATGTATGCCCGTCGCTTTCGGCAAAACGGTGTCGCCGAGCCGGTCTGCCCACTCGATGATCGCGACCGCTCGCTCGTTCTCAAGTATCTCATTTAATCCCACCGCCTCCGCCGTATTCATCGCCGGATCGAGCCGCCACAGATCGATATGATGGACGTCGAACCGCTCTGTCTCATACAGATTCACCAGCGTGAAACTCGGGCTTGTCACCTCGTCAACGTCGTATTCAAGCCCGCTCATGATGCCCTTCGTCAGCAAAGTCTTACCCGCACCGAGCCCGCCGTAAAGTAAGATCACCTCGCCGCCACTGAGGCTGTGAGCGATTTCTTCGCCGATGGAGAACATTTCCTCGGGTGAATTTGCGGTCAATTCTCTTTTCATTCGATCGGCAGCCCCACCTGTGTAAACCACGAAAGTTTGTCCCAATAGCCGTGCTGTAGAATGATCAGCCCGTCGCGAAAAGTGAAGAATCCGCATCCGCGTATCTCGAACTTCCGTCCGGTCGGCTGATTGCCATAAAACTCGCCGAGAAAGGTCCCACCGCCAACCCATTCCCACGCCGCCCGGTCGCCGTCCGAGATCAGACTCTCAGCCCGCGACCACGCATCCGGAAAGCCTTTGAAGAATTCCCGCGTATCCGCCTCGATCCGCTCACGCCCAATCGCCGGTTCACCCTCCGCGATCTGAAAGTTAACTGCGTCCTCAGCATAACAGCCAATCACGGTCTCAATATCACAAACCTGGAAAGCTGCGATCCAATTGCTCAATAACTCCTTCGCATCCATAAATCGAGTAGAATTTTAGCTATTAGCTAGTTAGCTAAGAAGCTAATAGCTAGTCTTCATTTCCCTTTGTCTCGAATCCCGCAAACACATCCACCAAACATTCCCGCACGTCGGACGCCGTCATCACGCGTTTGCCAAATTTCTTTTCCGCCACATCGCCTGCCGTCCCTGCGACATAAACCGCCGCGACGACTGTCTCAAACATATCGATCTCAAATTTCACCGCCTGAGCGACAAATCCGGCAAGAATTCCCGCCAACGTGTCACCATTCCCGGCCTTTCCAAGCCCCGAGTTTCCCGTCGGATTAACAACCACACGTCCATCCGGCGAACCGATCAAAACACGTTCGCCTTTCAGGACGAGAATAACGTCATTCGTCACCGCAAATTCCCGAACCGCCGCGACACGATCCCTGATAGCCGATTTATCATCAGTCCCGAGCAACCGCACAAACTCGCCCTCGTGCGGGGTGACAATGAGTGGTGGCAACTTAAAACTCCCCTCCTTACGAAGGAGGGGAGTCGCCGCTTCGGCGACGGGGTGGTTCTCTCTGGACGAGGTTTGTTCACTATCTACTTGTTCACCCAACGCGGCCGAGAGAACCACCCCGTCACCCGAAGCGTGTGCCACCCCTCCTTCGTAAGGAGGGGAGTTTAGAAAGCCCAAAGCCCCCGCATCCACAACCACCGGAACCGTCCGATTCTCAACGATCTCCCGAACCAGCCTCTCAACACCTTTATCCGTCGCCTTCAACCCCGGCCCGACAAGGATCGAATTCGCCTGCCCGATCACCTCCGCATTCGCCGCAAACGCATCTGAACTAACCTCGCCACCCACTTCAGCAAGAGTCCGCACTATCACCTCCGGTATAACCCGCGAAGCGATCTCAACCTTACACGAAGCCGGAACCAGCAAAGTCGCCAGCCCGACCCCCGACCGCATCGCCGAATTCCCACACATCACCGCCGCCCCGGAATAATCGTCGGAACCAGCTACGATCAATGTATGGCCGCGTTTGTTTTTGTAGTCGTCACTGGAAAATGCAGTCTTCCCGAGCCATTCCGCTGCATCCTTCCCTTCAGTCAAAAAGAGATGCGAAGTTTGTTCGTCGACCAATTCCTGTTGCGAGCCGATGTCGGCGACAATCAATTCGCCGTTGAACCGAGATCCAGGCGGCAGGATATTTGCGAATTTTGGAGCGGTGAACGACACCGTTACATCGGCGCGAATACTTTCGCCCAGGCTCTGGTCTGAATCCGATCCAAGTCCTGACGGAATATCAACGGAAACGATCCTTGGCTTGTTATATTCCCCCCTCCAATCATTGATGATTTTTACTACCTCGCCGTAAAATCCGTCTAGACCACGCGTTAGGCCTGTTCCAAAGATGGCATCGACAAGAATTTCGACGTCGTCATAGTCGGAATTATCCATCCACCCGCTAACCCCGTTGTCTTCCAACTCAGGTCGAACTTCGCGAAAACGTAGATTTGAATCGTTCTCTTGGAGGTGAAGCTTTTCGAAATTCGTTCGAGCATCGCCTCTTGTTTCGGTAACGTCCCCAAAAAGTTCGATACTAATATTTGCTTTGGCCGCCGCGAGAATGCGCCCCAAAGCCGCCCCATCACCACCATTATTCCCCTTCCCGCATAGGATGAGAATCGATTTCCCTTTCACCGAACCGCCAAGTTTTTCCGTTATCACACGTGCTACAGCGTGAGCCGCGTTTTCCATCAGCAGGATCGATGGAATGCCGCACCGTTCGGTCGTCAGGCGGTCGACCTCTCGCATTTGTTCGGCTGTTAGGACCTTGATCATTTTTTACATCGCAAACGCGCCTTTTCTCGCGTTTGGCGGTTAACTAATTGTCTCTAATATACCATCGATGTCCGATCTTCTAGTCCCAAACTGTCCCACCGTGGGACACCTCGGGACAGCTTTCACGTATCGCATCTTACTGATATTAATAGGTTTATTCGTTCCACTGTGACTGTCCCACACTAAATATTTCCCCCGCTTTTTAGCGATTCCGCGCCCGCTGAGCTGAGACGGTGAACAGCAAATAGAATTCATCATGTGTTTTACGCATGCGTGCCGCATATTGTTTCATATTTTATCTATGCAACGTATTAACACACATTCCTTTGCATATTTTAGACATGCGCAGCGATTTTGCGATAATATCTAGCAGATGAATGCGTTGATCCTTAGCCTCGCCCTTAGATAGCCGCTCGTGTTTTCTTAAGACATGACGCGGCGTAACCTACGTGACATCTCACGAAAAACCAGATCTTTATCGATGCTAATTATCAGTAGTAATTAGTAACTAATTATTTTTAGGGCGACCTACAGAGAGCAATATACGACCATGGACGAGAAATATTTCGCAAAAAAAGTAGAGCAAAAATGGCAGAAGATCTGGGCTGATTCGGGTGCCTTTCACACCGAGATCGATGACACACGGGATAAGTTTTACGCCCTTGAGATGCTGCCGTATCCGTCGGGCAACCTGCACATGGGCCACGTGCGAAATTATTCTGCGGGCGACGCTCTGGCGTGGTACAAGCGGCTTCGCGGATTTAATGTGATGCACCCGATCGGCTGGGATTCGTTTGGCCAACCGGCTGAGGATGCTGCAGTCAAACGCGGCGTTAATCCTCGCGAATGGACCGAGGCGAATATTGACACGATGCGCGGTCAGCTTCAGCGCCTGGGTATCAGTTACGACTGGCGGCGGCAGATGTACGCTCATCGGCCCGAATATTACAAATTCGACCAGTGGTTTTTCCTAAAAATGTACGAGATGGGCCTCGCGTACAAAAAACAGACCCAGGTCAACTGGTGCTCGCACGATCAGGCAACGCTCTCGAACGAACAAGCCAGCGGCGGTATCTGCTGGAGATGCGGCAATCCGGTCACGAAGAAGGACCTCGAACAATGGTTCCTGAAAACAACAGCATATACCGACCAACTGCTCGACGACATGGCCGAGATCGAAGCCGGATGGCCGCAAAGCGTTTTGAAACGCCAGAGCGACTGGATGGGCCGTTCGGAAGGTGCGTTTGTCGATTTTGAGGTCAAGGCTTCGGGCGATTCACTATTTTCGTGCCCGATCGTCGACGGCATAACCAGTGCTACAGATCTCGGCAAGAACCGCGTTCGCGTGTTTACTACACGCATTGACACGATCTACGGCGTGAACGCCATCGTGCTTGCCGCCGAGCATCCCGTAATTCAGGCGAATATCGACAATTTCGCCGAGGAAGTCGCGACCAAGATCGCCTTCATCCGGGCAGAAAATGCAAAGCCGCAGGACCACGAGGCCGAGATCGAAAAAGACGGTATCGATACGGGGCTGAAAGCAGTAAACCCTTTTAGTGGCGAAGAGATCCCGGTTTGGGTCGGCAATTACGTAATGATGAATTACGGAACCGGAGCCGTGATGAGCGTTCCGGCTCACGACGAGCGCGATTTTGAGTTCGCCAGGAAGTTCGGGCTGCACATTCGTCAGGTGATCTCCGAACCGCACATGGCGCACGAGCACAGCACGATGCAGGCTCTCGCTCTCGAACAGGCAATGCCAATGTACGGAGTTCTCGTTCATTCCGATTTCTGGAACGGAAAGGCGAGCGAGGATGCGAAGGTCGAAATGACCGAATTCGCCGTGAAACATCATTTTGGCGAAGCGGCGACGACGTACCGTCTGCGTGACTGGGGCATTTCGCGGCAAAGGTTCTGGGGCTCGCCGATCCCGATCATTTATTGCGACGGATGCGGTGTGGTGCCCGAGAAATTTGAAAATCTGCCGGTCGAATTGCCCGAGACCGCACCATTCACCGGAACAGGCGAATCGCCTCTCGCAAAAGTTCCCGAGTTTTACGAAACGACCTGCCCCAAATGCGACGGCCCTGCAAAACGCGAGACGGATACGATGGATACTTTTGTCGATTCGTCATGGTATTTCTTCCGTTACACCGACCCGACCAACGAGGTTCTGCCGTTCGATCCAGCGATGGCCGAATACTGGATGCCTATCGATCAGTACATCGGCGGTGACGACCATGCGGTGATGCATCTGATCTATGCCCGGTTTTGGTCAAAAGTGATCCGCGACATGGGCCTGGTTACCTTTGACGAGCCTGTCAAGCGTCTGCTGACACAGGGAATGGTCGTCGGCGAAACCTTCTATGACGATGAGAGCGGTAAGCGTGTCTATCATCAGCCAGGCGACGTAACGGTCACGCGTGATGCCAAAGGGAAAATGGCCGGTGCAGCTTCAAAGGACGGAAAAGCTCTGAAATACGCCATTGAGCGTATGTCCAAATCAAAGGGCAACGGCGTCGACCCTGACGAAATGGTCGAGATATACGGTGCGGATGCGGCGAGAATTTTTGTCATGTTCGCGGCCCCGATCGAGAACGAACTAGTTTGGCACGAAGCCGGGATCGAAGGTGGCGTGAGATTTCTACAGCGTGTCTGGCGTTTGGTCTATAAGTGGCGTGAGGCATTGTCCGTTCCACTTTCAGCTCAAAACGAAGTGCTCGATCCAGTCGCAGAAGGCACCGGACCGGCCCGCAAGTTGCGGCAGAAAACGCACCAGACGATCCAGCGGGTTGGTGACAGCTTCGAGGTTTTGCAGTTCAACACTCCCGTCGCGGCCTTGATGGAATTATCAAATGCGATCGGAGACTTCGGTATCGAGCCGAATGACGCAACCGAAGCCCAGGTTTTCGCTGTGCGCGAAGCAATGACGGCTCTCTCTCTGATGCTGACGCCATTCTCACCACACACGGCCGAGGAACTTTACTCAGTTCTGGTCGGAAATGAGAATGGGATGATGGCAAACGGTGCCAGGTTCCCTGAGTTCAGTGCCGAACTGGCAAAGGCCGACGAGATCGAGTTCCCTGTTCAGGTCAACGGCAAGCTGCGGTCAAGAGTCGTCACATCACCTGAAACGTCGAACGAACAGCTCGAAACATTGGCTTTTGCCGACGAAAAGATAAAAGAATTTACAGAAGGCAAAGAGATCGTGAAGGTTATCATCGTACCCAAGCGGCTAATAAACATTGTCGTCAGGTAAAATGGGCGATCTGCCTGAACCTTGATTGCGAATTGTAAAGAACTTAGAATCAAAGCGTGATAACCTATAACTTTAGGTGATTTTTGACGTTTATTGTTAGTGAGCACCTGTAAAAGGGAAACTGCCATCTAAACTCGAGCATGAAAGAGTGTCAGCTTTGTAAAAACTGCTTCGCCGATGCGGTCGTTACCTGTCCGAACGACGGGATGCCGACCGTGCACACCATCAGCGGCGAACCTGTTTTAGAAGGAAAATATCAGCTCGAATGTCGTCTCGGCCAGGGCGGCATGGGCGTCGTTTACAAAGCCCGTCACGCATACCTAAAGACTCAACTCGCGATCAAAGTCATTCTACCCGATCTGGTTGGCAACGACCCGCAGCTTGTCACCCGTTTTCGCCAGGAAGCCCTCGCCGCCGCGGCGATCCGTCATCAGAATGTCGTCAGCGTCACCGATTACGGCGTTATCGACGGAACATTGCCATTCCTGGTAATGGAATACGTCGAAGGCGAATCGCTGCATGACCTGCTCGCCCGCGAAAAGTCACTATCGCCCGAACGAACCTTCGAATTGATGTCCGCCGTATGCGCGGGCGTCGGGGCAGCACATCACCAAGGGATCGTTCATCGCGACCTGAAACCGCTGAACATCATGATCTGCAGCGACAAGCCAAATTTGTCGCAGGCGGTCAAAATTCTCGATTTCGGTCTGGCTAAGATCAAATCGGGTGAGTTGCTGGGTTCCTTTATTCAGGCTCAAACAACCGGATTAATGGGTTCGCCATATTATATGGCTCCCGAACAATGGGCGGACGAGGATCCTGATTCCCGCTCGGACATCTATTCGCTCGGGGTAATGTTGTACCAGATGCTCGCCGGTGACGTTCCATTCAAAGGGTCGTCGATTCCAGCGATCATGAAGAAGCATATTTCGGATCCGGCTCCAACCCTGGCAGCCGCCGGACTAAATGTTTCACCTGAATTGGAACGTGCGGTCGCTCACAGCCTTCAGAAAGATCCGGACAAACGTACACCTTCCGTTGATGCGATGGTTGACGAACTTCGGGAGGCTATACAGCCTGGGATCCAGTTCATTCACACCGCCCCGGCCACGCTGCCGGTATCTTCGCTAAAGGTCACGACCAAGCCGCCCCAGTCCACAGTTTTTGTTGACAACGTCTCCGTAGGACGTTCGGCCGAAAGCGGCCAATTGCTGATCGAAGGGATCCAAAGCGGCAATCATCGGGTTCGCGTTACCCATAACGGTTTTTACGACTGGATGGGTGAGGTTGTCTGTGACGGAAAACCCGTTGAGGTCATCGCGGAGCTGCGTGCAGGTACGCTCGATTCAACAGCCATTCCGATGCCCGACGTGACCGTTGGCGGCATCAACAAAACGCTCGTCTCCTCAGCCGTCAAGGCCGACGATATGGCCCAAACCGTTCAGCAGGATTACTCGCCGAGCCGGTTCAATGTGCAGGTCGATACGGCACCTCCGCCGAAAAAGTCTTCTTCAAAAGCGATACTTTTCGGAATCGGCGGACTATTGGCTCTCTTTCTGATTGGAATTGTTGGTGTCGCAGCAGCGTTTATGCTTGGCGTCTTTGATAACAAGCCAGTCGGGCCGGGAAATGTCGCAGCGACTCCGACGCCGGTTCCATCACCTGGCGAGATTCCGCCGGTCTCGGCAAAGATTGAAATGTTGCCTATTCCTGGTGGAACTTTCACGATGGGCAGAAATGTCGAGGCCTATGAATACGGTGAGCATAAAGTTCAGGTCGCGAGCTTTTCAATAAGCAAGACCGAAGTTACAAATGCTCAGTATTTAGAGTTCGTCACGGCGAAAGGTCACGTTGTCCCCAAACACTGGGTAAACGGCCAGCCGATACAAGGCACTGAGCAAAAGCCGGTATCGTTCGTTTCGCTTGATGACGCGATCGCATTCGCTAAATGGCGTTCGCAGGTAGATGGCGGGACGTACAGGCTGCCAACCGAACAGGAATGGGAATACGTCGCTCGTAATGGTTCTAAGCAGAATCTGTATCCTTGGGGCGATGATTGGATCGACGGTAACGCAATTATGGGGCGTTCGGACTCTGAACCCGCTAACGTTGGGTCTAAACCGCAAGGTGCTAACACATGGGGCGTTCTCGATCTGATAGGAAATGTTTACGAATGGACGAGTACTGAGTTTTACCGATATCCGGGAAGCGAAGGAAAGGTTGCGGTAGTTGAAAAGGAATTAAAAGGCCGGATCATTGCTCGCGGGGGATCGGTTGACGAAGACCCGGCAAAGCAAAAGATAACGTCAACGTGGCGGGCGTTTGTGCCACGAGATACGAAGAATAAGGTCCTCGGCTTCCGATTGGTCAAGGAAGCTCAGTAAGTAAATAGCCAAGCATGTTAAGGTCGTCGTTAAAAATTTCTCTGTTTCTGGCGGGTTGCGTTGGAATTTCCGCGACATTTGCGAGCGGACAAGACCTCGGCAGCAGCAACAAACTGTTTGGCCCCGGCAAGAGCCCAAAACCTGCGTCGAAAACCGCAAAAAAACCTACAGTAAAGAAGCCGACTGCCGTAAAGCCAAAAGAGACGTCGAAAAAGCCATCCGCATCTTCGGCTAAAACTGCTACCAAGAAACCTTCTTCGCCGGTAAAGAAACCAACTTCAACGGGTAAACCGTCAACTGCGGGAGCCAAGAGCAATGCCGGCTCAAAATCAAAATTCACCGAGTTTAAGACTGTTCAGCCTTCCAAGGTTGAGATCACCGTCAGCAAAGCCCAGCCTAATTTAGTGACATCTTCCGGCAGCGTCGAAGATCGCTACGAAGAGATGATCGAAGCCGGCAACGAGGCCCGTGACGATAGAAATTATGCAGCGGCGGAAACTTCGTATAAAAATGCCCGTTCGCTTAAACCGAAGGACTCGCGAGCGACGTACGGGCTTGGTAATCTCTACAGCGATCAGCAGCGATGGGAAGAGGCGGAGAGTGCTTATCGGAATGCGTTAGCCCTTGACCAGAACAATGCCATCGCTCACATTGCTTTGAGCTATGTCCTCACCCAGCCGATCGCTGCCCCGAATCTGTCGGAAAGATACGAGGAAGCCGAAAAGATCGCTCAAAAAGCTATTCAATTGGCACCGGCGAACGCTCTTGCATTCGACCAGTTAGGTGTCGCTATGGAACTTCGTGGCCTTATCGGCTCCGAGACAGAGAACGCGTATCGAAAAGCCATCCAGATCGATCCGTCTTTCGCTCCGGCCTACGCCCACCTTGGCCGACTGCTCCGACGTCGGGGACTTATAAAGGAATCTGCGGCTGCTTACGATAGCGCGATCAAGCGATCGAACGACGTCGCGACGATGATTCTTGTAGCTGACGTAATGCAGTCAGAACAACGCTATGCAGAATCTGAAAAGCTTCTGCAATCGGCTCTGAATGGCGATCCGCGAAACCCATCGGCTCTGCTCTTGCTGGGAAGAGCATTTACGGCCCAGAATAAATATTCAGATGCAGAGCGCGTTCTGCGTTCGAGCCTGAGTGTTAGCCCAAGCGGGTTTACCGCGAACAGCCTGTTGGCATCGCTCTACACTAGGCAGGGAGATTTTGTATCAGCGGAACTCGCCCTCGCCGATGCGTTGCGTTCCGTTTCGCCGCTCGAAAAGCGCGGATTGTCCCAACAGTACGAGTTGGTCGCCGATGGCTTTTTGAAGGCTGGTGATCGCCGCAGTGCTGAAAGATTATATCGTCAGGCTATTTCTCTCGACGCAGAGAACCAAGCTCTTGTAGGCAAGCTCGCCAAGGCTCAACGAGGTTAGCCCCTTCCCGGAGATCAAATGTACTGCCCCAAATGCAAAGATAGTTTTGAGGAAGGTTCGCGTCGGTTTTGTCCGACTGACGGGTCACGCCTAATTCCTGAAGCAGCGGGATCTAAAGTACGGCAACCCGGCGGGATATTCGCAAATCTGATACCAAAGATCGAAGCCATTAGCGATCTCGACGAAACACTTCCTAGAGAAAATCGGGCCGCAGCACCGATACCGGGCCCTGACATCCCATTATTCACAGATCGCTCAACGTCCACCAATACTCCGTTCTTTGAACTCGATGATCCGGATCTGGAACTTGATGAACCCATCAAACAGCCGCCGATGCCACGGATGATCGCGAATGAGGAGCCGTCGGAGACCGAAACCCGCCCGATGATAAGAAAGGTGCAGCCTTTCGAGATTCCGGCAGGACATGTAGACCTTGGCGGCGTCAATAGATTTCCAAGCCCGGCAGCTGATTTCGATATCCACACGCCGGAGAGGTTCGTAGGACGCACCGTAAAAGGCAGATACGCCGTGACCGAGTACCTGGGCGGCGACGAGACCGGTCTTGCATATCTTGGTGATGACAAGCTCGTCGAAGATCGCAAAGTTCTTGTTCGTATCCTCATCGAGGACGATTACGACGAGATCATGAGCAGTATTTTGGCAGAGGAGCGCGTGTCGCTGTCGCATTTCAGTCATCCAAATATCGCTCGCCTGATCGATTCCGGTGAATTTGCCAATGGCTGGAATTTTCTCGTCAGTGAGTTCGTGGACGCACTTTCTGTCAACGATATCCTGACGATCCACGGAACCTTTGACCCGCAACGAGCCGGAAGAGTTATACGACAAGCCGCCGGAGCCTTGAATGAAGCTCATCAGGAAGGAATAATCCACCGTGATATTCGCCCGGAGAACCTGATAATCGACGCTCTAGGTGAGATAGAACAGGTCAAGGTTGTAAACTTTGGAGCATCCAACGGTGACCCGAACGAACACAATCTTGGGTACAAAGCACCGGAAGTGCTCGATGGCCGTATCGCGACGGTTGCGAGTGATATTTTTTCGCTCGGCGTCGTCGCCTATGAAATGCTGACCGGCGGACTACCGTTCGCGGGCGTAACGGAAAAAGAATTATTGAGAGAGCAGAACGCAGGGAATCTGCGGCTCCCTAGTCATGTACGTCCGGGTCTGGCAAGATCTGTCGATGAGGTTTTCGAGAAGGCTCTCGCGGCTAACGCGGCCGAAAGATTTCCAAAGGCTCGTGATCTCGGTGACGCTCTCTACACGGCATTGATGCAGGCGGCGCCGCCTGTTGCGGTGCCGGCCGTCCCGATCGCTGCAAGCATCGCGGACTCGACTAACAAAATAGATATTCCGTCAGAGACGCCGGCAGAATCTCCAGTGGCTTTCCCAGCTTTTTCCGAAGAACGCTTGGAGCCAGCCAAGAAGAATACGGTGATCACGTTGGAGCCAGCGGCGGCTCCTATTACAGCTCCGCCAGTCGCAGCTCCGGCGGTCCCTCAAAAGGACGAAGCCAATTGGCGTAATCGTTCCCCCGAACCGCCTGATACAGGATCGTCCTGGAAAACTGCTGCCGCGATCGTTTCCGCTCTGGTTCTGTTGTCTGTCTTTGTGACGGCTTGGTACTTTACCAAGGACAACCCCGCTCCAGCGGCTCCTGAGGTCGTTGCCAATACTGTAAATAGTAATGCGATCTCGTCGAACACGAATACGACGGAGATGCCGCCGCTGCCCAGAAGCATTGTTCAGCCTCCGGACACAAATTTTTATCAAAACAACAAACAGGATCTGAAAGGCGATCTTTTGCGTAATTTTGTCGGATTTACAATGTATTATCCGAAAGATTGGAAGGTCAACGGACCACAGAGCGGCACGAGCTCGAATTCCCGGGGCAAATTCCTCGATATTGCCCAGTTGACGCCCGATGGCCGAATGAAAGAGCAGATGCTGATTAGCTATTACCCCAGCAAAGGCACTTTCGGCGATGACGCGGACAAGTTCCCTCAGCTTGTTAAAGAAACTAATGAAACGCTGAAAAAGATACTGCCCGGATATCAAATGGTTTCGGAAGGGCCGACGATCCTCAATGGAAACTGGCGTGGGTATGAGATCAAATTTCAGGGTGGCGGAACATCCCCTAGCGGGGAGAAAATGGTCGTCTGGGGAAGACGTTTATTCGTCCCTGCATCAAGGCCGGGAGCTCGCAACGGTTTTGAGATCACCATGCTTGCAACTTCGCTTGCGGAAACGGTAACCAGCGTCGATGACATAGGTGTAAAAGGTAAGCTAGCTTCCGTGCTGGACACCTTCGAGCCGGCACAAAACTTCTAACTTACCTTTTATCTAACCGATCTACTGGGCTGTTTGTACTTCGTTGCCCTTGAGTCTTTGTCGTTTTCGGTGAGCCCGCCAGGTGCGGATCCCCTCGCCTGTAAGGCTTAGGATCGAGCGTCTGTTGTCGAAAAGCAACTTCAGCCAAGCCGATTTGCTCATCTGCGGAAAATAGATCCCTCTAAAGAATAATCTCGCAACTAGATGCCCGATGCGAACGTCGATAGGAGCCTCGCGGATGGCGTTGATCGCTTCCCAGTTGCGTTCCGGGCTGTATGAACGCGACCATGCATCGAACGTTTCTTTCTTTGCATCCTCGATCGTCATTTTGAGCGGATCGTGCGCCATGACGAATGGAGCGAATTCGAGCCAATGCTTGGGACGCGTTAGACGCCCCGCCGCCAGCAGGCGGTCATACAACGGGGTCGACGGGAATGGCGTCAACTGGCCAAAGACCGGAAGGCCCGGGGCCCAGCTTTCGATCTCATCAACCGTACGGTTAGCAACGCCAGGCGTATCATTATCCATTCCAAAAATGAATGACGTGATCGCGTAGATATTTCGCTTCCTCAGGCCTTCCAATACAGCCTGATAATTTTCCGGCTTTGAAAAATTCTTGTTAACGTCGGCCATGTTTGCCGGGTCGATCGACTCCATGCCGATGAAAACCCATTTTCCACCCGCCTGAGCGATCAGATCGACGAGTTCCTCGTCAGCCAGCAAATTGGCGCTGATCTGAGCAACCCAAGGCAGCGTTGCACCGGCAGCGATCATGTCGCGGAGCAGGCTTTTGAGACGTTTTTTATTGATCGCGAGGTTATCGTCGATAAAGAAAACTGCCATTTGGCCTTTTTCTTTCTTGGCTCTCGCTTTGAGGCGAAGTAGTTCCTCGACGACACTCTCGTTGGTCCTAAATCGAATAGAATCACCAAAAAATCCGGTAACCGTGCAGAATTCACATCCATACGGACATCCGCGGCCTGTTTCGATCGGCACGACGAAGAATTTCCCCCAGCCTTCGCCCATTTTGGACATCATCGGCTGCAGGAACTTTGGAACGAGTGAAAATTGATCGAGATCAAGCGTTTCCCACGGAATGTGCGGGTACTGCTGGAGACTCGGCTTAAAATCGTTTCCTTTCTCATCGACCTGGGGTTGGTAAGTTTCCTTCAACTCGCCCCGGGCCGCATCATCAACGATCTGTGCCCAATAATCGTCGGCTTCGCCCAGAGCAACAGCGTCAGCATGTCGCGGGCCGCCGTCTTTGCCGAGAGCTTCGTCAGGACATTCCGTCACGTGCGGACCGCCCATTACGACTTTAAATCCGGCCTCACGCAGCGAATCCGCTACGAGGTAAGCCCGCGCGACCATTCGTGTCATTGCGCCGATACCGATCAGGCCGATATCGTTGTCCTTACAAAATTGAACAAGCTCAGGCCGCGTCATCGCCTTGGCATTGCCATCAATAAGGATCACCTCATGTTCCGGCGGCGTCAGTGACTGCAGCAGGAACATCCAAAGATGCGGCATAAAATTCCGCGTAATACCGTTATCTGGGTTGTAAAGTAAGATTTTCATTCAAAAACGACCGAAATCAACTAGACTACTGAGAATTCTAATCGCCTTGGGGAAAAGTTGGATAGTAGTACGATTGAGCGCCCTAATCATCTCACTTTTCAGCAAGATTAGCTATTTTAAAATGACCTTTCTGATTATCGCGTAGAAGAGACGTTCAGGCAAGAGCCGCCGCAGGGTCAAAATACCCTTTGTATTTACACCGTAGCGAAGCCTGCTCGAGGTGTCCGTAACAGCTTCATAGATCGTCTGCGCCACGATCTCTCCATCTGGGGCGTCCTCGCCAGCTTTCTGCATATTTCCGATCGCTCTGGTGACAAAGTTATCGTAAGCGGTGAGGCCTTCTTTCTTCGTAACATCCTGAGAACGCCCGTAAAAGTCGGTTTTGATTGGACCGGGCTCGATTATCTTAACTCGAATATTGAATGGAGCGAGTTCGTAGTGGAGCGATTCGGAAAACCCCTCTACCGCCCATTTTGTGGAGTGGTAGAGGCTGAACACAGGAAATGTCATTCGTCCGCCAACGGACGCAATGTTCACGATCGTGCCGCGTTTTTGTTCTCGAAAATATGGAAGTATCTCGCGACAAACATTCATCAGTCCGAGCACGTTCGTCTCAAATTGACGCTCGATCTGCTCGGCCGAAGCAGCTTCGAATCCACCGATCAACCCATATCCCGCGTTGTTTACGACCGCGTCGATCCGGCCAAACTTTTCTAGCGTCGCTTCGATTGAAGATTTGATCGATGCCGGATCGGTCACATCCAGCCGCAGACATTCGATGTCTACGATCTTCTGAAGTTCGCCCGCTTTATCAGGCGAACGCATCGTCGCGGCTACCTTCCAGCTTTTGGCTTGGAAAAGCTTGGCCGTGTGCAAGCCGATTCCACTCGATGCACCGGTAATTAGAACGACTTTATCCATAAAGGCAATATTATCATTATCCGCTCTACGTGAATCTATACAACTGCAGCAGGAATAAAAACGAGATCTTCCCGTACAACCGCCAAGCCCGCAATGAAAACACGAATGGAGAACTGGTAATCCCCGGCTCAAGGCCATGGAAACTTAGGTCACGGACATACTTGACAAAACGTCTCGTTTATGCACCACTGTATGATTGCATGCACAAATTACGGCTATGAGTTCTCTAAGAATCAAAAAGTGGTACAAAGTTGGTCATGTAAGTCTTCTAAAAAAAAGGTTTGAGCCCGATAAAGTGTCACATTTCACCGCACGTTGCTGCGAGCTTAAAAATGTGACACCTAATTGTTGTATTTACCAGAGTTACCCTCTGTTTTTGATGTAAAAAATGAAACACCCTGGCGGTGCTGAAAGCCACCTCGATTTTGGTCGCGAGAGAACCAGATATTGGAAGTGATTATTTGAATGATAGAATTTAGGGTATGAAGTTTCTCCACATTGCGGATGTTCATCTTGGCTGTACGCGGTATCAGCTTGCCGAGAGCCCGCGTGATTTTTTCGATGCATGGATCGACGTACTGAAGCGCTATGCGATAGGCGAGAGCGTGGATTTTGTGATCATGTGCGGCGATTTCTTTCACAAGCGATCGGTTCCGCCCGAGACTATGAACTACGCTGTTGAGGGTCTAACGATGATGCGTGAAGCCGGCATTCCCGTCGTCTCGATCGAAGGAAATCACGATCAAAAGCACTCAGACAGCGATTTTAGCTGGCTTCGTTCCCTGGCTAGCTGGGGATTGCTAAAATTGCTCGAGCCTGGGAAGATCACCGCGCCGAGTGAAACAAAAAAAGAAGACACTCTCACATACGAACCTTGGGATGAAAGTACCAAACGCGGCGGCTACATAGATATCGGGCGGGCTCGAATATTCGGTTCTGACTGGTATGGAGCCTCTGGCAACTGGGCGATCCCAATGCTCACGCGGGCAATTAAAGAATATCGTCGCGACGGGGCATTTCATGCACTGTTACTGCACACCGATGTAGAGGGACATCAAATGCACCCGATCCCGGCGTTGTCGATCTCTGCGTTAAAAGAACTAAAGACGGCAGTGGAATATGTCGGCCTCGGCCACACGCATAAACATTACGAGATCGACAATTGGGCGTTCAATCCTGGCTCGATCGAGATCACAAATATCAGTGAGTTTCGCGAAACCCGCGGTGCATTTGTCGTCGAGGTCGATGATTCAAATCTAGTCTCCGCACGCCATGTCGTTGACTATCACTACCGACCTTTTCAGCAGCTAAAATTCAATGTAGATAATATCGATGAGGGTCGAAAAGTGACCGAAGGCGTTGCCGCACTTGTCGAAAAAGACGCTCGTGTTGCTGAGGCCGGCAAACCTCAACCGATCATCGAGGTAGCTCTGCGCGGTCAGCTTGGTTTTCCTAATTCGTTGCTCGAAATGCAAAAGATGCGCGATGAAGCAAAGGCACTAACCAACGCCCTGCACGTACGAATTAAGAATCAGACCGTACCCGCTGATTTTGTGGACTCAAACGATGATGTTCCTGACGAAGGGCGTGAGCGACTCGAACGTCGCGTTGTCGGTGACCTGGTCTTTCGCGATAACCGGTACAAAGCAAGGAACGAATCGATCGCAGACGCCGTGATCGGTGCAAAAAGAATGGCTTTGAGTGATGACGAACCCGCTAAGATAGCTGAGTTTATTAACTTAAAGATGAATCAGGGCTGAATACCCGGCGCTAAATGCGTACTTGAGCATCCGCACAACAAACGTCATCCGAATTCTAAGAAATTATGTCCGACCCGCTAATAAAAGTTGAAGGCATCCGACAGCTACCGATCTTTCCGCTGCCACTCGTGATGCTGCCAAATGAGCTTCTGCCTCTGCATATTTTCGAGGATCGTTATCGGCAAATGCTCAAGGATATTTCTTCCGATAAGAATTTCTTTGGCATCGTCCTTTACGAACCCGACAGTGCTTTTGATGAGCTCCCGGCGGTCGGAACGGTTGGCTGTGTCGCAGAGGTTAGGGAATCTGAGATTCTCGACGATGGACGCTCGAATATCCTGACTCTGGGCGTTGTTCGGTTCCGGATAACCGGCTATCCATCTTCGCTTGAACCATATCTGGTCGCTGAGATCGAGTTTTTCGAGGATTCTGAGGGCGATCCGGGCTTGATCGGCCCGATTTCCGATGAGGTATTTGAGCTGTTTGAACGACTTGCGAAGGCGGCTTTCAAGATGAGCGGCAGCCGAGGTCAATTCCCGGAGATACAGCGATCCGACCCGGAGAGTCTTTCATTCCTGATCGCGGCAGCTTTTAATTTTGACAATGATAAAAAGTACAAGCTGATCGAGACCTCTTCCACCCTGCACCGGCTCACTGAGCTGAAAAAGTTTCTAGAACAGGCCGTCGATCAGATCGAGGAAAGCTCCGAGATCCTTACCGTTGCCAAAACGAATGGCCACAGTAAGAAAAAACTAGACCTTTAGTTGGTCAGCGAATTCCGGAAAAAGTCGATCAGCCTCTGGTCATAGGTTTCCGACTGCTCCATAGAAGCGTTGATGATGCTGTAGCCTGAGGGGCTTAGATCCGTTTTAGCTTCGACGCGGTTACTTGAAGTGAAACACTTGTTGAGCTTGGATGTGGACTCCTGAAAGTCTCTTGCGTCTATTCCCGCCAGCAAAAGCACATCACGCCCCTCGATCTTCTTCGCAGTCTCACAGACGGGTTCTCGCTGGTAGCAACTATCGAAGTAGTACATTCTCGTTCCCAATTGAGCCAGACGCGCGGTGGCAAAACTCGCAAATGGGAATCGTTTATCGACTGATGCCATCAAAACTCCGTCAGAATCAGCCGGAGCGGAATCAACCGCGACGGCCTTGATGGTTTTGTCTTTAGCGGCAGTCGCAACGGCAACTATCGCTCCCATCTCGACGCCAAATATTCCCATCTTGTTCTGATCTACAAGTGCGATGCCATTCGAGTTTTTCAGTTCCTTTAGAAACTGAACGGCCGCGATGCTATCCTCGGTCTCACAACCACCAAATGATGCGTTCTGTACCGAAGGATTTTCGCCGTGCCCTCGCTGATCGGGCATCAGCACCGTAAAATTGGTCGATTCGTTTAGCTTGACGCCCAGGTTGAGTACGTACGATCGATCGGCTCCAAATTTGTGCAGCAGGATAACTGCCGGAGCCCCATCGGCTCCACGAAGAAGCCATCCGCGGGTTGAACCTCCATCCCGATTCGGCCAGTTCTCTTCGGTCACCTGAGCAGCTCTTGTACTTAGCTGGCCGTACTTCTCGGGGGTTACCAGGTAACGGGCCTTGAGCGGGCGAGCGGTCGTATAAACAAGCCAAACCGCTCCAGCGACGATCGCACCTAGCACTAAGAGGACCACTGGCAGCAGCAAACGTGAAAAACTTTTAATTAGACGGGTGGATTTAGCCATAGCGGACAATTTTTGTTGCAGAGTTTAGCCTCGGCGAGGCATCGAACGATGTGGGCAAAAGCAAGTAAACCAAAGCCTTTTAGATAGGCCAGGTAAAATGTTACCATAACCGGCAGGCCTTAAGGAAGAAGTTTTTACGATGTTAAACAAAATACTCCTCGCTCTTTTTCTAGTCTTTTCAACCCTTTTCTCAAGTCTTTTGGCTCAGTCGCCCTCGGCTGATCCTAAGTCAACAAACATCAAGATAATGCCCGTGAATGAGATCCGCGAGGGCATGAAGGGAACATCGAGAACCGTTTTCCAAGGCAGCAAGCCAGAGGAGTTTGGCGTTGAGATCCTCGGGGTTGTTCCGAATTGGGTCGGCCCGCGGCAGGACATTATCATCGGCAGACTGAGCGGGGCAAATGCCCTGCGAACCTTCGTTTTTGCGGGTATGTCGGGTTCCCCGGTTTATGTCGATGGCAAGCTGATAGGTGCGATTTCTTATAGCTTTCCATTTGCTAAGGAGCCGATCTGCGGGATAACGCCATTCGAACAGATGTCTTCGATCATGGAGCAGGCAATTGCGGAAAAACCCGGAATTCAGACGCCGAAGACGTTTAGCTATGCCGAACTTCAGACAGACAAATGGCAGCCCAACTTCAATTCACGCGACAGGGCTCCGGCATTATCCGGTTTTTCTGCGGATTCGCGACTAATGGCTGTCGCCGGACAGACACTTAAGCCGATATCGACTCCACTCTACTTTTCGGGGATATCGCAGCGAGTCCTCGACATGTTTGCTCCAGAACTCGCGAGTGCCGGTATCATGCCAGTCGCGACAGCAGGTGGTGACAGCAAGATCAGGCCGATCGCTCCGTACAACGAGAATACTTTGCTGGGCGGCGATTCCGTGATGGTGTCGCTTGCTCGCGGCGATGTTCAGATCGCCGCGGCGGGAACCGTAACACTGCGCGACGGCGAGAAGATATACGCCTTCGGGCACCCGTTCTTCAGCCTTGGATCAGCAAATCTCCCCATGGCCGAGTCGCACGTCATCACGGTCATTCCAAACGCTAACAATTCCTTTAAGCTCGCTGTCCCCGATTCCACAGTCGGAGCAATGACACAGGATCGGGCAACGGCGATATATGGCAAACTTGGTCAGGAACCGAAAATGCTTCCGGTCAAGATCAAACTTATCAATAGCCGCGGCCTGGCTACCGAGATCAATTTCGAATCCGCCTTTGACGAACTTCTCACGCCTCTCATCGTCAACGCCGGTGTCGCCAATACGCTCTCGGCGCAAGAACGCGGGCTTGGTGATATAACCGTTGAAATGTCGGGTGAGATCAGGATCAAAGGCGAACAACCTATTCGTATCGACCGCCGGTTTTCGGGCAGTCAGGCACTTGCTTTAGCATCATCTGCGACGGCTGTACCTCTTTCCGCACTGCTGCGGGCAAACTTTGATGGCCTGGACATTACTGGCATCGATCTTACGATGAGCTCGCGAGACGGCAGCAAGAGTGGAGCTATCGATCGGATAACCGTTGATCGAAATAGCGTCCGAGCGGGCGAAACCATCTTTGTAAGCGTTGTCGAACGAACGGAATCGGGTATGTTTACCACCCGCAAAGTTCCGGTTACCATACCGGTCGATACCGCTCCGGGTATGCTCTCGATACTGGTCGGCGATGGCAATGCAGTTCAGCAGAACGCAGCGATAACGCAGTTCACTCCAAAGACGGCAGCGGAACTAATCTCGACCATCAACCGCCTCAAACGTCCCGATCGCCTCTACGCGGTGTTAACACGAACGAGCACTGGCACGATCATCGGAGCCAGCGAAATGCCAAATCTGCCGCCCTCGATGCTCGCAACACTCAACAACGACCGCACTGCCGGAGGCTCAAAGCCTTCAGTTCAAACCATTGTCTCGGAACTGGAATTGCCAGCAGGCGAATTTGTTATCACTGGATCGCAAACGCTGAATATCGAGATCGTTCGATAGAATGTTTGTGGAAGCCCGCACGAAGTAAGGGCTCTTGTCTATTGCTCTAAGGAGCCCTTACTTCATGCGGGCTTCCGCAACAAAACTACGCCGCTTTTCCATTTGCGATCAGCGTCGGATATTTCCCTGTCCAGCACGCCGAGCATGAACGCGAATCGTCGATTCCGATCGCTTCCAGCATGCCTTCCAGCGATAAATAGCCGAGACTATCGGCACCTATGTAATCGCGAATATCCTCGACCGTCATGTGCGACGCGATGAGGTCGTCGCGATTTGGCGTATCTACGCCGTAGTAGCAGGAATGAGCGGTCGGCGGACACGAGATCCGCATGTGGACCTCAGTCGCCCCTACCTCTCGAACCATTTCGACGATCTTCTTCGAGGTGGTTCCTCGCACCAACGAATCGTCCACCAACACAACACGGCGCCCTTTGATCAGATCCCTGATCGGGTTTAGCTTAAGCCGCACGCCGAATGATCGGATCGACTGCGAGGGCTCGATGAACGTGCGCCCGACGTAATGATTCCGAATGATCGCCTGACGGTAATTGATCCCGGACTCGCGAGCATAACCGATCGCTGCCGCAACGCCGGAATCGGGTACCGGAACGATCAGATCGGCCTCGACCGGGTGTTCGAGGGCGAGCCGCTTGCCCATCTTGTGGCGTGATTCGTTGACCGACTTGCCGAAGATCGTGGAATCCGGCCGTGAAAAATAGACGTGCTCAAACGTGCAGACAGAAACCGGTTTTTGCTCGAAGGGTTTGGACGAATGAAGTCCATCGGCGTCGATGACCAGCATCTCGCCCGGCTCGATCTCGCGCTGATAAGTCGCATCCATCAGATCGAATGCACACGTCTCGGACGCGACACACCAAGCATCCTGAAACTTGCCCAGGACAAGCGGGCGAAACCCACGCGGATCGCGGATCGCGATGAGGGATGTTGGCGTCAAAAACAGTAGCGAGAACGCTCCTTCGGTTTCGCGAAGAACCTTTTTAACCGCCTCGACCGCATTTGCCGCAGGCGTTCGAGAGATACCGTGGAGCAGTGTTTCGGTGTCCGACGTAGAAGAAAAGATCGCACCGGCTTTCTCTAGTTCAAGTCTTTTTGCGGCAGCGAACGGGAGATTTCCGTTATGACAAACCGCGATCTGGCCATGCTGACAAGTCACGGAAAACGGCTGAACCTCGTTGATCGTGTTCTTGCCCGTGGTCGAATAACGCGTGTGCCCGATCGCACTCGCCCCTTTCAATGTCGGGAGAACGTCGGGATTCAAAACGTCCGCAACCAGTCCGATGTCGCGATGCTGGTACAGATCGACGCCATCCGACGAAACTATACCGCACGCCTCCTGGCCGCGATGCTGCAAAGCGAACAACCCAAGCTGGGTCAACGTTGACGCCTCAGAATGACCAAAAATGCCAAAAATACCGCACTCTTCGTGGAGTTTGTCTAGGACTACTTCCATAAGTTCTATTTTGCCACTTTCAACCGCCATTCTAAAACGCCCTTTAATTCGGAGCACATAATCCGAGCGGGTTGCAGTTGGTCGTACTCGGGCAAGCCAATTGACGACACTGATTCGGTGATGTGCATACGCAGTTAGCCGCGACCGCAAACGCATCTCTCGGAGCGGTCAATGAGGCGATGGCAGGAATGGCGACTGCCGATGCCAGCCCTATTCTCTTGATCACCTCTCGGCGATTCAGCATTTTGTTGGACACAAAGGTTCCTTCGGCCAAGAGCCTGCGTTCGTTAAGCTGTGAAAGAGCCAGTTCGATCAATTCACGGCCCGCTGGCTGCCCGAATCGGGCTTCAAAAACTGTCGCGATCTCATCTACAGTAAGTTCGCCTGTGCAACTATTCCAAATGAAAGCCGAAGCTTCGTTCAGGCAATGAGCTTCGTGGATCGCCAGATCATAAACCAGTGTTTCGCCCGGGTGCGTTTGGACGACCAGATCTGTTGAGCGAGCTTGTGGGTAAACATCAGTCTGCATTTTGTCTCCTGTGGTTGAGCAATCTATTTGTTGATGGTCTAGTCATCTTTACACAACTTTCAAATCGCCGCAATTTTTTTCGGCAGATCGCTGACCGAATTGATGTTCAGAAACATTCGCTTCATCTCATCGGATCCACCAAGCTCCTCGGATTCGACAATATGCGAATTCAAACTTCCGAAAAGCTCCGTTAGCGGCGGCAGCCTGACTGATCCCGACAAACGGCCTTCGATCTCACTCAAGACGGCAACGCGGCGGTAGAAAGCACATAGCGGCTGCAACCGGCCATCAAGCTGCCGCGGAACAACCGCATCTACATCGCCGCCCGTAAACGAGGCGAGCTTACTGATCATTTCGTCCGATACTAACGGTAGATCGCACGCCAGCACGAATACCCATTCGCAGGATGCGTAACCCAAAGCTGTGTACAGACCGCTCCATGGTCCATAGCCGGGTTTGAGATCGGCAACGACCGGATGTCCGAGGCTAAAGATGAGCTCGCTCGCAAACTGATCATCGCTGCCCGCTACAAATCTCAGGCTCTTCGGCGAAATAGCTTTATCCACGGTAATTGCCGCACGTTCTGCGAGGGTTTTACCGCCCAGCTCCGCGAAAGCCTTCGGCGATCCAAACCTCAAAGACCGTCCGCCGATCAAAATAAATGCGTCAATGTCCATCCTTTTGCAGAAGCCCGCACGAAGTAAGGGCTCCGTCTAAGTACCAAGAGAGCCCTTACTTCGTGCGGGCTTC
>JBGSQW010000015.1:0-63300 GCA_041737885.1 Pyrinomonadaceae bacterium | reverse complement strand
GCCGCCACCGCCGCCGGATCCGATGGGGCCGCAACTCTATGGCGGGTTACGTTTTCGCTCGATCGGACCTGCCGTTACGTCGGGCCGCGTGATCGCCTTTGCGGTCGATCCTGAGGACCGTGCGAAATATTACGTCGCGGTTGGTTCGGGCGGCGTTTGGAAGACGGTGAACAGCGGCACGACGTTCACACCTGTCTTCGAGAACGAAGGTGCGTTCTCCATCGGAGCGATCGCACTCGATCCTAAGAACTCTTCGACAGTCTGGGTCGGAACCGGCGAACGAAACAGTCAACGCAGCGTTGCCTATGGCGATGGAGTTTATCGTTCGGACGACGGCGGTAGAAGCTGGCGTAATATGGGGCTAAAAACCTCAGAACACATCGGCCGCATCGCGATCGATCCGCGTGACAGCAACATTATCTTCGTAGCTGCCCAAGGGCCCCTTTGGTCAGGAGGCGGCGAACGCGGCCTCTACAAAACAACTGACGGCGGGAGCACCTGGAAGGCAGTGATTCCTGGAACGGAACACACAGGTGCCACTGATGTCGTTATCGATCCGTCCAATCCCGACATCATGTACGCGGCCACATGGCAGCGGCGGCGTCATTTCTACACGCTGATCAACGGCGGTCCGGAAAGTGCGATCTACCGTTCGACGGACGGCGGAAATACGTGGACACGCGTTCGCGGCGGATTGCCGCCAGGCGATCTCGGACGCATCGGGCTTTCCATTTCACCCGCGGATGCGGACACGATCTATGCCTCAGTAGAGGCGGGCGGAACGCAGAGCGGTATTTTTCGTTCGAGCGACCGTGGAGCGACGTGGGAGAGAATGGGCAACCGGATTGCCCAGGGAATGTATTACGGCCAGATCGTCGCCGACCCTAAGAATGTTGACCGCGTTTATATTCCCGATGTGCAGACACAGGTCTCGGACGACGGCGGACGAACCCAGCGAAATCTGGGCGAGAGACTAAAACACGTTGATAACCACGCTCTCTGGGTCGATCCAAAGAATACGGATTACATCCTCATCGGTTGTGACGGCGGCGTTTACGAGAGTTTCGATCGCGGCGACAACTGGCATTTTAAGGGCAATCTGCCGGTCGCTCAGTTTTACGATGTTACGGTCGACAATTCGACGCCGTTCTATAATGTTTACGGCGGAACGCAGGATAACAACTCGCTTGGCGGCCCCGCAAAAAGCCGCAGCACGTCCGGTATTGTGAATTCCGATTGGTTCCTGACGAATGGCGGCGATGGCTTCCAGTCACGCGTTGACCCGACCGATCCAAACATTATCTATGCCGAGAGCCAGAACGGCGGTTTGGTTCGCTATGACAAGCGTACCGGCGAACGAGTAGGCATCGCCCCGATGGAAGGCAAGGATATCGAATCACAGCGTTACAACTGGGATTCGCCAATTATCATCAGCCCGCATTCGCACACACGACTTTATTTTGCGGGACACAAGCTCTTCAAATCAGACAATCGCGGCGATGACTGGAAGGTTATTTCCGGAGATCTCTCAAGAGGCATCGATCGCAACACTTTGCCAGTCATGGGCAAGATCTGGGGCCCGGATGCGATCGCAAAGCATCAATCGACGGCTCTTTACGGAAACGCTACGGCTATTGCCGAATCGCCTAAGAAGGCTGGCCTTATTTACGTAGGAACGGATGACGGACTGATCCAAATAACCGAAAATGACGGCGGAAGCTGGAGAAAGGTCGATAAGATCGCCGGTATTCCAGAGATGAGCTATGTAGCCCGCGTGATCGCGTCGCAGCACGATACGAACACCGCCTACGCGCTCTATAACAATCATCAAAACGGCGATTTCAAACCATACATCGTCAAAACGACCGACGCCGGTAAGACATGGGCCTCAATTACCGCCAATCTGCCACCGCGCGGTTCGTTATACTCGGTTGCAGAGGATCACGTTAATGCAAATCTTCTGTTCGTCGGAACGGAGTTCGGGTTCTTCTTTACCGTCGATGGCGGCGGCAAATGGACGCAGCTTCGCGGAGGTTTGCCGGTGATCTCGGTCAGGGATATTGCGATTCAAAAAACTGAGAATGACCTCGTACTCGGCACCTTTGGCCGAGGAATCTATGTCATGGACGACTATTCACCGCTGCGTCAGGTAACGCGTGCGATGGTCGATCAGGGCTCATACATCTTTCCGGTAAAGGACGCTCTCATGTACGTCAGATCTAACTCGACGTTCGCGAGTTCGCAGGGAGCTTCATTCTACACGGCCCCAAATCCGGCATACGGAGCGACGTTCACCTATTTTGTTAAGGAATCGCCAAAATCACTTCGACAAAAACGACAGGAAGCGGAACGCGATGCCGAACGCCGAAAGGTTCCTTTCAAGTATCCCTCGATCGCAGAATTACGAGCCGAGGCTGAGGAAGAAGCAGCGGCGATATTGTTTACTATCACCGATTCCGATGGCAAGATCGTTCGACGAATGACCGCTCCCGCTGGTCAGGGAATCCAGCGTGCGGTCTGGGATATGCGGCATGCTCCACCATCAGTGACGGCTCCACCCGCAGGCGGCCAACAGGGCGGTCCTGGCGGTGGCGGGTTTGGCGGTGGTGGAGGCGGAGGCGGAGGCGGAGGCGGAGGTGGTTTTGGCGGTTTCGGGCCACAGGGTTCGCTCGTCATGCCTGGCAAATACACCGTCACAATGGCGCTTAGATCCGGTGGCGTTGTTACGCCGATGACTGGATCGCAAACGTTTAACGTCGTGGTCGAGGGCAAGGAAAACATCTCGCCTGCCGATGCTAAGACACTCGCCGAATTTCAGCGAAAGGTTTCGATGCTTCAAAGAACGCTCGGTGCGGCAAATGATGTTTCGGGTGGTGCCAAGACCCGCATCAGTGCCCTGAAACGCTCGGCTGCCGAGGCTCCGATCGAGAATAACAAGCGGTTCATCGACCAGGCTAAGGCTCTCGAGACCGAGATCGATTCGCTCATCAATGATCTGCGTGGCGGCCGCCAAAATACCGAGATACCGCCGCCATCGATCGCCCAGCGAGTTGGGAATGTCGCGGGTACCATTCGGCTTTCGACGACGAAACCAACGCAGTCTCAGCTGACCAATTACGATCTCGCCTCGGCGGAATTGTCGGAGTTGCTGGTAAGGCTCAGAAAGCTGGTCGAGGTCGATCTGCCAAAACTCGAGAAAGACATGGAAGCCGCTGGTGCTCCTTTAACTCCGGGTCGACTGCCGTAGGATCCTGATTCTCGCTGTCCTTATTTGCCGGAACGACAGATCGTCTGTCGTTCCGGCTTTTTTATGTCCCGAGATCTTGCGCCGATTCTGATAAACTTAATGCAAGGACAGCGGAGAAATGAATAAGATCATCCTTTTCGAATTAAATGAAGTTCCGTTCAGGATATTCGATCATTACCGATCCGTCCGGCCTGAATCGTGGATCGCGCGTAATTACGCACGGTTTAAAAGGTACGAAACATTCTCAGAAAACATCGGCCATCTCTCGCCATGGAACACCTGGCCAACCGTTCATCGCGGCGTCTCGAACGAAAAGCACTATATCTCAGATTTTAACCAGGATATGTCGGCGGTCGATGCTGAGTATCCGCCGATCTGGCAGATGCTGGCAGCAAACCGTATAAAGACGGGTGTTTTTGGCTCTCTCCATTCTTATCCAATGCCGTCAGCAATGGAGAACTACGAATTTTATGTTCCGGATGTATTCGCAGCCGGCAGCGAATGCTTTCCGGCCAGCGTTGAGGTGTTTCAGGATGTAAATCTCCGCCTGTCACGCGAATCTGCTCGTAACGTCGATCGAAATATTCCCGTGAGCCATATATTTCGGCTTCTGGGCAATGCTGGCAATCTTGGCTTTCGCCCATCGACTATGATCGACGTTGGCGGTCAGCTCATCCAGGAAAAGGCAAAACCGTGGAAAACTACGAGGCGCCGAACCTATCAGTCGGTCATCGCATTCGACGTGTTTTTCAAGCTTTTGACGACGCGGCAGCCCGACCTCGTGACATTTTTTACTAATCACGTGGCGTCCAGTATGCATCGGTATTGGGCTGCGCTGTTTCCACAGGATTACGAGAACCAGAAGTATGACAGCGAATGGCTCGGCACCTATGGCGGCGAGATCCTCTTTGCGATGGAAAAGACCGACAAGATGCTCAGCCGACTCGCGGCATTCGTCAACAAACACCCCGAATACAAGCTGCTGATGACGTCAAGCATGGGTCAGAACGCTGTCGAATGCGAGCCTATCGAGACTCAGCTTTACGTCGATGATAAGGCTGTCTTTATGTCGAACCTGGGTGTGACGGACGGCGATTTCGAGGCTCTGCCGTCAATGCTGCCGCAGTTCAATTTTTCGATCGCCGAGGGCCGAAATATTGAGATAGAGGCGAAGCTCGCTTCGCTGATGGTCAATGGCGAACCGGTGATTTTTCGCCAGCTCGAGGGAAAAGGATTTTCCGTAGATCTCGGCCATCAAAACCTGAAAACGACCGAGATCACGCTGAATGGCGTGAGCATCCCGATCGAAAAGAGCGGGCTGCGCAACGTCGTTATCGAGGATAAATCGTCATCGACCGCCTACCACATTCCCGAAGGACATCTCTTCGTTTATCATCCGTCATTTACTGCTCAAACAGCCGCACGCACGCAGCTATTGACCGCCGATATCGCCCCGATATTGCTGAAGAATTTTGGTTTGGCCACTCCGGAATACATGAGCCGTGGGTCGATCGACTGGATCTAATCGTCTAACGATCGCCGCGAGCGGCCAGCATTTTTGCGGGGTCGTTTGTGATCAGGGAGCCGATGCGGAAGCTGCGGCAGCGTTCGATCCAGTCAGTGTTGTCGGCTGTCCAGACCGTGACGGGCATTTTTGCTTCGGCGGCGAGGGCGGTCAGTTTGCGGGTCGCGAGTGAGTGATGCAAGGAGATCTGATGGGCTCCAAATTCACGGGCAAGAGCGATGATATGCTTTTTTCGTCTGACGAAATGCATGATCTCAGGTGCGAAAAGGGCGGCGGTTTGAACGCCGGGCAGGAAGTGACGTACGGCCGGAATTGTTGCTAGCTTAAAGCTCTTGACGATCATCTGAGCCAAGAGCGGCGAATCGCGTATCACGTCACAGACGGCTCTTGCGGTTTGCTCATAGTCCGTCTCTCCGCATTTTAGCTCTATGTATGTCGGGCCTGAGATATCACGCAAGGTGTTTAGGAGGGTTTCAAGTGTTGGGATCGTTTCCAGTCGAAACTCCGGCCGCTGCCGTTTCGGGTATTTGCCATTGAACCACAATCCTACGTCCACTTTTGATAGCTCGTCGGCCGTCAGTTCTGCGACCCGGGCCGACGTGCCGGCGGTTCGCGATAGGTCGTGGTCGTGTATGACCATCGGAACGCCGTCACGCGAGAGCTGAACATCAAACTCGACACCATCGGCACCTTTATCGAGTGCCATCTTAAATGCGGCGAGGGTGTTCTCGGGTGCGTTGTGACTATCGCCTCGGTGGGCGATAACCAATGGAACTCTCTTAGTCATTCGTCCCTTATTTCTTTTCAAGCAAAAATACTGTTTTTGACCAGGCGATGGGTTCGGTAATAGGGAATTCGTGGTTGCCGACGATGTTGAAATACCGTGTCGCGGCCTCGCGCACACTTTGCAGCGGGTGGATCTTGAAGTTGTAGAGCAGCTCAAGGACCGAGCCGACGATCGACGGTTTCACCGGCAAAAAGACCAGCGGAGCTCCTTGTTTTAGGACGCGGGCGGCCTCGCTGAGACCGTCGTCGAGCGGTGTGTATTCGAGCACGCCGCACATCATTACGAGGTCAAATGTATTGTCGGCAAATGGCATCTCCAGCACATTTCCCTGCACCGGGTCGCTGGTATTTTTCCTTTTCGAACGCTGCGTTTCCCGGGCTACCTTGAGCGAATTGAGTGATAGATCGAGCGAGACAACATGCTTCGCCTTGAGGCCCGTATCGTGGAAAGCGGTAGTAACGATGCCCGTTCCGCTGCCGGCGTCGAGAACGCGGGAATCGGGTCCAACACTGAGGTCGAGAGATCGTAAATATTTTGCTACCGACGCGCGATAGCCGTTGAGCCGCATCGCGATGTTTTGAACATCGGCAATGCGGTCATATAATCCCTGGGTTTTGATGTTCGCAGTGTCGCCGCTTTTCGGCATGGCTATCTATTTCTCAGCGAGTAGTTTTAAAAGCATTTCCCTCATCTGGCCGATCCTGGCTGAGCTTGTTCCGGCTTCAATGTAACGTATCACGCCTTTTCTGTCGATCAAAACGGCTGTCGGCAGAGCGGTTGCACCGTACAAGTTTTGAGCGGCCTGATCTTTCATAACAACGAAATCATACGGCAGTCGCTCGCGCAGTCTGAAATTCTTGAGCGATTGTGTCTCCGCTGCGGCATCCGCCGGCAGGCCGCTGACCGTTCCGTAGTATCGCGTTATGCCCAGTATCTCAAACCCGTCGCCCTTAAAATCCTGATTCCATTCGATCAGCGACGGAAAGGCTTCGAAACACGGAGCACACCACGTTGCCCAAAAATCAAGCAGCACAACCTTGCCCTTATACGCCGAAAGCGGTTTGGGTGTTCCGGGGAACCATTGATCGATGGACGGCAATTCAGGTGCGGTATCACCCAGCAGTTTGTAATGTTTTTCCCTTTTTTTTAGTCTCGAAACCACGTCAGCGGCTGATGTTTTGATCCGAAAATCCTTACTAGCGGAGCTGATAGCGAGGTTGTAATAATCCAGAGCTGCTGGTTTTCGGCCTGTCTCTACCATGTACTTGATCTTTTGATCGACCGCATAATAGTAGAAGCTCGGAGCCTCAAATTCGGCAGCGGTCGCCCGCATATTCTCGAGAGCATCATCGGCTTTTTGCTGATCGCCGGAATCTCGATACGCCTCATAGACCAGCATTCCCGCATCGAGGATCTCGTCGAGGCCGCGTGAGCGGGAAGAAGCGTCCGCCAACAAACCTTTTGATGCGTTGTAGCCAGCGTCGGCATGCGGCGCCATTTTCTTGAAATCCTTAGCAGCTTGATACGCTTTCGCAAGTTCGCCGCCCATCCGCGATCGTTCGGTCAGCTTTACCGGTTCATTTTTGAGGTACTCTGCGAGTAAGGTCTCTGCTTCGTCCAGCTTTTTCTGCTTTGCCAGTACAACAACAACTACCGAGCGAGCGGTCTGTCGCCGTGCAGCTTCGGGCGAGTCGGAAGCTAAGAATTTCTGCAAGGCGGCGGACGTGCCGTCCATGTTTTCCGCTATCCAGTGAAGCATGCCGAGATAGTATTGATCGTCGGCCGACAACTCTTTTCGAAGTGATGCGGCGGCGGCATATCTGGCTGCCATCTGACGCTGTTCGAGCTTGGTTTTCTTAAATAGTTCATCGCTGAACTGTATCCTCTTTAGATCGAATTCCGCCGCTTTAGTCCGAATATAACCGTTCGTCTCGTCAAACATTTGCTTGACGGATATTTCGGAAATAGCGGTGTCAGTCTGAGCCGGGGCGCCCGTCGACGGAGCAACGCGGCGCGACTGTGCAAACGAGCTAACACTCGTCAGCAGGATGATAGATATCAAGAGTTTCTGCATATGGAAGTTCAATTTTGGCCGACTGTTCCTACGCCCTTAAGCTGAAACCTGTCGGGCCCAAACACGCTTAAAATACCCGGTTCCGTTCCGTCTATACTCTCGCCTACGACCTGAGCCGTCCAAGGGGCGAGCAGGATGCCGTTCCTATAATGAGCCGTCGCGATCGACAATCGTTCGATGCCGCTAATGCCGCCTACGACCGGCATGCTATCCATGACGAACGGCCGCAGTCCTGACCAATGATCGACGATCGGTAAACCTGCGGTGCTCGGTGCGATCTCGTTGGACATTCGGCGTAAAGCGGCGGCGGCGTCATCTGTCAGCGACCTGTCAAATCCTACGTTCTCGGTGGTTGAACCTGCCAGCACGCGTCCATCCATTCTAGGTACTATGTAGCCGCGAGGGCTGTAGATAACACGCTGGAAAAGACGCTTAGCGGTCTGAAATGTGACGATCTGGCCGCGTACCGGTTCTACTCGAAAAGGCATCGAAGCGACGCCAAGTTTGATGAGCGATGTCCACGCTCCGGTTGCAAGTATGGTCTGAGCGGCGAAAAATCGCTCGTCATCGCTTTCGGCTCCGATCACTGAATTATCCTCAACGACGAGCCGCTGAATATCCACGCCTTCTTTTATTTCTATGCCGTTCAACTCGGCAGAACGGATCAGAGCCGAGAGTAGTTTTCGATTATCGACCTGCCAATCGTTGGGAAAAAACAATGCTTCGATGACGTCAGGCGAAATAAATGGCTCTGCCCGACGGGCTTCATCTGCGGAAAGATGTTCGACACGCATTCCGGCTTTTCGCTGCCAATCGAACCTTGAGCGTATATGAGGCACATCATCGTCACTTAGGGCTAGATAGAGAGTGCCGCTTTTATCCAGCTCAATATCGATGCCGGTTTCGTGGAGCAATTCAGCCGCCAATGCGGGATAAAGATCGCGTGATGCTGAACATATATCATAGAACACTCCGTCCTCGTCAGTTTCAGCTTGCGGGCCCAACATTCCGCCCGCCGCCCATGACGACTCTTCGCCGCAGCGGCCTTTTTCAACCAATGTGATCTGATCGTGGCCGCGTTTGTGTAATTCGCGGGCAATGGCCAGACCGATCACGCCGCCGCCTACTATGAGTATGTCCGATTTCATTAAAGCCTTAAGTCCCAAGGTTCTGAGTATAAATTATGCATCGGGATAGAGAAAGGGAATTGGTTCTCGGCGAAGCTTTCGCGTAAAATGACTGTAGATATGGCACATAAAATAACACTTATTCCGGGCGACGGTATCGGACCCGAGATCACAGCAGCGACAGTCAGAGTTATCGAGGCGACAGGCGTTGACATCGAATGGGAAACCCAGATCCTCGGTGCTCAAGCGCTGGAAAAATACGGCGAGACTTTGCCTGCGGCTTCGATAGAAGCGATGCGGAGAAACAAGGTTTCGCTCAAGGGGCCGATCATGACGCCGATCGGTAAGGGGTTTACGTCGGTAAACGTCGGCCTTCGCAAGGCACTGGATCTTTACGCAAATGTACGTCCGGTCAAGGCACTGCCAAATGTGGAATGCCGCTATCCGGAGCTCGATCTCGTGATAGTTCGTGAGAATACCGAGGATCTATACGCAGGGCTCGAGCATATTGTCGTTCCCGGCGTAGTCGAATCTCTCAAGATCATCACGGAAAAGGCTTCGACGCGTATTGCGAAATATGCTTTTGAATATGCTCGCGATAATGGCAGAAAAAAGGTCACGGCGGTTCATAAAGCCAATATCATGAAGCTCTCGGACGGGCTTTTCCTTGAGTGTTTTTACAACGTCGCTAAAGATTTTCCTGAGATCGAAGCGGATGACAAGATCATCGACAACTGCTGTATGCAGCTCGTTATGCGGCCGGAGCAGTTCGATATCATGGTCATGGAAAATCTATACGGCGATATCGTATCCGATCTGTGTGCCGGACTGATCGGCGGACTCGGGCTCGCACCCGGAGCAAATATTGGTGAGCTCGGAGCCGTGTTCGAGGCGGTTCATGGTTCCGCACCGGACATCGCCGGCCAGGGAATCGCCAATCCGACGGCATTAATGCTTTCGGCGATCCAGATGCTGCGGTATATCGGCGAACGCGACGCCGCTCAAAAATTTGAGACGGCGCTGTTCGAGGTATTTATCGAGGGAACCTCGATAACCAAGGATCTCGGCTGCACGGCGAAGACAAATGAATTTGCTCGAGCGATCGAAGAACGAATAAAGGGCTGATCCGGCTCGAACTTAGTAAAATAGAAAGCCGCCGAATATAGCGTTCGGCGGCTTTCTTCAGTGGCCCTTATTCAAGGCCGGTAAAATCAATATCAGCGAGTGAGCTTTGGACTTGCAGAAACCGAGGGGCAAACCGGTACCGTTTTGATCCAACGGTCAGAGTGTAGCTCTGTCCGGTCGCAACCATTTCGAAGGAGTACAACCCGAATGAGCTCGTCGTAGCAATTCGCCGCACGCCCTGCGGGTCGATGAGCGAAACTATCGCATTGCGAAGCCCCTGGCCCGATGGTGTGGTTACGCGGCCGGAGATGATCACATTGATCACGGCTGGCGGAGCGGCGTTCCAAAAGCCTCCGATCGCCGTAAAAGAGCCGCCGGACGAACTCGTTCCCGCGATTGGCTGTCCGATAGTTCCGTCGACGACGAAAGTTCCCCCCGCGGAACTTCCGCCGCCCCCGGCGATCACGGATTTCGTGATCGAGAACGCACCGCCCGATTGGGCAGCGGTCGGAGCAAGATTTGAAATGGTCAACGCGATGATGCCAAGGATAAATATTGGTCGTCTCATTTGTGTCACCTATTTGGTTCTACTTTTTACAAAATGCTGTTTTTGCCCGCCTTGAGCAGACAAATGCTTTCAGTGCTGCGAGTTCTGATCGTTGCTGCCGAATCGTCGAATCCTGCCTCTCGATCTGTTTTTGTTGTTCTTTCACAGCATTGACCAGCACCACGCCGATCCGGTCATATTTCACACCCTCGACCTCGCCCTTAGTGTTGTAAGTAACGAGCAAAGGCTCAATCGCGGCGACGTCTTCGGCTCCGAGGCCCAGGTCATGCAGGCCGCCGTCTTTCCAGTCGAAGGTGAGCGGTTTAAGTTTGTTGATCAGTTCGAGGCCTGATCGGTAGCTAGAAAAATTGGTCTTATAACGAAGTGAGGATGAGCATGTCGAAATCTGGCCCGATGCGTTGCGGCAGATCGCCTGACTTCCCGCAGCGCCGAGCGTTCCGAGATCGACCACGCCAGCCAAGAGTGAGGTGCCGGCGACCACAAGGTTTCCACCCGTCGTCACGAGTCCGGCCGGGGCAAAGCCGCCTGGGATACGAACAGTGTCCGCTGCCCGTCCGATGACTACCGTATTACTTAGCGTTACGACTGCCCCGGAACCGAGAGCCGTTGCAAACGACAGGTTCGCCGAGCCGACATTTGCCCCGGCACCGATCACTGTATTGCTTTGTCCGGAGGTGTTTGCCACACCTGCTCCTGTGCCGAAGAACGCGTTGGAGAAGCCGGTCGAATTGGACTGGCCGGCGCCGAGCCCGACGAAAGTATTCTCGCCGCCGGTGGTATTGAAGGCTCCGGCCGCACCGCCGACGAATGTATTGCGGCTTCCGGTGTTGGCACTTCCAGCCAGAGTGCCGAAAAAGGAGTTATTTTCGCCGATTGTATTCGCTATACCCGTCGAACTACCAAAGTAGGAGTTGCCGAAGCCGGTTGTATTTTGCCCGCCCGCAGAGCTCCCGAAAAAGCTGTTTTGGGAGCCTGAAGTATTGTCTTCGCCAGCACGATTGCCAAAAAACGAATTGTTGCCGGACGTGTTGCGAAAGCCTGCTGCGTTTCCAAAGAATGAATTGCCGCTGCCGGTCGTGTTTTGGCGTCCGGAGCTCGCTCCGAAGTAAGTATTCGAGCCGCCTGTTGTGTTGTTATCTCCTGTAAATGTGCCGAAAAACGAATTTCCATTTCCGGTTGTATTGTTCTCGCCGGCTGACCTGCCGAAAAACGCATTTGAGCTGCCCAGGGTATTTGCGAATCCGCTTCCGAACCCGAAAAACGAGTTGTCGTTACCTCCGAGATTGTTCGATCCGGTCGAGGCCCCGAAAAACGCGTTGGAGCTTCCGGAGTTTGCTGAACCCGAGTTTGCACCGACGAACATGTTGAACGACCCGGCATTACTCATGATCCGCGTTCCATTGATCAGGTAGTTGTTCAAGCTGTTCAAATTGCCGGCCGTACCAAAACCCGCGATATTAAAACCCGGGACCTGCGCCGTGCCGGCATTTTGTATGTAGTTCGAACTTCCCGCAGTCGGCGGCCTGGCGTCGGTCAAGCGAGAATCATTCGTCTGTACGAACTGATTCGCAGCTACACCACCCAGGTTCAATGCGTTCATCGCGGTCTGAGCGTTTACCGCAGATTGTGCACTGGTCGCATTGGTCGCTGTAAGGGCGTTCTGGGCGACGGTTGCACTTTCAGCAGTATTTGCCGAGATGCTTTTGACAGCGTACGGCGTTCCTCCTACGACCTGTCGCGGGCCGAGGGTTGTGAAAGATCCTCCGCCGGCTTGTCTGACGCGGATCTCAAGATATCGTGAGGCCCCTGGAAATCCACCGGTGCCAAAATCTAGTGTGACCGAAAAGGTGCCGTTGACCACGCTTACGTTACTGCGGGGCAGAACGGGTGATGATTGGGCACCGCCGCTTGCCGAGTCGAAGAGTACGAACTCGAAATCGAAACTCCCATTCGCCGGTGCCGAAGCCGATTCGAGTTGGCCTTGATATGAGAATTCGGTTGTCTGGCCGAGCGTAGAACTGACGGCCGCGACAATAAAAACAATAGCGAACAATATCCTGTAGATCATAGTGGTCTCCTATTCGTGGCAAACCGGTGACGATGGCTTCATCTCGCACACAATGGTTTTAAGTCCTTCGATCTGTTTTTGTTGTTCCTTTACCGCATTGACGAGGACCACGCCGATGCGGTCGTATTTCACCCCTTCAACCTCGCCTCTGGCGTTGTAGGTTACGAGCAGAGGCTCGATTGCCGCGACGTCCTCGGCACCGAGGCCGAGGTCATGCATCCCGCCGTCTTTCCAGTCGAAGGCAATAGGTTTGAGCCGGCTTATCAAGTCGAGGCCTGGGCGGTACATCGAGAAATTGGTTTTGTAACGAAGAGACGACGAACATGTCGATATTTGTCCCGAGGCGTTGCGGCAAAGCGAAGTGCCGCCGGCGGAACCGAGTGTGGTGACGCGAATAATGCCATCGACGTGTAGCTTGTCCTGCGGCGTTCCGGCAATGGCGATGCCGACGTTTCCGGTTCCGGTTGAGATTAGATTAACGTCGCCGCCGTCAGCGTTTAGGAAAAGCGTGGTTGCGGCACCGCCATTGCGGGCCATGATCTCGTTGTCGTCGATCGTGACATTGGTGCCTGTGTTCGTGCCCGCAACGATGTAGCCGCCGAAGCCCGGTTCGACGTCAGTGCCGCCGGTTACGCTGAGAATGCCAGGAACCCGAACAGTATCGTTTGTCCGCCCCAGCACGACCGAGTTGCTTATGGATACAACGGCGTCAGCTCCGATTGCGGTTGCAAAGTTCAGATTTCCTGATCCTACGTTTGCGTTATACCCGAGGAGCGTATTGTTGCTTCCCGTCGTATTGCCCTCCGATATGCTCGAGGATTTTGCTCCAACGATCGTGTTTCCGAACCCAGTCGTGTTCTTGTCACCCGACTTGTCGCCGAAAAACGAATTCCCATTCCCCGTTGTGCTCTCCTCGCCGGAGGAGCGACCAACGAATGTGTTTTGGCGCCCGGTTGTGTTTGAATTTCCAGAACCCCAACCAAAGAACGAATTGAAACTGCCGTTAGTATTCGATTGTCCGGCGTAGGCCCCAAAAAACGCATTGTCACCACCGCTCGTATTCGCTGCTCCCGCCAACCTGCCAAAGAAGCTATTTTCTTGTCCAGTGGAATTAGCCAGCCCAGCTTCACTCCCAAAGAAAGAATTGTCGCTCCCTAAGTTAACAAGGCCTGCGGCGGTCCCGAAGAACGCGTTGTTGCTTCCGTTGGTATTCAGCCGTCCGGCACTGAATCCGACAAAAGTGTTTGAGTTGCCAGTCGTATTCTTGTCGCCGTTGTAGGTGCCGATAAAAGTATTCCCTCCCCCGGTTGTATTTTGTTCACCGGCTGACCGGCCGAAGAATGCGTTCGAGTTTCCGGTCGTGTTCTTAAAGCCAGATGAAGCTCCGAAAAACGAATTGTTTTCGCCGGAGAGATTGTTCGAACCGGAAGAAGCACCAAAGAACGCATTTGCGGTTCCGGTGGTGTTTCCCCCCGAAGCTGCTCCGACGAACATATTTAACGAGCCTGCGTTGCTCATAACACGGGTCCCGTTGATAAAGTAGTCGTTCAGGCTGTTTAGATTGCCTGCCGTTCCAAAGCCCGAGATGTTAAAAGCAGCCGTCTGTGGAGTTCCACCATTCTGAATGTAGTTCGAACTGCCCGGCGTTGGTGGACGGTCGTTGGTCATTCGCGGATCGGTCGTGACGACAAATTGACTCGCCGCTATGCCGCCAAGAGCAAGGGCATTATTGGCGGTTGCGGCGGTTTGTGCCTCGTTAGAGCTTTCTGAGCTAACGCTCCTGATCGCGTACGGGGCAGTTGTGATCTTTTGCCGAGGATCGAGCGTCGTAAACGCACCTCCGCCTGCACCACGAACACGAATATCCAGGTACCGATCGGGCCCCGGAAATGTGAATCCAAAATCGAGCGGCACCGAGAAAATGCCATTTGAAACGGAGACACCGCTTCGGGTCAGCGTCGAGCCGAATTGCGACCCGCCACTGCTCGCGTCATAGATCCGGAACTCAAAATCGTAGTTCCCGGTCGCCGCATTCGCACCGTCGCGCAGGCTGCCCTGATAGGTGAATTCAGTAGTCTGACCCGCAATGCTGACCGCAAGGGCCAAGATCAATAAAAAATATCCAAATCTCATTTTGAAACCTCCGCAATTAAGAAAACTTCCGACGATAGATCCGCTTCTCGGCATGTACACTCCGTACAGATCAGGAGATGTCCATCGGCTGTCTCCGCAGACCTGATCTGCTCGCTGTCTGCGAGACGAAAAACGGCTTTTTCGGTGATGTCGAGCAGCGTTGCCATCTGGGCAACGGGCAGATGGCGCGTATCACGCAGGCATCCGGTGCAATATGAGCTTGTCTCGCGTGCAAAGCGAATGAACCGCGATTCGCGCTTTTCGATCCGTATCTTTGTTGTGCGGGTAGCTTTCATAAAAGTCGTTTCTTTTCCGGGCCTTTCTGCTAAAATGCTCGCTAAACTCTGATTTGATGGCGTATTCGCTGGGATGAGATTCGCACCGAAAAAGGCCACAAGTCCTAAATTTCCGGCTAAATTTTTATAAGTTTTTACAAATTGGCAATGCAGGACCCGACAACACACAATATTGCGTTTGCTGAGTTCGAGATCGACACGGTTCACCGGCGACTCTTGAATTCAGGGCAGGTTGTCAGTCTCAATGCCAAGGCCTTTGACCTGCTGAGCTTTCTGGCGGCAAATAGCGGACGGATCGTCACAAAGGACGAGATATTAAAAGCTGTCTGGGACGACAAATTCGTTGAGGAATCAAACCTCGTCGTGCAGATCTCAAATCTAAGGCGGGCGTTGGGAGATTCGGCCAGCTCGCCGAGATTTTTAGTTACGGTTCCAGGCAAAGGTTACAAGTTCGCCGCCGATGTTGAGCAAAACGGATTCTTACTGGAAACGCATACGGTCGCGGAGTTGACCATAGAACAGCGGGAAGAGATCGTTTCAGATCGGCCGATAATTGGAAGAAAATGGCTGACAATTGCCGCAGCCGCGGTTTTGCTGATCGGCGGAGCCGGAATGGCCATTTCATTCTGGGGCTCGCGAACCCTCTCAAAACCTGCTGAGCAGGTAAAATTCGCTAAGGTGACGACAACCGGAAAAGTAACTTCGGCAACGATGACGCCAGACGGGAAGTTTGCCGTTTTTGCCCAAAAAGAAGAACCCGGCGAGAGCCTGTGGATACGACAGATCGAAACGGGTAGTGAGAATCGCATCGTCGAATCAAAGCCGATCGAATACGTCGGCCTTGCCGTCTCTCCTGATGCTCAGTATGTTTACGCCTCCGTTTTTTCAAAGAATGAGATCGATCCGACGGTAACGCGTATACCGATCATCGGCGGCGCGGGGGTCAAGATCCCGAATGTGACAACAGGTTCGTCGGTCACATTTTCGCCGGACGGGAAACGCATCGCCTTTACCACTTCGGAGAGCGATGTTAGTGAAACTCACGTGAATGTCGCGAACGTCGATGGCTCGGAGCTTAGAACCCTGATGCGTGCGAAATATGACGTTCGGTATCTCACGATGTTCCAGTCGAGCCCGTTGGCGTGGTCGCCCGATGGTTCTGAGATCGCTCTTGCCGCGCATGAGAAAAAGGAAAACGGTTCACAGCACGCGATCCTGATGCTCGACCCAGCAACGGGCAGCGAACGCTATCTGACGTCGCAGCGATGGCGAAATCTCGACGATCTGGCATGGCTCGATGCCGACCGGCTCGCCTTTATCGCTTCTGAAGAAGACGGCCCGGACGATCAGATCTGGGTTTATTCAAGAAAAACCCGTGAAGCCAAACGAATTACCAACGATCTCAGAACTCACAACTGGCTCGGTGTCGGCAATGGGAAGATCCTGGCGGTACAGCTCACTGCCTCTTCAAGCCTGCGCGTGGCTGAACTCGATGAAGCGGCTGCGGCGATCAAGTTTCAGGAGATATTTACGGCGTCCGAGTATATAGATGAGCTGGATTGGGATCTAACCGGCGGCATCGTTTTCGCTTCGCGAACCGGCGGTTCAAGCGAGCTATGGCGGATGAATGCCGATGGTTCAAACCCGAAACAGGTGACGACGAATGCCAACGTGACGTTTGGTGTCACCGTTTCACCGAAGGACGGCAGCCTGATCTTTGCCTCGAAACAGAATGGAAAACGTGGAATCTGGATGTCGGACGAAGCGGGCGGCTCGCTTCGCAGTCTGAGTGACGGAAACGATCTGGCACCCGACATTTCACTCGACGGAAAAGTCGTTTTCCATCGCGGTATCGGTTATGCCGAAGGTGTCTTTTTGACATCGAGCGATAGTCCGTCGCCTAGACTGCTGCGCGAAAAGTGCTATTTCCCCGCGATCTCGTCCGATGGAAAGCAGGCCGCCTGCTATTTCATGGACATGGCGAACAACCGAAAATGGAACATCGCTCTGATCTCGACCGATTCCGGCGAATTGATCCGTACGCTCACGCTCCCGGTTCATATCTATGAACGCCAGATCCGTTTTCATCCGAACGGCAAGTATCTGACACAGATTTTCACTGCCGGCCAGAATTTGAAGCTGATCCTGATCCCGCTCGACGGCAGCGAGGCAAAGATCATCGATGGCCTTGGCAAGGGAACGTCGAACCTTCCGGAATGGTCGCCGGATGGGAAGAAATTTTTGTATCCGGTCATCAGCGAATCGCAGGATGCGGTTCTGCTTTCCGATCTTTGATCACAGATAAACTTGCAACTCGGGTAAGGTTTGGCCGTTCTAACAATAGCGGGCCAAATTGCCGTTCGCCGAGGTTCTTATGAAAAAAATACTATTTTTCGCACTTTTAATTTTGGGGGTCGCGAGCATTTCGTGGGCTAAGTCTCCGCAATCGATCAAGGTTACGCTAGGCCAGTCAAAGATGGCAGATCGAGGTAAGGTCTCGGTAAGATTCGTATCCGTCGTCGAAGATTCACGCTGCCCGATGAACGCGAGATGCGTCTGGGCGGGCAATGCGAAGATCAAGGTCTCTGTCTCGGTCGGCCGCCGCAGGGCAGAGACGGTGGAGTTAAACTCCAACATGCAGCCACAAGCGGTGACCGTTCAAGGCTATCGACTGACTTTGCAGGATCTCAATCCACAAAAGGGACAGCCAGCCAATTGGCCGAAAGGGCCGATCAAGGCAACTGTTTCGGTCGAAAGAGTGTAACGGCTATTGACTGACGATTTCTAACATAGAGCCCGTACGTGCTAGTCTCTATGCTTCACGATGAAGGAAGATATTAAAGAAACACGGCTCGCTAACGGGCTGACAATTTTAACTGACAGAATGCCGGGAGTGCGTAGCGCGACTCTCGGTTTTTTCTTTCGCGTAGGGTCGCGGCAGGAACCAGCTGAGCTTGGCGGCATCTCGCATTTCATTGAGCACACGGTTTTTAAGGGCACAAACCGCCGCTCTGCGCTCGACATCGCCATCGAACAGGACCGACTTGGTGGTAATCTCGATGCGTTTACATCGCACGAAGAAACGGGTTTTGCGATAAAGGTGATCGACGACCAATTGCCAAAAGCGTTCGACTTGATAGCCGACATGCTCGCGAATCCGCGATTCGACGAAGCCGATCTCAAAAGCGAACAAAAGGTCATCATCGAAGAGATGAAAATGGTCGAGGACTTGCCTGAGGAATATCTCGGCGAGCTTTTCAGCGAGGCCTTTTTTCCCGGTCATCCGCTCGGATTGAACATAGCCGGAACGCCGAAGCACGTAAAAGGCTTTAACCGCGAGATCACTGCGAAATACCACGCGGACACTTATCACGCCGGCAATCTGGTCATCGCAGCAGCGGGAAATGTCGAGCACGACGAGATCGTCGGGCTGGCCGAGACGGCCTTCGCGTCTGACATTAAAACCAGTGCCAGTAAGGTTGCTCACCCTCCAGTCGTATCGGCTCCGATCTTGGTCAAACAAAACAAGAATCTCGAACAAGCCCATTTGATCATCGCGACGCCTCTTGTCGGAGCGACGGACGGACGCCGATACGCGGCTGATCTGTTTGCCAATATCTTTGGTGGCGGAACGTCGAGCCGTTTGTGGCAAAAGGTGCGTGAGGAACGCGGGCTGGCCTACAGCGTCGGGGCTTCGGCGATAATGTATCAGGATTGCGGCATGTTCTCGATATTTGCCGGTACATCGCCCGATCAGGTTGGCGAGGTTGTCGATCTCAGTATTCAGGAAATGCGAACAGTATTGCGTCACGGCGTCACGGACGAAGAACTCGATCTGGCAAAGCAGCAATCGAGGGCGTCGATACTTCTAAGTCTCGAGGATTCCGCTTCGCGAGCCGCGGTCCTTGCTCAATCCGAAATGGTTTTCGGGCGGCAGATCCCGGTTGAGGAAACGCTCGAAAAGATCGATTCGGTAACTATCGAAGACATCGCTGCGATAGCCGAAGAGTTTTTTGTTGCTGAAAAGGTCGCATTCGCGGCTCTCGGTGACCTTGAAGGCCTCACGATCGATCGCGACCGTCTTTCTCTTTGAGCGAACATCATGCTCAAAAGCTTCGTAAATAAGAGTCATACAAGGGGGAAGATAAAAATGTATGAATCTAAAAAGACTTTTCCTCTACACGCTCATTGGTTCTGTCGCGGTTAGCGCCGTACTCGGTATAGGTGTGATCCTGTTCGGCTCTTTTGGTGAACTCGAAAGCCGCGTTCTAATGACGACCTTCACGATCACCCTGACCAGCATTCTCGGCCTCGCCTGCGGGGCCTATTACGATTCTAAGAACGCGAGAGTTTTGCCCGGAGCGGGCATCGCCTTCTCACTAGTAGCGGCGGTTCTCGGGATCTATATGATCTGGGCCGGTGACGGTGGTGTCGACGCCATCTGGAAAAGTGCCGCTACCGCCAGCCTACTCGCCACGTCCTTCGCATTGCTCTGTCTCATATCTCTCGCGACGCTCGACAAACGATTCATCTGGTCACGTTATCTGATCTACGCCGCCGTCTCGATCCTTTCAGCGATCCTCCTATTCATCCTCTGGTTCGAACCCGAAAGCTCAAGCGACTTTGTCGGCAGACTGATCGGCGTTCTTTCGATCATCATCGCGGCTCTAACTGTCGTGACGCCCGTTTTTCATAAGCTCAGCAATAAAGAGACTAGCGTAGTTGAGATTGACGCTGAACTCGATAGCCTTCGTAGCCGGATAATCGAACTTGAGAGACAAAAAGCTACCCTCAAAAATCTTTGAGAGGATCAAAAAGTTTGAGGTCGCTGAACATCCGAAAGTGTTTATCTGTTGAGGCAAAACGAGCGTTATGTGAAATGGCGTATGCGGCGAGAACCGCGTCTGAATAACGTTTTCCGACTGCTTCGGCATCAATAGATGTTCGTCGCAAGGTATCTAGATGATCCGGTCTGGGGGTCAGCAAAACAAATGTTGGCCGCTCCATCCAGCTTTGAACCGCGTCAAATGCCTGAACGAGAGATAAAGGTTCTGGCATGGCAGCAACATTTGTGGAAATGCGGATGAAACCATTTAGCGTTTCCCAACAAAAGCATGCCGATTCGTCGGAGTTCAATAGATTTTCAAACCATTGCTTCGCTTTTGGAAAGCGAGGGTCGGCTTCATTGTACGCGTAGATCAAGAGGTTAACGTCAGGTAGGATCATCTATGGAAAGGCCCCTCGATTTCTTCTAAAAGAGAGCTTGTATCATCGTAATTAAGGTGAGGATAAACTCCCATATTCTTGGACCGTACCTTAAACGGTTTTCTAACCGCCATCGCTTCGCTCACCTCTTTTTTGTGATACCGGCCGAGTCGGATAAGCTCATTGACAGCTTCCTTAAACGATTTCCCGGCACCCTCTTTCATCTCTTCGCGGATGGTTTTAATTACGTCGTCGTCGAGTGTGATCGTGGTTCTCATAAGGTGATGTTAGCATATTTGATGTAAGGATGTGTCTGAAAAAGCATCATGATGCACTGAAAGATCTATTCCCACATAGACTACTTTTTGTAACCCGCATCGGCTGCCTCGCGTGCCTTTACGTTAACGTTTTTGGTGTTTGCATCGACCGAGGTGTTGAGGGTTTCGTGGTCTTTCAGGCCAATTACGACGAGTTGTATACCGATCACCTTGCCGACGCCTGCTTCGCCGTCGGTGCGGTCGGCGTATTTGGGAACCCGCAGAATTGCGGCGAAAGGCTTGCCATTTGCGTGGCGCCATTCGAGCTTTGATTTGCTCTGGTCAAATGCGAGGCTAACATTCGCGAGCGAAAACGAATCGTCGCTGCCTTTAAGTTCGGCTACGACGTGCGTCATCATGGCAGATGAATAGATGCGTACCCGATAGCCACCTGGGCCTTTGCATAGGGTCAGGCCGTCCTGTCCATCGCCGCCGGGATAGAATTTGCACGCTTTACCCCCAAGATCTGTATAGGTCGAAGTGAATTTAGTTGTTTTTTGAGCCGAAACGCAGAGAGCTGAGATTGCAGTCATGAAAATTAGTAAAAGTGATGGTTTGATCTTCATTATTCTCCCGTTGTGAGCTAAACATAGTCTATCGGATCTGAAATGCCCGCGATTTCAAATCCACGCAGCCTCAACGCACACGAATCGCACGTGCCGCACGCCAGATCGTCGTTGCGATAGCACGACCAGCTTAATTCGAGCGGAGCAGACAATTCAAGCCCTTTTTTTACGATCTCGGCTTTCGACAGCTCGATGATCGGCGTTCGGATCTGGATGTTTGTATCGGGTTTCGTTCCGGTATTTATTGTTTCCTGAAACGCCGCATAAAACTCAGGCCGGCAATCCGGATACCCGCTCGAATCTTCAGCGACCGCTCCGATATAGATCGCGTTGGCAGCGATCACTTCAGCCCAACTCACGGCTATCGCGAGCATGTTCGCGTTACGAAAAGGAACGTAGCTGGTCGGTATATCTTGCGATTCCAGATCAGCCTCGGTCACCGCCATCGAGGCATCCGTCAGCGAAGACCCGCCGATCTTGGCGAGATGCTCGATCGAGATGTCGAGCCGTTGTTCGACACCGTAGTGATCAGCGATGTCGTTGAAGGCCTTTCGTTCGCGAGCCTCGGTTCGTTGACCATATGAAATGTGGAGAAACGCGACCTCGTCATTCTCACCCTTAGCGACCGCCGCCGTCACGCATGAATCCATGCCGCCCGAAACCAAACAAATTGCAGTTGTTTTACCCATTTTCCTAACGTCAAACCCCGTGGACGTCTGTTCCCCAAACGTATTTGTGAAGTTGTAAATTAAATCGAACACGCAGACCGCTCGCTGCGACGCTTTCGGCAATCGGCCGCATATCGATGCCGTGGACGGGTGAGATAAGTATCTCTTTAGTCCGGTTCGCGAGGTCGTATTTCGCGATCATTTCCTTGGCAAATTCCCAGTCGGCAATGTCAGCGATGACGAATTTCACTTCGTCCAGTTCGGCTCTCAAACGTTCGATATTCGGCCAATGATTCCTTTCCGCTTCGCCGGATGCTGGGCACTTTATGTCAAGAATTATTTTTGCTCGTGGATCGACGTTTTCGGTTGAGACAAAGCCGCCTGTCTCGATCAGGACTTCGTAACCGCGATCGCAGAGTTCGGTAATAAACGGAAAAACATTCTTCTGAGCGAGCGGTTCGCCGCCGGTGACCTCGACCAGATTACAGCCGTATTCGTCGAGCTTTGCAAAGATCTGCTCAAACGACTGCTTTTCGCCGCCCGTAAACGTGTATTCGCTATCGCACCAAACGCACCGCATCGGGCAGCCCGTCAGCCGCACGAACGAGCATGGCCGCCCGGCGTGCGACGACTCGCCCTGGATCGAAAGGAAAATTTCGGTTATTCGCAGGTACATTAGATTCAAACAGGATACACAGGATGTTCAGGATAATTGTTTCGTTCCCATCCTGTCTATCATGTCCATCCTGTTTGAATCTCGACAGTCACTAAAACAATCCGAACCACCCAAAATATCCCATCAATTCGCCAAACCCGAACGACGCAAGGTTTGCGATGACGATCGCGACAAAACATCGGGTCCAGTCGACCGATTCGAGCAGATCTCGACCGCGAAACGCGAGCCAAAAGAGAAAACATTCGGCTACCGGTGCAAAGATCTCGGCCACCGTCAGATATACAGCCCGAGATTGGTAAAAAAATATCGCCGGCAGCACCAAAACGACTATCGGATACGTACACGCCGTCAGCCAAATGCCACAGCGAAGCCGCTGGCCGATCGTGACCTTTGGCGAAAGCCCGAAGAGCAAGATCGGCGTTTCGATCAGTATGGTAATCAGATAACCAACTGGCAAAAAATACCACAGATCATTAAGCGGCAGATTCTGAGTCTGAATAAAATTGGCCTCGTCAAATAAAAACATAAGAGAACCGCGAAACACGCGAAAGCCGCTAAATTAAAGAGATTTGAATTTTCGCCTTTTTAGCGAAATTCGCGGTTATAACATCTTGATCAGAAACGGAAATTCCGCCAATACGTGAGCGATCGCGAAGGCGAAATAGATGTCTCGGGTCACAGTATAGTCGATCGTAAAACCGGCCCACAGAGCGACTACGACCCCGATCGCAACAACCAAAGCCAAACCAACCAACTTAGGAAAACCATTTTTGTTACCAAAAAGCGGTATATCGCCCAGCTTCCACGGTATCGCTCGGCGATCGATGAGCGGGATCAGCAATATCCATACGAAATAGTGGATAGATTCGAGAAAAACGTGCGTCGCGACAAGAAAATGGCTCGATATACCGGGCACGATGTCGCTGCCGGCGTGCTGCGTGATCCGCCAGAATAGATTTGTGTCCTGCGACAGGTTGGGCTGGCTGGCAAAAGAAAGCCAAAGGATCGCTACGAAAAACGGAATCAACGTGAGGCAAAAGTGATACACGCGCAGCCATTCGGGTTTTGTGCGGCGGATCTGGCGTTCGAGAAACCACATTGCGACGAACGGATGAATGTAAACCAGAGCCAAACTCCAATACTGCGGTACGAGCCACGCCAAAGCGGCAAGCAAAAACGCCGCCGGGAATGCCCACGACCAGTCGCTTTTGGGACGTTGCTTGCCTCTGAGATAGAACAAAACCGCGAGCCACAGCACCAAAGCCGTATTCCACGACGCCGCAAATACCGCCCAGCTTTCGCTGCTCCATAACCAGTTTCCGCTTGCGAAATACAGCGTCAAATACGCTCCGGCAAGAACGATAACACCACCGATCCCGACCGAATAAAACAACCGCGACCGTCCCCAACGCAGCGGCATCCGGGCGACGAAATATCGAAATTCCATCACGTTGTGAACGCCTGCAAACAAAAAGATCGTCACGATCGATGCTCCGAGCGGAAAGCTCCCGATCAGAGCCGCCGCAACCGCACACGCCGCCACGAACGCGCCGACAAAAACATGAGCGCTCGTTATCTCAAATCTGGCGGTGCGGATCTCCTGCATTTATTCGCTTGCTGGTGTCTCGGACGTTGCCGGTACTATGAGCTTTACCTGATTGCCGTCGGTCGTTTCGATAGTGATCTTGCCGTAAGCAAAACCGTAGGATGAGAATACCTTCTGATCAAACAATTTACTGGTGATGCTGCGGGCCGCAGGCGGCGGGCCGACGTTTGCAAAAACGACGGTAGTTGCCGCTCCTATTCCGCCGAGGATCGCCGCGATCGCGAGTGCTTTGCCGCCTTTGGTCGCCGATCTGCCTGAACCCACGAACCACATCCCACCAAAAATAAATGCGAGGCTTAGAAAGGTACCGCTGACGATCGTTTGCAGCCGTGTAAATCCTCCGCTTACCGCCGCAGTGTTGCCGCTATCGTCGTCGAGTGCTTCGAGTTCGGCCCGGAGCTGTTTGATCTGTGACTTGGGGATGAGCAATTTTGCCTCTTTGGCATTCTTGTTCATCATTATCTCCATCGTTGTTGAAACGCGGGGTGTCGGTTTTGTTACGCGGTTCGGTGATCTTTCAGGACGGGCAATGTCGCCAAAGGCAGCGGCAGCGGCCAGCATGGTGATGGCTGCCATGAACATGAATCTTTTCATCTCGATCTCTCCTCTTAAGAGCTAAAAATTTTGTGAATTATAACAGTATTCACAATGCTGAGAACGGCACGGGCGGATTAAAATTGCGTGCCGCCCGCCGCCTCTTTGCCGCGTTGCTGCTTTGGGTTACACTTTTGTCATTATGCGTACTCAATTAAAGCGATTTATCGAGAAGATGGATGAGAATTCCATTGCGATCATACCGGCCGCACACGAGGTTACACGTAGCTACGATACCGAGTTCAAGTTTCATCAGGACCCGGATTTTCGCTATCTGACTGGATTTCCCGAGCCGGATGCAATCGCTGTGATAAATCCGAGTGCGAAAAAGCCCTTTACTCTGTACGTCCGTCCGCGAGATCCGCTTATGGAAACATGGTACGGCCGTCGTCAGGGTGTCGAGGGTGCAGTGAAGAATTACGGAGCGGATAAAGCAGTATCGATCGACAAATTTCCCGCCGATCTCGGCAAGATCCTCGACGGCCACGACGTACTTTATTATCGCTTCGCCGTCGATCACAAGCTTGATCAGACGATCCTCGGCTATCTGACCGAGCAGCGAGTTCGTCGCTTGAAATCGGCCTATCCGCCGCACACGATCAAGGATCCGACGATCATCACCGGCGAGATGAGGCTTCACAAAGACGAGGAAGAGATCGCATTCATGCAAAAAGCGGGCGACATCGCCGCCGCAGCTCACATCCTCGCGATGAAGTCCGTCAAACCGGGCATGAACGAAAGCCAGGTCGAATCCCTGATGGAGGCCTATATGAAGGATCAGGGCGCCGCTGGCGTCGCCTATAACTCGATCATCGGTGGTGGCGACAATGCGACGATCCTGCATTACGTTGAAAACAACATGCCGCTCAAAGACGGCGATTTGATCCTGATCGACGCCGGTGCGCAGTACGAAGGCTACGCTTCGGACATCACGCGAACGTTCCCGGTCAACGGTAAATTCACCAAAGCTCAGCGCGAGGTTTACGACGTTGTGCTTGACGTTCAGCGCAAATGCATCGATTTCACTGTGGTTGGGAATACGCATCAAAAGCGGCAGGAATATTCGATCGAGCTGCTTACCGAAGGCATGAAACAGCTCGGCCTGCTTAAAGGAAAAACGCAGGAACTGATCAAGAAAAAAGCGTACTTGAAATACTACATGCACGGTGTCGGCCACTGGCTCGGCCTCGATGTACACGATGCCGGACGCTATTACGTCGATCAACAAGCCAGCCAGTCGAGGCCATATGCTCCGGGAATGGCCCTCACCGTCGAGCCCGGCCTCTACATCCCACCCGACGACAAATCCGCCCCGGCCAAATACCGCGGCATCGGAATTCGTATTGAGGACGACGTCGTCGTAACCGAAACCGGCAACACTAACCTGACCGCAGGCGTTACGAAAGATGCTGACGAGATAGAGGCGATAATGAATGGTAAGAAAAAGTGAGGTTAGGTATGCAGACAGAAATTGCAGAAACTATTTTTGAGAAGGTTAAAGCACTCCCGTCCGCGGAGCAGCGAGAGGTATTGAAGATCGTAGAAGACAGGGTTTCTGCTCATGTTGATCGAACGACGCGTCCGATATGGGAGGTTCTGACAGAGATGAGTTCTGAAATTCCCGAAGAGATGTGGGCGGAACTCCCAACTGACGGTTCGATCAACCACGACCATTATCTTTATGGAGCCCCAAAGAAGAAGTTATGAAGCGGGTTTTTGTAGACACGCATTATTGGATCGCGGTCATCAGTCCGGTCGATCAGTGGCGAAACCAGGCTATCGCTGCCAGCGAGCTATTGAGAGACGCAAGATTGATTACGTCTGATGAGGTTCTTACGGAAATTTTGAACTACTTTTCCAAAGCAAGAAAAGAGCTTCGGATGCAAGCTTTGAACGAAGTTCGAGCTATCTTACTCAACCAAACTGTAGAAGTTGTACCTTGCTCACATATTGCCTTTTTGAACGCTCTCGACTTTTACGAATCACGTCCTGACAAAGGATACAGCCTTACCGATTGCATATCGATGAACATCTGCCGCGAACTTGCAATCTCCGATGTCCTCACCCACGACGATCATTTCCGACAGGAAGGCTTTAACGTTCTTTTGTAATATGGATCTCGAGAATACCGCCAAAAACCTACCCGCCCTGCTCGCGGCGTTACTCGTCGCGATTCTCTTCATCCAATCCGGCCTCGACAAGGTGTTTGATTGGAAGGGGAATGTCGAGTGGTTGAAGGGACACTTTTCCAAAACGTTCCTCGCACCGTTCGTCCCCCTGATGCTGGCGAAGATCACGGTCATAGAGCTTTTGGCGGGTTTAATGAGTGCGGCGGGGATCGTTTATTTCTTTGTAGCGGGAACGACATCACTGATCTTTTGGGCCGCAGCGGTAGGAGCCGGTGGGATCGTAGCTTTGTTTTTTGGCCAGCGGATCGCTAAGGATTATCCGGGAGCGGCTGTCCTCGTTCCTTACTTTATACTGCTTACCATATTGATGTACTTAACCAATCCATACTCAAAGGTTTAGAACTCACGGTTCTTACAATTAGCAAGAAGAAAGCCCGGGCAATGTGCCCGGGCTTTCCTTTGTAACTCATTTCTGATTCAGCTTAGTACTGCTGAATATTCAGGATCTGGCCGAGTATTGCTCCCAGAATGCTGCCGCCGTTGTTGCTGCCGTACTGGTTGCGGCTGTTGTAGCCGTCCTGGTAGCCGCGTTGGAAGCCCTGCTGGAAATAGTACTGATACTGGCTGCGGTTCACGCCGTTCTCATAGCCGTACGAACCCGCACGATAGTCGCTGTTGTTGTTCCAGGTGCTGCGACGTCGATCGTTACGGTCGCGTTGGCCTGCCTGAAAACCGCGTTGATAGCCTGAATTTACCGCCTGTCTCAGTAATTCCGCACCGCGATTGTCGGTGTTGTAATACGCACCGTTGCGATAAACGCGATAGCGGTTGTTGTTCGCGTTATTTCTGTTGTAGTCATCCCAGGTTCCGCGGCCGCCGTTGCGGTTGTTCTGGCGTTCCCACGTCTGGCGACGCAGCTGTTCCATGCGAACACGCTGAGCCTCAGCCTGAGCACGCTGTTTATCTATCTTCTGCTGCTGCTGACGGATGACGCGTTCGTTACGCTGATCGTCATCGCGTCTGCGGTCGTCGTCGCGGTTTCTCTGAGCGTCGGCTATAGTGCTCGTTCCCAAGAATGTAACCAACCCGAGAGCCGATGCCGTCATTATCTTTTTAAAATTAAGTGATCTCATATGTTCCCCTTGTGCTTACCTGGTTGAACCCGTTTTTCTCAATAATCCGTATGATGCCGAGAAGTGCAAGGTTTTGTAAATAATTGATAGTTAAGCACTTATCAATCTCACTGACCTATATAACAATCGCCGTGCCACAGCCTAGGAGCCTATATTCTAGCTAGGTTTAGCGGTCGTCATCAGTGCCGTGTCGCACCACGAACGCGCGAATGGGTTAGCGAAGATACGCGTTTGGTCTACAAAATGAGAAATAGCTGCTCAGTGTTACCAATAAGGCAATACCGAGCAGCTATTCAACAACTTAGACCATTTCTAGCCTTCCGCAGGCGGTTTTGGGGCTGACGGAGCAGGTTGCGGCGGTGCGGTAGGTTTCGGTCTTGCCGGTGGTGGCGGCGGAGTTACGGACTTCTCGCCATTCTGCTCGATACCAAGCTGAGCCATGATGTCCGGAATGTTCAAGCCAAGAGCCTCGAGCTGCTGCAAAACTGAGAAGATCAGATTCGGCGTGGTTTGGGCAAATCGGTTAAGCCCGCTCGAGTTTCCGTCGCCGTTGCTGCCGTTGTCGATCATGACGACCTTGTCGATATTGCCGAGCGGTTCCGCGACGGCGCGGAATACAGGAGCCGAGCTTTCGATGATAGCCGGCAGTCTTTCGAGGATCGTCTGCAAACGAGCGGCGTCGTTGAATTCACGCCAGGCGGCGGCCTTTTCTTTGATCGCGGCAGCTTCGGCAAGGCCTTGAGCCTCGGTCGCACGGGCTTGGGCGAGACCGGTCGCTTGCAGCTTTTCGGCTTCGGCGAGACCGATGGCTCTGATCTTTTCGGCCTCGGCTTTACCTTCGGCGGCGACGGCGGCGGCTCGGCCCTGGCCTTCGCGTTCGAGGGTTTGGGCATCGGCTTCGGCGATGGAGATCTGGGCTTGCTTGCGGCCTTCGGCTTCGAGAATGGCGGATTCCTGCAAACCTTGAGCACGCAGAACGGCGGCTTTGCGGTCGGCTTCGGCCTGTTTAACGACCGTTGCTTCGAGTTCCTTTTCTTTTCGCAGGACTTCCTGTTCCTGAACCGCGATCTGCTCCTGCGTTCGAACCTTTTCGACGCGGACCTCTTCGACCGTGACCTGCTGTTGGGCTCGTGCATCGGCGAGCGGCCCGGCCTGGAGGGATTTGGCACGCTCGGATTCGATCTCGGCCTGGACCTGGGCTTTCTGGATCTCGGTTTCGCGGGTCGATTGGGCGATCAGGGCTTCGGTTTCGAGACGGACCTTTTCGCCTTCCTGCAGAGCTTGAGAGGCCTTAATTTTCGAATCGCGGTTCGCCTCGGCCTGTCCGATCTCGGCGTCTCGTTTGACCTCGGCAGTTCGGCGTTTACCGAGGGCGTCGAGGTAGCCTTCTTCGTCGGAGATCTCCTGAATGGTCAGAGCGTCGAGCCCTATGCCCATTTTTTCCAGATCGCCGGCGGCCTCGGTCGTGAGTTTCATAGCGAAACTCTGGCGATCGTTGTTGATCTCTTCGACGGTCAGCGTTCCGAGGATCGCTCTCAGGTGGCCTTCGAGCGTCTGAAAAACGAGCTGGTGAAACTGGGCCTGCGGCATCCCGAGAAAACGCTCAGCGGCGGATCTCAGCGATGTATCGTCACCCTTGATCTTGACGTTAGCGACCGCCTTTACAGAGACAGGAACACCCTGAACGGTATATGCCCGCGTCGTCGCAAGTGGAACGGTTATAACGTTTAGATCGAGGTACTCGACCTTTTCGAGAAACGGAAATACGAGCGTCGCACCGCCGCGAACGAGCCTGTAACCCGCGACCGAGCCGTCAGGGAGTTTTCGTCTGCGGCCTGAAATAACGGCGGCCTGATTCGGCGAAACCTTGATGTAATTGCGGCTGATCAGCATCAGGGCGATCAGGAACGCGATCACGATGACCAGGATAATGACCGGGATCAGTAGGCTGGCGTAGCTCGATAAAATATCCACGTTTATTTACCTCGTTCGATCTCAACAATTACAGAATCACCGGCCACGGCCAAAACTTTGACCAGAGAGCCAGCCTTGATTTCCTCGTCGCCGCCGGAACGGGCGATCTTTTCGACGCGTTCGTCGCCGATGCGAATGGTGATCTGCCCGATCTCGCCGGGTTTGATCGCGACGGCAACTTGGGCGGTCTTCCCAACCAGATCGCTGTCCGCCACCGAACTCGAAGCCTGCTGCCCGATCAAAAACCGCCCGAACAGCGAAACAACCCCGGCAAAAACAACTCCCCCAAACAGCCCGATCCCTGACGAAACGGCCGCACCATAGCCCATCTGCACACCGATCGCCCCAAAACCGCCAAACGCCGTGATAAATACAGCCAGCACTCGGCTATCCAAAAAACCAAAATCCAACCCGTCGCCCCCGATATCCGCATGTGCCCCAAACATCTCAAACAGGTCACCCAAAACCAGCGAAGCGAGCAAAAACACAAAGCCCACACCGCCAATAATGGCGAAAATAGCGAAAAGATTAAGATTCGTTAAAAAATCCATGTTGTTTGCTTTGCGAACAATAATACACCGAATAGAGGAGTTTTAGCCACGAATGAACACAAATGGCACGAATAAGAGAATCACAAAACAAGACGCTCATATTCCAGACGATGTTTTCCAAAATTTATGAGAATTGCGAGTTTGAATTGTGTGGCTTTTAAGTAGTTAAGCGTTTGTGCCTTGTGTATTTCCGCAATTCTGTCCTGAGCTTTCAATTCCAGAATAAACGAATCTTCAACCAGGATGTCGGCGAAATAGTCACCGACAATTCGGCCATGAAACTGTACAGATATCGGAAATTGCTGGTGGGCACGAATTCGGTTCTCTTCAAATAAAATCATTAAGGCATTCTCGTAAACTTTCTCAAGAAAGCCGGGACCTAATTCGGTGTGCACCTGCATAGCCAGACCAACGATCTTGTAGGACAAATCCTTATAAAGAATGTTCTCTTCCATATTTTTTGCCACGAATGGACACGAATGGCACGAATTAAAGAACTTTTGGTAATTGTTATCAATGTTTCAAATGCTGAATTCAAACTTGCCAATCGATCCTGCTACGCGTTGTTGGGGATTGGCTCGAAATTCCTCCTAATTCGTGTCATTCGTGTCCATTCGTGGCTAAATCTCTTACTGACTTATCGCATTAAACAGCAGCGGATACGTCGCGAGCGACTGGGCTCTGTATTGCGGTCTGAATCCGAATAGAACGATCTTGCCTTTGCCTATTGTAAATTCCACTAATGCTGCCTTGCCCGCTATTTTTTCCGTGCCGAGAGCCCAGCCTGACAACAGGATTTTCGATGGGTCGCTTGGGTATTTGGCGATGATGCGGAAGTTGTTGGTTAGGGCGAGCGGGTCGGTTTGGATCTCGAAGGCGGGTGAGTCCTCGAACCAGGCGATCGACTCTTTTGGCATTCCTTTGGCGATCGGGTGCGTGGTGTTGAGTTCGGTGCGGAGGATCGAGCCGGGGATGAAGAAATCCTTACGGTTCAGGCCGGCGGTGACGTTTTTGACCGGGAGTTTGAACTCACGGATCGCAAAATTCGACGATTCGTTCATAAAAACCAGCGTCCCGCCGTCCTCGACAAACTTCTTCAAATTCGCCACGCCCTCTTTCCCCACGCCGCCCACATACTCATCCGGCATCGAGCCTTTCGCATAGCCGTTGAGGATCTGATTGGCGGGCTGGTCTGGGAAAAGAATGGTATCAGCCCAGAGAAGGCTTGCCGAATCAGTCGGTTGAGATCCGAGAATTCCTTTATTGTTTATTGACCCCTGTTGTAGCGGAACGCAACGCGACCCAAATCGTCCCCAATAATACCCGAAAACGAATCTCGACCATCCTTCGTCCATTGATGGATTGGCAGACCTGTAGATTTGAAGTTTGGCAACTTTTCGCTGATTCGGCTGACCACAGTCGGGACTCGTGACCGACTTCGTTGGGATTTTTCTGCTAGGAATCCAACGATTTAGTGGATCTGCCTCGAAGTCGAAGAGCAGGGGCAGTGTGTGTGCAGTAACATCGTACGGCGGAATTGGGTTTCCGTTTCCATCCTTGAGATTCGGATAAACCTGTTGCTCAAACAACGCCTTTGCAAATCCACCATAAGGCTGTGCCATATCCACTAGCAGAGTGTATTCGCCATTCTTGTTGCTATCAGGGATTATTGTTTCCCTAAGTTCCACTCCACCTCGGACCAGTACTGACTTGATATCATCCAGTTTCTTCGTAACTGCATAAGATACCGTTTCTCCCTTCTGCCTAGGCCGCACTGCCTCCTTCCCAACCTCATAAAACCGCGACAACCACTTCTCCCTATTATTCGCCGCGTGGTTTAGCAGGCTGAATGAGGCGCCGGTCATGTAGTCGGTGATGTTTCGCAGCTTCCATTCGCCGCCTTTCCAGAGAGGGCCGAAGTTTGGGGATTCTTTTTTGGCGTCGAGGCCGCCGGAGGCTCCGCGGAGGTCTTCGAATTTGACGGTTATCGGCGAAGCGATGCGGGCCGAAGCGGTTTCGGAGAGGATGCGCACGCCGCCGTGGTAGTGCGAATACGCACGTGCCGGTGTCCAGGCGTCGTAGGTCGTGTTGGTCGTTATCCCTTCGAACCCTTTTGAACGCAGGTCGGCGGCCATGGCGTTGCCGAGTTCCGTGTAACCCTCGACGATCTGTTTTGGCACGTTCGGCTCGACGGGTGCCATGTAGGGCGGCAGGAACAGCCGTGCTCCATTCGCTCCCTGCTGATGAATGTCGTGGACGATCTGCGGGTGCCAGACGTTGTGGATCTTGTCGACCGTGAGCTGCGTCTCGACCTGGGTGAAGGCGTACCAGTCGCGGTTGTTATCGTGGCCGACGTATTTGTGATAAAGCTCCGGCGGCGTGGTGCCTTCGTACGGCGTGCCGATCGTTTTGTCGTACCAGTTTTTGACGATATCGACGCCGTCGGGGTTGAGCGACGGGACGAGAAGGATGATCGTGTTTTTGAGAATGTTCTGAATCTCAGGCTCGTTGCTCGTCGCCAGGCGATCGGCTATCAGAAACGAGGCCGTATGGCTGCCGACCTCGGTCGAATGGATGCCGCAGGTTATCAGTACGATCGCTTTGCCGTCAGCGATCAGTTTTTTAGCGGCCGAATCGCTGCTCTTGATCTTTCGCGGATCGGCGAGTTTGGCGTTGATGTCCTCGTATTTCTTGAGCTGTTTGAGATTCTCCGGCGAGCTGATCGTCGCGTAAACAAACGGTACGCCCACCGTCGTCTTGCCGATCTCCTGAAAGTTGACCCTGTCGCTCGCCGCATCGAGCTTCTTAAAATAATCCAGAGTCTGCGCCCAACTAGCCAGCTTTTTGTCATCGCCGGGCGTGAAACCGAGCACATCCTTTGGCGACGGAACGCTTTGGTCAAATGCACCGATCGCGCAAAGAAAAATTAAACCGCAGAGACGAAGCGACGCAGAGATAGGCAAGAATAGTTTCATATTATTTAACGAGCCAAATGTTTCTGAATGTAAATAATTTACCATAAACTCGCATCGCCACCATTCTTTCTCTGCGGCCCCGTGTCTCTGCGGTTGAACAAAACTCAAAACCCCTGTAAATTCCTAGCAGACCCTTTCCCCTGACCAAAGCCTCGTTTAATAGGAGCAACTTCGACATGAAGAATCCGTTTTTGGAAAATTTTAAGCCGTACATTCCGGCTGCTGTTACTAGTTTGCGTGAGCTGAGCATTTTTCCGCTGTTTGTCGGCACGGTGCTCGGTATCATATTTGGCGCGTCGTCGCTATATCTTGTTCTGAAAACAGGGCTTACGGTCTCGGCATCGATACCGGTCGCGGTCATTGCGATCACGCTGTTTCGCCTGCTTTCAAAGGTCGGAATGCGTGACGCGACCATTCTCGAGGCGAACATCATGCAGACGACCGGCAGCGCCGGCGAATCAATCGCTTTCGGGATCGGCGTGACGATGCCGGCGATCCTCATTCTCGGGTTCGATCTCGATCTGTGGCGAGTGACGTTGGTTGCGGTGCTTGGCGGTCTGCTCGGAATTCTGATGATGATCCCGCTTCGTCGGGCGTTGATCAAGGACCAGCACGGCATTCTAAAATACCCCGAAGGCACAGCCTGCGCACAGGTTTTGATCGCCGGAGCCTCGAAGGAATCTCGCGAAGCAGCGATGGTGGCTGGCGGTGATATTTCCTCGGATGCGGAGGTTCTCCATCGGGGCAAGATCATCGCAGCCGGTTTCGGACTCGGGTTCATATACAAATCGGTGATGGATGTCTTCTCGGCGTGGAACCCGGAACCAGGCAAAGATCTGCCGGACAATGTATTAAAAGGCGGTTCGATCCATTTGGAGAACAATCCGGCCCTGCTCGGCGTCGGTTATATAATCGGGCCATATATCTCGGCGATCATGCTCGGCGGCGGCATTTTGTCCTATCTGATACTGATCCCGCTGATCAAATTCTTTGGTGAGGGGCTCACGAGCCCGCTCGCTCCGGCCGTCGGCAAAAATATTGCCGACATGTCGCCCGGAGCCATTCGCAGCGAATACATCTTATATATAGGTGCCGGAGCCGTCACCGCTGCGGGTATGATCTCGCTCGCTCGGTCGCTGCCGACGATATGGAGCGGTTTAAAATCAGGGCTCGCTGACCTTCGCGGCTCGTCAGGAGATGGTTCGGCGGTCGAGCGAACGGATCAGGATCTCTCGATGAAGTACGTCATCGCCGGCCTGATCGTCCTGCTCGCCGCGATAATGCTGTCACCGTCTCTGGGACTGTTTTTATTCAACGACCCGATCGTCTCGATCCTCGGGGCGATACTTATCATCATTCTGGGATTTTTGTTTGTCACCGTTTCATCGAGGCTCACGGGTGAGGTCGGTTCCTCATCAAATCCGATCTCGGGCATGACCGTCGCGACGCTTTTGTTTACGTGCCTCGTGTTTTTGGCACTTAGCTGGACGGCGGCGGACCCGTATTTTGTGACGGCGCTTTCGATCGGCGGCATCGTGTGTATCGCGGCCTCGAATGGCGGCACGACCTCGCAGGATCTGAAAACCGGTTTCTGGGTCGGCGGCACGCCGCGAAAACAGCAGGTCGCTATCCTGGTCGGAGCCCTGGCTTCGGCTCTGATCCTCGGCCCGCTGCTGATGTACCTAAACACTAACAGTACCTATTATCAAAAGGTCGAGACGACGGCTTTTCCGGCCGGATTCTCGGTGACGGAAGATAAACTGTTCCGCGAGGGCGGCAAGCTTAAGAGCGAGACGGTTCACATCGGCGAATTTGTCTCCGACACGACCGAATACCGTGTCTGGCAAAACACCGATCCAAAATCGGGCCAGATCGGTAAATATCTCGTCAATAATCAGGGAAGTCCCGTTTATCTCGTTGATCCGGCGATCAACGGCGTCGTGAAAACCGACGCGCAGGGTAATAACCTAACGCGCTACGACGCGCCAAAGGCGACTTTGATGAGCTATATCATCAAAGGCGTTTTGGGTCAGGATCTGCCGTGGGGCTTGGTGCTGTTGGGGGCGATGATCGCCGTGATGCTCGAGCTTGTCGGCGTTCCTTCGCTGGCGTTTGCCGTCGGGTTGTATCTGCCCATCGCGACCAGCATGCCGATCTTTGTCGGCGGTGTCGTGCGAAAGATCGTCGATGTCTATCTCAAAAAGAAACTCGCCAAGCAAAACCTGACCGAGGACGAGATCATCGCCGAAACTGACAAATCTCACGGCGTGCTGATGGCGTCGGGTTACATCGCAGGTGGTGCGATCGCGGGTATTCTGATCGCGATATTCGCCGTCATTCCGTGGCTCAAGGACTTGCAGGATTCGTCAAATAAATGGGCGACCGCGAGCAATCCGTTCTTTGCCGGCGACAATGCGTGGTGGTTAGGAGCCATTCCGTTCGTCATCCTTGCCGTGATCCTTTACTTCGTAGGACGCGAAAAGCTGATGAAAGGCGACGCCCCGGGGCCCGAGGTGCGAGAGAGTGACGTTTAACCGAGCGGCTCGACTCTGAAAGAAATTGTTTTACTTTATTTAACGCGACACGCTATAATCCGAAAAGCGTGTCGCTTTTTATTATTCCTACATTTGTGTCCGCAAAATTTTTCGTTCGTAGCAACCTTTCTATAATGAGAATTCCTTTTGTTTATAGCGATCTGCGGATGGTTCCTCTCGGGATCGCGCTGTCTGGAATGCTGTTGACCGGCGGCTGTTCGGTCGCCGAAACGACGACGGCTAACACGGCAGATGTCTCTAATTCAGCGGTAAATTCCGCCGCACCCGCCGTCAATGCCGAGCCTGCTCCAAAAGGAGCGACCATCACGATCGATCCTAACGGCCCTGCCGACACCGTCAGGGTCTTTTATAAACATCTGCGCGAAAAGAAGTTTCGCGATGCGATCTTCCTGACCAATCTGCGGCCGGCGGTCGAAGGTTTGACCGATACGGAGCTGAAAGATTTCGCGCTTGATTTTGAAAAACTCGCGGGCCAGATCCCGGCTGAGATCGAGATCAATGGTGAGATCGTTACCGGCGAAAAAGCGACGGTGACCGCAAATCTGCCGGGCGAGGAAGACAAGATGGACGTGCAAAAGATCAATCTGGAGAAGAGCTCAGATATCTGGATCATCCAAACTGTCGATGCAGAAGCCCAGCGACGCATAAAAAAAGAAGGAAAACAGTATTTTTATAATCTCCGCATTGAGACCCATCAGGAAGAAGCGAAAAAGATGTTAGAGCGCATCTCAAAAGCTCAGCTTGCTAATTCCTTCAAGACGGGCGGCACGCTTCTCGATCTCGATTCACTTGTCGCTGCGGGCCTCTTGCCGGAGGATGTAAAGTCAAGCGAATCAACAGGTTACAATTACGCGATCAATCTGCTGCCGGGCGGCAAAAGCTACTACGCGACAGCGACCCCGGCTGCTTATGGTAAGAGCGGAAAGCTCTCCTATATTCTTAAGCTTGACCCCAAAGGTATCTCGCGTGTAACCAGTAAAGACAATGGCGGTAAGGTGTTAGGGCATTAAACGAGTGTTAAAAATGTATAAAAGGTATTGATATTATCGATAAAAAGCGTTATATCTTAAATTCTTGTCGTTTTTCCGAGGATAAAGCAGATGTTACGTAAGCTGATAAGCAAATTTAATCGCTCTTTGACCGAGAGTATGGTTTCGTCGAGGCGTCGTCATACGGCACCGGTCAAGATCTGGTTCGAGCCCGAGATCAATTCGGAGCGTGCACGCGAGCTTGCCCGTTCAGCCTGTATACTCGGCGAGACGTTTGACATTAGCCGCAGCGGTATCGCCGTCGTGGTTCCGTCGATCCGCTTAAAGGAAAAATACCTCGTTGGCCACGACCGCCTGCTTAATGTTGAGATCGACCTGCCCAGCGGCAAGATCCACATGAAAGTAATGGGCAAACGCTATGAAAAGGTCGGCCTCCACATCTCGACCGAGCGTTTTCTGGTCGGTGCTCACATTCAGTCGCTGGTCGGTGCTGATAAGGAAAACTACGAAACTTTCCTTCGCCGCGGCCATCGCGGTTCACGCCGAACGAGCGGCAGCCTCGAGCTAGGCATCGATTAGTCGAATCACACAAATTTTGGATAGAAATGCCGCGAAGCAATTCGCGGCATTTTTTTAAGCAAACTGTGTCATTTTGAGCATTCTGTGTAGTTTTGCGAAAAGCTGTCTATCTCTTTTACTCAAATATCGGGTAGGCTTTCGTAGGGCAGAGAATCGAGGCATAATTTTGTTAGGTAAAAGCATTTAGTAGAATCGAAATATTGTGAAAGACAAAGTAGGCATAGGATTTATCGGGACGGGTTTTGCACGCAAGGTGCAGGTACCGGCATTTTTAGAGTGTGACGGAGCGGCGCTCGCTTCGGTTTCGAGTGCGAGTTTTGAGAACGCGCGATCGACGGCGGACGAATTCGGCATCGGGCATTTTTCGGCGGATTGGCGTGAAACGATCCTCCATCCCGAGGTCGATCTGGTCTGCATCACCACTCCGCCGGTCTTTCACCGCGAAATGGCGCTTTTGGCGATCGAGCACGGCAAACACATCTTGTGCGAAAAACCGATGGCGATGAACGTTGCCGAAGCTGAAGAGATGACGGCAGCCGCGACTGGAAAGCCGATACTCGCATTGATCGATCACGAATTGCGTTTCCAGCCGGGGCGCCAAACGGCGAGAGACATGCTGCGTGACGGCGTCATCGGTAAAGTGCGTCACAGCAAAGCGATCTTTCAGGCTCCGCACCGCGGCGATCCAAACATCGCGTGGAACTGGTGGTCTGAAGTTGCTGCCGGCGGTGGTTCCCTGGGTGCGATCAATTCGCATATCGTGGATTCGTTCAACTGGTTCCTTGGCTCGCCGGTCGAGAGCGTTTTTTGCCAGTTGCAATCACACATTAAGGAACGCCCTGACGGAACCGGTGGAATGCGGAGCGTCACCACAGACGATGAAGCTCACATGCTGGTACGGTTCGCTGACGGGCCGGTCGCTGAAGACGCAACCGGACTCGTTTCGGTTTCGATGGTCGAATATCCAAAATACCAGAATCGTGCCGAGTTCTACGGAACCAAAGGAGCCATACGGATCGATCATCGTGGTGACGCATATATCACGATGGCCGGCGAAAGCGATTGGCGCCCGATCGAGACCGAGATACTGGAAAATGTGCCGTCGTATCCCGATACCGGATTCCCGCGAGGGTTTCGCGGATTTGCTCCAAAGATCGTAGAAGCAATTCGTAACGGCGAAGGAACCATTGAGGATGCGGCAACATTTGCGGACGGGCTCGAGGTGCAACGCGTTCTCGATGCCGCCCGGCAATCGAGCGACGAGCGACGCAGCGTCACTATCGAACGCTGAAGACAATGAAGAAATTTGCCAAGATCGCTGTATCCCTGATAGCTCTGTTGATTGCCGGGGCATTGATCTTTGTATTCCTCTTCGCCGCATCGTTGACCGAACGCCTGCTCAATCCGGTTGTCGCCAGGGAACCATATCAAGTCAGCCCGCGTGCGGCGGATCTGCACGAGAAACTGCTGGTCGCCGATCTTCACGCAGATTCGTTGTTATGGAATCGCGACCTGAATATCGATTCGCCGGCAGCCCACGTGGACGTGCCAAAACTTCGCCGCGGCAATGTCGCCCTTCAGGCATTTACCGTCGTCACAAAATCTCCACGAGGCTTGAATATCGAGCAAAACTCCGGCGACACCGACGACATTTTCTGGCTTACCCTCGCACAGCGCCAACCGCTCGAAAATCTTTCCAGCCTGACAAAACGGGCACTATATCAGGCGGCAAAACTCCACGAATACGCCGCCGCGTCCCAGGGAACCATCAGCATAATCAAAACCAAACGCGATCTGAAAAGCTTTCTCGAAAAACGAGGGAACCAGCGATCGGTCGGCGGATGGCTCGGCATCGAAGGAGCGCATGCGCTCGACGGCAAGCTTGAGAATGTCGATGTCCTGTTCGACGCGGGATTCAGAATGATGGCGCCGTCGCATTTTTTTGATACCGAGGTTGGCGGCTCGGCTCACGGTGTCGAAAAATACGGCCTCACCGACCTAGGGAACCAGGTGATAAGGCGGATGGAAGAAAAAGGAATGATCGTCGATCTCGCTCACGCGTCACCAAAAACGATCGACGATGTGCTCGCGATAGCGACCAAACCCGTCGTCGTGTCGCACACCGGCGTTCGCGGAACCTGCGACAATCAGAGAAATCTAACCGACGACCAACTCAAGCGGATCGCGGCGACGGGCGGTGTGATCGGGATCGGATTTTGGGACACGGCCGTCTGCGGCACGGATGCGAAAGCGGTGGGACGAGCGATCAGATACGCGGCGAACATCGCCGGTGTCCAGAGCGTTGCCCTCGGGTCAGATTTTGACGGTTCCGTCACGGCTCCATTCGACGCGAGCGGCGTACCGCTCATTACCGAAACTCTCATCGCCGAAGGTTTTAGCGACGACGAGATCGCACAGATCATGGGCGGCAATGTTTTGCGCGTCATTTCTGATATTATTCCAGAATAGTTTCTCGACAAGCAGGTAGTTCAATTTATGTATAAAACTCTTCTTTTAGTAGTTCTGATCGTTGCTGCGGTTGCCGGCGTTATGTTTTGGACGCCGATCTCGAACACGCTGGCTCAAATGGATGTTCCGTTCTTCGATCTCGAACCTGACATGCCGTCAGATGAGGAGATGGGCAAAAAGCCGACGGATAAAGAAAGGGAAGAATATCTGATACGGCGCCATGAGGCGTACGCGGTGCTTCGCGGCGTTGACGGTGAGACGCCGGTCGATCCGCAGATGCGCATTTCGGCGGTCAAGGAACTCGAACAAGATCAGGAACGCCTCGCTCGTTTGCCGGAATCAAATTTCAAGAACGCTCTGCTGGCCGATTGGGTGCCGATCGGCCCGGCGCCGCTGTTCGCTGGTTCCTTCGAGTATTCCGGCAGGACAACGGCGATCGCTGTTCATCCTACCAACCCCGACCTTGTTTATGTCGGCACGGCACAGGGCGGAGTCTATCGCAGCTCGAACGGCGGAACCACCTGGACGCCGATCATGGATAGTGCAATGAGTCTTGCCATCGGTTCCATCGCCATCGCGCCGTCAAATCCGGAGATCGTTTATGTCGGAACGGGGGAACCAAATTTTTCTGCTGACAGCTTCTTCGGCGTCGGAGTTTACCGCATCGAGAATGCATCGACGACGGCGACGCTGAACGGCCCGCTTAACCGCAACGAACTCGGTGCGGATGTGATTACCGGACGATCCGTTAGCGAGATCATCGTTCATCCGACCGACGCTAACACTATCTTCGTTGCGACCGCCAGCGGCGTTGCAGGTTCGGGCGGTACGGCGTACACACCGTTACCAGTTCGCGGGTTGTTCCGCTCGACAAATGCCGCGTCTGCGGCTCCGGTCTTTACAAGGTTGACCGGACTCGGCGGAAATGTTGACGCAGCGGTACGCGACATAGCAATCGACCCGCTCAATCCAAATATTCTGATCGCCGGTGTCGTCTCGGCAACGGTGGGCGGCATTCACCGTACTGCCAACGCTCTTTCGGCGTCACCGACATTTACCCAAGTGGTATCGTATGCGGGAACGACAACCAGCGAACTAACTACCGAGTTTGCATCGGTTCATCCGGCGGGAACGGGCGATGCCGTTTTCTATGCAGCAACGGGAAATCTCGGCGGCCGCCTCCTTCGTTCGACTGATGGCGGGGTGACCTGGACGCAGCGGATCGACAATGATTTTTGCTCGCCGCAGTGCTTTTACGACATTGCTGTCGCGGTCGATCCGGCAAATCCGGATCAGGTCTATCTCGGCGGATCGCCAAACGCCGTCGCTGAGTTTTCGACCAACGGCGGGCTGAACTTTACCGAAGGCGGCAGCGGTGTACACGTTGATACTCACGCTCTGGCGGTTTCGCCATCTAACCCAACAATCGTCTATCTCGGCACGGACGGTGGCATTTACCGCTCGAACAATAGCGGTGCAAATTACACCGAGCTAAACACCTCGCAATTCTCAGCGACGCAGTTCACAGGGCTGGCCGTTCACCCGACCGACCCTAATTTCACCATCGGCGGCACGCAGGACAACGGAACCAACTACCTCAACCCTGCGGCATCGTCATGGAACCGCGTTGACGGAGCCGACGGCGGCAACGCCATCATCGATACGAACGCCACCGACACGACCAACGTGCGGATGTACCACACCCGCCAAAATCAGATCGGCGGCATGGTCGGCTATCGCACACGAGCAACGACGTCGGCTGCTTACACTGTACGAGGATGTCCGGGGGCTGCGCCAAATAACGGCATCAATTGTAACGATACGACGGTGCTTTTCTACGCTCCGTTTGAGGCGGGGCCAGGCAATCCGAACACGATCTATTATGCGACCGATCGCGTTTACCGCTCGGCGGATACGGGCCAGACACACACGGTCGTCAGCCAGGCTCCGATCGCGAGCGGCATCGCGGTAAGCTCGATCGGGATCTCGCCACAGAACGACAATATCCGGATCTTCGGTTTGAGGAACGGAGCTTTGTGGGGAACCACGACAGGCAGTTCTACACTCGTCGATCTCGATCCGACCAATGCGGTTCCCACAGGTTTCATCGCCCGGACGGTGATCGACCCTAATAACTCGAATACGGCATACGTCACCATCGCGAACTACGCGGTGAACAACGTATTCAAAACCACCAATCTAAACGGCGGCCCACCGACGTGGACGAACATCTCGGGTACGCTGCCGCGCGTTCCGGTTAGCGGGTTTCTCATCGATCCGGCGAACTCGAACATTCTCTACGCCGGAACGGATATCGGAGTTTATGTTTCGGGTGACGGCGGCACGACGTGGAATGCATTCGGTACGGGATTTCCGCGCGTCGCTGTTTTCGACATTGCAAAAGCGGGCGGCAATACTATCCGCATCGCGACGCATGGCCGCGGCATGTGGCAGATACCGGCCTTCTCGCCAACGGCACTTCCGGTCACGATCGCTGGCCGCGTGACAACACCGTCAGGCCAGGGATTGAGAAATGCCGTGGTGACCATGACCGATGCTTTAGGCGTGCGACGGGTCGCAACGACGAGTTCGTTTGGGCTTTACTCGTTTGCCAACGTAGCTATCGGAGAAACTTTCATCATCGGGGTGTCCTCGAAACGCTACCGTTTTGCTCCGCAAAATCTGGCTGTCACCGCGGCGGTAAGCAACCTGGATTTCGTCGGACAGGAATAAAAGAGGCGCGAACGGACCGGTTAAGATCCGAACGCGCCCTTTACCACTCTCTTGAAGATCTAAAAGCTGATCTTCTGATGTTCGCCGACCGCCATTTCCTTGCCGGTCGCAATAGCTTTGACGAAGCCGACGAGCTGGACGATCGCCCCTGATGGGGTGTCCCAATACTCAGCCTCATCGACCGTGACCTTCAACAGGCTGAGCGACGGATCGTCGAGGCCATCAGGGAACCAGGCTTTCAGTACGGGGCTCCAAAGCTCCTCGATCTTCGACCGATCTTTGACAATTTCAGCTCGCCCCGATACCGAAACGTAACGGTCGCTTCCCGGTTCTGAGTAGGCAATATTTACGCGGTTGTCCTGAGATACCTCAGCCACTTTATGAGTATTGTCACTCGTAAAAAACCAAAGGTCACCATCAAGCTCGAATAGCTGGGTGGACATCGGCCGGCTCCGCAGCTTATCGCCGTCGATCGTCGTCAGCATACAAAAATCGATACCGTCGATCAGTTTCTTCAATTTCTCGATCGCTTCTGTTCTGTTTTCCGCCATAAAAGTCATTTACCTCTCTGTGTATTGATAAGTCTATGGCAGATCAGTATTTGATAATGTACGGTATAGCGCTTTTCGCGATTTATTTGTGTTTTAACAAAAAAGCCCTGACCTCATCACGCATCAATTGAGAAACTGTATGAGCCACATCAGGATATAGACGAAACTCGGCATTCAGGCCCGCTTGTTTATAAAGTTGTTTCGATTGTTCCCAACGGCTGATCGGCGTTTTGCCAAGGAGCGGGTTTATCAGATCGCGATCAACGTCATCGTATGAATCGCCGAATGGAACAGAATCGTTATCATCTTTATCACCAAGAAAGATGAAGAGAGGAACTTTGCGAAGAGTTTTGAGATCGAGTTTTTTCCCGGCGATGGTTTCAATGTCGGCGATGCCGATCGGATACCGCAGCGATCTGCCTTTGTATTTTTTCACCGGAGCGATCGGCCATCCGCCGGGCGACCCGATCGCCGCAGCCTTCACACGGGCGGGATGCAGGAAGGTAAAACGGTTGATGAACATCGCCTGGGCCGAGAATCCGTTGAGCAGAACGCGCTTGTCGAATTTCACGCCAGCTTTTGCCTGTGTCGCGATGGCGTGGTCGATCATTGCGATGAGTTGGAGGTCGAGGCGTTGATATTCTTTTTTTGCGGTGAGCATCGCATCCCGATCGAGAGCGTGCGTGTAGATCTGCCAATCCGATTTGGGCCGGGGGAAAACAGGCATGAGAACGCCGACCTGCAAGGCTGTGGCTGACGGGCCGCTCATAGCGATCCGCCTTTTGACATCAAACTCATGCACCGCGAAATCGTCATCGACCTTTCCGGTGTTGTTTGGAGCAACAAGGATCGTGTGCACCTTTCCGCTGTTAGCCGCCTCGCGAAAGGATGGCGGAAAATAGAAGTAGTACGGATATGCAAACCCCTGTGCGGGGTCGGCCTCAACGCGAATATAATCTTTTTCCGTAAGAGCGGGAACAGGCGTCGGGGTCGCAGTTTGAAAATATGATGTCGTCGAAGTAAGTAAGATGATGGCGATGCCGTAAATGAGATTTTTCATAACGGCATCATTTACGCCAGATTTTTGGCGTAGGTTCCAAAGAATTGGCGAAGGCTATTCCAGACTATGATCAGGAAGAGTGATCGGCAACTATCCGCCAGCCTTCTTTGAGTTTGCGGAAGAGGAGCGTGAATTTGCCTTTTGGATTGTCTTTTTCTCGTGCCAGCGACCAGCTGCCAACCACGAAAGCCGCGTCTTTTGAAAGGATGGTGATATCGAGGTCGGAGAAAGTGAGCTTGCCCATCTTATCGCCGGTGCCGTAGGTTTTTTTGTAATTATCGAGAGTCTGCTGCCAGCCAAGCGTGATCTTGTCGCCCGAGACGAATTTTAGCTTTTCGGATCTCCAATATCCGATTGTCATAAACGCTTCCAGATCGGCACGGTTCCAAGCGGCGGCCTGGTCGTCCATGATCTTGCGGATCGCGGATGAATCTTTAGTATTTTGGGCAAGTAGCGATATCGATGAGATGAGAAGAAGAGATAGAGCGAGAACTGTCTTTTTCATGGAAACGATAATGACTCAAAGCTCTTTTCAAAGCAAAGATAAAGGCCGCAAAGGTCATCGCAACCCTGGGGCCCGTTTGATGAAAAATGACCGGGAAATTAGTTTTTCTTCGCAGCGTCGTATGCCGCCTGGGCCGAAACCTGTGCTTTTTGCTTGTCGGTGAGTGCTATTCCCATTTTTTCAAGCGTCTCGGCATTGATGCCGCCGGTAGCTTTTAAGCTATTTGCTTCCTGGTATTTTTTGACCGCGTCCTTTAAGGCATCGCTCCGTGTACCGTCGGCTTCGCCAGTAAAGAACTTCGCTTCTTTGAGCTTGGTTTGAAGAGCAGAGATCTGATCTTTATTCGCCTGAAAGGGGGCAGGGCGTTTTGGTCCGGTGGTGGTCTTCGCCGTTGTTGAGGCCGTACCAGATTTTTCCGTCTTGGCCGGCTTTGATTCGGCCGAAACGAGATGCTTTGGATCAACTGGTATGTCTTTCTGCTTTTCCGTAAGCTCGATACCCATTTTCTCGAGTGTGGCTCTGTTGAGCGAACCGGTTTTCGCAAGGCCATTTTCGCCTTGGTACTTCTTTACGGCTGCTTTCCATTCCGTACTGCTCGTGCCGGTTGCTGATCCGTCGTAGAGCTTCGAAGCTTTCAGAAGGGTCTGAGCCTCAGTGACCTGTCCCTTAGTCGAGCGGAACGCTGCCGGTTTCTTGACTGGCTCTGAGCTTTTGACCGGAGCCGGATCGGTCGAGGTTCCCTGAGCACTGATCGAACCCGAGCAAATCAGCAAAAGTGGAAGTAACAGCAGAATTTTCTTCAGCATGGTCAATCTCCGTATGGTTATTATTTTATTCAAAAGCCTTTCTGGGGAAGGCGAACCTTCCCCCAAAATGCATATCCGTTTTTACTAATTGAATGTGAAAATTATCATCTGATTCTTAGATTAAGTCAAGATATTTTTAAACTAGTCGACTAAAATAGAGAACCATGAGAGCAGCCGTTTTCCGAGAGTTTCAAGGACCGATCAGGATCGAGTATGTTGCAGACCCCGAACCCAGCCCGACGGGCATCGTCCTGCGCGTAAAAGCCTGCGGTATCTGCCGGAGCGACTGGCACGGCTGGATGGGCAACGATCCGGATATCAAACTGCCGCACGTTCCAGGGCATGAACTTGCAGGTGAGGTTGTCGCTATCGGATCTGAAATTTCAAATTTCAAATTTGGCGATCGAGTTACCCTGCCATTTGTCTGTGGCTGCGGTATTTGCGAGCCGTGCCTCGCGGGTGACCAACAGGTTTGCGATCATCAATTCCAGCCGGGATTCACTGCTTGGGGCGGTTTTGCAGAGTACGTGGCAATTGAATATGCGGATACCAATCTCGTGCGTTTGCCGGATGAGATCGATTTCGTAACAGCGGCGAGTTTGGGCTGCCGTTTCGCAACCTCGTATCGAGCTGTCGTCGATCAGGGAAAAATCCAGCCTGAACAATGGGTTGCCGTACACGGCTGCGGAGGTGTCGGGCGTTCGGCGATCATGATCGCCGCTGCGTTCGGAGCAAAAGTGATCGCGATAGACATTGCAGAGGACAAGCTGGAATTTGCCCGCTCGAGTGGAGCCGAGGTCGTGATCAATTCCAAATATGGCAACACCGTTGACGCCATTCTGGATATCACGGACGGCGGAGCTCATATCTCGATCGATGCACTCGGACATCCAGATATTCTTATGAACTCGATATCCTCGCTTCGTAAACGCGGCAAACACATTCAGGTCGGCATCATGGAAGCGGGAAGACATTTATCTCCGGTCCCAATCGACAAGATCATTGGCCGCGAACTGGAAATTATCGGCAGCCACGGCATGCAGGCTCATCGCTACACGGAAATGCTTGAGATGATTCGCGTAGGAAAACTCAAACCTGACCGGCTGATCGGCGAACGTATCTCCCTCGACGAATCACCGGCTGTTCTAGTAGATATGAATAGCTTCAGAGCTAGCGCAGTCACAGTTATTGATAATTTTTAATGCAATTCGCATCGTTTTTTGAGCTATAATTTCGTTATGGTAGATGATCTTATTAAAACGGATCCTGAGATTATGATGGGGAAACCTGTGATCGCAGGAACTAGGATCACGGTCGAACTGATCCTGGAAAAGCTTGCTGCCGGTGAATCAATTGAGCAGATCCTTGACGCGCATCCGAGGCTAACGCGGGCGGGTATTTCTGCCGCTCTGCTTTTCGCAGTTCAGAATTTGCCGTCCGGTCTGCCTCTGGCCTCATGAACTTTCTTGCGGATGAGAATATCGACCGACAGATAGTAACCGGTTTACGCGAGGCGGGTCATGATGTCATCTATATTGCTGATACCGAACCAAGCGTTTCGGACGCTGTTGTTTTTGATCGGGCAAACGAAAGTTCGGCAGTATTATAACGTCAGACAAAGATTTTGGTGAGATTGTTTTTAGAGAAAAAAGACTGTCTTCAAATGGCGTGATCTTGATCAGATTGTCCGGATTGTCAGTTCAACTTAAACTCGCCGCGATCCTTGATGCGATAACGCGATATGACATCAAATTGCGGAACAGCTTTGCAGTTATCTCGCCCGGTCGGATAAGAATCACGTCCTAACCACATGGGGCTAGTCTAAATAAATTCCACTTTTCTCTTGCTGAATGAGCATTCATTCAGTTATAATTCCTTCAATTCAAATCGCTAGAAAACAGGAACTTCGAGACAAGATATGAACATCACAAAAGCGGCTGTCTTAGGAGCCGGAACAATGGGTGCGGGCATTGCTGCACATCTTTCGAACGCGGGCATTCCGACTTTGCTGCTCGACATCGCTCCGGGGGAGTTGACACCGGACGAAGAGAAAAAAGGCTTAACGCTCGAATCGCCGCAGGTGCGGAATCGCATCGTGGATTCGCTTTTCGCTGCGGCTAAAAAGCTAAAACCCGCCCCATTTATGCTGGGCGATAATGCGAAGTTGATCACGACCGGCAATTTCACCGACGACCTTGCGAAGATCAAGGATTGCGATCTTGTGATTGAGGCCGTGGTTGAAAATCTCGAGATCAAGCACAAGCTTTTTGCGGACGTTGACCGTTACCGCAAGCCAGGAGCGGTGATCGCTTCGAATACGAGCGGAATTCCGATAGATGCAATCGCTGAGCCATTTTCAGATGATTTCAAAGCTCATTTTGTCGGCATCCACTTCTTTAATCCGCCTCGTTACATGAAGCTGGTCGAGGTTATTCCGGGAACAAAAACTAGCGGCGAGATTGCCTGCGGCATCACTGGTTTTCTTGATCGGCGGCTCGGTAAAGGTGTCGTTCCGGCTAAAGATCGACCGAATTTTATAGCAAACCGTATCGGCGTTTTCGGAATGATGGCGACGATTCACGAGATGATCGCGGGCGGCTGGACGCCGACCGAGGTCGATCAGATGACCGGCAAGGCCATCGGCCATGCCTCTTCAGCTACGTTTAGAACGTCAGATCTCGTCGGCCTCGATGTGACGGCGCACGTTACGAACAACCTCTACCCTGCGGTGCCTGATGATGAGGATCGCGAGGTTTTTCAGATCCCGGAGCTGATCACATCTCTGCTGGATAAGAAGCTGCTTGGCGACAAGACCGGCGGTGGCTTCTTTAAGAAATCGAAAGATGAGAATGGCAAACGCGTCATCCTCGAACTCGATCTCACCACCTTCGAATACAAGCCGCAGGTCAAGTCAAAATTCCCATCGCTCGACGCGGCAAAAGGAATCGAGGATAGAGCAAAGCGTGTGAAGACTTTGGTTTGGGGCGACGACCGCGTGGGCGAATTCCTTTGGAAGACCACCTCGCGTGTCTCGCGTTATGCCGCGAACCGTATTCCTGAGATCGCCGATACGATCGTCGAGATCGACAATGCGATCAAGTGGGGCTTCGGCTGGGAGATCGGTGTTTTCGAGGCGTGGGATGCGATCGGCGTGGCTGAATCGGTTGAGCGGATGCGTAAAGAAGGACAGGCGATTCCGGCAAATGTCGAAGCGATGCTTGCCTCAGGAGCAACTTCATTCTACAAGAACGAAGGCGGTCATCATTCGTTCTACGACCTCGTCGCGGGCGAATACAAACCGATGCCGGAACGGCCCGGCGTGATGATCCTCAAGGATATCAAGGAACGAAGCGGCGTTATCAAATCGAATCCAGGAGCATCGCTTATCGACATTGGCGATGGTGTTGCGTGTCTCGAATTCCACTCCAAGATGAACTCCATCGGCGGCGATACGGTCTCGATGATGAATTTCGCACTCGACGAGGTCGAGCGAAATTACACGGGTCTCGTCGTGGGTAATCAGGGCGGAAACTTCTCGGCCGGAGCCAACATCATGATGCTTTTGCTCGCGGCGCAGGAAGAGGAATGGGACGACATTAACATCATGATCCGTCAACTTCAGAACTCGATCATGCGTTTGCGATATTCACCAAAACCGGTTGTCACGGCCCCATACGGCCTGACTCTCGGCGGTGGATGCGAGATATCTATGCATGGCGACCGCGTGCAGGCAGCGGCGGAAACGTACATTGGTTTGGTCGAGGTCGGTGTTGGCTTGATCCCGGCCGGAGGCGGAACGAAGGAGATGACTCTGCGTGCCATGAACGCCGCAGCCAAAGCCCCGGATGCTGACCCGCTCGCATTCCTGAAAAAAACATTCGAACTCATAGGTATGGGCAAAGTAGCGACATCTGGCCCTGAAGCCCAAAGCTGGGGATTGATCCGCGACATCGATGCCATCTCGATGAACGGCGATCGGCTGATCGCGGATGCCAAACAGGAAGTGCTCAATCTCGCGGCCTCGGGTTACGTTCAGCCGGTTGAGAAGACCGGCATTCTCGCTCTAGGCGAATCGGCTCAAGCGGCAATGAAGCTGGCCCTGCACATGATGAAGCAGGGCGGTTTCGTTTCGGATCACGACGTTCTGATCGGCCATAAACTGGCGAAGGTTATGAGCGGCGGCGATCTGAATCATCGTTCGTTCGTTTCCGAACGCTATCTTCTCGACCTCGAACGCGAAGCTTTCCTATCGCTCTGCGGCGAAAGGAAGACCCAGGAAAGGATCGCGGGTATGCTGAAGACCGGCAAGCCGTTGAGAAACTAAAACGAAAAAACGCCGGCGGCCCTCGCCTGCATCAAGTCATCCAGTCATATGGACGAACGAACAAAAAGCATTATTTCTGAGCTGTCAGCGGTCGCGACTGATGCGATGGCTTCGTTTGGCGGGCTTTCGCGAACACAACTGAATTGGAAGCCTTCGGAAAAAGGCTGGAGCGTGGCTCAGTGTCTCGAGCACATAATTCTAACAAACCGCGAGTTTGATGCTGAATTCGAAAAGATAGCATCGGGCACACGAAAGAATTCATTTTGGGAGAATTATTCACCACTTACAGGTTGGGGCGGACGGTTTCTGGTAAACGCGGTTTCAACAGACTCGAAGAAAGCCAAAGCTCCGTCAAAACGCATCGTGCCGCCGAGCGATCTGCCTGACGATATTGTGAAGCAATTTATTGATGAAATATCCGCAGTCAATAAAAAAGTCGAGGTTTGTGCCGGAGCTGACCGCGAGAAAACAGTCGTGACGTCGCCGTTTCTGGCGATCCTTACGTACAAGCTCGACGATGCCTTTTCCGTTCTCGTCGAACATACGAAAAGGCATGTTCGTCAGGCGAAACGTGTCATCGAAACGGAAGGGTTTCCGTCTTAGCTATGCCTGAGAGTTTTAAGAGTCGAGCTTTTCGAATTGGTTTCAACCTGTTCCCTGCATTTCGAGGAACGGGTGGCAGAATAACTTACATATCGGGCGACTGGTATGAGATTAGGATGAAGTTGCCGCTTTCGTGGCGAACTCGAACCTACGTCGGCACGATCTACGGCGGCAGCATCTATGCATCGATCGACCCGCTTTACATGCTGATGTTGATGCACATTCTGGGTGATTGTTATGTAGTGTGGGACAAGGCCGCGAAGATCAGTTTTAGGAAGCCAGGGAAGACGACGCTGTACGCGGATTTTAAGCTGACACCTGACGAGATAGAGGAAATAAAGCGGCTCGCTGAAACGGAAAGGTCGGTCGATCGGATCTATAATGTTGAGTTAAAGGATAAGGAAGGCACGCTGCACGCGTCGATCGAAAAGACGCTGTACATCGCCAAAAAGAAGTAAATGACAGATCTTTCAAGCCGGGCATTCATTTTTGACATGGACGGAACGCTCGTTGACAACATGCACGTCCACACCGAGGCGTGGGCTACACTGCTCGATGAAAACGGAGTCGAGATGGACCGGCACAAATTCCTGGTTGCAACAGCAGGCAAAACAAATCGCGAGATATTACCCACTGTTTTTGGTGATATTTCGGACGAGAGAATAACGGAACTGGCAAAGCGAAAAGAGGCACTCTATCGCGAGGCGTATTTGCCGATACGAAGGCCGGTCGATGGTTTGATAGATTTCCTGACCGAGGCTCAAAAGCTCGGTATCAAGATGGCGGTCGCGACTGCGGCTTCTAATCCGAACATGGAATTCATCCTGGACGGCCTTGATCTTCGGCGGTTTTTCGGAGCGGTGACAACAGCGACCGATGTCGCGGTCGGAAAACCTGATCCTGCAATGTTTCTGGTTTCGGCCGAGAAATTGGGAGTTGTGCCAAAGAACTGCATCGTTTTCGAGGATGCTATCGGCGGATTTGAGGCGGCTCATCGAGCCGGAATGGTTTCGATCGGCATCACGACGGTCAATTCGGCAGAGGATATTTTGAAATGTGATTCGGTGGTTGAGGCTCACGCAGATTTTACAAAACTGAGCCCGCAAGATTTGGTTGAGAGGTACGTTCCACTATCTGTTCGGTAAAACCAATAGATAAAAAGGAAGGAACTGCTTATGAAAAACATTTTTCTACTAACTGTAATTGCGGCTTCGCTCTTCGTGTCGGCGTGCAACGTCGTGGGCGAGCCGGTTGAATATGCGAGTGCATGCGATCTCGGAAATGACGGAAAAACGATCGAGGTCAAAGGAATTCTCGAGGAGAAAGGCGGCAGCATCTTTTGCTCCAACACCAGCGGCCGAATCGAATGCGGTTACAGCCTGATCGCCAAGGCTGGAGATAAGGAAGGAATAAGCGTCGATCTCGAAGTCGGCGGCGGTGCAAATACGGCAGATAAGCCTGGAAGCGGATTTAAGCGCGAAGACCTGAAGATCCGCGACAACGCGAGCCAACCGGTCAAACTTGGCGATAATGTAAAGCTTACTGGCAAACTCACCAGCGCCAAGGATGCGACCGATCCCAAGGGTGGCGTTTGTTATTTGAAAGTGTATAAGATCGAGCGATGAGAATAGCGGCGATAGCATTGATGGTTTGTTTCACGGTTATCGCCGCCAATTCTCAGACGGCGATGAAACTCGTTGCTAGAAAGGGGGCGGAGGTTGAGCTTGTACTGGGTAAGAGATCCGTAATTTTTAATCTCGAAGACGCCCTCGTCGGCTCGAACGGCAGCTTGCCCGGCGATGCTCCGCACAAGTACCGGACGTTATTTACGGCGGAAAAAGACGGCATTCTCTACCTGGTCGCTAACGTCCAAAGCACTTCGTCGGCACCGATAGAAATGGCTCCATGTGGGGATGACAAGCCGCAATCGATATTGTGGATAAGGGCGGATAAAACGCTCAGGGAACGCAAGATCCAAAGCGAGATCTATGCATCCTGTTCGTACAATTACTTCGGCAGTAAGATAAAGATCGCCAAGACGGGGATCGCGATAAACTACGGCGGAGAAAAGGAGATAAAGCTCGAATACGATAATCGCGAACCACATAAAGGTCTCGTCATTACGAGAGGGAATGCGAAGGAATAGTAACGTATGAAACGCTGCGGCTGGTCACAAAAAGAGGTGAACATTCCGTACCACGATGAAGAGTGGGGCGTGCCGGTGCATGACGACAACCGGCTGTTCGAGTTTCTGCTTTTGGAAGGTGCTCAGGCTGGATTGAGCTGGGACACGATACTCGTAAAACGCGAGAACTATCGAACAGCATACGACAATTTTGACCCGGTAAAGGTGGCTAAGTATACGGATGCAAAATGCGCGAAGCTGCTGGAGAATCCAGGCATTGTTCGCAATCGTTTGAAGGTAGCGGCATCGGTTCAGAATGCGAAGGCTTTTCTCGCAGTCCAAAAGGAATTTGGCTCGTTTGATAAGTACATCTGGTCGTTCGTCGATGGCAAACCGATCGACAGCAAGCGTATGCTGCACGGCGATGTACCGGCGAAAACGGAGATATCGGATGCTATGTCGAAGGATCTGAAAAAACGCGGCTTCAAATTCGTCGGTTCGACCATCATGTACGCATTTATGCAGGCGACCGGGATGGTGAATGATCATTTGGTGACGTGTTTTAGATACGAAGATATTGCCCGCGAAACACCTGAACGTGCGCGAAAGGCCGGATAGAAAGCTCTTATTTTCGTTCATTTCGCGTTTTTCGCGGTTAAAATTCTTATGGATTTTCCGATCACTCAGGCGGTCAGGTTTTTGAGAGAAAAGAAGGTCGAGTTCGTGCCGCGGCTCTACGATTACGTTGAGAAAGGCGGCACGGCGGAATCCGCTAGGCAGTTAGGCGTGGATGAGCACGCGGTCGTAAAGACCCTGATATTTGAAACTAACGAAAAAAAGCCCCTGATCGTGCTAATGCATGGCGACAAGCTGGTTTCGACAAAGAATCTTGCCCGCCATATCGGCGTCAAATCTGTGGAACCCGCAACACCAGATCGGGCATCTAAATATACAGGCTATCTGGTCGGCGGAACTTCGCCATTTGGCACGCGAACAGCCATGCCGGTATATGTTGAGGCGAGCATTCTTGAACTGGACAAGATTTACATCAACGGCGGGAAACGCGGGTTTTTGGTCGAGATCGAGCCGGGGGAATTGAAAAGGGTTTTGAGCGTCGAAGAGGTTGAGGTGGCGATATGAGTTCACCGGATTGGTGGCAAATAGCCCGCGAAGGTAAATACGCGGAAACTGAAGCGACTATGCTTGCGGCAACCGATCGCGGCGAAGGATATTTCCCCGATTGCGAAGTTCGCGGTTCGTATTACGAGAACTGGGGCGACACGCTGACGGTCGAAGATCAAATCGCCAAGTATCGCGAGTCTCTGAACTACTGGCAGATGCACGCTGCACAGTCGACCAGCGGCGGCGAGGGAACTGCGAGGATGATGGATGTTCACCGGATGGAGAAAAAATTGGAGCGTCTAAATGCTGATCGATGAATTTTTAGCCGAATACGATTTCGAGGAAAAGCACTCGATAGCGATCCACGCCGATGCCGCGACTGTTTACGAAGCGGCTCAGAACGCGAATTTTGGCGAATCGTGGATCGTAAAAATGCTGCTAACGCTTCGAGGTATGTCAGCGGATGCTCTGACGCTGCGGAATTTGAGCTATTCCAAATTCCGCATCCTAGGCGAGCGGCCTGCAAGCGAATTGCTGATCGGCCTGGCCGGAAAATTCTGGACGCCGTGGGGCGATCTACAGGATGTGAACGCGGATAACTTCAAGGCTTTCGACAGGAGCGGTTATGCGAAGGCAGTATGGAATTTTTCGCTTGATAATGAAGGCGAAAACACTCGGCTCACAACCGAAACCCGCATCAAATGCCTCGACGAAGGCAGCCATCGAAGCTTTGGATTTTACTGGACATTCGTTCAGCCATTCAGCGGTTTGATAAGGATGGAGATGTTGAAGACGATAAAACGTCAGGCTGAAACATCGGCTTTTCCGATTGTAAGTTAGTAGGAAAGCTCATATGAAATTAGTATTTGTGAGTTTAATTCTTGTCGCTTTTCTTGGAGTTCAGACTGCGTTTGGCTGTTCGTGTGGAGTCAGCGAGGAAGGATTGAAGCTCAGCAATGTTTATAAAGCGGCGGATGGAGTTGTTCTAGGTAAGATTGTTTCACGAGATGACGAACGGTACGGAGTAAAAGTCGACAGAGTATGGAAGGGCATAGTCGAAAGCGAGATTCTAGCTGTAGATATTTATGACGGAACCAGCTGCGGTTTGGATTTGAAAAAGGGGCTAGAGCAGTATTTCTTCCTCTACTCGACCAATTCTGAATCGGGTGGCTCTAAGGGCGTCAAATACAGAAATACCGCAGATCAGACACGAATAAAAAATAGGCAGGTATTTTTTGTTAGACCTTGCGTACCAATCATCGAAGCATCTGTCTGGGATGGTTACCTGAGAGAATACGACAAAAGCGGTTTTTGGCAGACGCTGGGTGAAGGGGAGAAGCCTGTACCAGCCTCAGTAAAGAGATAGGTGAAAATATGAAAGAAGCAGTGATCGTATCAGCCGTGCGTACGGCTGTTGGAAAGGCTCCGAAAGGAACGTTGAGAAATACTCGTCCTGATGATCTCGGGGCGGCGGCTATTAAGGAAGCGGTTTCGCGTTCCGGCGTGGACGCTTCGCTGATCGATGATGTGATCATGGGCTGTGCGTTTCCTGAGGCTGAGCAAGGCATGAACGTGGCGCGGACGGCGGCTATCGCGGCTGGTCTGCCGGTCGAGACTTCGGCGATGACGGTCAATCGTTATTGTTCGTCGGGTTTGCAGACTATCGCTCTTGCTGCCGAACGCATTATGACGGGTGGTGCAGATGCGATCGTCGCGGGCGGGCTCGAGACGATGTCGATGATCCCGATGGGCGGCAATGTCGTGCGGCCAAATCCGCATATTGTCGATACATATCCCGATTACTACCTAAACATGGGCCTCACGGCTGAGAATCTCGCCCGCAAATACGAGATCACCCGCGAACAGGCTGACGAATTCTCGTACAACTCGCACCGCAAAGCCCTCGCCGCCATTGCCGAAGGCCGGTTCGCCGACGAGATCGTTCCGATGACCATCTTCGTTGACGACACGGACGAAAAAGGCCGCGTTCGCCGCAAAGAGGTCGTCTTCGCCCAGGACGAAGGCCCGCGTGCGGATACCTCGGTCGAAGGCCTTGCGAAGCTACGAGCTGTTTTCCACGTCAACGGAACTGTAACGGCCGGAAACTCTTCGCAAATGTCCGACGGAGCAGCTGCCGCAGTCGTGATGTCCGCAGACAAAGCCGCCGAACTCGGAATTAAGCCGCTCGCGAGGTTTATCTCATTTGCCACCGCCGGATGCCTGCCCGAAGAAATGGGCATCGGCCCGGTCTATGCGATCCCGAAGGCCCTGAAAATGGCCGGCCTGACGCTTGATCAGATCGACGTGATCGAACTCAACGAGGCCTTCGCCGCCCAAGGCCTTTCGGTAATGAAAGTTCTCGAAATGAACCCCGGAAAGGTCAACGTCAACGGCGGTGCGGTCGCCCTCGGCCATCCGCTCGGCTGTACCGGAGCAAAGTTGACTGCAACCGTCCTCCAGGAACTAAAACGCACCGGCGGCCGCTACGGCATGGTCACCATGTGCGTAGGCGGCGGCATGGGAGCGGCTGGGATATTTGAGCGGCTTGATTAACTGGAGCGAATGCCATGAGACTCGCATTGATGGTCATCGATATGCAGAAGGCATATTACGGTGACAAAACAAAAGAGCAGATGGATGCGGCTGCCGAGCATATCAATTACATATTGCCGGCGTTTGAGGCTAAGGGCGTGCCGGTGATCTGGGTCTCTAACGTTGACGAGGAAGACGATGCGTTGCCGGGAAAGGATGCGTTCGAATTCATCGATGCGTTGTCACCCAAAGATGCCGATATAAAGATCCATAAGCATTACAGCAACAGCTTTAACAAGACCGATTGCGACAAGGTCTTGAGGGAACACGGCGTTGATACGATCGTAATGACGGGTTTTTGCGCCGAGTTTTGCGTGTTGTCAACCTATCGCGGAGCACGCGATCTCGATTACTTTCCCGTCCTGTTAAAAAATGGCATCGCGAGCAGTAAGGAAGAGAACAAGCAGTTTGTTGAAAACATCAGCGAGACGATCACTGCCGGGACATTGATGAAACTCTTGAATGAAGTCTAAATTCTTAAATTGCATTGACTGAATGAGCATTCATTCATTACAATGTTCTGAGCAAATTCGTAAGGAGCAATTAACATAATGGAAGCACAAATGCAGAAAGACTACGTCAAAGGCGGTTCTTTTCTTATTGAACAGCGTCAACCGAGCGAGGTTTTTACGCCTGAGGATATGTCGGACGAGCAGCGGATGATCGGCGATACTACGCGGGAATTTATCGATAACGAGGTCATGCCGCAGATCGATGCGATGGAGAAACATGCCTGGGAGATCTCGCGTGAGCTGATCGGCAAAGCCGGCGAACTCGGGCTGCTCGGTGCAACTATTCCTGAGGAATACGGCGGGCTCGAGCTTGACCAGACGACCGGCGTGGTCGTGGCTGAGATGATGGGCCGCGGCTCGGGCTTTGGCGTTAGCTTTGGTGCTCAGACATCGATCGGTCTGCTTCCGATACTTTATTTTGGCTCTGAGGAACTGAAACATAAATGGATACCGCCAATCATCTCCGGCGAAAAAGTCACTGCCTACTGCCTTTCCGAAGCCGGTTCGGGCTCCGACGCTCTCGGTGCAAAATGTTCGGCCCGCCTGAGCGAAGACGGCACCGAATGGATCCTCAATGGTGAAAAGATGTGGATCACGAACGGCAGCTTTGCCGACGTCTATATCATTTTTGCCAAGGTCGATGGCGAGAAGAAAAAGTTCTCGGCCTTTGTGGTCGAACGCAGCGAAAACTGCCGCCCGGGTTCCGAAGAGCACAAAATGGGCATCAAATCCTCGTCCACTACGCCGATCATTCTTTCTGATGCCCGCATTCCGGTCGGCAACATCATCGGCGAGGTCGGTGATGGTGCGAAGATCGCTTTCAACATCCTCAACGTCGGCCGCTTCAAACTCGGGGCTTCGGTGATCGGCGGATGTAAGCTCGCGATCCACGATTCTGTTCGTTACGCGAATGAGCGGCAGCAGTTCAACACGCCGATCTCGACCTTCGGCGCGATGCGGTTCAAGCTCGCCGAAATGGCCACGCGCACGTGGGTTGGCGAATCGATGACCTACCGCACGGTCGGCATGATCGACTCGCTGATCGGCACGAATGCCGACAACGAAACCAAGCTCAAATCGATCGAGGAATACGCGGTCGAGAGCTCGATCAATAAAGTTTTCTGCTCCGAGGTGCTGGATTACGTCGTTGACGAGATGGTCCAGATATACGGCGGAGCCGGTTACACTGCCGATTACCCAGCCGAGCGTGCCTACCGCGATGCCCGCATCAACCGTATTTTCGAGGGCACCAATGAGATCAACCGTCTGCTCATCCCGGGCATGCTCCTCAAGCGTGCGATGAAGGGCGAGATCGGATTGATCCCGGCCGCCAAAGCATTAATGGACGAGATCCTGAATCCGCAGATGTCGTTTGACGAGGATGATTCACCACTCGCGATGGAACTGAAACTTGCACAAAACGCCAAGAAAGCTGCTCTCATGGTCGTCGGAACTGCGGCTCAGAAATATATGATGGAGCTCGAAAAACAGCAGGAACTCCTGATGTACGCCGCCGACATCATCATCGAAGCCTACGCCATGGAAACCGCCGTCCTGCGTGCCCAAAAGCTCCAAGGCTCGTCCAACGCCGAACGCTACGCCGACATGGCCCAGGTCTACTGCAACGACGCCATTCAACGCGTCGAAGCCAAAGCCAAAAACGCCATCGCCGCCAAGACCGACGGAGACGAAATGCGTACCTTGCTAGTCGCTCTCAAACGATTTACAAAGAACAATTCGCCAATAAATACGGTTGCTGCAAGACAGAGAATTGCCGAGACTTTGATCGGGGCGAATACTTATACGTTCTAGTTTTCAGTTTATCTGAGATCTCAAATTTGAAATTTAGGATCTCAGATATTTTTCATTGCCATCGTATATTCATAAATATTTGAAATTTAAAATTTGAGATTTGAAATTTCCGATTATAGAGAGTCTCTCGGAAACGAGTTTCTTACGCTTTAATTCCAAAGATCTAGAGTTCGAGGCAGTAATTTATTTCTTAAAGATCTGAATTTTAAGAACTGAACAAATTTCAAATCTCAAATTTGAAATTTCAAATAAAAACGGACTTAAATACGGGCGGTTCGATCGATAAAGAACGAACCGTTCGAATTTGTTTTTGATCTAGCGGAACCTGATTCCTCACGTTCAGCCGCGAGAGTAAGCCATGAAGTACTCGACTTTTGAAGAACTCCCCGTTTGGCAAGCCGCGATTCGTTTTGCTCTGAACGTCTTCGAATTCACCTCAAAGAATGATTTTCGCGGGCTCGGCGATACTAAGAATCAGCTTGAACGTGCTGCCCTTTCAATTTCAAACAACATCGCTGAAGGCTTTGAACGCGGTACCACGAATGAGTTGATTAATTTCTTGTACATTGCTCGCGGTTCTGCAGGAGAATCCAGATCGATGCTCCGTATTTGCGAATCTCTGGATCGGTTCTCAAATATCAAATTTGAAATCTCAAATCTCATAAAGCAAGCAATAAATATTTCAAAACAACTGCACGGCTGGCTCGAATCGCTTAAGAATTCTGAGATCAAGGGTGTTCGGTATTTTGACAACAAGGTCAGGAAAAAGATCGAGACCGATAAAGAATTCGCTGAGTTTGATCAGCAGATGGCTGAGTTCAAACGCGATTTCGAGCGGCGATTGATGAGCGGTGAGATCAATGCTCGTAAGGCCGATCAGGTTTAATTTTCAAAGATCAACTTAATTTGATAGGTCAACCTATTATTTTTAATAGGCTAACCTATTAAATCTGTAACATCAGTGTAAGGAGGGAGTTACGGCCCTTATATAACCGGTCTCCTTAGAATAAATAAGATTCCCAAGCTCGGACATCTCTTCTCCATAAACAAAGTTTTTGAAACTCCCTGCAAGGATTTGCCAGCTGATATGTTCGTTGTCTTCATCCAGATCGCGAGGGATAACGATCGATAAAGGATCTATTCTCATCAATTCTTCCATATTGTCCGTCAGATCAGACATTGCTTTCATAGAGACAGTTTTAATAAGAGTTTTGAGCTGTAGCGAGATTAGCTGTTCTGCTAATTTCTTATCCCTCGTCTCGAGATATAAATAACAGTCATCGTGCGAAGAAATAAAGATCTCTGAGTTGGTTTTATCGATAATGGGGGCATCGTTCCATTTGTCTGAAATGTCGATAACCTGAATCACCGAATCCATATCGATGTCTTCCTTTGCGCTTATCAAGTGAAAGTTGTAGTGGTCGACATTGTTCAAGAAGCCAATGATTTGCCCCTTCTTCATTAGGAGTGTTTCGTTATCGAATGCTTTCAAAAATGAAGAATAATTTTTACAAACATCAACCAAACTGATCGAGCCCGACCCATCGAACTCATTTGAATCTACGTTGAAAACCAGGAAAATATCGCCGGGCAGAAAATCAATTATTTCGCCTACACTGATTGGAGTTAGATAAAGGCAATAAACACCTTGCTTCTGGGAATACTCGATGGCTACGGGAAACAGATTTCCGTTTAGCGAATTTGTGTTAATAGCTGAGCTGTCTATCATACCGTTGGTTACGCAGAATTCCTCCCAGCATTAATAATTCCAAACGAGCATCTGATCACTAATTTTTCGTAAACCGGGCGGCTCTCGATCGCTTCGCTGCGTTCTTCGCTTTCTCGTATTTTTGTCAGGGCGTATTGTTGGATCGCCAGGAGCGGCAGGACTATGCGTTCGCGGGTTCTTACTGACTGCTGCTCGACGGGGAGGTCGGACATTAGTTCTTTGGTGCCGGAGATGCGGGTTAGGTACTTTCGGGTTAGATCGTATTCGTCGCGGATCTTTCGCCAGATCTCGCCGTAGGTTTCGTGGCTCTCAAGAAATGCGGTCAGGGGCATGAAGGTTTTTTGCATGGCCATTTCGCAGTTGTCGATGAGGGCTTTGAAGAAGCCGTTCGAGTGGTACATTTCGGTGATCTCGTCGATGTTTGCGTCCATTTTTTCGAGCGCCGAGCCGACGCCGTAGAAGCCGGGGACGTTTTGTTTGATCTGGCTCCAGGCTCCGACGAAGGGGATCGCACGCAGGTCTTTGAGCGTTAGTTTTCCGCTGCCTCGCTTGGTTGGACGGCTGCCGATGTTGGTTTCGGCGTAAAAGCGGAGCGGGCTGACGGCTGACAAATATTCGAGAAAATTCGGATGCGTTTTTAGCTCGTCATAGGCGGTGAAGCTGTGGTTCGCTAGATGCGTCATCAGATATTCTTCGCGTTCGCTGAAAGTTGTTTCCTTTGGAGCGAAAATGTCGTTGTAAATTCCGGCGTGCAGCATTTGCTCGATGTTGTAGCGGGCCGAGGCGACGGTTCCGAAATTGGAGCTGACGGTCTGGCCCTGCACGGTCAGTTCCAGAGCATCGCCTTCGACATTTTCGCCCATTGACGAGTAGAATTTGTGCGTTTTTCCACCCCCACGAGCAGGCGGGCCGCCACGACCGTCGAAGAAAACGACGTTGATTCCGAACTCGCGTGAGACGCGTGTCAGCTCGTCCTTGGCTTTGTAAATACTCCAGTTCGCCATCAAATAACCGCCGTCTTTTGTTCCGTCGCTGAAGCCGAGCATTATCGTTTGCCGGTTTCCGCGTCGCTGCAAATGCTCGCGGTATGCGGGCAATTTGTACAGCTCACGCATGATCGCGGGAGCGTGCTGCAGGTCGGTGATCGTTTCGAAAAGCGGAACGATATCGACGCTCAGCTCGTCCAGTTTCCAACCGCCGGCGAGGAACAACCCGATGACCTCAACCACATGAACCGCACTCTGGCATTGGCTGATGATGTAGCGATGGCAGCCGTCTTCGCCGTTTCGCTGCTGGATCTCGCGGACCGCGGTGACCGTTCGGAGTGTGTCCCTGGAAAGTTCGGTTGGCAGAGTTTCGGCTGACGCGCTTCTTGGTGCGATCAATAAACGCTCGAGCTTTTCCGTGTCGGTCAAAGATCCGTAATCAAACTCACAGCTCGCATCACCGATCTCCTGCAAAACCTTTTCGTGTTCCCACGCCTCTTGCCTGATGTCCAGGGACGCAAAGTGCAGGCCGAAGATCTCGACTTTGTTGATCAGGTCATCGACGAGGTGGACGAAGAGGCCGTTGTGGCCGGTGACGAGATCGTTGCGAATTACGCCGAGTTTTGTGAGGATCTGGGACTTGGTCAACGATGTGTCCCTGGAAACCCAGTCGCTATCGCTCCCGGTTCTGACCTGTTGATCGCTGGTTTGGAAGGCGTCGCGGTAGACGAGTTTCTCCAGATCGATCACGGCTGCTTCGACATTGGCGAAGGTCAGGCGACGACGCAATTTTCGGATGTCCGTGTAGTAGCAGCGGAGGATCGAGCGTCGGAGAGCGTCGCTGACCTGCAGGGTGGTTTCGCTGGTCACGAACGGATTACCATCTCTATCGCCGCCGGACCAGAAGCCCATTTTCATTAGCTCGGCGAGGTTCACTGACTCATCTGAAATTGAGCGACGCAGTTCTGAGGCAATGGCTCCGATGGCGTTGTAGAAGACGTTTTCGAGATACCAGATCAGGCTTGAGGCTTCGTCAAAGGGCGTCGGCTTTTGCTTCTTGAAAAACGGCGTGCGTCCCAATTGTTGTAGCAGCGTGTTGATCGTCGTCACATCGTTCGCGGTGATCGCCGCGTCGAGATCGTTTATGATGCCGAGCACGGAACCGGGGTAGAACTGCGTCGGGTGAGCGGTCAATACGAGACGTACGGAGAACTCGGCGAGCTTTTGCTTGAACTCGGCCAAACGATCATTCTGCTGAACTGCGGCTTCCAACTGCGTCAGTGTCCCTGGGCCGTTCAGGTCGTTCATCTCGGCGAAGGCCGCGTCCTCGAGGGCGTCAAACAGCACGACCTGACGCTCGGCATATTGAACAAACCGGAACAGCAGATCAAGTGCGTCACTGGGCGTACGGTCGGCGAAAAAGCTGTCGATGATCTCGGTCGGATTTTTTCCGGCGGTAAAGCCTTCTTCGCAGTTGCTGCCGAAGAGTGAAAGCAGAATGCCGGTCTTATCGATCCCGTAAAACGGCAGAGCGAGAAAGAGGCTGTTGTAAAGCTGGAATTTAACGCCCACCGCATTCTGAAATTTCTCAAGCTGGCCGGAAAGTGTCTGGATCATATCTGCATTCTAATTTATTTCCACGCGTCACCGGAATCTAATCGAATGTGCGGCTACATAAATGAAATTTCAAGGCGTAGGGCAAAAGTGCCGAGTCTTCGATTTTGGTTCCCCGGTTAAAGAGGCGGGATCGTTTTATGGTTCCTTAGCCCCGTTTGGGGCGTCATATTTATAGATGCGGGATTTATAGTTTGGTTCCCTAGCCCCATCGGGGCGGCATTGTTTGGCGGATATTTGGGGGTTTGATTCCAACCAATCTATGTCGCTCCTACGGAGCTTTGATCCGC
>JBGSQW010000147.1:0-9373 GCA_041737885.1 Pyrinomonadaceae bacterium | reverse complement strand
GGCGGCTGTTAACCGAAGGGTTGTAAGTTCGAGTCTTACCTGCGGAGCCAATCTTTACAACAACTTAGCGGCAGTCCATTGGACTGATCGAAAACTTACGCACACCCGGCTATAAAGCAAAGACCGAAAGAGCTGCAATCCTACACGTCGAAGCTTTCGATTGGAATTGTCCTCGACATATAACACCCAGGTTCACGATGAAAGAGCTCCATCGAATGAATAAGAAGCTGTACGACCAAATTGAAACGCTTAGATTGGAGATCAAACAATTGGAGGATCGAGCAAGGCCTTAACGTTATTATAAGAATCCAAACGGAGCCAGTACATCTGAGGATTGTTTGCCGATACTTACGAATAACCGTGCTCCTAACTTGCAAGCAGCCGCGAAAGGTAGATCAAAGTTAGGTTATGCATACTGGAAGTTATACCGGCAAAGCAAGCTGCACAATAACGATATACTTTCGGTCAAAGACGCCCTTGAGGCAATCCGCGACGGATGATGTCAGCGAAAAAGTAACCATGGGAGAGTTTTCCATTCTGCTGAAGTCAGAAAGGTTAAAAGCATTATGCTTCCTTATCTGAACACTCTCACATAGATCATGGCCAAAGAGATCCAGAACATCGCCGCATCGATCAAAGCACGCCTGATAAACCTCGCGAAGAAAATCGCGAAGATGTCCAGAGCGTGCTAATCCGCTACGGCGTAGAGATTGCGGGCGCGTTTGCTATTTTCTGTGGAATCGCGGTTATCAGGGTACTGTCAGGTTGAAAGGATTCGAAGCGCGAAAAGACAGTCTCCGAGGCGAACTGACTTTCAGTGAACTTTTCGTTGAGTACAGGGTCGGATCCTAGCCACGGTACGCTTTAGCGATAGCGGCATAGAAGAGGTCTGGCCAGGTAAACGCGGTCATTCGAGACCGATAAAGTCGACATTCGTGACCGATGTCGTTATCGGCAGAATCTTCGGAGCGAAACGGTATCGTTTTGAAGAAACACTGACCGTGTAAGTTTGTTCCGGAACGATATCCGCGAATTGATAGACGCCAAAGGAGCTCGTCACGGCAAAACGCGCAGTTCCGGTCGAATCGGTCAGCGTCACCCTTACGTTCCGAAGCGCGGTGCCTGCGGGTGTAAAAACGCGGCCCGAGATCGTCGGTTGGACGGCATTGGCGACGGTCGTCGCCTCGGCGGTGGCTTTCGGACCCTCACGATTGCCCGCCGCGTCAGTAGCGATCGAGTAGAAGCCGTAGGTATGGCCAGACTGTCCGGTGAAAACGGAGCTTGTGAGCGCCGTATCCTGTAGAAATGGCGTGAAGGCTCCGCCATTATCGGACACATAAACCGTGTAGCGGTCGACGCCGGAGCCAGTATCGGTTCCAGCCCACGAAACCGAAAAACTTGGCGGAACGCTAGCCGGTAGAGCCTGGACCGAACTCGTCGGTTTCGAAGTATCCAGCGTGTTGGTCCACACCGGCGTGTCGATCGGGGCGTTGGTATCAAATACGATTCGGGCCTGATTGTTGATTTGCGTGCCGGTGGTAACCGTTGACCTGAGCCTAACGCGGAACGATACGGAGCCTTCGCCATTTGGCGGTGCAGTGTTCGGCGGCAGGATTCCAGCGAGCGGTTCGTCGGTCGGTAATCCGGTCGCGGGATCGATGGAGCTCAATCGCCAGGTGAGCAATCCGTTTGTTGTGTTCAGATTAGCCTCGATGCGGGCGATAATATTATTCGCGGGGCGAAGATCGAAGTCCCTGAAAAAGCTAGTCCGGCTGTTTTGCGGCGAAAAAGAATGCCGAGCGATCGTGACATCCCCGAACGTAAAGGTACTGAGGTCATATTTCGACACATCGAGCTGATCCGTAACCACGACTGTTTGAGCCGGTGCTGTGGCCGTCGCAATGTTCTCGAAATTGATAACGTATGAAAAAGGTTCATCCCCATTAATATATCGCTCCGCCCCGATGCCGGACGGGCCAATTTTGTCATTCGGATCCATCGAGCCGAAGACAAAGATCAATATGTCCCTGATTCCGGCGGTAAATCCGCTGGTGACCGAGGGACTCAATTGAAGATCGTCATTCGCGAATTGAGGGTTTGAGGCGTCGGGAAACGGGATAGAAAAAGGACCGTCCAGGCTGCCCTCGATCCGAAAACTGGTATTCACGAATTGCGGCTGATCGGGAACTGTAATAATGATGGGTGTTGAGACGGTTGAGCGTGCTCGTATACGCGGAAGTGTGAATGACAAGAGTGTTTGTGCCGCATTTGGCTGTCCCGTCATTTGGTCAAGTTCCGGGTCGGCCAGGCTCAACGTTAGAAAGTCCGGAAACCGAAGGTATACGGGAACGCTAAACGCATCCGCATCGGCATTATTCGTAACATTAATGAGGTAACGGTTCGGGCGCGCCCTTAGAATGCCGGTTCGACCGGTAATGCTAAGCTCAAGCGGCGGTATTTCCTTTACATAAGGCAGGTGAAAGGTGCGAACTCCCACGCAGCCGTTTGCATCCACCGCTTGGACAGTAACTATGTAAGAACCGAAATTCATGTTTGCCGGCGTCCCGGAAATAGTGCCATTCGACGCCAGGATCAACCCGGCAGGCAGGTTGTTTGCACCAAACCCGGGAGCCTGTGTGAACGTATAAGGCCCGACACCGCCGACTGCGGTTAGCTGTTGATTGAAGTTTTGGCCTGAAACCACCGCAGATAAAGGTTGTGGGTTAATCGTAATCGTCGGACAGTCTGTTGGTAAGGTCGCGATCTTGGTGATAAACGAGCTGCTCGATTGCCCTCCGGGCTTGGTGCCTTGGGCTGCTCCAGCCGTGATCGGGAAATTCGAAGCGGTTGTCAGACCGGTTATATAAGCGCTGCCGGACGGGTCGATCGCCAGGGCCGATCCGATCGAGTTGCCGTTGATGCCGCCCAGGTTAGTTGAATATGTGAGTGCGGTGCCCGCCGGATTCATCTTTAACACAAATGCGTCATTGTTTTGCGAAACGGGCTGAATCGCATTTACCACATATGCCCCGCCAATGCCCTGACCGCCTACAACGTATGCGCTTCCCGTGCTATCGACGGCAAGTCCGCTTCCGCTCATTGCTTGCCGTTCCGTACCGAGCGAGGTCGAATATACGAGCGCTGTCCCGGTCGGATTGATCTTGGTCAGGAAGCCGTTCTGCACCGAACCGCAACAGTTTTCGCCCGCACCGTTGCGAAAAGCGCTCGGGGTAAAGGGAAATCCATTTAACCCATCAAATTGTCCGGTTACATAAGCGTTTCCGCCCGAGTCCACGGCGATGTCTCGTCCGATCTCGTCTCCATTTCCGCCAAGATAGGTTGAGTAGACGAGAGCGGTGCCGTTCGGATTCAACTTTGTAACGAACGCATCGAGCCGGGAGCCGGGAAAGGTCTGGAATGCGGTGTTCGTGACCGGAAAGTTCTGCGAAACGGTCTGGCCTGTTATGTACGCATTTCCGGATGAGTCGACTGCGATCGCATTTGCTTTGTCAAACGGGTCGGTGTTCGGAACCGGCGTGTTTATGCCGACAAATGTCGAGTAGATCAAGGCTGATCCTGACGAATTAAGTTTAGAGACGAATGCATTCTGGGTATTCGGAGCCAGCATTCGTTTGAATGCACCGGGAGTGGTCGGGAAAGAGGCCGTCTGCGTCCATCCCGTAATATAGGCATTGTTGGACGAATCGAGAGCGATGCCCGTGAGCTCTCCATTAAAAAGAAAATCTGGGCTCGACAGGTACGTTCCGTAGGCGAGATTACTGCCCGACTGGTTCAGCTTGACGACAAAACCTTTGGGATTCCCGGCGCAGTTCGGCACAACGGGCAAAAACGAACCGACGGTTGTCGGGAAATTGCAGGACTGAGAAAGACCGGCGATATAAGCGTTTCCCGCCGGGTCAACTGCTATAGAACTTGCGACGGAATTGCCAATCGAAGGGCCGGTCAAATAGGTCGAATAAACAAACGCGGTTCCGGTTGCGTTTATTTTCGTCACAAAAGCGGCATTCCCGCCGGGATTCTGCGAGGCGAACGGCGACACTAGCGGAAACCCGGTTGTCGATGTCGTCTGGCCTGCGATGTAAGCATTCCCATTGCCGTCAACCGCGATGCCGTTTCCGATCGTCTCCGAATCGCCGCCGAGATAGCTCGAATAGCTCAAGACGGGGTCGATCACCAATGGCAATTCGCGATCGTATTCACCGATGCGGAAATCGATCCGCTGGTCGCCGTTTAACGAGTCTTGCAGAACAAAGCTTGCCTCGATTTCGCGTCGTTCTTTTCCGACCTCCTGATATGCAAAGGGCTTTTTCAAACGAAATCTCGTCGTGCCGGACCGCAAGATCAGATCGCCGTTCGCGATGATCTCGGCCTTTTCGACACCGCTAAATTCCAGCGATATTGGTTCGGGCGAAATGTGTGGTTGAACGATAAAATCGTATTCAAGATTTTCCTGATCGCCGTAGAAAACCACATCGATTCCGGGGTAAATTTGGCGGTAGCGGATCTTTCCGTAGTTTGGTATTCCGGTTTTCCACTTCGAGCGGTCGTTGCCGATCAGATAATTGGTTTTGCCGCCGAGTTCGCTTTCCGCCGTGACTTTCGTTCGTGGATCAACCCCAGCGAACTTAATGCCGAAAAACTTTGAGGATCGCTTACCGCTCAAACTAGATCGCTCGAGTAAATGCAAGGTTGCTCCTGAATCGGTGAAATACATCTCGTAGTTTCTTGCTCGCGAAAAGAATCTGACGCCGTCGTCGGCCTGCCCGACGTTGGGTTCAAAATGGAGTGGAATTTGCCCATAACCCGTCGGTGGAATAGTGGCTGACATTGACGCCGCCTCATGATTACGGCTGATTTCCAGCCTGGCCGAGGCCGGGTGAAGAACCGCCGCGAAGATTGCGATACTCGACAGAGTGATCGCCGAACACAGTCGCCTTAGCGATATCAAACCATTTTGCCGCTGCCCCATAAATCTCGTCTCCCGTAAGTCGTTTTGTCCAAAAAAAGCTGGATTGATTGCCGTTTGAGGTTTATAATCCGGGTAAATGTAACTATCTCCGGATTCTAGCGGTCTTCCCGTAGGAAAACTGGAAAGAAACCGGAAAACATTCGGCTATTTGTGATGCAAAACGGAAACGGAAATGGGACGAAACTGTTATACGCCTTCGGGCAGCTTAAGCTTGATGCGTTTTCTCGAACGCTTACGCGCGATGGCGAAGAGGTTCACATCGCAGAGCGACCCTTTGATATCCTGCTTGAGCTTATTGAAAATCGGGATCGCGTAATTAGACGAGCGGAATTACTTGACCGATTTTGGGACGGCCACGACGTATACGATGATGCTCTGAGAAAGTGTATCGGCTCGATCCGAAAGGCCATCGGCGATACGTCGCGGCCGGCACGATTTATCGAAACCCGTTACGGCGGCGGCTATCGCTTTGTCGGAGACGTAAAGGTTGGTTCTTCGAATGGCAATGGTTCGATAGCAACTGACACAAACACCGATTCGATTTCGATCGTCCCGAGTCGTAAACCATATTTCGGGGGATTCTTGCGCCCACTCGCTATTTCCGCAACGGTTTTTTTGATAGCGCTGTTGACGCTCGGTTTCTACGTTTTAGCACGAGGCCGCCAGGCCGCCGTTGCCGTTAAGCCTGCGGACCCGATTGCCCGTATTCGGACAATCGCCGTAATGCCGCTTAAGAACCTAACCGGGAAGCCCGAAAACGAATACTTCAGCGACGGAGTAACGGACAGCATCATTACCGAGCTTGCCCGGGCAAATGATCTAAAAGTCATGTCGAGAACGTCGGCGTTTTCGTTCAAGGACCGTGACGTCGACCCGCGGGAGATCGGCCGTGAACTCCGTGTCGATGCACTGCTGGAGGGCACCGTTCAGGCAAAAGGCGATGTTGTTAATATTCGCGTCAGGCTGATCGATGCATCCGACGGTGCGATACTTTGGACCAGCAACGACTTTGAACGAGAATTTTCTACGGCTTCTGATCTTCAGGACGTAATCGCCTGCTCCGTGGCTGCCGAACTGCGCACCGAACTTTGCGAAAAAGGGGCAGTGCAGTACACAAAAAGCGGCCTCGCGTATCAGGAATATCTGAAAGGCAGGTACGAGTGGAACAAACGCACAGCGGCCGGAATAACGAAAAGCATCGAGCATTACAAACTCGCGATCAAGATTGACCCGACCTACGCGAAAGCTCACGCGGGCCTTTCCGAAAGTTACTCAATGGGCTTGTGGTATGTTCCATTCTCGACCGAATATGCGGTTCCAAAAGCCACACACGCGGCAAGGCGAGCGGTCGAACTCGATCCGGCTTCGGCAGAGGCCCACACGGCTCTAGCTAGCGCTTCGCTCCTTGCGTGGCGATGGGACGAGGCGGGGCTATCGATTAACCAAGCGATCGAGCTGGACGCGAACTATGCGCGGGCATTTCACGTAAACGCCTTTTATCTCACGGCTATGAGCCGATACGAAGAGGCGATCGAATCGATAAAACGAGCAAACGATTTAGACCCGAAGAATGTTGTGATCCGCGCCGACACTGCAAACATTCTATTACACGGGCATAGTGCTGACTCAGCGAGGATAGATATGGCTATCGCAGAATGCGATAAACTGATCGAAAGCGAACCAACCTACGCTGAAACCTACGACTATCGGGCGACGGCCTATCTGATAAAGGGCAGCTCCGAGCAATTTGCCGCAGATGTCATAGAAGGTGAGAAAAGGCGCGGGAATACATCAACGTCTCGCTACTCGGCAGCGTTCGCTTCGTCGGGTTCTACTGGCGTTCTGAGAGAACTTCTTGCTGACGAAATGAAAGCTGCCCGTAACAATAAACCTAAATCAATGCGAATTGGAGCAATACACGCAATGCTTGGCAATAGTAGTGAAGCAATTAACTGGCTCAAACTTGCGGTAAACGAGGGAAACGCGGAAATAATAGCACTATCTCAGAATCCTTGGTTCGACAAACTGCGGGACAGCGGCGAGTTTTCAGACCTCTTGGAGCGCACGGCACTTCCTCGGAGATGAGCAGTCGTATGAAACGGTATTAAGCCTACCAGTCCGGATGCTTTTGCTTCCGTTGAAATTCTGCTTTTGTTTGCAGGTTCCCATTGTTGGCTATCTGGCGACAGCCGGAGATCACGGTGAATAGAGTTGCACGAACGGGGATTTCGCCTTCGTATCGGACAATTCTCAAAACACACAAACAAGAATGGGCCGTGTTTGAACCGTCCACTCATCGACCTTTCCAGGAATTCAAGTTTTGCCTATTTCACTACGGAGTACTCGAGTGATAGCCGTTTCATGTGACGGACCTGAAAGCCGAGGGGCAGTCTCCATCTGAAAAGAAGAAAAAAAGTACGCTCAATTTAACTCGTTGTTTTGAGGCATTATTTCGGCTCTAAAATCTTATACTCGAATATTTCCCGTTATCTTTCCCGTAATGGGTGAAGAAGGGATCGAAATCCCGATGTAATGGACACAATGAGTTATGGGATTCGAACTGGGTATTTCCTCTTCGTTAAACGAGTTATCGACATCCGTGGCATCTATGAATATGGGTGAAATGGTCTCGGGGGCGGCTGTTAACCGAAGGGTTGTAAGTTCGAGTCTTACCTGCGGAGCCAATCTTTACAACAACTTAGCGGCAGTCCATTGGACTGCCGTTTTGCTTTTTCCCCTAATCAAATAACTAGTTTTATTTGCCCCTTAAGCTGTCTATAGTTTAATCCCGCCTTAGAACTTCATCAACTTCGCAAATTGAGGAATATTTTGCGTCTACACCTCGCCTAGAAGTCAGGCGAAAGTCGAGGTGGTGTGTAGGCTTTGCTTCGAGAGAATGACGGGAAAGGATCCAACAAACGAGAGTTGGTTGGTTAGATATTCGCAGTCTCACCAACCATGTCAGATAGAGCTTGCAGATGCTCCTGGGACTTTTTCTGACGACGATCGTAACAAATCTCCGGATTGTCCTTTCGGCCCCATCGTGTGAGAGCGAACTAAGCATTATACGAAGATACAAGATCTGGTTCAGTGAATAAAACGATTAGTTAAAAACAGTGGATGTTGCCTAATTTAACCCCAATACTTGAAAAGTAGAGGTAACAGATTATGAACGATCCATTTATTATTCTATTAAAATTGTTGGAAATGATGGCAAGGTTTCGATCCATCACCGAAAGTCAGGCAATTCGCCTTTTCCCGGAGTTCGGTATGACCGAAGTCTCTAAGGTATTAGCCAAGGCTGTGGACTTGAAACTCGTGGCTCGGAAGGAGGTCCATATCCCGATTGCGACGGACGCTAAGATTCGCAAGAACAGGACGCAAGTTCGCCGAGAGATAGTTTTCTACATGAGAACAAAAGGCAAGGACTTATTGCTTGACGAGAATAAGACCGTTCGATGCCTTAAAACGACAAGGCTAGCAGGCGTGCACCTTAAACGTCTATTTCACGATCTACTAATTGTCGAAGTGCTGATTTGGTGGTTGAAACGTTATAAAGTTAAGCAATATTGGGTCGAAGACGAGCTTAGCAGTATGGGTCAAAACAAAGCGGATCTTCGGGTCCTTACGGTTGGGGATGATGAAAGCGAAAACCAGACCGACTGCGAAATAGTTGTACAGAACCACGCCACTGACATCATCCACAAAAATAACGGGATGATGTGGTTCACGTGCTCAATAATACAAAAGGATACGATCGAGGACACCAAAGTCCATTGCGGGGTCGTCCAAATATATCTGGGTGGAGTTCCCGAAGTTGCAATGTCGCCTTCACGCGAGCTTACCAATGCTGAGATGCTATTGGTCAACGTACTTAGGCAGAAAGGCGGAGCCTTGACGGCTGGGGCTGTCGCGGCGTGCCTGAGCAGAGATCGTGGAAGAACTAGCGGAGCTCTGAGAGAATTGGTTAGGGCAGGACATCTACGTTCTTCACCCGTTCAACTGCGGCCAGGTCAGCAGAGGGGGGCTCCGCATGTGGTCTACGCAATCGACCCCTGCTTGATTGAGTCATGGGCCGATAGGGAGTTTGCGGTACGCCTGTCCCAGTTCATCGAGTTTTTCAGCGGGAAAGGAATTCGTGTTTCGGACATCGATAGGGCAACCGAGACAGCCTTGGTTAGTGGGGGAAGAATAAGTAAACGGGTAAGTATTGTCGCCTTAGAGGACTTACCTCGAACGCGAGGGTAGTGTCAAATCTTTTGTGTAAATGATCGGTTTTGGTTTTTCTCTTCTTTCTCTTTCATGTCATTTTGTTAGTAGTAGGGGCTGTGGGAACGGTGGGAAAATGTTCCTCATTTTTCCACGGTTTCCACAGCCCGGGTT
>JBGSQW010000138.1:0-57550 GCA_041737885.1 Pyrinomonadaceae bacterium | reverse complement strand
ACGTCGCTCAGGTTTGAGTTGGCTACGACCGATCTGGCGGCGAAGCGGAAGCGGCGTGAGGTGACGTTGAGGGTGTAGGTTTGGTTTGGTTCGAGGGATTCGAATGTGTAGAGGCCGAATGAGCCGGTGATGGCTGTGCGGCGGTTGCCGTCTGGATCGGTGATCGTTACGGCTGCATTGCGAATTCCCTGTCCGCCGGGCGTTGTAACACGGCCCGAGATAGTCGTTTCGGCTGACTCTGGAGCCACCACGATACTGCCGTTCACAAAGCGGGCCGCGAGCAAACCTCCTTGCAGGTCGGAGACGCCTTTTCGCGTCGGCCCTTCGGCAAAGTTGATGATCGAGGGCCCGCTGGCCGTTGCGGCCGTGAGCAGATCTATCGTCATGATCTGCCGTGAGCCTTCGTCATAGCCGTTCGCTGCATCGACGAGGACTCCAAGCCGCCCGGCCGCGATCTCGTTGGTGTTTAGCTCGAGATGTGAACCAGCAGGAACACCTTCGCCCAGCCTGGCTCCGACGAATGTGAACACAGCCGGGTCCCAGCCTGCGGTAAAGGTTGCCGCCGCCTCATCGCCCTGAGATCCCAGCTGGATCGAAACGGCGACCGTTCGCCCCGCCACGGCGGTTGTGTCGACCGCCCCGATCACACGTGCCGTGTCGGGCGAAGGCACCAATTCCGCTGCTGTGGTCGTCGTTGGCCCGGTCGGGCCGCAGACTTGTTTGAGCGGTAGCCCGCCCAGGTTGTAGCGGCTGATGACCGTCACGTCACCGACATCGATCTGGCCGTTGCCGCATCCGCCGTTGGCGTCGAGATTGGTATCCGCCGCCTGGAACTGCGGTCCGGCAGGTATCGCCGGCAGATTGCCAAGCAAGACCTGGCGAATGACCGTTACATCGTTCGAGAGAACCGCGTTGTCCCCGCCTGCGGCACCGTTCGCATCGACGATGTCGCCTTCGAGACGTCCAGGTACAGGTGTCGGCGTCGGGCCGCCTTCGAGATCGTCGTTGAAGATCACGCCGATGCCGTCGGGTTTTGTGATCACGACATTACCGCCGCTCAGATTGGTGAGGCGGACAATGAGATCCTCGTTCGGCTCGAACGTAACGTCACCGGTCACGAGCACCGTGATCTGTTGGAGCGTCGGTGTATTCGCAGCGAATGTCAGCGTTCCGGAGACAGGCTGATAGTCGTTGTTTGCGACCGTTGCCGTTCCGTCCTGAGTCACGAAGCCGATGACAAAAGTCTCCCCGGCCGGCGGAGCAGACGAGAGCAGAACATTGAAGATAAACGCCGTCACCCCGCTATTTCCCTCGCCCCTGATAACATCCGTGATCTCGATCGTCCGCTGCCCCGCCGGAGTCGGCGTCGGCGACGCGACCGGCGTTGGTGTTGGGGTTGGTGTCGGCGTTGCAACCGGTGTTGGTGTTGGTGTCGGCGTTGCAACCGGTGTTGGCGTTGGTGTTGGAGTCATAACCGGTGTTGGCGTTGGGGTGGGCGTAACAACCGGAGTTGGAGTCGGTGTGGGCGTAACGACCGGCGTTGGTGTCGGTGTTGGCGTAACAACCGGCGTTGGTGTCGGAGTTGGGGTTGGCGTAGCAACTGGTGTTGGCGTTGGAGTCGGCGTCGGTGTTGGCGTAACCACAGGTGAAGGCGTCGGCGTTGGGCTTACCGTTGGGGTTGGGGTTGGTATGCTTACGGCAGGGCCCCAGCTTGGCTGGCCGTCAAAAAAGCTGTTGTTCGTTAATTGGGTCAGCTCGCTGCCATCGGAGGTAAACGAGTAGATCTCATTTGATTCCGAAGTGCCGCCAACAGGATAACGCTGGACGGCGAAGCGGGTGCTATCGGGGGAAAACGTTGGATACAGTTCATCGGCCGTACTGTTAGTAAGCCGAATCTGGTTAGTACCATCGGGGTTCATCAGATATATCTCGCCAACCGTGTCGGCGGGATCATCGCGATAGCTAGCAAAGGCAATCTTATTGCCACTCGGTGAAAAAGCAGGTGTATAGTCAATTCTGGCTGCTGTCGTCAAACGAATCTCATTCGTACCGTCAGAATTGATGATGAATACATCTGCGTTACTGCTTACGGTTCGGGTAAACACCACGCGAGAGCCATCAGGTGAAAACGCGGGCTCGAATTCAGAAATGGTGTTGTTTGTTAGTCGAAGCACATTTGTTCCGTCACCGTTCATCACATATATCTCACCCTGATTCTGATCTCGGCTACTTGTGAAGACGATCCTGCCGCCGGTGGAAAATGATGGATCGACATCCTGGGCCGTGTTGTTTGTCAGCCGAGTTTGTCCCGTGCCATCCGAGTTCATGATATAGATCTCACTGTTGCCGTCCCGGTAGCTTTCAAACACGATCTTGGTCCCGTCGAACGAAATAGTTGGATTAACATCGCCCTGCGGACTATTGGTAAGCCTAGTCTGCCCGGTTCCGTCGGCGTTCATTATGTAAATCTCATTATTACCGTCCCGATTGCTCACAAAAGCGATCCTTCCGGCTGCAGGAGGTGGAGTCGGTGTCGGCGTTAAAGATGGCGTCGGCGTTGGTGTCGCACCAGCACTTATCGAGATCGTTGCCGTAGCAGTATTGCTGAGATTCGTTCCGTCGCTTGCGCGATAGGTGAACGACGTCGACGACGGGCACGACGGTGTTGCTTGGAACACGAAACTGCCATCCGGCTGCAGGAAAAATACGGATGCACACGGAGGCGGCGTAACGATCTGCGCTGTCAGCGTATCGCCGTTCGGATCGGTATCGTTAGCCAGAACACCTGGAGCACTTACTGCAACTCCAGGCGAAGCTCCCGGAGTTGGTGGAACTGCAACGAAGGCATCTGGATTCGCTACCGGAGCGCTCGGAGTGGGCGTCTGGGTTGGTGTTGGCTCTATCGCCCCCGAAGGTAAAAATCTAGCGACCAAGAGCTGATTTATGATCTCTCCGGCCGATAATGCCTTGCGGGCCTCGCCTGCCGCGACGATCTTTCCGTCCGGCTGAAGAGTGACGCTTAACCCAAGCTCGCGAAATCCTAGATCAAGCTCCGCCCTTCCGTCCGAGCTAAACGTCGTGTCGGTAGAGCCGTTTGCATTAAACCGAGACACTGATAAATCGAAGTTGGCGGGCAGTTGCGTCGAACCGGTCGTGACGATCTTGCCGTCCGTCTGTAAAACAGCACCGTTCAAAATATCGTTGCCAGACGGGTTAATGTGTACGATCTTGCCTGCGATGCCAAATAAGGGATCAAGCGTTCCGTCGGGGTTGAATCGTACCATGGCGATATCGGCGTCAACACCTATACCACCCATCACGACGTATCCGACGAGCGTAATCTTACCGTCCGGCTGGATGAGTACTGATCTTACTTGTTCGGAAGTGGAGGCACTCGCCATTCGCTCTCGAACGATGCCTGTACCGTTGAACGAGCTATCCAAACTTCCGTCGGAGTTGTACCTTACAGCAGCGAAGTTAGCCGATAGAGCTTCCGCCCGGCCCGCCGCAATTATTTTTCCGTCGGGCTGAAGCTGCATACTCAAAACAGACGAGGTATCGGAGCTAGTTGTTACTCTGCCGTCGCCGTCAAAAGACGTGTCGAGCGTTCCGTTGGGATTGAATCGCGCGATAGCAAAGCTTCGGCCTACAGGCAATTCAACCTCGCCACCCGCAATTATCTTCCCGTCCGGCTGGACTAGCAGCGAGTGAAGGGTTTCGACCTGGTTTGAGACGAACGAAACCGTGGCCTTGCCACCCGTTCCAAACGTGGTGTCGAGCGATCCGTCACTGTTGATCCGGAATAATTGATAGTCGTAGTTGTTGCTGCTTGGTTGGGTGGTGCCGCCCAGTACGACCTTACCGTCAGACTGCAAGGCTAAAGCTGCAAAGCTGATAAATATATGAGATGGGAGTCGAACGCATCCCGTCCCGGCGAATGACGCGTCCAATGACCCGGTAGCGGTAAATCGGCATACGCTGTTGCCGTTTGTAAGCCCATCAGATGAGACTCCTGCGACCAGGATCTTGCCATCAGGCTGGACAACAACCGATCGTGTAGCGAAAGAGAGCATACCCATCGTCGTGGTAACGACACCATTGACTCCGAATGACGGAGCAGGGTCACCGGTCGAGGTGAGCTTAGTAATGGTAAAATCTCCGGTACTGGTAGTCGCAGCACCGGTGATTATCAGGCTTGAGTCCGGGAGGATCAACAGATCATTTGGGACGGCTCCGGTTGACATTGTAAAAACACCGCCGGTACCAAATGCCGCATCAAGCGAACCGTCTGACATGTAACGTGCCCCGGTTGATACCGCAGCGGACCCGATGATGGTTCCAGTCGCGGCGATACTGCCATCGGGCTGAACAGCCAGCGAGGTAAAGGTCTCAAAATTCGTGGCAGAGATTTGAGTCTGTGCCTTCCCGTCCCCGTCAAAGCTCGTGTCGGGCGTGCCGTCTGGGTTGTATCGAGCAACCAGAGATTCGCCAACGGGAGCATAACCGCTTACCACTATCTTGTTGTCTGATTGAAGAGCAATGTCGTAGAAACCTGCAGTTACGTCTTCGATGATTCCTGTGGAATTGAAACTGGTATCCACTGTGCCGTTCGCGTTCACTCTTACGATTCCACCACGAGTTCCCGCCGGACTGTTTCCGTTGATGTCGATAATTCCGGCAGCAACTATCTTTCCATCAGCCTGAACCGCGAGTGCTCTCAACTGATCGGATCGGTTTGTTGGGTTGACGATCGCTTTACCGCCGGTTCCGAACGATGCGTCCAGGCTACCGTTGGTGTTATATCTGGTTAGTACCCACACCGTGTCACCAGTTGAGCAGTTGGAAGGGGACGGGCAAGAATAGCTGCTGACAACCAGCTTTCCGTCGGACTGGCTAACAACAGAGGGACCCAAATCGTAGTTCTGGGTGTCTGAAATAACTTTGCCCGCGGTACCAAAATTGGTATCGAGGCTCCCGTCAGAATTGAGTCTCGTTAGTGCAACGTCCCACGTATTTCCAGTATTTCTCGCCTCGCCCACAACCACGATCTTGCCGTCAGCCTGAATAACGACGCTTTTGCCGTAGTCAGTTCCAAACTCGGATGCGGTGAAGCTCACATATGCCCTACCTCCGCTGCCGAACGAGCTGTCGAGGGTTCCGTCGGCGTTATAGCGAGCAACAGCAAAATCACTATTTACTCCTGTATTGGCGTTACCAGCCACTACCAGCTTGCCGTCGGGCTGTACGGCGGATTGGTTTGAGGCCGACGATCCGCCCGGCACCCGGATATCAACATATCCGGTCGAGTTGAACGTCGTATCAAGATCGCCCGCATCAGCCATCGCCGATACGTCAAAATTAGACGCTCCGGCACCAGCTTGAACAAAAATCAGTGCAATAGTGAATAAGCAAACGGTTGCTGCGAGTGTGATAATTTTATACATAGTAGTTCTCCTTACGGTGCTCTAAATTCGAGCCCCCAACATCGACGGCTGGATCATGAGGTAATGCTCCCTTTGACTTATAGGGCGAGAAACGTTGCCAAAAGCGCCAATAATTTAACTAAAATTATTTTTTGCTTTAGGTTATAATTCCGACTCTCGGTACCTTTTTGCATGAGCGGCGAGAATAAGGACGAAATCACTGCCCTTTTGGGTAAGATCAGCGACGGAAGTGAGACTGCTCCCGGGCGGTTGCTGGAGCTTGTGTATGATGACCTGCGTCGGCTGGCGGGTGCTTACATGCGGAACGAGCGAAGCGACCACACGCTGCAGGCTACGGCTCTGGTTCACGAAGCTTATATGCGTCTCGTGGATTGGAAAAACGTTTCCTGGCAAAATCGCGCTCAATTCTTCGCTGTCGCCGCCGAGGTGATGCGTAAGGTTTTGATCGATCACGCCCGAGCCAGAAAGACCGACAAGCGGTCCGGACATAAATTGGTTCTCGATGATGCGATCAGTATTCCTGAACAGCGTCCGATAGATCTAATCGCCCTTGACGAGGCTTTGCAAAGCCTTGAAAAGCTAGACCCAAGGCAGGCGAAGATCGTCGAGCTGCGGTTCTTCGGCGGGCTTACTATCGAGGAGACCGCATTCATACTCGATGTGAGCGAATCGACGGTTCGCCGCGAATGGACATTTACCAAGGCGTGGTTCCAACGTGAGTTGAGCGGCAGTTTTGATTAGCTACGATGAACGCAGTCGATTGGCAGCGAATTAAAGATCTCTTTTCCGACGCACTGGAACAACCCGCCGAATCGCGCGAACAATTCATCAGGAACGCATGCGGTACCGACAACGATCTCTATCGCGAGGTAATTTCCCTGCTTGCCGCTTCTTCCGAATCGGAAAACCTGATAGAAAACAATTCCATCGACCTGGCAGGCAAAATTGGCGCCCGCGAAAACACAATCCCCGAGCAGCATTTCGGCAACTATCGCATCATCCGCGAGATAGGCAGCGGCGGGATGGGCACCGTTTTTTTAGCCGAGCGTGACGATGGCGAACTGGTAATGCAGGTAGCCCTGAAGATCGTGCGTCAGTCTGTGGCTGACCGTGAGATCATTGCCAGATTTAAGATGGAACGCCAGATCCTGGCCGACCTTCGTCATCCAAACATCGCTGTGCTCCTTGACGGCGGCTTGAGCGACAAAGGCGAGCCGTATCTGGCGATGGAATACATCGACGGCAGAACGCTGGTCGATCATGCTAATACCCATGACCTTTCGATCGCCGAAAGGCTTCAGCTATTTATCAAGGTTTGCTCAGCTGTAGCGTTCGCACATCGAAATCTGATCGTCCATCGGGACATCAAACCATCAAACATCCTCGTCGGCACGGATGGTGAGCCAAAGCTCCTCGATTTTGGCCTTGCAAAATCTTTTGGCTCGGTGGATACACAGATCCAGACTACTATTCGAGCATTTACACCAGCCTATGCCTCTCCCGAGCAGATCACAGGACGCAGCATAACCACGGCGAGCGACATCTATTCGCTTGGCGTCATTCTTTACGAATTATTGACCGGTGCAAAACCTCTCGTCCTTGAAGACAAGAGTTTTGAAGAGATCGTCCAGACGATCAACACTTCGGTCCCTCGTCCGCCAAGCGAATCTGCTCCGTCCATGTTGTCTGCGAACCGCAAACTGCGCGGTGATCTCGACAATATTATTCTGATGGCTCTTCGAAAAGAGCCGGAAAGGCGCTATCGTTCGGTCGAGGACCTCGCGGACGACCTGCAAAACCACCTGGACAACCGCCCCGTCACGGCCCGACCAAACACTCTCAGCTATCGAGCATCTCGATTCATTGTCCGAAACAAGATCGCCGTTGCTGCCGGGATCTTGGTGTTTATATCCGTTCTGGCCGGTATTGGCGTGTCTCTCTGGCAGGCCGATGCGGCCAGGCGTGAGGCGGCTCGTTCGCAGACGGTGAACGAGTTTCTCAAAAAGATGCTGATGACCGCAATGCCCGAAAGTCGCAGCCTGGCAAAACGCGGTGAGCAGGCTTCGATCGTCGATGTTCTCTACGATGTCGAGAAACGTCTCGACGAGGGCCTTGCCTCCGAGCCCGAGGTTCGATCTCAGCTTCGGCAGATCATCGGCGATGCGTTCCTTGCCCAAGGGAGATACACCGAGGCTGAGCGTAACCTGACACAGGCATTCGCTGAACAATCGTCGATATTTGGTGGTGATAGTCTGGCTACCGTGAGGTCTGAGATCAGTTTGGCGAGCCTGTTTTTTGCCAAGGCGGACTATGATCGGTCGATCGAGATATTTGATCGCAGATACACGCCTCTAAAGGCAGGGTTCAAGGCTGGCCAGGTCGACCCAAGCTTCTATCTGTCCAGGCTGACCGATTACGCCACGATCTGCCGGGCTCGCGGCGATGCGGCGAAGGCTGAGCAGCTTTTGAGCGAAGCGATTGCCGAGTCGGATGCTATTGGCGTCAGTGGTCTCGCCGACTCGGCAAAAGTAATATTAAACCTTATTTTACTCGACCAAGGGAGATTTGCCGAGGCACAGACCAACCAGTTGGAAATTGTCGAACGATATCGTAGCTCCCTTACACCGGACGACCCATTGCTGGCTCAGGCATTGACACTTTTGGGCTCGATCCAGATGGAGAATGGCGACCTGAAGAATGCAAAAGCTAACCTCTCCGAAGCAGAAACGATCTACTACAAAAGTTACGGCCCTGATTATCTGCCGATACACGACAACGTCCGCCTACAGGCACAGGTGGCGTATTTAATGTCAGATCACGAGTTGGCTCAGCGGCAGATCGAGAAGGTCTTTGTCGGCTATCGCAAGATCTCGAGCCCCAAATACATCAGTTTTGCGACCGCCCTTACTATCAATGGCCTTACGCTGAGCAAGCTCGGGAAGACCGCCGAGGCCGAGAGTTCATTACGCGAGGCTCTGGCCTTGCGTCTCGAAAACCTGCCGCCCGGCCATTTTATGACGGCACTTACGAAAGGGGCACTCGGCGAGATCCTGTTGGATCAGAAACGGTATAATGAGGCGGAGCCATTTATTCGGGAGAGTCTCGAGAGTCTTTCTTTATCTCAAAAGACGGAAAATAACAGGGTCACGCTTGCCCGGGAACGTCTTGACAGGCTACAGGCTCGTCAGTAAATTGAAATGCCTCTAACTACTGGCGAATTTGATTTTACTGACAATGCATCCTACCATTGAGGCTTCATTCACGTATGGAATTGGAACTTATCGTCGCGACCGCACTGCTCCTGATCCTGGGCTTCCTGGCGGCTGTCGATGCAGCGTTTTCTCATATTTCGGATGTCGGGCTGCGCCGAATATCTTCTGAGGAAGATTCGGTCGAGACAAGCCGTTCGGTAAAATTCCTCCGTGAGATCCTCGATAATCGGCCGCGTTTCCGCTTCGCACTGTCATCGACGATCCAGATACTGTTGATCGCATTTACAGTTTTGCTGACAGTGGCGATCAGTAAACAGGTGTCGGGCGTCGAATTGCTGGCTTATGCTCTAGGCATTGGCCTTGCGGCAACCGTACTTTTCCGTCAGATCCTGCCGCGGCTGCTGGTGCGAAATAACACCGAGAAAAAACTCCTTTTCCTGTTGCCTGCGATCAGGCCGATCTATGCGGTTGCGTCATTCTTTGTCGAGGCGGTCGTCAAGGACAAGCAGACAAAAGCCCGTGAGAAGATCGAGGCTACGCTCGTTCCTAATCTCGCCGACGAACGCGACGAAGACAACAACGAAGATTTTCAGGCTCTGATGGAGGTTGGCGAGGCCGAGGGAATCATCGAGGAAAGTGAACGCGAGATGATCGAGACGTTCGTCGAATTTGCCGATACACGCGTCGGCGAGATCATGACGCCGCGAACCGAGATCTGCAGTATTTCCGTCAGATCCACAATTAAAAACGCCCGTGACCTCATCGTGGAAGAGAAATATTCCCGCATTCCGGTCTATCGCGAAACCATCGACAATATCGAGGGAATGATCTACGTCCGCGACCTGATGCAGGCATGGGCCGAGGGCAAAGAGGACGAGCTGGTCAGCACGATCCTGCGCGAACCGTTCTTCATTCCGGAGACAAGGACCGCGTCCGGGCTGCTCAAAGACATGCAGCTCAACCACGTCCAGGTCGCCATCGTCATCGACGAATACGGCGGCGTCGCCGGCATGATCACCGTCGAAGATATCCTCGAAGAGATCGTCGGCGAGATCGAGGACGAGGACACCGAACAGGAAGAGATCATCGAGATCGTCGAGGGCGACGACGGCTACTGGGACGTCATCGGCTCCACCGAGATCCACCACATCGAACGCCTCTTCGACGAAGACCTCGAAGACGACGACTACACCACCATCGCCGGCCTCGTCACCAGCGAAGCCGGCTACGTCCCCAAACAAGGCGAAAAACTAAACCTCCGCGGCCTCGCCATCGAGATCCTAAAAGCCGACGAAAAAAAGATCCACTTGCTTAGGCTCAGAAGATCCGAAGACGAACCCGATACGCCCCCACAATCCGACTCATAGACCGCCTCTGCAGTTTTTGCAGCCTCATTCCCTTAGTAGCCAACACGCCAGAATTATTGGTTTCCGAGCGGCCCTAAAGGGCTACTCAATCTGACCGTACTATCGGTCAGATTGACCGCTTCTGTTCTACTTGAGACGCTCTAAAATTGTTCTCCCCGTCGCCTGTAACCCTTTCAATAGCTGGAAGTTCAATACTTTGCTGTGTTGTGGCACGGATCTTGTAAAAGAGGCTGCGGAGAAAAGTCCAACTGTGGGCAATCGAATAGTCAACATGAGAAAAGTTCTTACTACCGCTACTACCTATATCCTTGTATGGTCCGTTATATTTACCGCACTGGCATTTGGCCAGGAAGCGAATCTCGGAACGGCCTCTCACCCCGCAAACGATATCAAAACCGTTTCCTACTCAGATTACCTAACGGAAATTTATGCAGGACACGATAGCGAAACTTACGCACAGGAAGCTCGGGCGATCTCAGCCGTCCTTACCTCAAAAGCGGCGAAGAATCCCGTCCTGATCGACGATCAGGGATTAGCAAGAGAAATGGTAGTTCAGTCGGTGGCGAATCGACTCGCAAGCACAGGTAAGACGAAGCGGCTCTTTCGGGTCAATTGGAACGCAATATTTACGGCATTTAAGGACTCAGCGGAATTTGATCGTGTTCTAACGGGCATTCTTGCCTTTGTAGAGTCATCGAAAGACAAGACGGTGATATATCTGGATGACATCGCCAGCTTTTCATCAAACACGCCTGTATTGGGGAACAAAGTCGCCGCTGAAATTTACAAAGCTCTTTCACAGAATAAGATCCAGGTTGTAAGCGCGGCAACTGCAAATGACTATGAACAGCAGATCGCGGGCAACACTAAGCTTCGATCACGATTTGAGCGAATCGAGCTTTCCCAAGGTAACGTCGACAATGATTCGTTTATCGGTGACAAACTATCGCCTGATCTTCGGGCTCTGGTAGCGAGCGGCGATCTAAATCGAACTGTAAAGGTGATTCTCCAATCAGATGATATAGACAATCCTCAACTAAAGCGTGTTCTTGACCGAAACGGCGTTGTCATTTCGGATCGAGCCGAGGCTTTGAACATGCTCGTCGTTGATTTGCCCGTAAGTGCAGCAGAACAAGTTGCCGAAGTTCGAAGTGCCCGACACCTCTCGCTCGATCGCGAGATAGCTAGAATGGGTCACATCGAAACGACCACAGGAACGTCGATAGTAAGGAATTGGGGACCGTCGCAAAACACAAAACTGGATGGCGATGGAATTGGTATCGCAATTGTAGATTCAGGGGTCTATAAGAATCATAAGGCGCTTGTCAATCCCAACGGGACCAGCCGGGTGGTTAAAAGCGTGGATTTTACCGGTGATTCGAACTCATCAAACAGAGACACCGATCCGTTTGGGCATGGAACCCACGTTGCGGCGATCGCCGCCGGTTCAAGCGGTCAGAACAATGAGCTTGAGGACTATGTTGGTATCGCACCAAAGGCGGATATCGTGAATGTCCGAGTACTCGATCGTTATGGAAAAGGCACCTCATCCTCATTGATCTCGGGGCTTAACTGGATACTCGCACATCGCAACACTTATAACATTCGCGTTGCTAACCTCAGCCTAGGAGCTCCTGCGATCGAGTCTTGGCGTAACGACCCGATTTGCCGTGCCGCCCGCAAGCTTGTTGACGCCGGCATCCTCGTCGCTGCCGCAGCAGGCAACAACGGGGGCGACAGCAACGGAAATAAAATGTACGGAGCGATCCACTCGCCCGGCAATGACCCGTCAGTGCTGACCGTTGGAGCATCAAACACCTTCGCCACAGACGGGCGAAGCGACGACAGGATCACAACATATACATCCCGTGGGCCAACGCGATCGTATTATACAGACGCATCTGGAGAAAAGAAGTATGACCATTTACTAAAACCGGACATCGTCGCACCAGGAAATAAAGTTGTCGCTGCAGTCGGTAAAAACAGCTTGCTGTTGTTTGAAAACCCACTACTTAAGCTGCTTCCAACATCGTCAACCAGTACCGACCTGACGATGATGAACATGTCCGGCACATCGATGTCGACCCCGATAGCAGCAGGAACAGCAGCGTTGATGTTTCAGGCAAATCCGAAACTGACCCCGAATCTAATAAAGGTCCTTCTTCAGTACACGGCACAGCCTCTCGCAGGTGCCAATACCTTCGAACAAGGGGCAGGTGAAATCAACGTTGAAGGGGCTGTTCGTACCGCTAGAGTTGTGCGTCAAGATCTGACCAATTCGACCCCAAAAGGTTCGCCACTTCTCACCACATCCTTTCCGCAGCTGCCATACTCCATGATCGGCTGGACGATGTTTCAATGGGCCGGCGGGATCCTGCCAAATTACGGAACGATGTCAGGTACAGAACTGATAACGAAATACCAGAAGATCTATGGCCTTGGCATCCTAGTTAGCGACGGGATCCTTGTCAGCGATGGCATTCTCGTCAGTGACGGCATCCTCGTCAGCGACGGTATCCTCGTTAGCGACGGCATTCTGGTAAGTGATGGAACTTTGGGTCTAGGCGGATCGTCAGGCTCATCCGCACCGATCACCAGGGGTACGTCAATAGCAAGCTCGAACGTGCTGTTCGGAAATTCCCCAATGATGATAGACCGAAACCCGATTGCCGACGGCATTCTCGTCAGCGACGGAATCCTAGTCAGTGACGGAATACTCGTCAGTGACGGCATCGTGATAGGCAACCGAGTGATCTACGGAGATCAGTAACTAACAAACACGACCAAACCGATACGCTTTTTGCTTTCCCGAGTAAATAGCGTATCTTTTTGCCAGTTTGAACGCACCATTAGCAGACACTCAACGGCCCATATCTCCGAACAACAGCGCGAAATAGGCATTAGAACGATTTGATCGGCTTTTGGCCCCCCGCATAGCTGTTGACAGCGGATAATTCCCATGCGGCAAAATGCGATTCTAACACTTGCGACTAGCGAACGCTCTGCTGGCCGCTATGCGCGTTCCGAGCTTTTAGGGCGACACAGACTGTTACCGTCTCACTTACAGCGGCGAGTATTTTTCTAAGTGAGACGATTTTTAGCTGTAAGTCGTTTATGATCACGTATTTAAGCCGTCTCACTTTGTCCTCGTAAGTGAGACGATTTGAGGAGCTAATTATCTTTCAATAACTACTGCGTATTTTTCGTAAAGCCTGTTATATGAGTCAGTTAGCCTGTCGCGATTGGTCGTAACGGCCCTTACAGCCGGGCAGGGATAGGAGTTGACCGAGTTCGTGAGTTATCATCTAATTATTCAATTTATTGGAGGTTTTATATGTCAATAAGATTAGGCGACACCGCACCGGATTTTTCGGCTGAAACTACGCAAGGAACGGTCAATTTTCACGAATGGCTCGGCGATAGCTGGGGCGTTCTGTTCTCGCATCCTAAGGATTACACGCCGGTTTGCACCACAGAATTGGGCATGGCAGCTAAACTCAAACCAGAATTTGATAAACGTAACGTCAAGGTCATCGGCCTGAGCGTCGACCCGCTCGATTCGCACGTTGGTTGGGAAAAAGACATCGAGGAAACTCAGGGCACAGCGGTGAACTTCCCAATGATAGCCGACAGCAACCGCAAGGTTGCCGACCTCTACGAAATGATCCATCCCAACGCGAATGACACGATGACTGTCCGGTCGGTGTTCGTCGTCGGACCCGACAAAAAGGTCAAACTAACGCTCACCTATCCGGCGAGTACGGGCCGCAATTTTGACGAAGTGTTGCGAGTGATCGATTCGCTCCAACTCACTGCAAAATACAGCGTCGCAACCCCCGTAAACTGGAAGGACGGCGACGATTGCATCATTGTTCCATCGGTTTCAAATGAGGATGCAAAAGAGAAATTCCCTGCCGGCTGGAACGAGATCAAACCATACCTTCGCGTAACGCCGCAGCCGAATAAAGTCGGGTAATGGGTAATAAAGATCAACCACCTGTGAACATAGAACACATATTTTTTTCTCTATGTGAAATATGTCCCTATGTGGTTCAAGGACTTTCATGACCAGAATGTCTCGTAAGCAGTTTATGCGATGGGAAAAACTGCGGTTGAAGGGTATGAAGCACGTCGTGCTGAGGACCTCGATCATCGCAACAGTTTTTGTCTTCATCGGACTCAATTTTGTTATGTGGGCCTTCAGCGGGCGTTCGCTGGCGACCACCTATTTCTTTATCTATCCAGCCCTCGGCCTCGTACTCGGCTTTATCAATTGGTGGATAAACGAGATCCGGTTTGAAAAATTCCTGGCGTATAAGCGTTCTTCGTTCGGCACAAAACCGTTGAGATCAAAATAATGAAATATCAGGCAGAAACGGGAGGCCAGAAATTTGAGGTGGACATTGTCCGCGAAGGTTCACGGCTGTTTGCCAGCGTTAACGGGCGTAAATACGAACTTGAAGCCTCAGAACCGGAAAAGAATGTTTTCCTGATAAAGAACGACGGAGCTATCTTCGAAGCATTTGTCTCGGAACAGGCAAATCCAGCCGATCCAAACCTCGTGAGGGTTCGCGGCGAGGTTCACGAGGTCAGCATCATCGACCCCAAAAAACTGCGAGGAGGCAAGGGTGATTCTGCCGAAGCCGCCGGCAGAGCGGAGTTAAAGACCGCAATGCCCGGTAAAGTCGTGAGGATCCTGGTCGCCGAAGGCGATTCGGTGACAAAGGGCGACGGAGTCATCGTGGTCGAGGCTATGAAGATGCAAAACGAAATGAAGTCACCCAAGGACGGGGTCATCTCATCAATCAAATTTGTCGAGGGCGACACGGTTTCAGCGGGAGACGTCCTGGTCGTGATCGAATGAACTACAACTTTTCACCGCAGTATTTACAGTGAACTGCGTCGAGATCGTGTTCCTCAGCATGGCATTCGGGACAAACGTGAGTCGATGCAGGCTTTGCTGCCCTCGTTAGCTCGGCAGTTACAATACCGGTCGGCACTGCGATTATCCCGTATCCCATGATCATGACGATGGATGCAAGTAGTTTGCCCAGCCCCGTTTTGGGTGACAGATCGCCATATCCAACTGTGGTTAGAGTCACAATTGCCCAGTAAATGCTGGTCGGAATGTCAGTAAAACCGTGTTCCTCACCCTCGACAACATACATCATCGCCCCGACAACCGTCACGATCGTAAATATCGCTACGAGGAACACGATGATCTTCTGCTTGCTTCGCTGAAGAGCCGTCGTAATGACGCGGCTCTCGGAAATGTACGACGTAAGCTTTAAGATCCGGAATATCCGGAGGAGCCGGAGAATGCGAATCACCAGAAAATACTGGGTTCCCGGCACGAACAAGCTGATATAGGTTGGCAGTATAGCGATCAGATCTACCATTCCGTAGAAACTGAAAACGTACCGCAGAGGCCGTTTGACTGCGATCAACCTTAGGATAAATTCGAGCGAGAAAAGGATGGTAAAAAACCATTCGGCGATAAAAAGCTCGTCGCCAAATATTTCGCGGATACTCCGAACGCTTTCAAGAAACACGGCCAGAACGCTAAGCAAGATTAGCGAGATCAGCGCAATGTCAAAAGCCTTCCCCGCCGGCGTTTCCGCCTCGAAGACTATTTCATACACCCTGTGGCGCCAAGTGGCCGCCGCTGGTTCTTTGAAATCGGTTTGCACCATTTACTTCTTTGCTTTTGGCATGCTGAGCATATTCGCGAGCAATCGATAGGCTCCTGGAACGCCCGCCGGCAGCTGCCGGAACAGCGAGTAGCTACAGTATATATACTTCCCTTTTCCGACATCCGCGATCACCAGGCCGCCCTTGTTCTCAGCCTCGTTGGCATCGTGCGTTTCGAGTAAACCGGTGTATTTGGGGTCCATTGTAGAGAAATTATAAAGGTTTCGCTCCTGCACCCAATTCGCGAAATCGGTCGTGTCGATCTTGTTTGGGAAGTTAAATATCGGATGCTCAGGAACTGCGATCTTCACCTCGGCATTCTCGTCCGAAGTTCGCGGACCCATTCCATGCGGAAAAGGAGCCAGATTTTGCTGAGCGTATCCCGGCAGCTGATACTGAACGATGAGGGTTCCGCCAGCGTTAGCGAAATCCAGCAGCCGCTTGTTATTTGCAACCAGATCAGGCCGAACCTGATACGCCCGAATACCGACGACGATCACATCAAAACGTGAGAGCGTTCCGCTCGCCAGTTCGTTCTCCGAGATCATCTCAAGGTTAAACCCCATCTGCCTGATCGCCTCAGGAACACGGTCACCGCTGCCTGCGAGATAGCCAACCTTTACGGGAGCCGTCTTGAGGTCAATAATCTTCGCGTCGGTAACCGCTTTTCGGTAGAAACGGTGCGTCTGAATATGCGGATACGAAATAACGCGCATCGTCGAGGTGCTAACCGCCTCGCCTATCGAAGCCTGAGCATTGATCTGATAATTTCCTGCCTTAGTCCTTGCAGGGATCGTGACATCAAACGTGCTTGCCTGCCGCTCGCCGCGACGAGGAATATTGAACGTCGTCGAAGAAGCAGTCGTCTTCCATTCGCTATCGGCGTTGATATTGAGCGAGACATTTCCCGAGACCGGTTTAATTGAGTGATTCGTAACCGTGACAACAATTCGCTTCGTTTGGACCTTTTCCGAGTACGGAATGATCATCATCGCCTGGTCCGTCTCAACAGTTACGCGCGGAACCACATTGATCTCGCGCCTGATCTCTCCCCGAATATCATCGGCAAATCGATACTCGACCGGGCGGGAAACGGAAACGGCAACCCCGTTGACATCAATATGCACCCAAGCCGTCGGAACCGGTGCGGCAAGCGGTCTTCCATGATGAGAAACATGCCCAGACCATTCGAAAAGATCGCCGCGACGAGCTTCGGGTAACCAGTAGGGCGAGGTCAGATCAGCATCAAGTGGAGGCGTGACTGTAAAATGTTCGCTGGCGATCGCAACTTCGCGGGCAACAAAGGCGGGACTGTTCGTAGTCGGAACCGGCCTTTTACCAACAGTCCACCAGGGCTGATACGTACCGACTGACAGGTACAGCCCCTTGTCGGGTACGGCGAGCGAGATATTTTTGACTTTGAAGCCATCTATATTAGGGCTAAATAACTTGACGCTCACGTCAAACGATTCGCCGGGCACAACCGTTTCACGATCAGCAAGCGCATCGATCTGAATGCCGGCGGCAAGGACAATGGCCTCGGAAAAAAGTCTCCTCCGTTCATTCAGAAAGGCCATGTAGTTTCCGCCCGCAGTAGGATTCATTCCGGCCAATACCCTATAGCCCGCAATCAACGCAGGTAAAATCTTTTCCGGCGCAGCGACATCGAATTCCGCCATCGCCTTCCTTGCCGCCGAGAATACTTCTTTAACCGCTTCCTCATCCGCTCGAATAGCATTGGCGAGACCTGAAGGCGAGGAATCTATACCATTAAAGATTCCAGTTTCCTTCGCCTCGCTGCCAACAAGATTCAACCCGGAAAACTGTTCGCCGCGAAGTTCCAGCACGCCTTGCTCCTGCGATTTGTGCTGGCTGCGGGCCTCCATCGCGATCTCGAAATACGTGCGGCCGATCACGGGATCGTATTTACCCGTATTCACCCGCAAACGAGGCTCGCCGCCGCGTGCTCGTTGATAAAATTTCTGGACACTCCAAACCGGCCCAGCATCACTGCATTGGGAGGCATCCGCAGCCGCCTTCACCGCCAGCGGAGCGATGTAGCCGGCATATTGGTGCTGTCCATGTCCATCGGCTGTTGTCCCGGAAAACTGGGATATAACCACAGTTGGCTGAAAGCTACGGATCACCTTCACGGCATCACACAACACGATCTTCTCATCCCATTTCGACTTGGCTTCGGCTAAAGTTTTCGAAAATCCGTAATCGTAAGCACGACCAAAGAATTGCTCCGCTCCATCGAGCCCTCGAGCCTGGACAAGTTCTTCGGTTCGGATAACGCCCAGCGATTCGCCAAGCTCCGTTCCGATTATGTTCTGGCCGCCATCGCCCCGCGTCAGCGAAAGGTATGCCGTTCTGGCACTTTCGCCACGCGCAAGATACGCGAGCATCGCCGTATCTTCATCATCAGGGTGGGCACCGATCATTAGGGCACTTGTCGAGGTATTCAGTTTCTTGAGCAACTGATAAAGCCCCGATGCTCCGCGGTCATAAACAGGCCGCATCTGCGCCGAAAGCTCCAGCCGGACAGACGCGGAAACGCAGAGGAGAACAAGGAAAATAGTTAGAAAATGGCGAATCTTACTCATAAAACAATCCGATCTTAAATACTTTCCGTCTCTGCGTCCCCGCTGTTCTGATCTTCTTTAACCGTCAGGCTGATCACATAGCCGAAAAATACGGTTACAAGACACCCGATCACGTTGAACCAAAGAAACTCAATGGTTGTGTACCAACTCGCGATCCAGACGGATGCAATACCAGACAAAAGTCCGAAGAAAGCTCCGCGAGCCCGTGCTCGCTTCACTACAAAAGCCAGAACAAAAACTCCGAGCAGAGACCCGTAAAAGAACGAACCAAACTTATTGACAACCTCAATCAACGAGCCCAGATTTGTCGCAAATATTGCGACAATACAGGCGAAAACACCCCAGATAAATGTCGTGATGCGTCCAACCGCTACGTAGTGCGAGTCGGTTGCTTCGGGCCTATACAGTCGCCTGTAAAAGTCGATCGTCGTTGCCGTCGCGAGAGCGTTCAGTTCCGCCGCTATCGATGACATTGCTGCCGCAAATATCGCCGCGATCAGCAACCCGATCACGCCCATCGGCATGTACGCGAGAATGAAGGTCGGGAAAACGTAATTGACGTCATTAAATGACGGATTACTTGTTTCTTTGACGTGAGCAACAGCCTCTTTCCTAGCCTCATTAAACTTCTTGTCCGCGTCCGCGTAGGCTTGGCGTTTTACATGGTCGGTGCTGTCAAAAGCAACTGCAGCGACCTTTCGCTCTTCGTGTGCAGCGGCATATCGGCTCTGAATGCCCTGGAATTCTACATTCTGTGATGCCTTCGCAACCTCGGACTCGTTGAATACAATAGGCGGGGCTGTGAATTGATAGAAGATAAACACCATGATGCCGATCAGTAAAATTCCGAACTGCATTGGGATTTTTAGGAATGCACTCATCAGGAGCGAGGTGCGGCCCTCGTCGACGGATTTCGCCGTCAGGAACCGCTGTACCTGGCTCTGATCGCAGCCAAAATATCCGAGCATCAGGAACAGGCCGCCAATCAACCCGGACCAAATCGTATATTTCTCCTGCAGGTTAAAACTTGTATCGACCATGTCCAGCTTGCCCAGGCTTCCTGCTAAATGCAGTCCGTCCGTCAGCGAAACGCCCGCCGGAAAACTGGACAGAATAACAAAGAAGCAAACGCCAAGTCCGAAGAAGATGATCACCATCTGCTTCACATCCGTCCACGTCACGGCCTGCACGCCGCCAAACACCGTGTAGACCGTGGTCGAAAGCCCTATCGCAAAGATTGTCGCAATTAGATTCCATCCGAAAACTATCGACAAGACGATCGCCGGAGCTGAAATTATCGTCCCAACGCCCAGTCCGCGTGAGATGAGGAAAAAGAAACTCGTAAGTGAACGTACCTTTACGTCGAATCGCTTTTCGAGATATTCGTACGCCGTAAAAACATTTGCCCGATGAAAGAAAGGCACGACCGTGACGCACAGAATGATCATCGCGAACGGCAGCCCGTAATAGAACTGGATAAACCGCATCCCGTCGCTGTACGCCTGGCCCGTCGTTCCAACTAGCGTGATTGCAGACATCTGCGTCGCCATGACCGACAGCCCGACGGCCCACCACGGCAAGCCACGGTTTGCGAGGAAATACCCCTCTTTGCTCCCCGAGTGCTTCGTCATCCGGATGCCATCCCAGATAACGTAGGCGAGGTACGCCACAACAATTGCCCAGTCGAGTGATCTCATTTGAAATATTGCGAAAATGCCCAAAGTGCCGTGACGACGACGAACGTCGTGACCACAACGGCGAAGTAAATACGATGCCAGAACGCATTTGGCCGCTCATCCGGAAATTGTTCGCTCATCTTTTTAATCTTCATATTTTTGACGGATGGTTTGGCCTATGTTCTATGAAATGCCCGCTCGATGTCCTTCATCGACAGCCGCAGAATCACCGGGCGACCGTGCGGACAAGTCGTCGGCGATGTTGTGATCAATAGCCGGTCGATCATCCAACGCATCTTCTCAGGCGTGAGCTTCATATTGATCTTGACCGCAGCTTTGCACGCGAGGCTTGCCGCGATATCGTCCCGCAAGGTTTTTTTCGCACCACCTTTTTTCTCATGTTCGACTGTATCGAGAATCTCAGAAAACAGATTCCTCGCCTCGGCCGGCTGTAGATCGGTCGGTATGCTCTTTATCGCGACAGTTCGCCCCGACAAACGCATCAGGCCAAAACCAAGCGATTCCAGATCGTCCTCGATCAACTGAAATGCCTCGGACTGAGCAGGCGAAAGGTCGATGGTTTCCGGCAAAAGCAGATTTTGCGATTCGATCTGCCTCTCCGTCTCGCTCTTGCGAAACTTGTCGAACAGGATCCGCTCGTGAGCTACATGCTGATCAATTAGAAGCAAACCCTCGTCATCGACCGCAATGATAAAACTCTCATGAAGCTGCCCCATCGGCTGGATCTTCGAGCCCGAAAGTGCATCGACTTCGATTGATTTCGCAACTTTTATTCCCGAGTCCACTGGCGGCAGTTCAGCGTAACCCGAAGGCTGAATTCGCTCCTCCGGTACAGAAATGCCTTCGCTCACAAAAAATCCGGTCGCAGCTAAAGCAGTATCTTCGACCACCAATGGCTGATAAATATTTGCCTTTTCAGGCTGAGGATTCGCAGATTCGACCCGGACCAGCAGTTCGGTTGATGCCTCAGGCTCCGGATCCCGTGGCTTGAATTCGAGAGTGCTATCAGTAAATTCGATCCGGCTCTGCTCGGGTTGCTGCACGAGCACTGGTGGAGCGTAGACAGGCTGGGTCTCCGGCTCAAAATCACGTTCCGGCCTGATCTCGCCGACGATCCCGGCATTAGCGAGGGCCGCTCGAATGGCCTCGGCAATTACGTCCTTGACCGCTTCGCCGCGACGGAACCGCACCTCCGTTTTCGCCGGATGGACGTTCACGTCGATCTCGTCGAGCGGCATCTCGAGAAACAGGAATGCGACGGGATAAACGCCGTGCGGCAGAACGGAGCGAAAGCCTTCAAGCAGGCCGCCCGCAATCGTTTTGTCGCGGACAAAGCGTTTGTTTACAAAGAAATACTGAGAATCACGCGTCGTCCGGCGCTCACGCGGGGCGGACACAAACCCGGAAACCTTCGCGACATAATCCCGGCCGCCATCGACTGGCAAAAGGCTCTCGAGCAGATCGCGGCCGAATAGCTGAAATGCACGTTCCCGCAGATCTTTAGCCGGAGCCACGCGGATGACCTCGCGGCCATTGTTCGTTAACGTAAACGCGATCTCAGGGTGGGCGAGTGCGTAATGCGTGACGATGCTGGTCAGGTGATAATTCTCGGTCGCCTCGGACCGCATGAATTTGCGACGCGCGGGAGTGTTGTAGAACAGGTCTCGGACGGAGATCGTCGTTCCGGTGTCGCGTGCTGCGTCCTTCACATCGATCAGGCGCCCTCCCTCGATCACGACTCGGGACGCGGTGCCTTCGGCTTCGGTTTTGGTCAAAAGCTCAACTTTGGCAACCGACGCGATCGACGCCAGAGCTTCGCCGCGAAAGCCCAGCGTTCCGATACTGCCTAGGTCTTCGGCCGTTTTGATCTTTGACGTGGCGTGTCGTTCGAAAGCCAGGATCGCGTCGTCGCGGGTCATGCCTTCGCCGTCGTCGCTGATCCGCATCAGGCGTCGCCCGCCTAGTTCGATGTCGATCTGAATGCGCGTCGCTGCGGCGTCGATCGAGTTTTCCACGAGTTCCTTGACGACAGACGCGGGCCGCTCGACCACCTCACCGGCGGCGATCTGGTTTGCGAGATTATCGGATAAGATCTTTATCTTGTTCATTTTACAGCTCGATTATCCGGTGGTCTTTGTCGTCGAGGTCGATTGCGTCGAAGATCCAGTCAATAAAATTCAGGCCATATTTATTCAGATACGAGAATACATTGATCGTACGTTCCTGCAGCCCACCGTTTGGCCAGAGTGTCGCGAAAAGCTCTTCTATCTGGCGGTTCGCGATCTCGTCATTTCTCACCTTGGCAAGCAGAGATTTCTTACGCAAAGCCGCAATGTGATAAACGATCCGCTGACGTCTGCGGGCTACGTTTTTCGCAAGCGTCGGCTCGATGTGCGAAACCGCCTGGTCGAGCCGGTTCATCTCGGTATTGATCCGCTCCTCAACCTCGGCAAAAAGTCGCGCTGTATCGGGCGAAACGCTGTCAGCTGCAAGTTTCAGCGTCGCCTCTTCCTTGCCGCCAAACAAACCCGTGAGATCAAGCCCAAACTTCTCCATCACCCGCCGCTGCTTCGCCTCGACTACCGTAAAACTCTGCCGATGAAACACAGGTGTCACCGGACGGCCAAGCACGCGGTAAACCTCGCTGTTCTGAGCAAAATACGCGACCTCAGCCCCGCCGCCAAAGTAACAGGCCGTGGGGAACAGAAAATCCTGCACCCCCGGCCTCAACATGACGCCCGAGCTGAAGCGTTCCGGCTCATCAACAGCGATATGATGCAATTCCTGAATTGAAAACAACCTACCAGACTCTTTTACCTTAAAAACGCCCTCTCCGGCCTTTCTGAGTGCAAGTCGCCGCCCCTCTTCATCGTGCCAGAACAGTGGAAAGTAATCTTCCTCGACCAAAACCTGCGTGTGATAACCATGAGCGACCAATTCCCGCCCGCGAGCTACAACGCTCGAAACGATCTCATCCACGTTCTCGACCGCCTCCGCGAAGATCGGAGCTGCAAGCCGCTTAATTCCGGCGTGCATCGGATCGATGTAAATTATTCCGTATTTTCGTAAAACCCAAGCAAGCGTCTTGCCAAATGCATCGCCAAGCGTTGCTCCGTCAGCCCACACCTCAACCAGTCTGTCGTACACTTCTGCGGAAAATTCCGTCTGCGGCAGGTCCTCGAAAAGCCGCTCGATCAGATTTTTCAGCTCGGCATCGATCGTCGTAGCTCCGACCGGAGTTCCATCGACCCTGTTTTTGGGTTCATACTTCGAGCCAGTTAATCCACCGATGCGATCGATAAAAAACGCTTCGGAAACCTCCTCAAAATCGTGATCCTCAGTCGCTCCCCAAAAAACGGGAACTGCCTTAATTCCCTTCTCATTCAATACCTGTGCAAGCCTAACCGTCGAGAGGGCTTTGTAGATCGTGTAGAGCGGCCCGGAAAATAGCCCGGCCTGCTGCCCGGTGATGACAGCGACCGTTTCCGGTAACCGCAGCAGGTCGATATTCTCAAAAGTGTGTTCACCCGCATCGATGGCGGTGTTTATCTCGGATAGAACGTTGCACAGTTCGTCGCGGTCTGTTTTGTAATTTGCCAATACAGTCGGGACGTAAGAGGCAACATCGGTGGGCGTCGCCAAAACATTAGGGTAAAATTTTTTGAGAGAAAGAGGGTCGTTCTGGTATTGGACAAAAAGCCGCGACTGATGCGGAATATCAGAGAATGGTAAACGCGAAACCCGATAGGATGGTTTATCGGAAAAAAATTCGCGAGCGGTCTCTTGCTTCAAGATCGTAACTCCTTGTGTATTTTGAAATTATAGAATTCAAAAACGTGAAGCGCCAACACAGCAATGAAAAAGGCGACGAGAAAACTCGTCGCCTAGCGCTGAACACAATCATTAATCAGTGTTACATTCCTGCGGCTGTCCGAGCACTTCGCTCGATCTTATAAACGCCGGAGGAGTGCGTCGCCGCAAAGATCCGGCTCGGATCCTGTGGGTCAAACGCCATCGACCAAATGCGTCGGCTTGGCAGTTTCATGTCCTTAGTATCAACACGCTTCCATCGGTTGCCGGCATCAGTCGAAATATAAATCCCGCCATCGGTGTCGATGGCACTAGAGATCAGGATCTCATCCGTATTGTTGGGGTTGATGAGGATGCTTGTGAAATTGCCTAATGAAAGGTTTCCGCCACGCCGAACCCATGTCTTTCCGTCGTCGCGGCTGAGGTAGAAAGTTTGGGTGGTTCCGACATATACGTTGTCAGGACGCTTCGGATCGGACATGATGGAGCTTACCGGAACATTATCTACCGCTCCACCCGCCTTGTTCCACGTCAAACCTTTATCACGGGAAACGAGTACGCCGGACGTTGCGGTGCCTACCCAGACAGTGTCAGGCCTCGATGTTGAAACATGGATAGCGTAAACACTAGGATTCAGGCCTTCACCGAACGAGAGTTTTTCCCAACCTTTAGTCAAATCGAGGCTACGATACAATCCTTTGTCAGTACCAGCGAGAAGACCGCCACCCGGCAAAAGTTCGATGACCGTTACCTTTTCAGTAACCGCCGGAATCAGCTTCGGAACGGCAACACTGACCGGAGCTGGAGCATTCCTCGCGGCAACAGCAGTAGTTTTCTTAACACCTTTTTTTACGGGCGGCTTTGCGACCGGCTTTTTTACCGGAGCTCTAACTGGAGCCTTAACCGGCGCCTTTGCGGCAGCGAGTTGTGTCCATGAACTGCCGCGGTCTTGTGACCGAAATATCCCCAGGTTGGTACCGAGGAACATTGTGTTAGGACTTGAAGCATCCTGTCGGATCGTAAATGTACGCACACGACTTACATCGAGTCCCCTTCCCTGCTGCCACGTCTGCCCGCTGTCGTCACTGACGAAGAAATATCCTCCACCAGTCGCGGTATTGTGGGTAGCCGCATAAAGACGATTGGAGTGCTGCACATCAGGCGTGACAAGATATGTAAAGCGGCTGCTGAAATTATCATTGGTTTGCCTGAAATTACGCCCGCCATCCGTCGAAACCATCACACCGTAGTTATTGGTGCCGATGAAAACTCTGGCAGGATCGCCGGGATGAACAGCAATCGAATTGATTTCAAGATTTCGCTGGGTTGTCAATGCCCAGGTTTTGCCGCCGTTTGAGGTCATCCAGAATCCCTCCGTGGTCGCGGCGTAGATCGTACCCGGGATTGTTGGATGCTCTAGAATGTCACGAGTTCGGCGCGATTGGGACGGAATGCCGTTTATCTTTGACCATTTTTCGCCCCCATTCTGCGACTCATAGATACCACTACATGCAGACGCAATCACGTTCTCAGGATTACGTGGATTGATGGTGATCGCAAAAACATCAGAATCATCGATCATTCCATCTCGGATCAAACGCCAGTTCTTACCCGCATCCGTGCTCTTGTACGCCCTCCACCAGGTGCCGGCGTAGATAGTGCTATTTGTACGAGGGTCAATCGCAAGAGAATCGATATTCACAGGCATTGTAGTCGATGAGATCTTCTCCCAATCAGCCCCCGAGTTCTTGGATGTCCATATGCCTGTCGTAGTGCCCACAAGCAAGACGCTCGGATCAACTGGTGACTGAGTCATCGAGTGAATTGACTCACTCTTGAGCTCTTTTGCCTCCTTCCAGGATTCTCCCGCGTCCGTGGATCGAAAAAAACCACCCGGTGCTTTGTGGCGGTGCCCGGACGCATAGATGATCTTTGAATCCTTGGCATCGACGATCAACTGGTCGAGGATCAACTCAGGCTTGTTCAGATTTGTAAGTAATCTCCAGCTTTTCCCTGCGTCGGCGGAGGTGTGGATCTGCCCGTCGAGTGTGCTTATGTATAACCGGTTTTTATCTTTGGGATCGATAGCGATCACACGAACATCGCCCCCCGTCGGCCCAACAACCTGCCAATCACCATACGATTCCGCCGCGGCCGAGAGAGCATCGCCTGACGAAGCGAACGTCGATATGATACCGGTCTGGACGAGTACGGTTAGTAACAGGAATGATAAGGCCGATCTTAACTTCTTAATCCGCAACATAATTATGGTTTCCTTAATCCGAACGGTGACGATGTGCCCTGCCGTTAGGTAACTCAGGGCCCAATCTATGATGTTGAAAGCTACCCGCAAGGTTGCGGGTGATTGCATTTTACTGGATTCGAAAAGTGCGAAGCACCCAAATTAGTTTAAGCCTTTCTATATTACAGGAATAATCCTATAAATAAAAGCCAAAATTAAACATTCGCTTAACTGGCAAGTCCTTTTTTGCCTACCAATGGATAGACAAAAAACGACCGGGACTTCGTGATGATCGTCCCGGTCGTTTGCTTTTAATGTTCGCTTCCTAGCAGAAGCAAAGCTACTTTCTTATCAGACTATGGCTGTGGGTCATCAGCACCGAGGGGTACCAACCAGAATTTGGATTTGACCTCGCCGTTATTAGGACCATCAACAAACGTTACACGGCTCGCGTCGTATTTACGGAAATTGATCGCCTTCATGATCTGAGCTTTCTGCTTTCTGACCTGTGCTGGAGTTCCGTAGTTGATGATGTAACCCTTAGCACTCGGATTGTTGTTCAACTGGATATAGAAGTTGTCAACACGAGCCTTAACGTCATCATCCTTAAGAACGCCATACTCATCTACCAATTCTGGTTTTGGATCAGTTGTCACACCAGCCGTTTCCGATGCTTCACTTGGGCATGCAGGGCAGTTTGCCGTTCGATCCCATGTAACAGAGACCGAAGCGGTGATGTTCTGTCCAGCATCTGCGTCACTAGTGCGAACCGTAATGCTTGGCGTTCCCTGTCCTGCTTCGATCGTTCCGCGTGAAACAGTCCAGTTGTAGGTCTGCGCACCGCTCGCGGTTGCCGTGAACGTGATCGTCTGTCCAGGTGCCGTTAAGCCAGCGGGGCCGCTAACCGAAACACCATTACAAGCTGGGCATTCTACTGGACGAACACAATCAGGACATTCTTCAACACGAATGGTCTTGGTGTCGGTCTTGCCGCAAACGCCGCAACCGTCATCAACGCCAGTAACGATGGTGTAAGTTCCTACCTGAGCGGAACTAAGATCCCACTGAACATTAGCACCGGTTCCAACGATACGGCCGCCAGAGACGGTGTAGTTGTAGGTTAGAACGTCATTTTCAGGATCGCTCGCACGAGTCGCAACACTGATAGTTTTGCTATCGCTGCAAGCACCTGATCTCGAGGTTGCTCCTGGAGGGCAAGGAAGCGTAATAACAGTGTCGCTAAGCGTGACCGAATCAACGTTAGCTGCCTGGTTAACTACTTCGCCCAAACGCTTGTCGCGACGGCCGATCCAGAAGTTAGCAATGTAGCCATGTGGATCCGATGAAACTCCAAGACCTGCAGGAAGACCTGTCGAAGTTACAGTCGTAGTCGTTGTCGTGCAACCTGGAAGAGGCACTGGACCGCAAAGAACCTGAACAGTGTTAGCCGTCGTGTCGTCAGCAAAGCTGTCGAGATCCTGCTGATTGAAGTTGTGGCGGTATGCAAAACCAAAACCGAACCAACGACGCGGATAAACGCGGAATCCAGCGAGACCATCTTTAGGATTCTGCTCAAGAGCGTTAGGGGTTCGACCGCCAACGTAATCTAATGAACGGAACTCCAGGATCGGCTGGAAGAACTGGTTAACTGGGAAGTCAACGCCGACTGCCATGTGAAGTTCATCACCGGGATCAAACATTACAGCATCGGTACCGGCAAACGTGCCTTTAACCTTGCTGGTGTAAACGTAGCCGGCATTGAAAGAGACATTAGCCCATTTCGTTGCTCTACCATCGATGAAGTAGGTCAAACCGACATCACCTTTATTGCTTCCTGGACCCGAACCACGCTGCATCATGTTGAAGCCTGCGATATCGCGGCCGCTATCCATATAGTAGCGATAGAAAGCCGTGACGCCGTGTCCCCATGAAGCCATCGAATCATTGAAACGCCATTTGAACCCGACGTTCATAGTATTGAACGACGACGTTCCCCATGTTCTGTTAATGAACGGAGCGTCAGCAAGATAGGAAGGAGCAGTCGAGAAACTGGCCGGAGCAGTATTGCCGTTCGCACTGATCACACTCGTCGTTAAAACAACTCCTGGAAGGATGCTGCCGTAAACCGACCCTACGCCCGGGAAAAGATCCTGAGCTCCGCCTGAGCGAGGTGGACCGATCGTGGTCACTGCAGTTCCAAGGTTTGGTGTATAGAATGCTCCACCGATGAATGGAAACGGCGAAAAGGCCGAACCGATCGGGCGATAGATAGCACGCGTTCCGACACCTGGCTCAAGCACGATCGCACCTGGTCGGCGCAGTACGCCATTTACCCGAAGCTGTGAATTCGGCAGATAGAAGCTTGAGAGGTTTTGTGGGGCGTTCACTTTCACACCGCGCCACGCTTCGGTAGAAAAGAATAATTCGAATCTGTTCGAAAGACCTACCTGGAAGCTCACCGGCATCGACGAAATGTCTGCGTTGCCTGGATCGCGGTCGTAGTTGCTCAGAGCAGCACTAAAAGTGTATTCGCCTTTTCTCAAAGTCGAGCTGTCATAGACAGTAAAAAGACCTGTAGGCCCACCCACGGGGCCGCCAGTTCCAACAGTTGGAGCCGTGTTGCGTGGTTCTTTCTCCGACTTTTGAGCCGATACCGCGAACACGAGCGTTAAAATTATAAGTGTAACGACGTACACTCTTGTAGCGAGTTTCATCACATTCCTCCGCCGAAATAGAAAATTAATTTCAAATAGTAACAACATCGATCGAAAACTATAGGTTTTCAATCTAAAACAATCTTCAGATTATTGCACAGATACACGAACTTACCAAACCGTGAAGGTTAACAGTCCGCAACAGCGTCTAAAATCAAATAAAATCTGTAGCTTACGCTTAATTTATAATGGAGTGTCGATTCAAAGTCAATACTTGAATCCACTGCCCCTTGCATAAGACATTAGCCTAACCAAGCCCGAAAAGCAAGCATTTTCGGATACCAGCTGTATTATAATTATGCGTAGATACCTCTCATTCGGGTGTCATACGCGACTCGATCAATAGCCAGCATATATGCGGCGGTTCGAGAATCGACTCCGTGTTTTTCAGCAAAATGCACGAGTTCATTAAAACTCGCGACCATCTTCGTCTCCAGCCGCTCATTCACCTCGGCCTCGGACCAAAAATAACCCATTCGATCCTGAACCCATTCAAAATAAGAGACGGTTACACCGCCAGCGTTTGCAAGGATGTCAGGAATCACAAAGATTCCGTTATCGTGCAATATTTTGTCTGCCTTTGGTGTCGTCGGCCCATTCGCCCCTTCGGCCAATATTTTGCACTTGATCCTACCAGCATTCTCTGATGTGATCTGATTTTCAGTCGCGCAGGGGGCCAAAACGTCGCACTCGATCTCGAGCAACCCCTTGTTGTCCACAAACTCAACGTCAGGATATCCCTCAAGTGACTTGTTATTCTTGAGGTACTCTAGGACGTGAGGGATATTCAACCCTTTACGGTTATAGATGCCGCCGGCTATGTCTGAGATGGCTATCACCTTGTAGCCTTTCGCGTGCATTAGTTCAGCACCGATTCCGCCAACGTTCCCGGAACCTTGAACCACTACGGTTGTCTGTTCCGGCGTAAGATTAAAACGCTTGATGGCTTCACCGACGGTTATTAGCACGCCGCGCCCTGTTGCCTCTCTCCGACCCAGCGACCCGCCGAGAGCGACCGGCTTACCTGTGACGACCGCGTTGACAGTGTGACGCATATGCATCGAATAGGTATCCATTATCCACGCCATGGTCTGTTCGCCGGTATTCATGTCCGGAGCCGGCACGTCTTTATCAGGACCGATGAAATCGATCAATTCAGACGTATATCGCCGTGTCATGCGTTCCAGTTCACCAATAGACATTTGGTGCGGATCACATATTATTCCGCCTTTTCCGCCGCCGAATGGCACATTGACTACCGCACATTTCCACGTCATCCATGCAGAAAGTGCTTTAACCTCGTCCAGAGAAACGTCAGGAGCGTAGCGGATACCGCCTTTCGCAGGTCCGCGAGCAAAGTTGTGCTGCACACGGTAGCCCTCGAAAACCTGAATGTGTCCGCTGTCCATTCGAACCGGTATGTAAACCTTGATCTCGCGACTAGGAACCCGCATGACTGCATACAGATCCTCCTCGAGATTGAGGAGCTTTGCAGCACGATCGAACCGCTCGCTCATCGCTTCGAAAGGATTCTTTTCATCGCTACCGCGGAAGCGCCGCATTTCATCTGCCATTGGATTTGCCATTTTTAACTATCTCCAACTAAAAATTTAACATCTATGTATTGTCCGCCTGAGACAGAGCAGACGCAAAGTAACCAGGAAATTCCTATCCAACACTATAGCGAATAGATGCATCTGAGCCTCATTATAATAATGCCCATCACACTTGTCCGCATATATCGTTTAGGTGGAATTTTTACTTAGCGAAATGATCATTTTAGGCAGGAAAACGCCGCTACTAAGTTTTGGCGTTCAATGCGAGAATCTTAACTTACAAAAAAGTAGGAACGCAAATCTTTGAAGCCGAAACTTCCGCCGCGATCGCCCATAAAACCATAGACGTTTTGACATTGTGGTGCTACGATTTATAAATACGCTTGGACGAATGATTAGACGATGTGGTCAACATAAGGGGTTCCGACTCGACAGACGAGATTATTCGGCTCTGCTTATCAGCATTTTCATGCTGTTATTTACCGGTGCGGGTCTGGCTCAGGAAACTGCTGAGCAAATAGATCCCATCGCGGTCTTCAATCAGGCTCAGGACCTGCACGAGAAGGGAGATCTGGCTGGAGCGATCAGGCTATATGAGAAGGCGATAAAAGTTGAGCCATCATTTCCTGAAGCCTATTATCAGCGAGGAGTTGCGGAGCTTGCAATGAAGTTTCCGGCTGATGCCGAACGCTCTTTTCGACGAGCTCTTGAGCTTCGTGGCGATTGGCCGCCGCCGTTGACTAGCCTTGGTTCTCTTTTGCTCGATCGAGGCGACGCTACCGAAGCAGACAAACTACTATCACGTGCGGTAGAGCTAGAACCTCAAAATTCATCAGCTTTAATTGCCTTAACCGAATTGAAGTTAAACAGTCGATCGTCAGCAAGAACCCTGGAAGGGCTTCTAGCATTGATCGTTAAGCTCACAGACAAGGCAAACACCACCGCATCACTCTGGTCTGCACGGGCCGCGCTTGAAAACGCTTTGGCAAAACGCAGGGCAGCTCGGGGTAGCGTTGCAAAAGCTCTTTTACTCGACATCAAGCATCGCCAGTCTCTGATCCTTTCAGCGGAGATAGCGGTTTCTGACGGCGACCTTGCCACGGCAAAGGATGTAGTTTCACGACTAAGCGAGCTATTCCCAAACTCGGACGAATCAAAACTTCTTCGGGCGAGAATTTTTGCCGCTGAAGGGTTTCTCGACGAGGCATCCAAGCAATTGGGCAGTCTTACCAAACCTTCGTCCGCGACGAGTGAGTTGAGTAGTCGGATATCCCAGTATCGAACGACTGGTGTAGCAGATCTAGAAAAACAGCTCGAAAAAAGTCCGAAAGACGGATTCATCCTCGGTAGGCTATGTGTCCTTTATCGTCTTATAAACCCGGAAAAAGCTCTTTCATTCTGCCGTCAGGCTTCTGAGGCAGAACCCGAGAATGTTACGCACGCGGTAGGGTTTGGAGCGGCTCTGGTGCAAGGGAAGCAATTTGAATCGGCCGTTGCCCTGTTCACGAAGATCCTTGAATTGGTTCCTGATAATTTAACGGCTCGTGCTAATCTCGCCTCGGCATTCTTCCAACTTAAGCGATATCCGGAAGCCCGATCCAGCTTTGAGCTACTAACCGAGGCCCAGCCAAAATCAGCCGGCGCCTATTTTTTTCTTGGAATAATACACGACGAAACTGGATCTTACATGGACGCCATGGCGAACTACCAGATGTATCTAAAGCTCGCTGACCCCGTCCAAAACAAGCTTGAAATTGAAAAAATCAACCTGCGTTTGCCACCCCTCCAAAAACTAATAAAGGAGGGTAAGGGAAAGAAAAAGTGAGAAGTACAAAAGAAAAAAGACAGTACTTTCGGGTATTCCCACTAGCTTTCGCTACATTGCTGGTAATTACGTTTGCGGGAGCATCTGCCGCACAGGACGATCTTGTGGAAGCGGCACCGCCGCCGCTAAAGTTTATCTCTAAGGAAGATCAGGCTCGCCTCAACACGAAAACAGACATCAAGGATCGAACCAAATTATCCGTCGACATGCTGAATCTTCGGCTAACGGCAGCAGAAAATTTGGCCGAAGGAAAAGATTTTGAAGGAATGTACAAACAGCTTGGATATTTTCACGCTCTAATGGATGATGCTCTGAGTTTTTTACGCGTGCGAGACACCGGAAAGAACGGCAAGGTTCTCGACAACTTTAAGCGAATCGAGATCGCTCTTCGAGGGATGGCTCCGCGGATCGAGGTTATGCGGCGCGAACTCCCGCTTCGTTACGATCCGTTCGTTCGAAAGTTAATGGGATATTTGCGCTCGGCGCGGGCCAAGGCAACTGATTCGCTTTTTGATGACTCTGTATTACCAGTAAGGAAACCTGGTCCTTAGCCAAATCCATTATGAAATTTCTGATCTTTGTCGGTCTCTTCGTGGCCTTTCTCTTTCTCCCAACCGATGTCGCTGCTCAACGCGATTATTTCACTAATGAAGAGATCGAGTTGATCCGTAATGCTCAAAAGATCGATGACCGTGTCGATCTTCTGACAAAGATCATTGATAGACGGTTTGATGCTCTAGCTGTAAACGTTAATGGTGCAAAGATCTCACAAAAAGAGGCTGACAAGTGGGGTGTCTTGCCGGAGAGCACTCGTTTCCAGCTTTTGCTGGACATCAAGCGTATCCTTCAAAAGGCTATTGACGACATCGACAGCTTAGCAGAACGTCCGGAATCAGCCATCCTTCCCGATCCTGAGGATAAAAAAGCTAAGCAGGGATTCGCTGATCTCTTTCCAAAAGCTGTGCGATCGCTGGCATCCGCGGCAAAAAGATACCAACCAGCACTCAAAGCCGAGCTGGATAAACCAAATGACAATGCTGAGAAAGGCTCGGTACTTGATTCGCTCGAGTTTTGCGATCAGATCATTGCCGCAGTGACTAAGCTCCCCGCACAAAGCACACCTGAGAAAAAGAAAGGCAAAAACTAGCGATTCGCACATTCGTCCGACCTGGCTAAACCTATGATTTCGACTTGCTCAACTACTTCGTAGAGTAGCACTCAATCGGCGGAGACACCCCGTAGAAGCTCTCTGAGCGGAGAATAGCTGACAAGCTTTTCTTCCTATCAAACTTGTGTAGCTAAAATGGCTAAACTACACTTTCTTACATGGCTGAAACCGAAATTAAGAAAACTCCTTTGAATGCCGCACACCGTGAACTTGGCGGAAGAATGGTCGATTTTGGCGGGTGGGACATGCCCGTTCAATATCCAGCCGGCGTCATCGAAGAGCACATGAGGTGCCGTACTCGCTCGGGACTTTTTGACGTATCTCACATGGGTGAGATATGGGTCATTGGCCCCGATGCGATCACCTTTGTAAATCGCCTCACTACTAACGACGTAACAAAATTAGTCGATGGACAGGCTCACTATTCCGCATTGACGCATGAAAATGGCGGAGTCGTAGATGATCTATTGGTTTATAGATTTGGGCCGGAGAAATTACTTCTCGTGGTAAATGCCGGAACCACGGAAAAAGATTGGAATTGGATCGTGTCGCACCGATCTGAGAATGACAAGGTATCGCTTGCCAATGCAAGTTCTGATTATTGTCAGATTGCGATTCAAGGCCCCGACTCCCTCATGACGCTTCAGAAGTTGACGCGTACGGACCTTGATTCCATCAAATATTACTATTTCCAGGAAGGCGTCGTGGACGGCGTCGAATCGATCATTTCCCGGACCGGATATACTGGTGAGGACGGGTTTGAGATATACGCCCAGCCTGAATATGCCGTCCAACTTTGGAATAAATTATTGGAAACCGGAAGCTACGGAAAGCCGGAAGGAATATTGCCATGCGGGCTTGCGGCAAGGAATACTCTTAGATTGGAGGCGGCAATGTCCTTATACGGCCATGAATTGGGCGACGACATTACCCCGCTAGAAGCGGGTTTAGGCTGGATAACTAAACTACAAAAAGGAGAATTCAATGGGTCCGCCAGACTCAACCAGCAAAAGGAAGACGGCGTCTCACGTAAAATCGTAGGGTTTGAAATGACTGAACCGGGCATTGCTCGAGACGGTCATGAGGTCTACATCAATGACGCAAAGGTTGGTTATGTGACCAGCGGCAGTCCTGCACCGTATCTCAAAAAGAATGTCGGTCTAGCGTTTTTGCCCGCAGAGTTTGCAAATATCGGGCAAGAAATTAAAATTGAAGTTCGCGGCAGACATTTAGCCGCTCAAGTCGTACCGACGCCTTTCTATAAACGGCAGAAGTAGAACTATTTCGAAACTCCATTTTAGGAGAAAGATCAACAATCTATGTCAAACATTCCTGAAAACCTACGTTACAGCAAAGATCACGAATGGGTCGCCGTCGTTGGCGATATCGCAACCATCGGCATTACCGATTATGCACAGCATTCGTTGGGCGATGTTGTTTATATAGACATGCCGCGGGTCGGCGACAAACTTACGGCTCACGAAGCATTCGGCTCGGTAGAATCCGTAAAAGCCGTGTCTGAGGTCTTTACGCCGATAACGGGAGAGATATCTGAAGTCAATGACGGGCTAAACGATACGCCTGAGGCCGTAAACAATGACCCTTACAATGCGGGTTGGATGATAAAGATGAGATTAGAGAATCCCGGCGACGCAGACGGGCTTCTGTCGGCAGCTGAATACGAGGAATATCTCGAAGCTAGTTCATAATTCAATCTACTTTCACTTTTTTGCTTGAGGCTTGGATTCGTCCAAGCCTTTTTTGTGCCGACATTCAACCACACCAGTAAAATCACAAAATCTTCTTGGCAACCCGAGGCGGTCGGTATACCATTTTGATGTAATATTCTATTTTCGTGGAGGGAAACAATGAAGCATTTATCATACTCGATCTTGGCTGCTGTGTTCGTCGCAATTTTTGCCGTCGGAGCCAACGGTCAGAGTTATAAGATCAAGCAAAAGATCTCGATGGCTGGACAGACGTTCGAATCAACAACCTACGTCAAAGGTCAGAGGAAGCGATCGGAACGATCCGGGATCATGGGAATCGGCGGCGATGTTGCCGACATAGAGCAATGTGATCTGAAGCAGTACGTCAAAGTTAACGATAAAAAGAAGCTTTATTTCATCGAACCTTTCGATAATAGTATTCCCGTCGCACCGACACCCCGACAAACTCCTGCAAAAACCGCGAATAATGTTACAAAGGGCGGAACCGTCACAATGACCACAACGGCCGTTGACACCGGCGAGCGTAAGCAAGTGAACGGATTTACCGCTCGCAGAGTGAAAACATCGATCTCATCAGAAGCATCGCCCGACGCTTGTACAAAACAGACCATGAAGATCGAGACAGATGGGTGGTACATCGACCTGCCTGAGTCCGTCTGCCCGGTTAACATTGGGCGAGAACTCCCGGAATACGAACGCCCGACCGGTTGCCGTGACAAGTTTATTGTCAAGTCGAATGGAAATGCCAGGAAGGGCTTCGCCCTTTCGGAAACGATGACCTTTACACAGGGTGGGCAATCTTTCACTCAGACAACTGAAACCGTCGAGGTTTCCAAGGCCGCCCTTGATCAGGCTCTGTTCGAGGCACCTGCCAGCTACAAATCGGTCAACGATTCCAATGATCTGTACGGAAGGCCAGATTTTGCCGAGATGATGAAAGCTGCCGAAGAAAGTGAAAAAACAGGCAGATCAGCATCAACAACGGTTTCTCCGACAACTCAATCCCCAGTTCCGACTGGAGCCAAAAAACCTGGAATGATCCGGATCGGCGTCATCCAGCCGTCGAATCGCAGCGGTGAAAGTGTCTCAACCGAGGGCTTGCAGAGTTTTCTTATCCGTCAGTTGACTGCCGAAAACGTTGAGGCTGTACCATTATCGTCCGTTTCAGATGCCAGTTCCCTCGCCTGTGACTATATTGTCACTACCGAGATATCAAAGCTCAAGCAATCGACCGCCGGCAAAATAGGCGGCTTTCTTGGAAAAGCTACAGGTACAAGCATCGGTGGATCTTCTCCATTCGACGCCCAGGTAGACTACGTGATGACCAGATCGTCGGACAGTAAAGTGGTGATCAAGAACAAAGCCGCTAAGAAGGCGGATGGACCTGTGGACAAAGCTGCAGAAGCGGTATTCGAAATGGCCGCGTCCGCCCTTATCAGCCTAGCAAAGTAAAACACCAAAGATTTTATGCATGGGATCACGGTCAGTTTGAAAAATGATCGCCGATTGATGCGATCAGGATTCAAACTGACCCTGAATTCCCTGCTATATCTTCGTTTTTAAAGCAAAAACTGACCAAAAACCTCACATAATTCCCGCAAGCATCCATTTTAGCCATCGGAGGGGAAAGGACAGCAACGCATCCAAACTTGATCGGAGGTAGTTATCAGCCTTGTAAATACAGGCCTAGACCTCTTTCACGCTCGAATACCGCTAACTTCTGTCCACCCGTGTCCGCTGCTTGTCCGCAGCGTGTCCGCACATGTTTGTAGACATGTAACCCTCTGCTTATAAAGCATTTGTAGCATTTCGGAGTGCATTTCTGGAAGTTTTTCAAAAAACTTTTTTCTGATTTTCAAAGACCTCTCATCCACACCTTTAGCAGATGCGATTTTGTTTCTAGGATAACACGATTGCACTTAAATGTTAATAAAATAGTGCAATCGGAATAGGAGAGCTTAGAAAACTATTGGCCGCTTCGCTGCTTTATAACGCCTGGTGAATCTTAGTAACGCACCGCACCCATCATTTAGATCGATGCAGGAGGAAAAAGGCCGCCCGCTTTCATTTTGTTTTGGGCTTTGTCTTGATATCATCGTAGATTCGACGCAAATTATTTTTCATGAGATACATACCAAATTCACCCGAAGAACGTGACGAAATGCTCGCCGTCGTTGGCCTTTCGAATGCAAAGGAACTTTTCCGCTCGATACCTGAGAATGTACAGCTAAACCGTGCACTAAGTGTCACCGACCCGCTGGCAGAGTCAGAGGTGATAGCAGCGATGGAGTCGATGGCGGCAAAGAATACTGCGACTACAAAGCCTTCGTTCCTTGGCGCCGGCGTTTACTCACATTTTTCGCCGACTATCGTCGATCATTTGATCCAGAGGTCGGAGTTCTTTACGTCCTATACGCCGTATCAGCCTGAGATCTCGCAGGGGACGCTACAGTACATTTTCGAATTCCAGACGCTCGTTTGCCAGCTAACCGGAATGGAAGTCGCGAACGCCTCAATGTATGACGGGTCGACCGCTATGGCCGAGGCATATCTCATGGCTCAACGCGTGACCCGTCGCGATAAGGTCGTCGTCGCTACAAGCGTTCATCCGGAGTATCGCGAGGTCGCGAGAACCTACACAAAACACGGCTCGGCCAATCTTGTCGAAGCTGCGTTTGACGCATCAACCGGCCGCTTTGAAGATCTGTCTGCTCTTGACGATAAGACCGCCGCCTTGGTCGTACAGTCGCCAAATTTCTTTGGCTGCATCGAAGATCTTAAGGGATTGGCAGATGCGGCTCACGCTGTCGGTGCTCTGTTTATTGTTGTAGTGACGGAAGCGATCTCGTTTGGTCTGCTCAAATCGCCAGGGTCGTGCGGGGCCGATATCGTTGTCGGCGAAGGCCAGTCGTGGGGCATTCCGATGAGTTTCGGCGGACCGCACCTGGGACTCTTTGCTACCCAGGAAAAATATGTCCGCAACATGCCCGGCCGCCTGTGCGGTGTAGCATATGATAAGAACGGTAATCGCGGCTTCGTGCTGACTTTATCGACCCGCGAGCAACACATTCGCCGCGAAAAAGCGACCTCCAACATCTGCACCAACCAAGGTCTCATCGCCCTCGCCGCCACCATCTACATGGAAGCAATGGGCAAAAAAGGGCTACAGGAAGTCGCCGAGCAGAATGCTCAAAAGGCTGCTTATGCCAAACAACAGATTGCCAAGATCGATGGTTACTCGATCCCGTTTTCGTCACCCACTTTCAACGAGTTTGTGGTGCGGGGCCCGAAACCAGCGGCAGAGATCCTGGAAAGCATCCGAACCAATAGCGACATCGTTGGCGGTCTCGCCGTCTCAAAATATTACGGCGGTCATGATAACGACTTTTTGGTTTGTGTGACGGAGACTAATAGAAAACGACAGATTGATGATCTTTGCTCCGGACTTAGTTCGATTTAAAAAATCATGAACGCAGAACTGCCAATTTTCGATCGCTTGGACGTTGTAATGATATTCGTTCAGGTCGTTGTAACTCTGATACTTGTCACTTTAGCGGCTTTTGTGAGCAACTTGAGTGATGATCAATTCAAATCTGTGGTTGGTAGTTTGAAATCTTTTAGCAATCGCGTCGCACGGAGGGTTGGCGAATGAGGGACGTGTCTTTTGATCGCCGAAAGTTTCTGGAGTTTGCTGGCAAGAGCCTCGGACTTATGACTTTTTCGTCGGCAGCAGTCGGCTCGCTTTTTGAAAATGTCCAAGCTGCCGGGAAACATATCGATCACCTTTCACAGAGCGAGGCGGCGATGGACGAGGACTATTGGTCCGCGATCCAACAGGCGTTTTCAGTTACCAGAGGCATCGTAAATCTAAATAACGGTGGCGTTTCCCCTAGCCCGCGAATGGTGACCGAGGCGTTTGTTCGATACACGTGGCAACAAGAAGACGCGACGGCCTACACGATGTGGCGAATCCTGGAGCCGCAGTCTGAAACGGTTAGAACCGGCCTTGCAGAGATGTTCGGTTGCTCGGCTGAAGAGATCGCGATCACGCGAAACGCCAGCGAATCGCTCGAGATATTGCTGCTGGGCCTGGATCTGAATCGCGGTGACGAGATACTCGCCAACACCCAGGATTATCCTAGAATGCTCACGACGCTAAGGCAGCGTGAACTTCGCGAAGGTCTGAAGCTGAATTTAATTAAAGTGCCTATCGCCCCGGCCAATACGGACGATATCGTTAAGCTGTACGAACGGTCGATCACGCCGAAGACAAAACTAATCCTGCTATCGCACACTATCAACCTGACCGGACAGATAATGCCCGTTCGTCAGATCTGCGATATGGCCCGTAAACGCGGCATTGAAACGATCGTTGACGGAGCTCACGCTTTTGCTCAGATAGATTTTAAGCGAGACGATATTCAATGCGATTACTACGGCACATCACTGCATAAATGGACCTACGCTCCGAAGGGCACGGGTATGCTGTATGTCAAAAAGGACAAGATCGCAAAAGTTTGGGCACTGATGGCCTCCGAGGACAAGAATAAGAACGACATACGTAAATTCGAAGAGATAGGAACGCACTCGGCAGCTATGCGGCTAGCTATCGGCGAGGCAGTTCTCTTTCACAACGCGATCGGCTCAAAACGAAAGGAAGAACGACTGCGTTTTTTAGCCCGCTATTGGATGAACAATCTAAAGACTCTACCAAAAGTAGGGTTCAATACTTCGTTTGACCCGAAACAGTCCTGTGCGATCGGAAATTTTAAGATCGAAGGCATCGATCCGGTCAAACTAGGCGGCTATCTGATGGATAAGCACAAGATATTTACTACGCCGATCGTACATGAGGAATTTACCGGCATCCGGATAACGCCGAATGTCTATACAACGCTTTGGGAATTAGACCGTTTCTGTAATGTCGTATCGGAAGTAGCACAAAAAGGATTGCCACAGGCGTAGCCTGGACATTTGCAGGATCACAGTTTTTTATGAGCATTAAGAAAGTTACTCAGCACCCGAGCCAGAATGAAGGCTTGATCTTTGAACGTTCGCAGGGCGGACGTGTCGGATATCGTTTGCCAAAACTCGATGTCGACGCGGTCAATCTCGACGAGCTTTTGCCGGCAGAATTGCGACGTGACGATGATCTCGAGGGCGTTCCAGAGGTTTCTGAGGTAGATGTCGTAAGGCATTTTACGCGAATCTCTACCTGGAACTACTCTATCGATCTCGGCATGTATCCGCTAGGCTCATGCACGATGAAATATAACTCTAGGCTGAATGAAAAGGTCGCGAGGATCGCCGGTTTTGCCGGACTTCATCCGCTTGCACCTGAATCGGAATCGCAGGGAGCGTTAGAGCTGATCTATCATTTGCAGGAAGATCTGTGTGAGATCACCGGCCTGCCAGGCATCTCGCTGCAGCCTGCAGCTGGAGCGGCAGGCGAGATGACTGGCGTGATGCTTATGCGGGCGTTTCTGGACCATCGTGACGGCGAGGAATCTAAGAATCGGCGCGTTATGCTAATTCCTGATTCAGCACACGGCACAAATCCCGCATCGGCGGCGATGTCCGGCTTTACCGTTAAAACGATACGCTCGACGGCCGAAGGTTTGACGGATATGGAGCACCTTCGTGAGCTTTGCGACGAAGGCGGCGTTGCGGGCCTGATGCTCACAAACCCCAATACCTGCGGCATCTTCGAACGAAATATCAAAGAGATCTGCGAAACGATCCATGCGGCCGGCGGCCTGGTTTACATGGACGGGGCTAACATGAACGCGCTCGTCGGCGTTGCGCGTCCCGGCGACATGGGCGTCGACGTGATCCATCTCAACCTGCACAAAACATTCTCAACGCCACACGGCGGCGGCGGTCCCGGATGCGGCCCTTGTTTGTGCTCAGCCGATCTCGCACCATTTTTACCGACTCCGCGGATCGAGAAGGATGGCGACAATTATCGCCTAAACTACGACTATCCTGGAACGATCGGCCGTGTTAAGGCCTTCTACGGCAACTTCGGAATGATGGTCCGTGCTCTCGCGTATATCTACACCCACGGCAACGACGGTCTGAAAGAGGCGACTGAGGCTGCGGTTCTTAACGCCCGCTATGTCTCAAAAGCTCTCGAAGGATCTTTCGACAAGCCGTTCGAATCGGACTGCATGCACGAAGCGATCTTCTCGCATAAGAACCAGTCGAAGAAAGGCGTCGTCACGCTCGACATCGCCAAACGCCTGATCGATTACGGCTTCCACCCGATGACTGTGTATTTCCCTCTCGTCGTTGAGGGAGCAATGCTGATCGAACCAACCGAATCCGTCGGCCGAGCCGATCTTGATGCCTTTGTCGAGGCTATGATCGACATTGACAAAGAGGTACAGGAAGATCCGCAGCTCGTCATAAACGCTCCGCATTCAACCAGAATTGGCCGTCTTGATGAAGCCTCAGCGGCGAGGAAGCCTGTACTTCGTTGGAAAAAAGATATGGAGCCAACGCCGAAGGCTGGAGAAGTTGTCGGATACGGATTTTGAGTTGATTTGCATCGGCGCAGACATAAGGCCTCGCGATCGCGAGGCCTTTTAGTTTGTGACTAGTTTTCCACCTCTCAGCCGTGAGAACATAGCTCTCGTTGGTGAAAAATCTTTCAAAGACAACCAAAATCGTCAGAATGATCGTTCTCGTGCTCTGGGCAGCGATAGTTTTGGCCTGCGTAGGTTCGTATCTCGCCGACCCGTCAAAATTCACGGCCGATACCATCGCTGAGTTCCTGAAACGCTTTAGCGGACTGATCTGGCTGATCTATCTCGTGTTCTCTATCGTTCGCGGCATCACCCTGCTGCCTTCGACGCCGCTTGTGATCGCGGGGACATTGCTCTTTCCGGAGCAGCCATTCACCGTTCTGCTCGTCTCGATGACCGGGATCCTCTTGTCATCGACGTTGATCTATTATTTTTCGGAGTATCTCGGTTTCAGCGATTATTTTGAGAATCATAAACCTGAACTTAGCCAAAAAATAAAGAAGAAACTCGAGCACCCGCTTGGCTTCCTTTTTGTCGCCGCCTGGGCGTTTTTTCCACTCGTCCCGACGGACCTTGTGTGCTATGTTGCCGGTACTACGAAGATGAGCTACTGGAAATTCATCGCCGCGATTTTCGTTGGCGAGCTCATTCTCTGCGTTTGCTACATTTTTTTCGGCGGAACGCTCATAAAACACGTGCGTTAGTTCGAAATATGTCGTATCTTTAAGAGCTATTTTCAGAAATTTTGCATCAAAAGGCTGGAGGAAACGTTTATATGAAAGATTGCAATATTATGGCTCCGTGCATGGGCCGCCGTGAGTTTTTGGTAAAGGCCGGGCTCGTTGCCGGAGCGACGGTTTTGACCGTCACGATGGGAGAGAACGCATTCGCGGCAGCTAGCTTTGAAGACGTAGTTGTCCCGGTCGCAGCCGATAGTGCACTTGCCAAAGTTGGAGGTTCGCAGATCGTCGATTCGTCGGCGGGAAAGCTGATCGTCATTCACGTAGCTGATAAACAATTTGCGGCGTTCTCGGCATTCTGCACACACAAAAAAGGGCTTCTTGAATACAACGGTAAAGATCTGTCTTGCCCAAAACACGGCTCTAAATTTGACGCTTCAAATGGCAATGTTACAAAGGGCCCAGCAGAGGTTCCCGTCAAATCCTACGCAGCAAAAGCCGGTGACGGATCGGTTAAGATCGCGGTCGTCTAAGCCCACGTCCTGTTAGTGGAACAATGAAAAAAGAGGCGGGGAAATCAAACCCGCCTCTCGTGTTTACGTATTATGTCATTGGAATCCAACGCCTTAATTTTGGCTTCCAATACTATCAAACGCCGTCAGATTAGATTTGTTCCAAATTGTTTTCGTATAAGGGGCCAAGGGGCTCACAGGTTGACTCTGTCTTTATGACTCTCTAAACTCTTCTTTTCGATGTGTGGTGAGTTATTGCAACTTGCGGCCACATAAAATAACCCGCTAAACAGCAGAGAGTATTAATTTCGAATTTTCAATAAACTCTGTGCTTGTTTGCATGGAGTTTTTTATTTATGACGTCATTTCTCGACCTTCTAAAAGAAAGGATCATTGTTTTCGATGGTGCCATGGGCACCTATCTTCAATCGCTCAACCTCTCGATCGAAGAATGGGGCGGCCCGGCGTTTGAGAACTGTTCCGAGAACCTTCTTTACACGCGGCCTGATGCGATCGAGCAGGTTCACAAAGCCTTCCTGGATGTTGGATGCGATGTGATCGAGACCAACAGTTTCGGCGGCAGCGAGATAGTGCTGCAGGAATTTGGTATCGCAGAGAAGACCTACGACGTAAATTTCCGAGCCGCCGCATTGGCAAAACGAATAGCGAGCGATTATTCGACGGTGGACAAACCCCGATTCGTCGCCGGTTCGATCGGTCCGGGCACCAAGCTTCCTACCCTTGGCCACATCACCTATCCGGCCCTAAAAGCTGCGTATGTCGAGCAGATTCGCGGGCTGGTTGACGGTGGCTCTGACCTTTTGCTGGTCGAAACCTGCCAAGATCTTTTGCAAACAAAAGCTGCTCTCGCGGCTATATTTGATCACTTTGAGAAAACCAAGATCCGGCTTCCAGTGATCGCCCAGGTCACGATCGAGGTTTTTGGAACCATGCTTAACGGCACGGAGATCGCGGCTGCTTTAACGGCTCTTGAGCCATTCCCGATCGATGTCATCGGGATGAACTGCGGTACCGGACCGAAACACATGGCCGATAGCTTTCGGTACCTTTGTGAAAACTCTCCGATCCCCGTTAGTGTTCTGCCCAATGCTGGCCTGCCTGAAGTTAAAGACGGTGCCCAGCATTATGATGAGACGCCCGAAAGTTTCGCGGCTCAGGTCGAGCATTTCACGAAAGATTTTGGTGCGAACATCGTCGGCGGATGCTGCGGAACTACACCTGAACACCTGCGACAGGTTGTCGAACGCGTAAGTTCCCTTTCGCCTAAGGATCGTAATGCCAAACTCGTTCCCTCCGCGTCGTCGATCTATTTCCAGCAGCCATATACCCAGGACGCCTCGTTTCTGATCGTCGGCGAGCGGGTTAACGCCTCGGGATCGAAAAAGATGCGCGACCTGCTCGATGCCGAGGATTGGGATGGGCTCGTCAATCTCGCAAAATCTCAGGAGAAAGAAGGGGCCCATATTCTCGACGTAAACGTCGATTTCGTCGGACGTGACGGTGTCGCCGACATGCATACTTTGGCGGCGAGACTGGCCACAGCAGTCAAGATCCCGATGATGTTTGACTCGACCGAATGGGAAAAGATGGAAGCCGGCCTGGAACATGCGGGCGGCAAATCTATCCTTAATTCCACCAACTACGAAGACGGCGAGCCGCGTTTCCTAAAGGTCCTCAACCTTGCGAAGGAATTTGGAGCGAGCATCGTGATCGGGCTGATCGACGAAGACGGAATGGCCCGATCATTTGACGACAAACTCAAGATCGCTCGCAGAGCCTACAAACAAGCGACCGAATTCGGCATCCCGGGACACGATATCTTCTTTGATCCGCTCGCTCTGCCGATATCTACCGGGATCGAAGAAGATCGGAAAAACGCTCTCGAGACCATAAATTCGATCCGCCAGATCCATCAGGAAATGCCGGAGGCAAACATCATTCTTGGTGTTTCAAATATCTCTTTCGGACTAAATCCCGCAGCCCGTGTCGTTCTGAACTCGGTCTTTCTTCACGACTGTGTCGAGGCCGGAATGAACTCGGCGATCGTGAACGCTTCAAAGATCCTGCCATTGATGCGATTCACTGAGCACGAGATCGACACGGCACGCGACCTGATCTACGATCGGCGTAAGTTCGACGGCGATATTTGCACGTACGATCCACTCGGCGAATTTTCGACGATGTTCGAGGGCAAATCCGCTCAGTCTATCAAGCCTGATATCTCGAACCTGCCGATCGAAGAAAAGCTCAAACATCACATCATCGACGGTGAACGCATCGGGCTCGAGGACTCCCTAAAGCTTGCCCTCGAAACGTATCCGCCGCTCGATATCATCAATGATCTGCTGCTCGACGGGATGAAAACCGTCGGTGAGCTTTTCGGCAGCGGCCAAATGCAATTGCCGTTCGTACTGCAATCCGCAGAATCGATGAAAGCGGCAGTTAAGTTCCTCGAACCATTTATGGACAAGGTAGAAGGCTCAAATAAAGGCGTTCTTGTCCTTGCCACTGTAAAAGGCGACGTTCATGACATCGGCAAAAATCTCGTCGATATCATCCTGACAAACAACGGATACAAGGTCGTAAACCTCGGTATCAAGCAGCCGATCGACGATATCCTGCGAGCTGCAGAGGAAGCAAAATGCGACGCTATCGGAATGAGCGGATTGCTTGTCAAATCAACGCTCATCATGCGCGATAACCTCGAACTGATGAACGAACGCGGTATCAACATTCCCGTTATACTGGGCGGAGCCGCACTTAACCGCCGCTATGTCGATGCCGACCTTATTCCGCTCTACAACGGCAAATTGTTTTACGCCCGCGATGCGTTCGACGGCCTGCATGCAATGGACGAACTAGCGGGCCTTGCGACCGCAGCCGTGAGTCAGGATTCAAAAGACACAGCTGCGTCAGCTGACGAGCCTGTTTTCTCAGACTCTGCGATCGATACCGTGACCGACGCCGAAGACCTCGTTGGCGAGGATGCTAAGCTCGGCACCGCCGCCGCTCGTGTATCCACTCGTTCGGCCGGTGACTCGGCACATACCACAAGATCTGAAGTGTCAGCGATCGAGAACCTGCCGAAAGCTCCGTTCTATGGTTCCAGGGTCGTCGAGATCACCGATCTGACCAAGGTATTCGACTTCATCAACGAGACTGCTCTCTTCAAGGGCCAGTGGCAATATAAGCAAGGCCGCAAGACGCCTGAAGAATATAAAACGGTCCTCGAAGAGACCGTTTATCCAAAATTCAAAGAGATCAAAGCCCAGGCGATCCGTGAAAAACTGCTTGAAGCTAAGCTCGTTTACGGCTATTTCCCATGTCAATCGAGCGGTAACGACCTCATCATCTATCAGGATGACGAGAAGACCGAACGAATGAGATTCACGTTCCCGAGGCAGCCGATCGAGCAGCGTGGCGGCAAAAATCTTTGCCTCGCCGACTTCTTTGCTTCGGTCGAATCCGGAAGTATCGATGTCGTCGCATTCGACCTCGTAACCATGGGCCGCAAGGCTAGCGAGCATTCGACTAAGCTCTTCAAATCGGATAACTACACCGACTATCTGCTATTCCACGGATTATCGGTCGAATCGGCAGAAGCCCTGGCCGAAATGTGGCATAAACGGATCCGTGAAGAGCTGAACATCGCTGGCAACGACGCCCCGGAAATGGCGAAGTTGTTTCACCAAGGTTATCAGGGGTCGCGTTTCAGCTTTGGCTATCCTGCGTGCCCCGCTCTCGAAGACCAGACCAAGATCTTTGAGCTGCTTGATCCGTCACGTATCGGCGTCGAATTGACCGAGGAATATCAGCTTGATCCTGAGCAATCGACCTCAGCGATCATCGTGCATCATCCGGAAGCCAAGTACTTCAACATCGACTAACCAACTAAAAAACTACAGAGTTTAGCCGGAGCAAGCAGTAAATGCCTGCTCCGGCTTTTTCTTTTATTCGAGGCCTGTCAGGTCTACGTTATCAACATTCGCGGTTGTCAGAGCGAGGGTTCTCGGGGAGAACCTGTAGCGTCTGCTGAAAACCGTCAGTGTGTAGCTCTGATTGCCGGGAACCAGATCGAACGAATAGGTGCCCAGTGAACCTGTCGTCGCCGTTCGTCGAACCCCGAGGGCATCGATCAGCGTCACCCTCGCGCTTCTGATGGCAATGCCGCTCGGCGTCAATACGCGGCCCGCGACGCTTACTGGTGCAGCTGCCGGGGTCACGGTGAAGTTGACGTTCGAGATATCGAAGAATATCTTTCCGACGGCTTCGACCTTGATCCTCGCCGTGTTTGTCGCGACGTTCGGTATCGAGACATTCTCAGAACCGTCGTTCGGAGTGCTCGCGCTCAACACGGTCGGGAATGTGAGCCCGCCGTCGGTCGAGAACGAGATCTTCACGTTAGCCGCATTTATCGGGCTGTTCGTCGTACCATTAACATCCCAGGTCACAGCCTGAGCCGTTCCGCCCGTATAGGACACGGCAGTTCCCTGCGAAGTCACCTGGAATGGCCCGGTTCCTCCGTCGACCGCGACCGTCGTCGTCGCCGTATTGATACCGCCGCCGTTGGCCCTATTGTCTCGGGCTATCACCTGAAAGGTCATAGCTCGACCGATCTGCGGCATCAGTTCGCCGGACAAGCAGGAAAAGCCTGAACAGTTATATGTCGATGGCGGAACGTTGGCATTATTCAGGATGTACGGCAAAGAAGGAAACGTGCGTGAAGGTGATGTCGTCGGCAAATATGGACGAAAGATCGGGATGGCACCGACAGCGTCAGAATTCGGCACCGCCGTGGTCGCAGCCCCCAGATCGTACTGCTGCCAATCATAGGTGATCGCATCGCCATTTGCATCACTTCCAATGGCCGTAAGAGTAAACGGGGTCTGCTTTGGAATGTCAAAGATCACACCGCCTTCAACTGAAACCTCGGGAGCCGTATTGCCCGTCGCCGTGGCCGTGCCGCATGTGCTGCCGTTTCCAGTCTGACTATAGGCTACGATCACTTCGAGACTCTTAACGTGAAACGTATCGATACTGTTCCGGGCCAGATTCTGATTCCCACAGATACCGGCATACGCCATTATCGTAACGCCGCTACCCGGTTCGTAAGCAGATCCGCCCGAGCGGTTGCCACCCGAACAGCTGCTGACTGCACCGTTGAACGTATGTTGGGCTCCCCACTGATGCCCTATTTCGTGGGCTACATAGTCAATTGCAAAAGCGTCGCCGACAGGGTTGCCCAAACCGGTAACTCCGCGAGCCTTGTTTCCGCCGCAAGGGCCGTTGAGCGTTGCAACTCCGCCGCCGCCCGTGCTGAAAACGTGACCTATGTCGTAGTTTGCTGCCTGTATAACATTCGTCAGCGTGGTCGTATTCTCGCCCAACATTGCCGTACCGCTGTTGTTGGTGTAAGGATCGTTTGCGGCTGAACAGGCTGTCCCGCCGGTTCCTACCGGGCAACTCATGTTATTCCCGGCGTAAACAATAAGGTCATTATTAGCGATCATCACCATTCGGATAGCGAGATCACGCTCGTACACGCCGTTTACACGATTCATGATCAGAACCTGTGCCGCCAGCGTACCTGCGATCGTATTACCGCCGACCGCGACTGCGTATTCGTTAGAAGCCGCAACGGCAATGCGGTAAGTGCGAAGCTGGGTACCGGATGTGACCTCTGGTGAAGCAGGTGCAAACATTCTCTGTGCTTCCAGAATGTCCTCATTCAGCATTGATTCCAGTGAGCCTTCGCCGACTTCGCATTTGAAATCATCAAGCCGTGCCAGATCATTCTTGCGGTATGTTACATAGTTTTCGGTATCGCCTACCGCATAGGGATCGATCAGAACCGTTCCGCCTGCGGAGAGAATGATAGCGTGGAACCCGGTTGGCAAAAGGTCGAATCTCGCACTCGCTGTCGGATCATCGATGCCAAATGCCCGATACGTCGCTCCCAGCTCGGGATATTTAGCAAGCAAACCCGGCTCAACGACGAGCGAATGCTCGAATTTGAACCTGCCCATGCTGCCGTCCGGCATAGGAAGCTCGATCATGCGCTCATCCGCCGACCGCGCAAATTCCTCAGGAGCCGAGGCCAGCAGGCCGTCGAGGATAGTTTTATCAAGCCTGAACGTACGATATTCCTCGGGCGTTCGCGTTTTGGCCACTGGCCGCAAGCTTATCTCGGAATCGTCGATCTCTTTCCAGAGCCCGTCATTGGTACCCGCGGCCGAAACAATGATCGCGGATGTAAGAAGAATAACTGACGCCAAAACAGTTGATACTGTTTTATAAATTGACATTTTTTGAAGTCCCCTATGTTTAAGATGTTCGGCTAAAACGCGGCTGCAAGCGGCTGAGTCTGCCTGGAGTTTGTGATGTTGAATCATAGTTTATGAAAATTCCAGTCATCTGTCCACGACTTTTATTTCGAGCCGACCAGGCGGCGTATACTGTGTCTTACAAAATAAGACAAATCGTTTTTTTTGGTTCCTTCGACGTTTTTCCCTAAAATTGGCTATTCGTACAAACCCATTCTTATCAGTAGTTTACGCTTGAACCGAAAAATCTCGTCCCAACTTGTCCCACGCTTGTCCCACGCCCCTCGTGGGACAAATAAGTCGCCTATTTTCAGATAGTTACAGACATTTTAAGGCCGTTTTTTCGACTTTTTTAAAAAACTCACTGTGTGACATTGTCTTACACGATCCTTTCCGATTCTCTTTCATCCTTGTTCTCTCCCGAAAACGCCCTAAAAACCGACGTTTGGCACTGCACACCGCCATCCTCACAACGTCGTTGCAAGTATAGCACGTTTTTATCAAAAAATCAATATCTTATTGCCGGAAGATGATTAGCGCCACATCCGCTCTTCTATTTGAATGGAAAATACGAACAAATTTGGATGCAGTCGGCCGCCGAAACGCTTGCCTCGTTCGACGCCTGTTAAAATGCTAAAATTACGGTTTGCCCATGGAGCCGAATTCGCTGGAAAAAACTGAAGAGACTGCGATCGCGAGGCCGCTGGAACCGTTGGTTCCTGAGCCGGCCGAGATCGCGGTTCTCGACCCGACCGAGCGTCTGGGCTTTCGCCTCGCCCACCGGATGAATCTCGGCGCGTGGAAACGGCTGATGACCTTTTGCCAGCGGCACATCGGCTCGCTCTGGATCCTGATCGCGACCTACAATCTGATGAACGTTTTCGGCATCGAGAACGTCGAGAATTCGGATGTCGATACGCCGTTGATCCTGGTCGCTAATCACCGTTCATTTTTTGACATGTACACGGTCTCAAGCGTCATCTTTCGCCGGACAAAGCGGCCCGTTACGCTATTTTTCCCGGTCCGGGCAAAGTTCTTTTACGACAATCCGGTCGGTTGGTTTGTGAACCTCGTGATGGGCTGGTTCTCGATGTATCCGCCTTTTTTCCGCGAGGACCGTGTGGTCACAAAGCGCGATTTTGACAAATACTCCCTTCGTCGCCTCGTCCAGCTCTGCTCGACCGGGCACGGCCACGTCATCGGATTTCACCCCGAGGGCAAACGAAACCTCGAGGGCGGCCCGTACGACCTGCTTCCCGCCCAACCAGGTATCGGCAAAGTGATCTATGGCTCGCACCCGCAAGTAATTCCCGTTTTTATCGCCGGTCTAGGTAACGACCTGCCTAAGCAGATCCTCGGCAATTGGAGCGGCGGCGAAAAGATCCGCATCTGGTTCGGTGAGAAGATCGATCTGACATCTTTCTACGAAAAAGGCGACCGCCTGAGAACCCACAAGGAAATTTCCGATCACCTGATGTCGAAAATATCGGAGCTTGCCGACAAAGACCGCGAAAAATTTGCCTGACCCGTCCTATCTCGCACCCGCAAGACGTGTCGTCTTTAGATTCGGCAGTCAAATATCTACAATAGACAGAGTGGAAGCATCTTCAGACACGATCGACGAACAAGTAGAACGGCCTACGCTGGAAATGTCGAAAGGCCGGCGTTGGGCTGTAACTATAGGAGTAATGACGGGAATGGCGATCGCCGCTCTGGAGGCGACGGTCGTCGGAACGGCCATGCCAACCGTGATCGCTTCGCTCGGCGGTATCAATCACTATAGCTGGGTCTTTTCTGCTTATCTGGTTACCTCGACCGTCACGGTTCCGGTCTGGGGAAAGCTTTCCGATCTGTACGGCCGACGCCTGCTCTATCAGGTTGGGATCGGAATTTTTCTGCTCGGCACGCTGCTGTCGGGCCTCGCAGGATCGATGACGGAGCTCATCATTTTCAGAGCCATCCAGGGCCTCGGAGCCGGTGCTCTCGTGCCGCTCGGGATGACGATCATCGGCGATACTTTCACGCTGAAGGAACGCGCCAGTATGCAGGCGTATTTTAGCGGTGTTTGGGGTTTGTCGAGCGTGATCGGGCCTATAATCGGCGGATTTATCACCGATCAGATATCCTGGCGTTGGGTATTTTTTATCAATCTCCCGATCGGCGTTCTCGCCGCCATCATCATCGGATTTGCCCTAAAAGAGCCGAAGAATACGCAAAAACCCGTGATCGATTACGCAGGTGCGATCTCTCTGATGCTGGCGATCAGCCTGCTCATGCTTGCATTGGTCGAAGGCGACAATTCCACATCGATCTTTTCGTCACAAAACCTCGTTTATTTCGCAGGCGGCGGAGCTCTTCTGGCGATCTTCTTTTTTGCCGAGCGTCGAGCGAAGGATCCCATTATCCCGTTCCACTTGTTTAAGAATCGAACCGTATTAATATCGGTGGTTGCAGGATTCCTGGCCGGTATCGCGATGTTTGGAGCGATCTCGTATATTCCGCTCTTTGCTCAAGGTGCTCTCGGGATGACGGCAACACAGGCGGGTTCGCTGCTCACGCCGCTGATGCTCAGTTGGGTGACCATGTCGATAATCGGCGGACGGTTATTGCTGAGAGTAAGCTACCGAACCATCACGATAACCGGATTCATCGTTCTCACCGCCGGATTCATCCTTCTCGCGACATTCGACCGCGAAACCCCGCATTATCGACTCTATCTCGATCTCGTGCTCATAGGATGCGGGCTCGGCCTGACGATGTTGACGCTGTTGATCGCCGTTCAGCAAGCGGTCGAGCGGCATCAATTAGGCATCGTCACGTCGCTCAATCAATTTTCCCGCTCGATCGGCGGAGCGTTTGGCGTAGCGATAATGGGAACTGTCCTGACCGCAGGACTGGGCAGCCAGCTGATGAATGCAGCGACCGGCGAGAATGCGGTTCTATCAGCCGAGAAGGCCGCCGAATTTGCCTCGAACCCGAATGCTCTGATCGAACCAGCCGCACGGGCAGCCTTGCCCGCCGATGTTTTGGTGATATTGGAAACGGCGATGGCGTCTGCGGTTCAGCCTGTCTTTTGGGTCGGTGCCGGAGTTTGTTTGATGGCGCTGTTTGCAGCGGTTGCTCTGCCAAAACAAAAAGTAGATGAACGATCGCCGGGAACGGCGGAAGACTGCGGTGAAACGATGTTAATGGCCGAACAAACCACCATTAACGCCAGAAATCAGCCATCGGCGGAAGAAAGGGCCGACTAGAATTACTGCGGTTTAGGCTGGGCTGTGTTTGAATTCGACTCGGTGGCTGCGACCTGCGTCTCGTCGGCGGCTTTTTGCATTTCCTCGGGCGTTTTCCAGCCAGCCTTTCTCAACAGCTCGACCGCAAATCGCACCGGAACGGCCATATTCGCCGCCGTATTCTCGGTAAAGACGCCAAAATTAACGCCGATCACTTTTCCCGACTGCCCAAACAGCGGAGCGCCGGAACCGCCCTCAGCCGTCTTCGCATCGTGAACAATTCGTCTCGCGTCGAGGTCGGTTATGGCTCCCTGGGTCAGCAGCGGCACGATCTTTTGTGACTGTGCGAGGAAATTGATCAGGTTTTGACGCGAATTCCCAAACCGCTGGTTTATCGATTTCGCCTCATCGTCATCGACCATCGCCAGCAGGCGATCGGGGCCGCTCGGGTAGCCCATCGTGACAACGGTCTTGCCGACGGTTGCGGAATCTGTGTCTACATCCAAAGGAACCGTTGGTATCTCGCTCGGCAGCATCGCCGGGTCGATGGTCGCCACAGCAACGTCTTCCCTGCCGCCAAGCTGGCGGATCCTGAGAGTAAATGGCTGGGCAAAATTGGGGAAATAAATGACGAGCCGCTTGAGCCGGGCACGGCCGTTCGCCACCTGCATCATTTGTTTTACCTGATCGTCCTCTTCCCAGGGTTGAACAACGTGACGGTTAGTAACGATATATCCGCTGCCGACATGAAAGCCCGTTCCAATAAAATCATACTCGACAGGCGAACCCGCACCTTCCGTCGTCAGGCCGACCTGCGGCGGCATCATCGTCTGACTGGGTTCTTCTGATTGGGTAGGTTCATACGGATTTGGCCGAAAAGCCTGAGGATCGGCGTAACGAAGAACCTTGCCCGTCTTTTTGTCTACGAGATCGTAAACGCCAACGATCAGGCAGATCGCGTTGCCGTATTCGACCCGGAGATTCGGAGCGAGCGAAACAGTTTTGATGAGATCTTTGTTTGTCTTGTCGAGCTGATCTATCTGATCAGTGGTTTGACCGAGCCGCTCTTCTAGCTTTTTGATGACCTCGCTCTGCTGCTGGCCCTGAACGCGCGACTCACGCAGTTCCCGGTTAACTGCAAAACCGAGGTACAAGATACCCGTAATAAAGCCCATGACGAGCACAAGCGTGATCAACTTTGTAGTCCACGATATCTCGCGGGAAAGCTCGCGAACAAATTCACGAAGAAAGGCCTTGGCATCATCGCGTTTGGCGGACGAGGCCGATTCCAGTGCCGCATCCTCGATAAATCGCGAAATATGAGGCTGATCGCGGTTCGTCGTTATTAGCGACGATTTTGTCTCAAGCGAGAAAAACGCGAAGGAAATATCGGCGTCCGGCACCTCGATCAGGTCGCCATCGGTTATTGCGATGAACCGGCGGATCGGATTTTGATTGATCTTGAGCGAGAGAACGTCGTTGAACTCGACAATGCGATAAACACCATCGGCATTCTCCAGATCGAACCACGGCCGAGCCTCGCCCGTCTGAGGAGCGTGGATCTGCAGGTCACAGGTATCGTCCGAACCGATCCGAATTCGCTCCTGCGAGAAGAATTCGGTCCGTTTTTCGGTGCCGACTGTGATGTGGATGATAATGCCGATCGCCATCGTGATAGAACGTGTTTCGTTGGCGAAATTCTAACATAAAGAGAACGTATGCCTATGTAATATTTGCGTCCGCGTGGCAAAATAAAACTAATATGGCAAAGCCCAAATTCATCACCGACCGCGAAGAACTAGAAAAACTCGCCCCGATGCTCAAGGCTCCGATCAGGCGGCAGGTCTTCGTGTGCAGCGGCAAATCCTGCCTCGCTGTCGGCAGTGCCGAGGTCAAAGCCGAATTCGAACGCATCCTCGAATCCAAAGGCCTCCGCCAAGGCAAAGAATCCAAAGGCCGCAACCCAATGGGCGAGATCCTCCTAACCGACTGCGGCTCCATCGGCTTCTGCACCGTCGGAACCGCCGTCATGGTCTATCCGGACGGAACTTTATACGGACAAGTTCAGGCTGAAGATGTGGCGGAGATCGTGGAGAAGCATATTGAGGGCGGGGAGGTCGTGGAGAGGTTGGCGTTGATGGAATTGCAAACTAGCTAAAGGGATTTGTGATTTCGTGTCCAGATCGTGTAGCCGAAAATCATTCCCAGAACCAATGCTGGAATTGTTCCGACAAAAATTATCCAAAACATCGGCTTGCCTACGTAATCTAGAGCCCAATGTTGTTCATGGCTTCTAGTCAGAAACTGGGACGAAGTGCCCACCAATCCTTCGATGACTAGGGCGAGCCAGGAGACAATACAACCTACTCGGATCGATGAGGATTTTGACGTTGTTTCTTTGACTAGAATCCCGGCGGCTAACAGAGACACCGTAACAGTTCCGATGTAGAGGCCCAGAGTTGCTGAGATGACCCAATCAGTTTCCATGGGCCCCCATTCGAAACCAAGTAGCGACATTATTCCGATCTGCAACGCAAGACCGAATGTTGCGAAGAGAAGTGCGGTAATTACCACAGTTCCTTTGCTCACCCTCGCATAACTCCTAAGATCTCATCCACCACCTTCTTAGCATCCCCAAACAGCATCAACGTGTTGTCCTTGTAGAACAACGGGTTATCCACACCGGCGTAGCCGCTGGCCATGCCGCGTTTCATGACGATGCAGTGGCGGGCGTTCCAGACGTGGAGGACGGGCATGCCGGCGATGGGGGAGCCGGGGTCGTCCATGGCGGAGGGGTTGACGATGTCGTTGGCTCCGATGACCCAGGCGACGTCGGTCGTGGGAAAATCGTCGTTGACCTCTTCCATCTCGAAGACGATGTCGTATGGGGTGTTTGCCTCGGCGAGCAGGACGTTCATGTGGCCGGGCAGGCGTCCGGCCACGGGATGGATCGCGAATTTAACGTCTACGCCTTTTTCTTTCAATATCTTGCAAACTTCAGCCAGCGAATGCTGCGCCTGGGCAACCGCGAGTCCGTAGCCTGGAATAATGATTACTCTTTTCGCGTCGAGCAAAAGTTCCGAGGCTCCCGGAGCATCGACCGAATGAACCTCACCCGCCGGAGCTGCTGCGCTGCTCGACGACGTTCCGCTCTCCGTTCCAAATCCACCAAGCATGACCGAGATAAATGAACGGTTCATGCCTTTGCACATGATCTGGCTGAGGATCGCACCGCTTGAACCGACAAGTGCACCGGTGATGATCAGCAGGTCGTTGCCGAGCATAAAGCCAGCTGCCGATGCCGCCCAGCCGGAATAGCTGTTCAGCATCGAAACGACCACCGGCATATCCGCTCCGCCGATCGCCATGATGAAGTGAATGCCGAGGAGCCCCGTGATCAATGTAGCAGCCACGAGTTCGGGATAACCATTCGTGCCCGGGGCCATGAAAAATGAGACGCCGATCGCGATGGTCATTACCAGCATCAGAAGATTGATGAAATGCCGCCCCGGTATCATCAGCGGCTTCCCGCTGAGAGAGCCGCGCAGTTTTAGAAAGGCTATGACCGACCCGGTAAATGTGATCGAACCGATGCAGACGCCAATATAAATCTCGACATTGTGCAGATTATGCTCGGCCGGAGTCATTTCCTTTTGCGGTCCAAGATATGTCGCAAACCCGACCAATACAGCCGCCAGCCCCACAAAGCTGTGCAGTATCGCCACCAGCTCCGGCATCGAAGTCATCTGCACACGACTCGCAAGGATCGCCCCGATGACCAACCCCGGAACAAGCGCCGCCGCGAGCACCGGCAACCCGCCGACATTCATCGCCGCCGCCGTCGCGACGAGAGCGATCAGCATTCCCAAAATGCCGTACAGGTTCCCCCGCCGAGCAGTCTCCTGCCGCGACAGTCCACCGAGGCTCAAAATAAACAACGCACTCGCGGCGATGTAGGCGATTGTGATTAGGCTTTGTTGCATGAAAATTTGCTAACAGTTATCTAACCGCGACAGCTGTTAAGTTGAATTCCTAACGGCCTCGTTCACGAGGCATCCCGCGTTTCGCGGTCCTAGCCCTGCCGTTTACGGCGGGGTTAGCTTCTCGAATGAATCTTACAGGACGGTTTACCGTCCTTACCGGGCGCGGCTTTAGCCATCGTCATCTATCCGCTCCAGCCGACCCGAAATATCTCCGCTCCTGTGACGTTCTTTCTGGTTCTCAATGTAAGCGATGACCCATGGTAGATCACGAGTTCCAAAGCTCACGACCCCATATCCCTGCTGCCATTGCAAAGCCTTACCGAATTCGTGCGAACTCGCCCCCTTCAGTTGACCGATCCATTTATCAATATCTACCGTGGACCGGACAGAGGCTCCGATGTGAACATGGGTCTCAATACCGCCAATCGCGTGAAAGAATGCACCTTCGGTTTTAATAACTTTGTTCCGCAGGAATTTGTACAACGCGGCTTCGATATTCTCGTTTATCATCGGCAAATTGTCCTTAGTGTGCCAAGTTATATGCAGATTGATCTCAGAATATGAACGTCGAGCCATTTTCGTCTCTGTCGCAAAAGCCGGTTCCAAATCTTAGTAGATAAAACCGCCAATCAGGCCCGTTCACGAGCCTCCCGCGTTTCGCGGTCGTAGCCCCGTCGTTTACGGCGGGATTCGTTATTGTTTCGATCGGATCTAGGGCGTTTTAACGACCTTACCGGTCGCGGCTTTAGCCTTTAGTATCGAAATTCGCATGGCTAAAGCCGGTTCGATCCAAAGCCCGTTGAAACGGGCTGATATATTCTTTTCCAACCTCTCCCCGCCGTAAACGACGGGGCTGTGACCGCGAAACGCGGGAAGCCCTCCGATCAAAATACACAAATTTACTTCCTAAACATCGCCAACATGCGATTAGTGACCAAAAATCCACCCGCGATATTGATCGCGGCGATCAAAACGGCTACCGCTCCAAGAATCGTTGTCAGGTTCATGTCTGTGCCGCCTAGTTGGAGCATGCCGCCGACCAGGATGATGCCGCTGATGGCGTTGGTGACGCTCATTAGGGGCGTGTGGAGGGCGGGTTTTACGTTCCAGACGACCTGATAGCCGACGAAGCACGCTAGCATGAATACCGTGAAATGCGACAGAGTCGAGGCCGGGGCGACTAGGCCGATGCCGACGGCAATCAGGCCAACG
>JBGSQW010000101.1:0-31992 GCA_041737885.1 Pyrinomonadaceae bacterium | reverse complement strand
CTTATGTCAATCGGACATTTTCTCGCTTTGGTCGGGCTCGGTGTATCCGTCACTCTCAACTATCGGGTTGAGAACCCGCAGGGATACGAAGGTGATGATGCTGAGAACGATCGCAATTTCTACGCGCCCAAAGGCCACAGCAGTTCCGATTGCTCCCGTGCACCAGATGCTCGATGCTGTCGCGAGACCGCGAACGTTTGCTCCTTGCTTTAGTATCGCCCCACCGCCGATGAAACCAATACCCGAAATTAATCCTTGAATGAGACGGGCCTGCGTGTCGACACTCGCACCCGGAACGTTCTTCAGGATCAGCATGAATCCACAGGCTGCCATGGCGACGATCGGAAAGGTTCGCAAGCCAAGGCTACGTTTTGATTCGTGACGCTCCATCCGATCGGTACCGCTAGAACGAATGCCAAGGTAACGCGGAGAAGGTCAACGACCGCAACCTTCCAATCGAACGAAAAAGCTCCGTACAAAAATTCCATGATCTCTTAGGCTCCCTCGTGATCTGCGATCGGCAGCACAATCGAGACCTTCGTGCCGACCTCTTCCCCCTCAACTGGACTCTCAATTGAAATTTTTCCACCACTCTGCTGCACAAGATTTTTTATAAGATAAAGCCCCAATCCCACTCCCTCGGTTTCGTTGCTCGAAGCATTAATGGAATCGTCCTCACTGAAATCTCCAGCATGCGAATGCGGTAGCGGGCGGCCGCGGAAGAATTTTTCAAATACGTGTGGAATGTCGTCCGCGACGATGCCACAACCATCGTCCGCAATTCCGATCTCGATACGATCATCAACTTGGGCGACCGACAAGGTTATCGTTCCGTCGTCAGTCGTATACTTCATCGCGTTGGCGATAATGCTTACTACGATCTGCCGTAAGATCGCGGCATCAGCAAGCGCCGGGGCAAGAGCATGTTTCGGTGGAAGGAATACAAGATCCAGATCGTGGGAACGCGCAATCCGCTCATTCGTCCTCACCACTTCTGACAGCAGTTTGACAATGTCGACCCGGGCAAGCGATATGCGGAATGCTCCGGACTCGAGGCGTGTAAGGTCGAGCAGATTTTGGACGAACTCGATCTGCCGATCGCACTCGTCCGCAATCGTTTGCAGATATTCGGCACGTTCATCGACTGAAATTCGGTTGCTATTCAGGACGCGAGTGAGTGTCTTTATGGTGGTAAGCGGAGTCCTGAGTTCGTGCGAAACGCTGCTGACAAATTCCGATCTCAAACGGTCAAGTTCCTTTAGCTTTTCTTCTCGTTCAGCTATCTGATCCGCCATTCTATTGAAGGTTTTCCCCAGTTCGCGAATCGACCCGCCTCCCGTAATATCGGTCCTCGCTGAGGTATCTCCATCACCAAACGACTTGGCCGCTAATGTAAGTTGATGCAAAGGTTTGGCAATATTCCTCGCAAACCCAAAAGCTGCGGCTATTGCCAATGAAGCGATGAGTAACCCGAAAAAAGCCTGTCTCGCGAACTGTACGCGAGCGGGTTCATAGAGGCGTGAACTGGGTACGCCCACGGCGACAACATAATCGCCAGGATTTACGGGTGCGATACCGTAGATTCGCTCGATCTGGTCATAGGGGCTCACAACCTCGATGATTCCCTCCCGCTTTTCCTTCAGTGCAGCGAAAAGCGGGATTTCGATAACTTGATTGGATGTGTTGTCGGGGACCGAACGGTTGCGGTAAACCAGACGGTTATTACGATCGAACACAGCAATGATATTTTCATCTGGCAAAGTGAGGCTTTCGAAAAGCGTGTTGGCACTTGTTACATCGACGCGTGCCACCACAAAATTCCCGTTCCCAAGGGGCTGGGCGATCGAAAGTAAATGGAGCAGTTTATCCGCCGTTTGCTCAACCGAAACTACAAACGCATTTTCGCGTTCAGCCTCCTCCTTAATATTCTGCACTGAATCGACAGGCAAGCTGGAAGGTTTACTTGACTGAGCTAAAACCAAATTCCCTTCCTGGTTTACGATTTGGATGTCTAACCAGTCAGGTCGGGTCTTGACTATTGAATCCAGGTATTCGCGAAGAGTGAAATTACTTTCGATACCGCCTCGTGCAAGCAGCGATACCGTTTCAAGGGTTTGCTTCTGGGCGATAAGTTGCTGTTCAAAACCCGTCGCCGCAATTTGAGCCTGCTGTACGAGAGACTCGTCGAGCTGAGCGCGGCTTGCCAGCCAAAAGCTCCAAAGATTAAAAAATCCGGCCAGAACCAGCGGTATTATGAAGCCAAGTGTCAGCCACAGCAATTTCGTGCGGATGGTTAGCGATTCAAAGCTCATCAAATTCAGCATCCGTTAAAATGACTGCATCTACAAGCTGGCGCAAGTACCTACTGGGCACTCTGCGGCAGTCGCGCAGGCATTACACCGACCGGAACTACGATCTGGTGCGTTAATCAACGAAGCTTCTGTATTGTCACGGTAACGGTAGGCTTTCCGCCCCCGGTGCGCGAGTAGGCAACCCAGTAGCCAGCCGTTGGATAACGACTGAGCCTATAGATCGAGCCATCCGGCTTCATGTCAGAAGAAGCCGGTTCCCCCCCGAAGATATCGGCAAAGGTCGGCGGAGCTTTGTGGTTCGCGGTGTACGTGATTGCGATCAACCGGACTTTCTCACTCTCGTCGAGCCTAATCTGCGCGTGTTCATCGTCGTCAAACCGATAGTAGAAACCGTCCTTATCATCTAATTTTGCTTTTCCGAGTATGTCTCGCACTTCGTCCGCAGTAGTGCCAATCGTGACTTCTTTGTAATCTTTAAGAACCGGTATAGCTGTAGGCTCAGGGTTCACGACCTGTGCTAACGGGCTTTTTGGAGTTGTATCGGCAACAGCCGTTTTCTGATCGCTGCTCTGAGCATTCCCACCGACGAAAAAGGCTGCCATCAGAAGAGTCGCAAATGCTAAGTTCTGTCGCGTGTACCCTGAAAACGTCGTTTTTAATCTCCTGTTTTGAAGTTGCATAAATTATAAACCCCCACCATCAATGTACGTGACGGTCACGGAATAGGAATCCTTAAAAACACCTAGGTCGTTAGGTGTTTTCACTCAACTTAATTTCGGGAGTAAGACTTAAGTTTCAGCTTGTTTTGACAGAACTAAGCGAGCTATTTCGACACGATTACTGAACTGCTTTTTTGATAGGATATTGCCTACATGATTTTCGATCGTACGAACGCTTAGATTGAGTTCCACAGCGATGTCCTTGTTGCTCAGGCCGAGCGCGACTGCCTCAGCAATTCGCCACTCAGCGTCGGTCAACTCTTCGTCACGCACAAATACCGCCTCGTCCCGCAGGTCGTTGCCCACAAGTCGAGCGATGGTGGAGTGCGTTCGTTCAACTCTGTGCAAAATAGAGCGAATTACTGCGATCAACTCATCCGGCTCGAAGGGTTTAGCGAGATAAACATCCACACCCGACCGAAAACCTTCAACACGGTCCTGCGTCTCGTCTTTCGCGGAAAGAAAAATTATAGGAATTAATGAGAAATTTGCTGCTGAACGCAACCTCCGGGCGAGTTCGTAACCGTCCATTCCAGGCATCCGTACATCGCTGACGATAAGGTCGGGCTGATCCTGAGCGATCATGACGAGAGCATCGCGACCACTTCGTGCCGTCTTTACGTCAAAACCTTCATCACGTAGAACCGCTGCAACCGCTCGCAGCAGATTTGGCTCGTCATCAACTATTAACAACCGTCTCGACATGTATTTTCGCTGATAGCAGATTTTTTATTTAAGAATGTAAGTCTATTTCAATCTTCTGTGGTTGACAACGCGCTCTTAATGACACGAGGCGAAAGGATGATTTCGTTATTAAAAAACTCGACCAACACGACCCACGTTAACGTAGAGTAAGTGAATATACCTAGCAAGATTGGGTGTGAATACCGTCGTATATGAAATTAAATAGCGGCATAATTTAGTTACTTCGGCGAACTCTGACGCTCTTGCACCAGAGGAAGCTAACTAAGGGGGATTTTATTTTGAATATCAAAAAAGTTTTTACAACAAGAATGTTTAGATCAACGGTCATCGCGATTGCCTTCGCGATTGGCTTTACAAGCCTCGCAAGTATCTCTCAGGCTCAGCGACGGGTAAATGATAGGCAAGTGCAGAGTATCATCCGGAACATTGAGACCCGAAGCAATACTTTTAGGAAGAGTTTCGATTCCGCGCTTGATAGGAGCCGTCTGGACGGTACTTATACGGAGGATAGTGTCAATGAATACGTGAAATCGTTCGAGGATGCGACGGACGCTCTTCGTTCGCGATTCAATGGAAAAACCGCAGTAGCGTCTGATGTTGACAATCTATTGAACCGGGCTGCAATGATCGACCAGTTTATGCGGACAAATCTCAGGCAGGGCCGGGTTCAGAGCGACTGGACTCAGCTAAAGAACGGGCTTCAACGATTGGCCAACGCTTATAACGTTGCATTCAACCTAAATGGACGCGTACTCGCGCCATCCGTCCTTGCGGGACAGGTGCCTTACCGTGTGAGCGACTCGCAGGTTCAGTCATTGTTAGATCGAATCGAAACACGTAGTGACAAATTCCGAACCAGTATCGACACGGCATTAGACCGCAGCCGCTTCGACGGCTCTGACAGAGAAGATAATATCAACGAGTTCTTAAAGGATTTCGAGAACTTGGCGGACACGCTTAGTAATAAATTCGATGGCCGGACATCCGTTGATACGGACGTTTCCAACGTACTAGTTCGAGCCGCCCGTATCGATGATTTTATGAAGCGAAATCTGCGCCGCGAGAGCGTCGCACAACGCGACTGGCGGAATCTACGAACCGACCTTAACTTGTTGTCGAATTATTATAGCCTGTCTTTCAATCTGGATAATCGGCGCAGTATGCCAGCATATACCGCAATCTTAGATCAGAATCTGACTAGTGCCGATGCCAGATTTACGGGAACTTATCGGTTAAACACACTTCAGAGCGATAACGCTCGGACGATCGCGGGCCGGGCGACGAACAATCTAAATCGGAGCGCAAGGGATCGAATATTCAACAATTTAGTGAGACGTCTGGAATCGCCAGAAATGCTTGCAGTCGAGCGGGACGGAATGCGGGTCATGCTCGCCTCAAGCCGTTCTCCGCAGATGACGCTGGATGTAGATGGCCAACTTCATGCGGAACGCTATCCAAACGGAAAACTCTCAAGTGTGCGAACCACACTTGTTGGCGACACGCTGACCGTTGTTTCCAATGGTGACCGGGCCAACGATTTTACGGCCGTCTTTGCGCCGCTGGATAATGGCCGGAGAATGGTTGTAACGCGAAGCGTCTACGCGGAACAGCTGACTCAGCCGATAACGGTTAGAAGTTATTACGATCGAACTGATCAGGTTGCTCGATTCGATATCTACAACAATAACAATCTAGGTGGACTTCCGAACGTTGGAAGTACCGGGAATTTCATCGTGCCGGGAAACCTGATGCTTATTGCATCATTGAATAGAGACTTGTCGACAAAGACGGCTCGGGACGGAGACCGATTTACTATGACGGTACGAAGTCCGTCAAAGTATTCGGGAGCGGTCATCGAAGGATACATTTCAGATGCGAATCGTTCAGGCAGAATAACAGGTAGGTCCGAAGTATCGCTGAATTACGAGACCATACGATGGAACAACCAGACTTATCGTTTCTCGGGAATCACTGAAAACGTCCGAACGGTTTCGGGTGAGACAGTTCGGATCGACAACGAAGGAACTGTCAGAAGCGGCGACAGTCAGACTAATCAGACGATTGGCCGCACCGCTATCGGAGCCGGAATCGGAGCACTGCTCGGAGCGATAATCAGTGGCGGCGATGGAGCAGCCATTGGGGCGGCTGTGGGAGCCGGGACCGGTGCCGGATCGGTTTATGTGCAAGGACGCGACGATTTGGAACTCATGACAGGTGCGCAGTTTACCATCAGGTCGAGCGGGCCAGCCTCGTAAATTATATATAGACCAGATGGATAGGCCGCTTCGCAAATCTCGACCTGAAGCTTGTGAAGCGGCATATTAATAGCTGAATCGCTGCTTATGAAAAAAGATAATTCCGCGATAAGCGATGGAATAATTTCCGAGCGAAAGAGTCTTCTTTCTCAACTGGAAAATTGGCTTGACACACCGATGCTGGTCCTCGGTTTTGCCTGGCTTGCGTTGCTTATTTACGAGTTTGTGTGGGATTTGACCCCGCCGCTTGAAGCGGCGGGAACAATTATCTGGATTATCTTCATAATTGATTTCACCGTCAGATTTAGTATCGCGCCGGATAAAACTGACTATCTCAAAATAAACTGGCTTACCGCCCTTGCCCTGATCGTCCCTGCTCTCCGCGTCCTGAGGATATTTCGGGCCTTTCGTGTGTTGCGGGCGGCAAGAACGGTGCGTGGCGTACGTCTCTTTCGCGTATTGTCCTCCCTGAATCGGGGAATGAAATCGCTAGGGGCGAGCTTTGGACGCCGCGGTTTCGGATACGTTGTGGCTCTCTCAGTGATAGTGCTCTTTGCTGGTGCTGCCGGGATGCTTGCGTTCGAAAATGAGGTCGAGGGCGGGATCATTACCTACGGCGAGGCCTTATGGTGGACGGCAATGCTGCTGACGTCGATCGGATCGGATTATTTTCCTAAGACCGCCGAGGGGCGAATATTGTGCTTGATTCTAGCACTATATGGTTTTGCCGTCTTCGGATATGTTACTGCAACTCTTGCAACGTTCTTTGTCGGTCGAGATGCCGAAAATAAGAATTCGGAAATCGCGGGAGCGGAAGACATGCTTGCTATTCGAAACGAAATAGCTCTGCTTCGATCGGAACTCAACGATCGTTTACCTCTTATCGGACGATCATCTTAAATGCTGAACCGTATAACACAATTCTGGTACGATCTGCGAGCAAGCTTATGGATGGTGCCCGGACTGATGATTGTTGCTTCCATCGCAACCGCGCTGGCACTAATCGAAATCGATTCGACTATCAAAGCAGACTGGCTTGATGCATTCCCACGCGTATTCGGACTCGGAGCGGACGGTTCGCGAGGAATGCTTACGGCGATCGCGTCGTCGATGCTGACCGTAGCAGCACTAGCGTTTTCGCTTACGCTAAACGCCGTTACGCAGGCCTCAGCTCAATTCACACCGCGAATTTTTCGTAATTTCATGCGAGACCGTGCGAACCAGTTCGTCCTCGGATATTTTGTATCGGTCTTCACGTTCTGTCTTGTCGTGTTGAGGACGATCCGCGGCGGTGACGAACTTAAGTTCGTGCCGTCAATAGCGGTAATGACCGGATTACTTCTTGCGATCGGCGGTGTTCTTGTCTTAATTTTCTTTATCCACCATATCGCTGACTCGCTTCAGATCACGACGATTCTTCACAATATTACTGTCGAAACCAAGAAGGCCATGGAGAATCTCTTTCCCGAAGAAATCGGTGAAGCAGCTTCTGTTCAGGAAAAGGACGACGCGTGGCATGCGGACGAGGTGAAAAATTGGCAGCCAATTAAATGTCACAAGAGTGGATATATACAGAATGTCGATGTTGACGGCCTACTTGAATTTGCTGTTAATAATGGTCTTCTCATCAGAATGTGTAAAGGTATCGGGGACTTTGCAGGCTCGGAATCGAATCTGGCGGAGATCGCGGCTGATACCGAGTCTAGTCAAAGTAAAGTTCGGATCGAAAATCCACAGCCCGAAACTATCTCTGGATTTTTTAGTATAGCTCGTCATCGCACGATCGAGCAGGATGTGGGATTCGGAATCCGACAGATCGTCGATATAGCCCTCAAGGCTCTTTCCCCCGGCATAAACGACACTACGACCGCCATAAATTGCATTGACAGACTTGGCGAGATCACCGGCGATCTGGCTGGTCGGACCATACCGGCCCGCGTTCGGTCCCACGCTGGAGCACCCCGCGTTATTACAGTCGCCCCCTCGTTTCAGGATTTCGTCGAAGCTGCATTCGATCAAATTCGCATTAGTGGAAAGTCGAATGCCGCAATTTTCGAACGATTATTAGTCACTCTTTTCTATGTTGTCGAACGGTGCGAGAGTGAAGAAAGACTCGCAGGAATCCATTCCCAGATAGAACTCGTCGCCCAAGCTGCGAATCAAACTCTCTTCACCGGTTACGAAATGGATCGTATTATACGCCGACTGAGAGAGTTAAAGAGGGATTCAATTTTGTAAATCTTGCAGACCAACTATATTGGGAGCATTCTCATGGGCCCTGTTCAGTACGATCCGGTAATGCGACAATATTTTTAAAAAACAGTTCGTCGATCAGCTTAGCATATTGACCCTCGATGCATTTCGTAAGTCAAATTGCTAGCACATGCGATGATGGTGACGACTCTCCAAGCTTTATTATAAGGTCTGTTAATGTTTACGTGGCTTATATTCGGTAAAATCATCCCAGTCATTGGTTCTGTCACATCGATCTAAACACATCAATCTAGATAAGTTATTCGCTTAACGGCTGAAAGAGCCGTAAGCGGTGTATGTGAATCTCTCCCAAGAGTTCGAGATCGATCTATTGACCCGTCTTCTGGAACTTAAAAATTTTTTACGGACAGGCATCCCGCGGCGGCAGTTGACCAAGAGCCTTTTCCGTTAACACCCGCGCAGCACTTGTCTATGATCTTGAGCGGTTCTTCATGGTTGATCGTATTGGCATTTCTGCCACCTTTTCAATATAAATCAACAGAACAAAAATTGACGAGCAAAAGAAAATCAAGGAAGGTTCAACACAATGCAATTCTTAAAGATATGTCCATAAACAAAAACTTTGTTGAGAAGAATTATAGCTTGAGAAAGCAAATGGGGCTGCCTAGTTAGTGATAGAGTGGGTGCTATGGACGACGTGCCATGCGAGAAAAGGAATCGTTTGTCTGGAACCACTGAACAGTTGGGAACAAGCCTTCGATAACACACAGTCCGAGTTATCGTGTATAGTTGTTTTTTGTAACGATCGATCTGCCCGACAGCGAGTACGGGGCGGGTTAAACGGCTATCGAGCCCTTGATACCTTGGGTTGGGTGAGCTTCGTTTATTCAGGCTAAAGGGCCGGGGCAATCTATGGTACGAAGGTTTTGGAAGCGATCGAGCGAAGTGCTTTGAGGAATTTGAAGTTTCTTGCTTCGACATGCATCGACGTCTTCGAGGTGATCAGTTGGGCGGGATGAGGGTTGTAAGCGTTGAAAGCTGCACGACCCGCAGAAAGAAGATGCAGTTTGGCCGTTCAAGTCTTGTCATTTCTCCGGTGTGGGTGCGATATGGCGTTGCGATCTTTCTCCTTGCGACGGCAGCCGTGCTCCGACTTGGACTGGGGCTGATAGTCAATAGGCCATTAAGTGCTCCGCTCTTCCTCGCGGCAATCATAATTAGCACCTGGCTGGGCGGCTTCCGGCTGGGCTTATTCGCGTCTATCTTAGCGGCTGGCACCCTAGATATATTTTTTGCCCGGCCGCTGATTGGTACCCTTGAGGCTAAAGACCACATAGCGAGATTCCTGCTGTTTTCTGTCGAGGGTTCGATGCTCTCGTGGCTGATCGACAAACTAAGACTCGCCAGCGAAGCGGTCGTTGTCTCACGCGAGGAACTTCGCGAACTATCCGACCAGCAGCGTTCCGTTCGCGATGCTGAACAGAAACGTATCGCACGCGAGATACACGACGAACTGGGACAAGAACTCACCGGTCTTAAACTGAGGATTCATCTTCTGAAACGACGAGTCGTTGCCAGTATCGATGGCGAGGCTAGTGCCGAGATAGAAACTGAGATCGATGGTCTCTCGAAGCAGGTCGATTACACTATTGGGTCCGTGCGGCGGATCGCCACCGATCTCCGCCCGTCCGTATTGGATGACTTCGGTCTGGTCGCGGCGATCGATTGGCAGACAAAGGAGTTTGGTGAGCGAAGCGGCATCGAGTGCATTTTCAATTCGAATGTTTCGACCATCGATCTTGATGCCGACTCGAACACTGCTGTCTTTCGGATTTTTCAGGAAGCTTTGACGAACGTAGCTCGCCACGCGAAAGCGACACGGGTTCGAGTTAAACTTGAGCTTCGTGGTACCGCCGTATCACTTAGTGTGTTAGACAATGGGGCGGGGATTGACAAGGAAGTTGTTAAACGAAGAAAGTCACTGGGCATGCTAGGTATGCGTGAACGAGCCCGCCTGCTCGGCGGAAATGTAACCGTAGACCGATTGGACGGTGGAGGAACTCGGGTCGAACTCATAGCTCCGTTGAAGAATCCCGCATTGGCCATCGAGACAGGAGTTCAGGAATGATCAGGGTTTTGATAGCAGACGACCACACATTCATTCGATATGGGCTCCGACAGGTACTCGAGGCCGAATCGGACATAGAAGTGGTAGCTGAAGCCCAAAACGGCAATGAAGTGCTCGATATAGTCCGGAATTCCAAACTAGATGTTGTAGTACTAGACATCAGCATGCCGGGCCGAAATGGTCTCGAGACCCTGAAGGAGCTAAAGCATCATCACAGTGACGTGGCTGCGATCGTTCTCAGCATGCATCCAAAGGATCAGTACGCGGTGCGTGTCGTGGTTGCCGGTGCAGCGGCTTACTTAACCAAGGAAAGCGCTGCGGAAGAATTGGTCGGTGCTATAAGACGGGCCTATCGCGGCGAACGATATATTTCACCGGACGTGGCCGACTTACTCGCTGATTATGTGGAGCACGGAGCCTCCGACGTACCACACCTTAAGCTTTCAGATCGGGAATTTGAAGTTTTCCGTCTTCTAGCATCAGGCGGGAGCATTACCGAGATCGCTGACAAATTAAACCTAAGCGTCAAGACTGTAAGCACATATAAAGCAAGGGTCGTCGAAAAGACGGGGCTCAGCTCGATTGCTGAGATCACACGCTACTGTCTTGAGCAAAGTCTAGTCTAGTTGGATATAGCTCCATTTGATCCCCCAGAGAACGGCCGTAAGATTTTCCCTACAAGCCCTTACATCAATTCTGTCAATAAATTCAGACGAATACCAATTGCAGCCGCCGCCTTTCAGGTTTACCTTCGATCATCGCCGCAAATTCAAGGGGTGTTTGGGACTTCGTGCTTTAGTAGAGTGTTTGATCAGACGCCATCCTCGTCGCACGCGGAGATAAAGTCTTTAACTTCGGCACAAAGAAAACGCGCGTCAGATTGACCTGCGTCGAATGGTTCCGGATCTTGCCGTAGATCCGGATATCGTATGGCCCGCTTTTCCTCCTCAAGGAATAGAAGTTGGTAAACTTTCGGGCGGGCCATGCGTTATCTACCTCGATCTTTATCTAAAAATCACGAGCGATGGGAATGAAAGCTGAGGAGGAAGTTCCTATTTATATGCGAGTTTTTGAGCAATGATGCTCAACTTTTGGACTATGTCCGTATATGAGAGGAGGAATATAATGAGAAGGTTTATAGCTATTTTGATGGTGTCTCTGGTCCTTTTAACGGCCCAGGTCGCTATCCAAGCCCAGAGTACCGGTTCTATCATCGGTACTGTGTCCGATCCGAATGGTGCGGTTGTTCCCGGTGCATCGGTCAGGGTAAAGGGCGAGGCCGGACAGGAATTTAACACTGTTACGAATGAAAGCGGAATCTACCGCATTCCGTCGGTTCAGAATGGTTCCTACACAGTTTCGATCACAGCCACCGGCTTCAAGACCTCTGCGTTCACTAACGTAAAAGTGGACGTCGGCACACCGGCTACGGTCGATGCAAAGCTTGAGATCGGAGGCGTAGGCGAGGTCGTTGAGATCTCAAGCGGTGGCGAAGTCCTGCAGACGCAGACCGCTGCGGTCGGCACCACGATCACGGGCCGCCAGATCCTCGATACTCCGATAGCATCGCGAGACGCACTTGATCTGGTTGGTTTGCTTCCGGGCACTGCTACGGTCGGTCGTCCGCGTTCCGCATCAATAAACGGTTTGCCTAAGGGATCGCTTACGATCACCATTGACGGTGTTGATGTGCAGGACAACCTGTTGCGTTCGAGCGATGGATTCTTTACCTATGTCCGTCCACGCGTCGACGCAATCGAGGAAGTCACAGTTTCGACTGCAAATCCTGGCGCTGAAAGCGGTGGAGATGGAGCGATCCAGATCAAATTTGTGACCCGACGTGGAACTAATCAATACAGAGCGGGCGGTTTTTGGCAGCATCGGAACGAGGCCTTGAACGCTAACTATTGGTACCTCAATCGTAATCCGGTCGGGTTCGACGACAATGGCAAATCGCTCCGACAAAAGATACGCCTGAACCAGTACGGCGGCAATTTTAGCGGCCCGATCCCGTTTCTTAACTTCGGGGAAGGCGTTGACTGGTTCGACTCTGGTAAAGACAAGCGTTTCTTTTTTGTGAACTATGAAGAGTTTCGTCAACCGGAATCGCTCTCGCGAACTCGTGTAGTGCTGACCCCTGCTGCTCAGTCAGGAGTTTATAGCTACATCTCTGGCGGCGTAACCCGAACCGTGGACGTATTGGGCGTGGCTGCTGCGAACGGCCAGATCGCCACTCCGGATCCTACGGTAGCGGCCGTTTACAGTCGAATTCGCTCCGCCATCAGCGGCGGAGCCCTGACAAATATCACGAACTCACCGAACGTCCAGAATTTTAACTTTACGCCCACAAGCAGCCAGCTTCGCAAGTTTCTCGCAATGCGATTCGATTTTAATATCACTAAGAATCACAGCTTCGAGGTTGTTCTCAATCGGCAGAAATTTGATGGTACCAAGGACTTCCTCAATTCACGGGACGAGCGTTTCCCGGGTTTCCCGTTCTACTCGCAAAAGTCTGACCGAAACTCATACGCGTACGCGTTGCGATCAACATTTGCTCAGAACTTGGTGAACGAATGGAGGTATGCGATCGCCTCGGGGGCATCGTCGTTTTTCCCCGAGCTTTCCACCTTAGATTTCGACTACATGGGCGGTCGCAGCCTCGGCGTCAGCGTACTCGGTGCCACGTCGCCGACGTCGACGACCGGTAACAGCGGACGCTCGACGCCGACCTACGACATGACAAATTCGATGACCTGGCTCTTAGGTAACCACTCGATCAACTTCGGTGGTCAATATAAGACGATCAAGTCAACAGGAACGGCCCTTAACCAACTCATTCCAAGTGTCGGTTTCGGGCTTAATTCTGCATCGGGCTCGGCCGACTCGGTCGCCTACAACATGTTCAATTCGACGACCATGCCGGGAGCGACTTCAGGTCAGATAACCGATGCCAGAAACCTGTATGCCGTCCTGGTGGGCAGGGTCATTAGCTACACGGCCACAGGCTACCTTGGCCCGGATGGAACGTATGCCGCGTTTGGCCCCCTTGACCGCGAAGCTGAACAAAAGAGCTATGGGCTATTTGTTCAAGACAGTTGGAAGGTCAGGCCAAACTTTACAGTGAACTACGGTATCCGCTGGCAGCCTCAAACGGCTTTTGTAGCCCTCAGCAAGGGAAACTACACCCAACTCGAAAACTTCGCTCAGATCTATGGGCTCTCAGGACTCGGCAACATCTTCAAACCTGGTTCTACCGGAGGTCAAGCACCTCGCGTCACTGAGGTTCCGGTCGGAGAAAAGGTATATCCGGATGACATGAATAACCTCGCTCCGACCATTGGGGTTGTCTGGAGTCCTAGCACGGGAGAACGCGGTATGGCACGCTGGCTCTTCGGATCGTCCGGACAGAGTGTCTTCCGCGGCGGTTATTCGATATCGTATGTTCGCGAGGGAACTAACCTTCTCGAAAGTATCAACGGTGCAAACCCCGGCGGTAGCAGAACCCTTTCAAGAAGTACAAGTATCGCGGGCAGTCTTACAACGGGGACGAACCTTCGTGACTTGAATAATCCCAACCTTTCGCCCTTTGATCCGGGTAACTTGATCATCGGTAAGCCGCCGGCATTCCCGATCGCTCTGGTCGCAGGAAACTCGGCTAATGCTTTTGATCCGAACATTAAAACCGGTGCCGTTCACTCTTTCAGCTTCGGGTATCAGCGTGAGATCGACAGAAATACTGTTGTTGAGTTCAGATATGTCGGTAATCGCGGGATCGATCTGCAGCGTCAATACAACATCAATGAGTTCAACACCATAGAGAATGGATTCGCGGCGGAGTTTGCTCTCGCACAGGCCAATCTTTATGCGAATATTGCGGCTGGATTTGCTTCCGCCGGTTTCGGCTATCGCGGCCCCGGCACGAACACATCTCCCCTTCCGCTCATGATGTCGTACTTCAACTCGGCAGCTACCTTTGATCCAACGAATCCCGCTCGGTACACGGCGGCGAACTTTGCGAATTCAACTCTGGTTGCAGCCCTATCGCGAAATGCTCCGAATATATTTGCCTTCAGCGGCACGGCGTTCGAGAATAATGCGACGAGGCGTGCGAACGCGATCGCAAACGGCCGTCCGGCTAACTTCTTTTACGTGAACTCAACCACCCTAACGGGCGGTGCGTTCATCGTGGGGAATGATAACCAGACCTGGTATGACTCGGGAGTTATCGAAGTTCGTCGCAGGCTGTCGAGTGGATTGCGTTTCAACGCCAACTATGTGTTCTCAAAGGCACAAGCGAATGCCTACGCATCAAGCAGCGTTGCCTTCGCAGGCTACTCCCTTCGTCCGGATGGTCTTGATCTGGCTAAGAACGTGCAGGCGTTCGATATTCGGCATCAGTTCAAGATCGAAGGCACGTATGATCTTCCGTGGGGCCGCGGCCGCCAGTTCCTCTCAGGGATGAACAAATTCGCTGACTTTTTCCTCGGCGGATGGTCTTTGACACCCACGGTCCGCTGGCAGAGCGGTTCACCTTTCGCATTCGGAAATGTGCAGCTCGTCGGAATGACCGTAAAGGAACTCCAGAAGGCCATTAAGGTCCGGAAAGAGGCCGATCAGGTTTACTACCTGCCGGAAGACATCATTCTGAACACGCAGCGTGCTTTCGATATCAGTGTCGCCAATACAGCCACAAACGGCGGCTACGGCACAACCTACGGAACGGGTGGACCGCAAGGCCGCTTTCTCGCTCCGGCAGGTTACGGGAATTGTGTTCAGCGTTATGCTGGAACATGCGGGTTTAATAACCTGATCGTTTACGGCCCGGGCTTCTTTAAACTCGATGCGAGTATTGCGAAGAAGTTCACCGTAGGGGAAAGGCTAAATTTCGAGTTCCGTGCGACAGCTCTTGACGCCCTCAATCACCCTAATTTCCGTATTGGCGGTTGGGCGGCTGACGTCGTCACAGCGGGAGCCGGCGGTGCAACCTTTGGCCAACTCGCGAATGGTTCCGCATACCAGGACACCTCAACGACAAACGATCCGGGCGGTCGCCTAATCGATTTGATGTTAAGGATAAATTGGTAAGTAGTTGACGATGAGTAGACGAGGGCGATGCTGCTATACTCGGCGTCGCCCTCTTTGGTTCACACCGTGAAGAGATTCACCATCTCAACTTTCTCGGATTAGCAATATAAAAGATCCTTTAATACGGTGCGGCCAGGGGGCTCCCGGCTGACCGAAGAGCGGGAACAAATGCTTCAGATTATGCCCATGACATTCAAATGGGAGAAGGTCGAATTTCTACCTATTCGCCTGCCAGTTCATCGCTTTTTCTGACGGCTCGGGATTCGTAAATGTGGAAACCACAAAAATGGGACTTTCGAATTTCTTCGAAAGCCCCATGTTATTGGTCGGACGGCGAGATTTGAACTCACGACCTCTCGTCCCCAACCAAGCTGAGGGTTATTCACCGCTTCTCAAAATCGCTCAAAACCAATCAAAATCGGCTGTTTGAGCGTCGATTACATGTTGTCGTCGATAAGGCTGTATTGTCGGTGTTTTTTGTGACATTTTTGGAAAACAAATGAACGAATACACAATCACCTCGCTAACACGACTCATAAATAAACCACACAATTAAAAACGAAAACAAAATCGAAATCATTAAAGCCGAAGTGCTGAACGTACGCGGTGCAATAAGCCGTCGTTGAATCGTTTCAGGAGACGACACTACTATGTCTGCCGGATCAAATTCTTTGTTTCTCTGAAGTTGGAAATGTCTGATTTTTGAGGCAGTATTGGGTTTTAAGCAACACCGCGGCGTAGATGTGTTCTGAATGGACAAAGGGTTTGATGCACTATTGGAGACGCTTGATACTGATCGCGACCGGGCGGCTAACATGTATTTGCGCCTACGCGAGCGAATCGAGCGTTTTTTCGAATGGCGAAATTGTGAGGACGCGGAAGAACTCGCGGATATTGTCTTTGATCGAACCGCCAAAAAGATCGCCGACGGCGAAGCTATCAAGAGTGTTGAAGCCTACTGCGTTTCGGTGGCCAAATTTGTGCTGCTGGAGGATCGTAGAAATGCCTTCCGGAAAGAGGAACTCGACGAAAATTGCTCAAATGCAGACAGCGGCATTGAGCTGAACCCGGATGCGGAGGATTTGGCTGCACTTCAGCTTCAGTGCCTGGATTCATGCCTTGGCGAACTCGAGATGGACGACAGAGTGCTATTGGTCGGCTATTTTGACACAGATCAGCAAACCATGATCTCAAAACGCAAACGGCTGGCAGCATCGCTGGGAATTACTCTAAATTCATTGCGCATTCGAGTGCACCGATTGAAGTCAAAGGTCGGAATCTGCACGAAAAAATGCTGTGAGGATGCGTGACAGGGTTTTATGGAAACGTTTCTTGTTATTAGAACACTATTAGCGGGAAGGATTTACCCATTTTGATGGAAGTAGAAAATGAAGAAATAATTCGGCGATTCCTGCTAGGCAAAATGTCTCAGGAGGAACGTTTTGAATTCGAGGAGCGTTTTGTCGCTGAGGCCGATCTGTATGATCAGATAACCGCCGTCGAGGACGAACTTATCGAAAAATACGTTCGCGGATGGATGCTGCCGGAGGAAAGGGCTGAGTTTGAGACGGTCTTTCTCATGACCAAAAAGCGGCGGGACCGGGTAGAATTTGCCCGTACTTTTATCAACCAAGTGACAGGTATAGTGTCGGATACCGTTGAAGGAAATGCTCCGAAACGAGCCTACTTTGCTGCTATTCGACATTGGCTCAGTATTCCTAAGGTAGCCTTGGCGGGTGGGATGGCCATTTTGGTTGCCATTGTCGGCGTTTGGTTGTTTTCCCGTCTCTTCGCTCCTAATCAGCCGGAAGTTGCGTTTCAGCCGGACAATGGTGCCGAGAGTACACCGGCGACGATGAAACCCACGGAGCCAGTTATCTCCGCCTCACCAGCAAATACAATTAAAACGCCCGAACCACCCGCGAACGTCGAGACCAAGCAGGTTCCGACCGCAACGAAAACGCCTGCTCCAACCCCAACTCCCGCGATCGAGCAGCCTGTCCGAAACCCCGTTCTCGCTCTATTTGCCGGTAATCTTCGATCCGGCGGCTCAAACAGCGTTTTGAGACTGTCAAGCAATGCAAAAGCCGCGACCTTCCTACTGAACCTCCCGACGACCGACCATAGTACCTACGCCGCCATTGTCACAGATGCTGACGGGAACACGATTGCTCAGTTCAATAAACTAAAAGCGTCGAAAGGGCGCGTCAGAATAGTCGTAGGTGCAAATCAGCTAAAGCAGGGTGATTACATGATCAGACTCGACGGAAGTAACGTCTCCGGCGAACGCGAATCTGTTGCGGATTTCCAATTTCGTGTGATGCAATAAAAATAAACATAGTAAAGCAAGTCGTAATACTTGCGAACGAAATGAAATGTTTTTGTGTGTCTCGACACTGCTTACAGTGAGGGGAAAATCATGAAAACAAAACTCAATTTTTTGATCATTGTATTAGGCGTTTTTTTTGTTGTGGGTTTTGCTTGTCAATTTACGACGGCAAATTTGAGCGAGATTACATTTTCCGAAGATGAAACGGGTCGCAAGAATTTCATTTCAGCAAAACAGGGCGAGAAAATCTATGTGCTTTCGTCAATCAATAACACAAAAGGCAAACATATCGCACGATGGAAAGTGACCAACAGTAAAGGCGAAGATATCAAACTTCCCGAAAATGAAGTAAGCATCGAGGGCTCGAGAAAGATCTGGCTAACGATAACGCTCAAACCGAATGTGTTCCCCGAAGGGAAATATAATTTTCAAGTTACGCTGATCGGCGAAAAAGCTGGCAGAGAAATTGAAACTGAAACGGCAACTCTGGAGGTTAGAAATTGAGCCACCGGAGCTATATCAACCTACAAGAGTCGACTAAATCCAATGTGACGGCTTCGGCCGTCTTTTTTTTGTTTCTGGGTCATAACGTGAAATGTTTCTTATCACTTCAACACTATCAATGAAGAGCAGAAATAGCTGAACAAATTAAGAGGGAAACAAACGATGAGAAGAATAACGATAAGTCTTATAGCGATCTTGGTAGTGGCAGCGACTGTTTTTGCCGGTGATCAATACACAAAAAACTTAAACATTGCCCCTGAGTCTTCGGCGAACTTTACGCGAAATTTCGGGGAAAGAACGATCGTAACAGTTGAAATTTCGAGTGGAGATCTTGGTTCCGGCAGAATCATCGCGGAGGTTTATGACCCGAGCGGTAAAAAGGTTGCGAGCGGGGCACCGGGACTTTCTTTTAATACGAAGACCGTAAAAGGAAGCTACAAGATCGTCGTAATAAACAAGACAAAGACCCTCCAACGGGTTGGGGTTTCAGTAAGGACATCTGAAAGCTAAAACAGCTTTTAATGGATATAGGAGGAAATCGATGAGAAAAGTATCAGTAGGTCTAATAGCAATCGTAATAGTCGCCTTAACAACTTTTGCGGGTGATCGATACACAAAAAACTTAATTATTGAACCGGAATCTTCTGAGAGCTTCACACGAATTTTTGCGGAAAGAACGGCGGTCACGGTTCAAATTGCAGGTGGAGATCTTGGTTCCGGCCGAGACGTCGCGGAAGTATATGACCCAACCGGGAAAAAGGTTGCGAGCGGGCATCGTGGATTTTCCTTCAATACAAAGAACGTAAAAGGCAGCTACAAGATCGTTGTAAGAAACAAGACAAAAACCCGCCAACGGGTAGGTGTGTCGGTAGATAGTTCAAATAGCTAGGTAAACAAAAGGGGGATAAGAAAATGAAAAAGAACACAGTGCTTTCGGTAGTTGCAATTTTATTTTTATCTACATTCGCATTGGCACAGTTTCCAAAGATATCGATCCCGAAGATCAATACGCCAAAGGTTCCAAAAGTTGGAAATGACATCGGCAGTTCCGTCGGAATGCCGGGCGGGAAAAGTCGGCAGAATGTGATGGATGATGGGTTCACCTTCTTTGAGGCAAGACCCGTTACCGAACGGAGCGACAAATATAACGGCGATGTTTCAAAAGGTTGGACAATGCGAGCGCATCTGCGGGCGTTCGGCACGTATCCGAAAAACAGCGGTTTTAACGTCGTCGTCAGCAAAAACGGTAAGGCTCTGAGCAAGATGTTCTGCGAAGGTAAAACTTACCGCAAATCGGAAGACCAAGACCCACGAACTAAAAATTCGCCCGACGATGATTATGTAATGACCGATTCAAGTTCCGGTTGCTATGACGAAAAGAAATTTGTCGCCGAATCGGGCAATTTTGACGTGCTGGTATTTACCGTTAATGGCGACAACGACGAAGAAAAACTACTCAGAACTTACAAGATCGAAGTAAAAGAAGCCCAGAAAATTCGTCCAGGCAAACTTCCTGGCATCACGGACTATATCATCCAACGCCACGCCGAAGCGGCTGCAAGCTTTCTGTATCTACGCCCCGCTCAGGGTAGCGGCGGCACAATGAAACGCAATTACCACAACATCAACGGCAGCACTACGCTCAAGGGAAATGTTGACATATTCTTCAACGTCGCAATTACGACAAGTTCGATCGAGTTTTCGGGAGCTCCTAATGTCCGATGTTCGGTCAACGGCGAGCGTGTCAACTTTGTCAATGACGGACAAATTAACGATGCCTCGGTTCGCGGCGATTCGGTCAAATGGGAACGCGACGGCAAAGCACCGCAATTTCTGGGGTTTTATCAATACTGGATAAATTTGCCAATTGTTTGGAATGGCGGAGGACAGTCAGGAAATCCCGACATGAATCGTAAAACCGGAAATTGGGTATGCGAACTCCGCAACAAAAACGAGGTTGTTCGTAGATTCAAATGGACGGTCGGAAGCGACGGATTTCCGAAACAGCACGCTGAACAGCTAAGCGGCAACATCAATCTGCACTGGGGTTCCTACCTGATCGAAACGGAAATTCCGGCAGGCGAAAACTCCATTCAAGAGAGGCTTATGCCGATGCCGAATGCGGGTTTGTTTTACGGAATCCAATGGAAATCCGAAGAAGGTAAGAAAATGGCGGCAGGCGTTCCGAAAGTCGGCGAGCCCTATTTTGTTCAATAAGTTAAGACGGCGATAAGAAACTTCGTGTTAGTTCCTTAACAAATTAGACCGATGAGGAGAAAATATGGCAAAAGTAGTCACAGATCATAATAGGGGAGGCTTGTCCAAAGCACTATTTTGTGTCCTTGTATGTACGGCATTAGTTTGCTCGCATTTGCTTCTAGTAGCAACAGTTGCGGTGAACGGACAATCGAAGCAAGACAACAACTACGAAGCTCGAATAAGTAGAATTAAAAGCGCAGGCTTGAAGTATCGTACCGCATTAAAGAAGCTCGATTCGTTGCTAATGCAATCGATCGAGACAGAGGCAGATGTTACCGCCACTGTCACCACGCTTGACGGCCTCAGATCAACTTTAACCGACGGCAGTTATGCAAGTTTAACTAGCCTGGTCTTTGAAGACGCGGCATTTGCCAAATCAATTGAAGCCGAAGCAGATAAGGTCGGAGCGGCTAATTTGCTAAAGATGCTAAAACTAGAGCCTGAAAAGGTGCTTGAATTTACCAATGCTCGGAAGATTCGAACAAATATGGAAAGGCAACTTGCTGCTGATGCTAAGGTCTATCAGCTCTTGGGAAGAAAGCTCAAAAGGGTCGAGGAAAAATTCGGAGGTAGCGCTGTAGCAAAGAGCTATAGTCAGCCGTTGTTAGATTCATCAAGCGGCCATTTCAGAATATCGAAGGCATCTTATGATCTAACCTCGCCATACAACGCAAATTTTCTTTCGACCACCTTTTCGATATTTAAAGAGAACAATCGCACGACAAATAGCTATATGACTCCATTTGACGGAGGCATCTCATTCGCCATGGTTTGGGCCGTATCTGTTATGCTGGGCCCAATCGCGGCGCAGAAGCTGCAGGATCTGGAAGAAGATGATGAAGGAAATTCCGACATGGAAATGTGCGTTGACAGAGCAAATGGCCGCTTACAAAGTTGTTTACAAGATGCGAACAACAAGAATGGCTTTGCAAAATTTGTAAAACGGTCGGGATGCTGGGCTCGACACGGGGTCGACATGAGTGCATGTTTGCTATTGCCCCAAAAGACACGATAGAAAGGCAATTGACCTGAAAATTTTAGTGCAAGAATACTTTCATTCTTGCACTTTTTTGTTTCGCTGGTATTGTTCGGCACTTTGCGGGTTGATGCCAACATTGGACGGAACCCCCTGGAGTCCGCAAGAAGGAATGAGAACGGCTGCGGCGGTTCCGATTAATGGCACGGCTTAATTTAAGGTGGATACACAAATTTATGCCTTGGATAAGCAAAATGACAAGCGAACAAACAGGAACAAATGTCTCAGGGTTTCGAGCCGTGTTAGCAAAGATCTTCGTCTGGCTGACAATATTATCCATCTTGGTGGGCGCTCTTTTCTTCGTTTCAGATTTATATTTTAGCCACCTAAATTACACATATTTATTGCTGATCTATTGCTACATCGGTATAGCAATAGTGTCCTCGCCGCTGATCGGGTATTACCTCGTTCGGGCGACTGACCTTGTAACTTTCGTTCTGCTTCTGCTCGGTATTTGCGGGTTTGTGATGCTCTCATTATTCTCTTGGCCTCTCTTATTTGAAATAGCAAAAAGTCATGATTGGGTATATACCCTGCTGCCGTATCTCGGGGCCTTTTATGTAGTTTTTTCGATCGCGTTTGCGACATCCGCGTTAGTTAGAAGGAGGATCTCGATTGTGAAGGGTTTGGCCCCCTTATTTCCGCTTCTGTCGCTTTTCGTAATGGGGATAGTCTCGAAGATACTTTCGGCGGTTCTTATGAATGTTGGTCAATATGCGACCTTCGGAATGGTCGGAGTAGCGATCTTGAATGGCTTGATCCTGTTAGGTGCGATCTTGTTTTCTTTAACGGTGATGTGCAAGACCATCTTTTCGGAAGCAAATCGAAAGTTCTGCCCGAGTCCATGAGCAACGAGTAAAGTGACCTTTGATAATTGCAAGGGGAAATGTTTTTTGAGGTTTCGACACTACGAGTACAAGGTGAAGGTCTTGATCGGATCAAGTTCCATAGCTGATTATTTCGCAATGTTTATCTACTTAGGATTGATCGGCTTTTATTTGCGAGGAGCAATCGGTGAAAACTTGTGGGCGAAGATGCTTTTGGGCGGATTGCTAACGCTAATATGTTTACACTTCGCTTTTGAATTGATCCACGGCATTTTCTCTTTCTTAAACACTTTGGATATAGCCACCGGAATTCACTCAAGCGGCCTATATGGATGGTTTAACTTTCTCGGGAGCAATCGAATAGTTTTCCTTCCAATAATTTCAATAACATTTGGAATCACGTCTTTTCTTGTAAGACGCCGAAATATAGCTTTGCAATTGATCCCAATATGCGCGGTAGTTTTTTACGCTATTTTTCACTTAATTCCAAGTATCAATTATCTAGCGACTCAGTATGATCATCTCGAGAAATTTCGTTCATTATTCGGCATGATCGGTAGTTTGGGAATGAAGGAGATTATTTAGTGTTTAATTGGCGTAGCGATTTTGCGAACCAGCAAACTTGTTTCGCCATTTCTGATAAGCATTTTAGCTCTCACCTATTTGCAAATCTTTGTGCTGATATTTTTAGTTAAAATTAGAAGCGAACAAATTTACGGTGTTTTTGTATACGCATTCTTTATTTCATTCATCGTGCAAGTGATCTTTATTTTTTATATGTGGTCTGCGATTGATGACGGAGAGACAAAAATAAAACCCTGGCTGGCGATCGGATTGGGGCTTGTGCCGATACTGAGCTTCTTTTGGAATCTATATCTTTTCGGCAAGTTCCCACAATCTTTTAATGACTTTATTGACAGAAATAAAATCGAAACACATTACATTTCATCAAGTCCATTTGTTTTTTACATCATTCTATCGGCGATAGTTACGATTGGGGTTTGGATTCCTTATCTGGGGGCAGTTCTAGGGTTAGTTTTTTTCGCTGCCTACATTGTCTTGATAATTAAAACCTGTAATTCAATTACCGCTTGGAAACACTGGTCCAATCGAATGGACCATCCGCGATAATTTGACGCAGTTAGACTGTAACGGAGAAATTTACTTATGTTAAAAACAGGAATTCGAACGGAATGTCATATTATTCAATTTTTTTCCATATTGATTTTTGTTTCAATTACATCGTTTGGGCAAGTTTCTTTGAACACGATTAAGGGTTGCAAAGCAAAAGATCATACGTGTCGAATAAATGAAATTACAAATTTGATCCAGGCAAATCCTGATAGAGACGAGCTCAATAAAAATCGTGGCAATGCTTACCTTGCCGATGGCGAATATGACAAGGCAATTGCAGACTACACGAAAGCTGTTGAATTGAATGGTAGGAATCTTGAGGCACATTTAGGGCGCTGTCAGTCCTACTTAAAAAGACACAACGGCGAATTAGCTCTCAAAGATGCCGAGAAAATAATTGAACTAGACCCGCAAAATATTCTTGGCTATTACCTTCGTGGATCAGCTCATTCTCGGTTGAACAACTATGATCTGCTGTTGAAAGACATCGATCAAATTAAGAGAATGAAGCCCACATTTTACGGTTACTATCATCTAAATTCTTTAAATTTGCATCGTCGTGGACAATTTCAGGCCTCCGCAACTGAAAGCACCAAGGTCCTCAAATTAAAGCCTGATCTAGCAGTCGCGTATAACAATCGAGGGATCTCGAAATTGGAGTTTGGGAAGATTGAATCAGCCATTCATGATTTCAAAATGGCGATTAAATTAGAGCCAAAATATTTTTTACCTTACCGAAACCTTGGCAGAGCATACGGGCGATCAGAAAAATATGACCTTGCGTTAGAAGAAATAAGTAAAGCGATCAAACTTGATCCTGAGCAGCCAAACTCATTTCTTGAATTAGGTTTTACCTATTATCAACTAGAGCAAGTTGAAATAGCGTCGCAAAATTTTGAAAAAGCCTTCGCGTTAACTCCCAGGAATTCAAACTTATATCTTCAGGTAGGCAATTTTTATGCAAACAATAAAGAATACGAAAAAGCACTGACAAACTTTGATCGAGCCATCGAAGTTGACCCGCAATCTAAAGACTCGTATCGCAGTCGAGGACTCATCTATTTCGAACAAAAGCAATTTAGAAAGGCGATACACAATTACGACAAAGCAATTGAGATAGATTCAAAGTCTGAAGATATTTACAGCCGCCGTGCAGATGCCTATTTAGAGCTGGAACAATATGATTTAGCTTTCAAAGATTACGATAAACTGATTGAACTCAGCCCGGATAATCCTCAACATTATCGAGACCGCGGAAACGCATTTTATTCACAAGAAAAATATGATGAAGCGATAAAAGACTACACAAAAGCCATTGAATATAGTCCTAAAGATGCCGATTATTACAATAGGCGAGGCTGGGAGCTTTACTATGTTGATAAGGAAAAATTGGCTTTGAAAGATTTTGACAAAGCGATAAGTCTAGATCCTAACCTTGCCGAAGCCTTTGAAGGACGATCTGAAACCTATCGAGCATTGGGTAAAATTGCCAAGGCCGATCGCGATTTGGCCAAATATAACGAGTTGATTGATAAATAATGTTACGCGCATCGTATTCCAGTACTATCAACGAAGAACAAAGAATGTAACTTTGCCACCGGAAAACAATAATTTTAAGTAGCAAATAAAATGAAACGATCAAAAACAGATTTGCTGCCTTTATGGACAAAAATATGAATAGTGAATCAGTTAAAAAATATATAAATCGTCGATACGTTGTAATACTAATAGCCTTGTTATTGCCACTTTTCGCTTCCTGTTCTCTTTTTTCCGGCAGCTGGGAGGATGGAGTTAAATATAGAGAACAAGGCGAAGCGTTGTTGACGGAAAAAAAATATGAGGAATCCATTGACGCATTTACCAAATCACTTGCGATCATTGAAAATATCGATGATCGGGGAAATAACATAAGTTGGATGATATCCAATACATATAGGCTCCGCGGAAAGGCTTATTTTAAACTCAAAAATTATGACAAATCGCTTGAGGACTTCAACAAGTCAATTCAAGCAAGCCCTAACGCTAAAGAAGCCGCATACGCCGAAAGGGGAAACCTGCTTCTTATCAAAAAAGATTACGAAAAAGCGATTGCTGATTTTGAGAAAGCGAGACCCTACTATAGTAACGAATACAGATCGACTCTCGGAATGGCAATTGCCTACTATGAAACTCAACAATTCGAAAAGGCGGATCAGTTTATATCTCTAGCTTTGCGAGATTTAGCCGAAAGTAAAGAACAACCCAATTACGATCCCGATGACCACATAAAAGCCTATGAATATTCGATAAATCTATCCGAACAAAAAGGCGATACCAAAAATGCCGAATTGGAAAAAGAATCATTAGAAAACTTTAAGAAAAAGCACAATAAAAATTAAGCCTTGGCTCGAAGGTCAAATTTTGTTCTTAAGAAATTATCAAATCAAAACTTCAGCGTACAGAAAACTGAAGTTTGAAATTGTAAGTGAAATGTTTTCTTCTGTTTCGACACTATTGACAGATCGCAAAGAAATATGAAAACTTTGGCGACCAAGTAGATGAAATTATTAGGAGAAAACAAAATGAAAAAATTGACGATCCAACTTTTTACCATCGCCATCGCCGTCCTCATATTCTCGGCAACCGATGCACTTGCTCAGAAACGTATCACTCTAGACTCAGGCGGCAAGGCAACAATAAACGCCACGATCAAGCCCTTCAAGCCTGGCAATGTCGTAGAGAAATGGTCAATTTCTGGCGGTCAGTTCGAGAATTTAAGGATCAGGCAAACAAGTGGTGGAAAGTTCAAGTACGAGATCCGTCGCGCTAGCGAATTTTTATCGAGCGGACATACGACAGGCTCAAATATTACGATCCAAAGTGACGGGAAAAGCACCTACACAATTTCAATAATAAACGAAGAAGACCTGGCTCGGCCGATCAGTTTATCTCTTGCAAAACAGTGACGAGAAGACTCGACTTTCCAGTGAGTCGATAAAACGGGCTATTCTTAGCCCGAAAAAATTGACTCAAATTCATATTTGGTAGAAAGTATCCTTAACAAGAACTTTTGAGGATGCTTCGCCGATCATGAAAAAAGAACTAATAAAAACAACCGCCGTTTTAGGACTGGCGGTTCTTTTTCTGTTCTGCACGTACTCGATCGCCCAAGTTCTTCCGCCCCGATTGGCATTGAATTCCCCGCTAAGTGGTGAGATCAGTGGTGAGAAAATAAATTCTTACACAGTAACCTTGTCCGCCGGGCAAACTGCCCGTATCGAGATGGTTCAGGATGGCATTGATGTCAATTTTGAAGCGATCGATCTAAAAGGCGAGATCTTTATAATCGGAACATCGCCAAGCGGGCTGTATGGTGACGAGTTGATCCTCGTCACCGCAAAAGACAGCGGAGACTATAGAATTGACGTATCGGTCTCAGATCCGGCATCGAAACCCGGGAAATATACCGTTATCTTAAAGGAGATCCGTCCAACAATTGCCGAAGATTTTGAGATAAATGACGCTACCAAAAAAATTCTGCAGCTAGCTCGTGATGCCTATCAGATAAAATATAGCGGCACCATCGAAGGTTTACGTGGAGCGAACGCAAAATGGGATGAGGTGATAGCTGCGTCAAAAATAAAGAAGGATAAAGTTTGGGAAGGCGTGGCAATCGTTCAACAGGGTTTGATATACAAACAACTCGGCGAACTGCAAAATGCACTCGATTCATATTTGAAAAGTCTGGAAATTTGGCGTGAATTGGGAAATCGTCAATACGAAGGCACGGCGGTCAACAATATCGGCTCCGCTTACAGCGATCTTGGCGAATACGAAAAATCTCTTACCTATTTTGAACAATCCGCCAATATCAATCGAGAGGTCGGCGATCGCGTATACCTCGGATTTTCATTGACTAATTTAGCTGAAGCGTATAGTCGTCTCGGAAATTTTACGAAGGCGGAAGATTATTTCAAACAATCTTTGGTCATCAGACGTGAAGACACACCCGACCGGGGCAAGAGAACACTAGCTGGCACGATCAAGAATTACGGCTACATGCTTGCCACCAAAGGCGAGACAGAGAACGGTTTGGCGTTGATTCAAGAATCTTTAGATTTACGTCGAGAGATCGGATATTCCTGGGGAATTGCGGATTCGCTGTTAGCAATCGGGAATCTGAAAGCGGAAAATCGATTTGAAAACTACACAGAAGCAAATCGAATCGCTCTCGAAGTTGGCGACAGACGCTTACAGGCTGAGTCTTTTTATCTGCTCGCCGTCGCCGAACAAAGTCGTGGAAATCTAACAAAGGCACTTGAAAATATCACGAACGGGCTCTATCTGATCGAGCAGATCCGCAGCGAAATAGTCGGTTCTGAATCACGCTACGCATATTTTTCAACCGTTCAGAACTATTATGAACTCTATACCGACCTGCTCGTTTCGCGGTATGAAAAATCAAATAAAAAGGAGGATCTAACACTCGCACTTGAGATCAGTGAACGCTCGCGTTCACGCAGTCTGGTCGAATTATTAGAGGAGGCGAAAGTTGATTTTAAGCTTGAAGTTGATCCGAAATTATTGGCGGAACAAAAAAATCTTCAAAAGCTAATAAACGACAAATATCAACGGCGCGAGACCCTCATAACGGGAAAGTCCAAGCCGGAACCGATAGCAAAGGTCAATGATGAGATCAACGAACTAAACACCAAGATCCAAAACGTGAACATTAGGCTTCGACGTGAGAATCCTAAGTTTGCCGACCTTGCCGAAGGCAAAACAATAGCTGCGAACGACATTCAGAAATTGCTTGATGATGAGACCATTCTGCTCGAATACAAACTTGGCGAAAAGCGAAGTTTTCTATGGCTGGTCGCACGGGACTCGATCGAAGTTTTCGAGTTGCCCAAACGTCAGACGATCGAGGCAAAGGCAAGGGCCTTTTACGATTCGGTTGTGGCAAATAGCAAGAGTCAGCCAGCGAAAACTAAGCAGCTCACAAAAGATCTCAGCGACCTGTTGCTATCAAGCGTCGCACCAAAACTTGCGAATAAAAGACTTGCGATCGTTGCCGACGGTGTTTTGCAATACATGCCGTTTTCCGCTCTCATTATTCCAAGGTCTGAGGTTTCGCCACTTGTCGAAACCAATGAAATTGTGATTCTGCCCTCCGCCTCGGTTTTGGCGCAGCTGCGAGATAACCCGAAACCCGGCCGAGAAAACAAAAAGACAATCGCAATTTTTGCCGATCCTGTATTTGATCTACAGGATTCTCGCGTGGCAGGAAATACAAGCCGGAAACCGAGTGATGAAAACACGGCAATGAGACGCACTTTGCGGGATTTTCGATTAGGCGAGACGTTGCCGAGGCTTCTCGCCTCCCGTCAGGAAGCAAAAGGCATCTCGAGTCTCACGGATAAAAACAACGCGGATGTTCGAATGGATTTTGAGGCAAATCTCGAAAATGTCGAAAACTCGAATCTTAAAGATTTCAGGATCCTGCATTTTGCGACCCACGGGCTGCTAAATTCTTCGCGTCCCGAGCTGTCAGGGTTGGTATTCTCGCTTTTTGACAAAAACGGCATCAAGCAAAACGGGTTTTTGACCTTAAACGACATTTACAATCTCGACCTCTCGAGCGACATGATAGTCTTGTCTGCGTGTCAGACGGCTCTAGGAAAAGACATTCGCGGCGAAGGTTTGATCGGAATGTCGAGAGGCTTTCTGTATGCGGGTTCCAAACGTATCGTCGCGAGCCTGTGGAAAGTCGACGACTCTGCAACGGCTGAGTTCATGAAGCGTTTTTACACAAATCATCTGCAAAAAGCTATGCCGGCCTCAAAAGCATTGCAACAAACAAAGAATGAGATGAAAAAGATCAGGCGCTATCAATCGCCGTACTATTGGAGTGCCTTTACTCTGCTTGGCGATTGGAAGTAGCGATATATCGAATCGTGACTATTTATGACGGCGGCCTCGGCCGCCTTTTTTTGATTAATGAAGAAATATTTTTACTCATCCTGACACTACAAACGGGCACGCAAAATCGAGCGAAATAGGGCTGCTTCTTTTTGTGTTCAGATCAATAGTGAAACGTTTTTTGTAGCAACCACACTACTACTTCAGAGATAAAACTAGAGGAGCGTGAAAATGAAAATCTTTCTGATAGTGTCGGTTATCCTACTTAATCTTATTTCGGCCGGATTGCTTCTGACGACTAGGCAAAGCATCGATATCATTGGCGTCCTGATCGTCTTCGTCGTATTTTCCGTGATCTTGCAGGCGATCCTGTCTTATCATATGTGGAGTGCCCTCAACGATGGCAAATCGGGGATAAATCCGTATCTTGCCGCGGCACTGCACTTCATTCCGCTGCTCGGTTTTCTCTGGACGCTGATCTCGTTCGGAATGTACCCGTCAGCCTATAACAGCTACACGGACAGGCAAAAGTACAACGCGGCATATATAGACTCTTCGCCGTTTAACACTTATATTCTTGTCGTTTTTGGGTCACTTGTTCTGCTATTGATACCGATCATAAAACTCATTGTGCCGTTGGTTTTAACGGTTTTGTATATCCGGGTTATCGCGACCGCATGCGACGGTGTCAGTACTCTCAAATATCATGCGAATTATCAGGTTTTAGAAATGAACGGCGAACGGCCGCCTTCCGGTAACCCGTTGAGTATCAATATTTGAGCCCGATCCATACCGGTCATCAAAGATTCAAAAGACGAAAAAAGAGAAATAAGATCATGAAATTAACAATTAAATTATTCGCTTTAGTTTTGCTATTAACAGGTGCGGGATTTGCACAAACGGCAACGGATCCAAAGGTAATGTTGCTCACGATGCCTGCTGACCCGGTTGCCGGTGGCGAGGTTGCAGGGAACCTTAAAGAAGGGCAAAAGATCGATCTTCGTTGGGCAGAGAGCAGTCAGGTCGCCTGTTTTCCGGGAACACGGTTTGAAATGTTTACCGGTAATCACGTTCTGTATCGTGTAACGATGCCCGCCGCAACGTCAATGACGGTGACGGTTACGCCAAAAAACAATGCCGCGATTAACCTTTATGCCCTTTGTCAGGGCAGCAGGCCGACCGATCAGTCAGTGCCACCCAACGTACAGCGAGCGATATCTTGCGAGGCGAGTTATCCGATCTATGCCAATATGGGCGGCGGAAAGGTCGTCAGGAACAAAGACTCCGGAATCCGAAAGGTCGAGTACATCTCGGTTGGATCGCCGTACAGCATCCTCATCGGCGTTGCGGGGGCTCAGGGACTGACCGAAGGCGACTTTACACTGAATATTTCGATGAAGCCCCGATAACGGACTGCAAAGGCAGTTGGAACTATTATTTGGTCGCAAGACCCTGACGGCTTAAGCCGTCTTTTTTTGTGTTCGATATCAAAAAACATGAAATGAATTTCGGATTTGGACACTTAGATCAGAGGGAGAATAAAAATGAAAAAAATAGTGATGCGACGCACAAACCAACGGCCTCTGCTGTTTGCAGTTTTAGCTTTTACAATGCTAAGTGGTTTTTCGTGTTACAAAGTAGCGAAAATGGTTTTTAAGCCAAAGAACAACGATTCGAACGTAAGTTCGCGGGCGAATGAAGTTACATCCGGAGACAATACCAGGAATGAAACGACGAATACGGGTGTTGACGATGAAGTGCTGACCGAGTCTGCCAAGTCATATCTTGCTGACGGAAAAAAACTATTAGGCCGCGAAGATCATCAAGGTGCGGTTAAAAGTTTTAGTCGGGCCATAAAAAAAACCCAAAAATGAATGAGGCCTATTATATGCGTGGCCTAACGTCAGTTCGTATGAAAAACTTCACGTATGCGATCGCCGATTTTTCCACTGTAATTGAACGCGAACCGAAGCGAATTGAGGCGTTTTCTGCTCGCGGCAATGCCTACGTGCAGAGCAAATCCTTGCAAAAGGCAATTGCTGATTTTGATATGGTTCTGGCGGTCGAGAAAATGAACAACCAGGTTTACGCACTGCGTGGAATGGCACATGGTGAATTAAAAAACTATACCAAAGCTCTCAACGATCTAAATCAGGCAATAAAGCTAAACCCAAAGGAAATCAAATACTACAAAGCCAGAATGCTGCTCGCGGACAAAACGACTGAATACTCGATGTTAAATGCGGCATATGATCTGGGAAAGGTCGCCGAACTGGAACGCGAGCTATTAAAATCGAAGAAATAACTCTTGGAATCGTTGATGCGTGTTTCGAGTGAAATACGAATCCATAGTATTTTTTTTGCATGAGCTTTTCCCGGGTCAGGTCAGGCTTTATAGATTGGATGGGACAAAGTGGTGTGGTTTGGACATTGCTGACTTACCTGAGGGTGTAAATTATTTTGTGTAAATGGTCATTGAAAGCCGAATGAGATAGGTTTGGCGGAGGAGAAAAAATGACCAAAGAAAAAGAGTTGTTGGACAACGAGCTGATTGACAATTTATTGAAGGGCTATCAGAAGCCGG
>JBGSQW010000087.1:0-25658 GCA_041737885.1 Pyrinomonadaceae bacterium | reverse complement strand
CCAGCAAAACCAAGCAAAAAGCTGCGAGCAAGTGCTGGGCGGAAGAATGAGATGAATGCCAAGACAAGAAAATATCCCGCGAGCAGAAGTACAACAGAAAGGAAGAGCATTTCGAAGATAGCCACGGAATTAAAAATTGATCCCATAGTATGCGGAAAAGAAATTATTCCCGCGGCCGGTATTTCCGATGGAGTAGGCGAACGTCAAGTTTTGCGATTCTTTTGTTTTATAGCTTAGGCCGATATTTGAGGTGCCGAGCGAGTTATTTCCGCTCGTCCAGTCGGCCACAACAGAAAATCTGTTAGTGATCGGCTTCTCAATACCGGCCATCACCCCTGATCTCGTTCCAAATTCGTCATCGCCGGTCGCAACCGTGTAAAGGCCGCCAGTTATCTTCAAGTCACCGGCGGTTTTGAACTGTTTGCTCGCGGCCGCATAAAACTGCGCGGCGTCCTGACTGATCGAACGTTTGTTCAGGGAACAAAAGCGAGCATTCCGAACGCGACCGCGGTGCCGCTTTCTTCCTTTTCATAAACCTTCCATTTTATGTGCGGCTCGATATGGTGAGCCCAACCATCCGCGTTGCGGGTCGAATAGTAATTTAGCCCAGCCTCGACATTTTTGCTAAGTCCATAAACCATCGCGGGCCCATAACTCTGAAAACCGCCCTTTTTGTAGCGATCAAAATGGTGGTAAGTCTCCAGGCTTAAGTGGAATGTTCCCTTGTCCTGTGTACTCGTCGATGGGATAAAAAGAACGCCGGACTGAGCCGTGGCGACGATCGCAGATGTAGCCAGAACGAGAGCAATCGATAGGGATCGAGTTAATTTCGACATCGAGGACATATATTTTTCGTCAGGTATCCTACAAATTCCGAAACCAATGATTACGTCAAATCACGCCCGCGTCAAATCGAGTAGGCTCACATATCATCTAGCAATATCTTCAACATCCGTTCCCTGTTCATAAGAAAATCTCTAGTCACCTGATAGTGTTCGGTTTCCTCGTAGCTAGTTTCATTTATTCCTTCGCTGGTGCATTCGTAGATCGTGGAATCAGGATATGCCATCAGGATCGGAGAATGCGTGGCGATGATGAACTGAGAACTGTCGCGCACCAGATCGTGGATCCGGGACAGGATCGCGAGCTGTCGTTGTGGCGAGAGAGCTGCTTCGGGTTCGTCGAGGATGTAGATGCCATCGCCGCGAAATCTCGTGGTCATTAGCGTGAGAAATGATTCGCCATGGGATTGTTCGTGCATTGATTTTCCGCCGTACCAGCCTTTAAGGTCGAGTTCGTCGATCTGTGTGGCGACGTTGAAAAAGCTTTCGGCCCGCAAAAAGAAGCCGTCACGGGGGTGCAAATGGCTCTTGGTGACCCAGAGATGTTTTGAGAGTTCGTATTCAGATGATTTGGTCTCGAAATTAAAATTCTTCGTTCCGCCTTCGGGGTTAAAACCTAAAGCAACCGCTATCGATTCGAGTAATGTCGATTTACCGCTGCCGTTTTCGCCAATGAAGTAGGTGACCTTTGGATGCAGCTTGATCGTGTCGAAATTCTTTAACGCGTCGAGATTGAACGGGTATTCGTCAAACGACGGAATGCCTGAACGTCGGAGCGTTAGGTCGAGAAGGTATTGGCTGGACAACATAGATGTTTGTAATTGATCCCCTGCAAGGCTGTCCGAAATCTAGCGAGCGGTCGAGGTCGACGTGGAAATCTTCGTAGCGAAACTCAAGAGCTAATGCCTAGCCGTTCGGTCGCTTTTTTATAGCCACTATTTCTCCTCGTTTCTTTTCTTAATTGTAGCCGAGAAATACGGCTGGAGCACGAAAATTGTTGTGGAGGTTAAGGTGAGAACCGAACGCGTTACCCGAATAAGATCAGCCAACGTGTGCTGGCATACAAACGGGCGGCCGGTCAGTTGTGCATACTGTCTCAAGTCGATATTTGATCGAACGATTCGTTCAACTAAGGAGAAGATATGAACAACCTTTTACGCGGCGGCCTTGCCGGAATTGCAGCCTGGAAATTTGGCGGCGGGCTTATTTCTACGATATTGATCTTTGTGCTGGTGTTTTGGCTCTTGGGGCATTGTTGATGCTATGACAAGAGCCAGGCTTCGGCCTCGGCGAAATTAGTGAAAACCTTGATGTTTGCGTGGTCGGAAGCCATGCTTTCCACTATCTGTTCTTTTTCGAGATATGGATTTACGGCTGCTGTTCTGATATTGCCGATCATTGTCAAAAAATCCGAGCTAAGTTCTTTTCTTTGTTCCGGAGATAGCATTTCGGGAATATCGCGGTAGATCATCAGCTTATTTTTCTTGTATTTGTGACAGGCGTCGACTATCTCGCTGAGATAGGCGACGCCGATCTCGCGCGTGATCTCATCCGCCTTAATATGTGCGTACACATATAGATCCCGCTTAACAAACGTTAATTCGTAGGGCTTAGTAACCGCCATTAAAATTTCCCGATCCGGATAGATTGGATAGACATTAGAAAGCTATCATTCGACTTGAACGTAAAGCAAGTAATAGAGCCGGGATAATCTTCAATGGAATAAAAAATAGCACCCGAAAGATCTTCGAGTGCTATTAAATGATACGCGAGATTTGATGGAGCGGTGGCTACGCGGGCGGATCTGATCCTTCTTCTGTAGTCGTGGATGGAACCGTCTTTTCCTTGTCCCCGTCGCTGAGCGAAATGCCGAAGATCCGTGGGTTATTAATAAACTCCGCAAGTTTCTCGGGGCTAAATGTCGCTCTGATCACGGCGGCGTTTTCGGTGTCGATCGTAACTAGCGTTATCTTGACGTTGCTGCCATCCTCGCGCATATACATGTATGCTTGCTGGCCGTCGCGAGAGCGGACACGGAAAACCGCACTCCAGTCGGCGGTGAAGGAATTCTTCAGAGCATCCTGCATTTCCAGGTCAAGTGTCTCGCGTGAGAACTTTAGATCCCGGAACAGCGTGACGTTAAAGCTTTTTACGCCCGCCGGACGAACCAGTTTCACCGCCGCACGTGCCAGCCAGACGAAGCCGAGGCTGACCTTTTTCGCCTGATATTTGGACTTAAGATGGCGAACGATCTTGTCGTACTCGCTCGGTTTGGCAAAGGTTTGCGGAGCGGCAAAAACGAATGTGAGAAGCAGCAATGCCGACGCGGTTATTAGACGCTGTTTGTTTTGCATCGCGGTTTTACTCCTTATCGTTTTTTGGTTTGGTCTCGATGTCGATGCGCGGGATGTTCATCTTGCCGCTTAGTTCCATCAGCATTTCGATATCGATCATACCGATCACATTAACCACGGCGACGGTTTTTGATTCCGACAGCACGACGGCCATTCCATCCATCTTGTCGCCCGTGAACATCGTGTAAACATCGACCTTTTGATTGTTCTTTTTGCTGCGAACATTGGCGAGTTTTTCCCAGCCGGGACCGTTGAGCTGGGTTCGGACTTCATCGACATCGACGGGGTTGTACTCGCCTTCTTTCTCGAAGTTGTAAACGCGTACATAGATGCCGCGAAGTCCGTTGATAGCGAGAGCGACTTTCTTTGCATCTTCGTCTTTTACTTTGCCGGTAACTCGTTTCGCTAGATCGAGCAGTTTGCCGTCGACATTGACCTCGACAACGTCGCGGGCTTTTGTCTCGAGGCTGTTGAGCTTTTCGAATTGAAGACGAGCGGCGTCCTGTGCGCTTGCAGCAATTCCGGCGATGAGCAGCACGAGGATGGCTGCGATCGGAGTTGTTTTGTTTAGTGACTTCATAGTGCTGTCTTGGGTCAGAACGCCTGCGTGGGCGGGCGGAACGACCTCAAATATGTAATTCGTTAGTTTCTATCACGAACGCGGGCATTACGCTTCATGCCGCCCGCTCACGCAGGCGGTACTGACCGCGTTTCTAATCTTCTGATCTATTGATCGTGTCGGACACGACCTTTAACTTCGAACTGGTTATCGTCAGCGCCAGCATAAGCTGGTCGTATGCGAATCGCTCTTCGCTGGTGAGCGTGTCAAATTTCTGTACCTTTTTGCGGAACTTTGCCTGGACTGCGAACTTTTTGGATCTCTTCTTTGGTTCCGGTGTGAAGAGCGTTGTTACCATTTTGGGTGTAGTGTCTTTGGCAATGTCCGGTTCAGATTTCCTTGGTTCCGCTTCGGTTTCCGCGACCGGAACCTGCGACACAACTGGAGGCTGAACTTCTTTCAATTCATTGATCGCCTGCAATTGCGGCGTTGGCCTTGTCATCCAAAATCCAGCCAACACCGCGATCAACACACAGGCCGGAACTGCGACTGCCAACGAGAATTTCCACCAAGGAGCCTTTACCGATTTTAACTCGATAGCGATGGGAAGCACGGACGGAGCGGTTGGCTGGTATTTGAGGCCGGAGAGAAGGTTTTCGAGGCCTTTGATCTCGGCGTCGTCGCCAGTTTTGTTCCAGAGATAATCGTTGTTCATCATTTTTCTCCGCCGATGCCGAGTTTCTTTCTCAAAAGGTTCATGCCGCGATGTAAATTCACTCGAACCGAATCCGGCGAAAGGCCGGTTTGCTGCGCGATCTCGTTTCCGGTCATTCCTTCGACGAGTCGTAATATCAAAGTCTCGCGATATGCGATCGGCAGTGATTTTATCGCCGCCAAAGCTTCTTCGGCCTCAAGCCGTTTATCCTTTTTGCCCTCGATGTGTTCGGGCAACTCTTCCGCAGGGCGGCTTCCCCGATAGTGATCGACGACGTGATTTCGTGCGATCCGTGCCAGCCAGCCACCGAGGGCGTTTGGTTCTCTCAGAGAGCCAAGATTCTTGTACGCCGCGAGGAAAACTTCCTGAACCGCATCCGAAACCTCGTCTCTTGGCAAACGAGATAGCAAAATCCCGTGTACGAGCGGAGCAAATGCTCCGTAGATGTCGCCGAATGCTTCCCTGTCACCTGCAAGGCAACGCTCGACCAAGACGGCCGTTTCGTTTCGCGGTTCGGTGACAGGCCGTTCGCCTTGCATCATCGGAAATGCACCCAAGGTTATCTCTCTATCTGACATCAAAATTTGCTGCAAATGCGTTCCGGAGAGAGACGCGTTTCATTCCCGTACGCTGATAAAGACGGACGGGTTCCGGTTGTGTTAACAGGAGTTTTGGGAAGTAACCACGAAATAACACTAAATTACACCAAATAAGAAGAGCTTCGATATTCTCACAGACACCTTGATTTCGGCATTTTAAACAAAAAGTTTCCTGTTTTAGTGAATTTTCGTGTTATTTAGTGGTTACTTCTTCTTCGTATTAAGACTTTTACACTATTTCTTGCGTCTTACTTAACGTGAGCGAGATTTTCTCGTACTCTTGCTGGGGTGAAGTTGACTGAGGTCGATGATAGATCTAACGGATGAACAGATCGTCGAGCTGGTGGTTTCAGAGAATCCTGAAGCCTTCAGTGAGATAGTACGAAGGTGGGAGCGGAAAATATTCGGCCTGTGCTTTGGTATGCTCGGCCGTGAGGATGACGCTCGGGATGCTTGTCAGGAAGCTTTTATCGCGGCGTATCGCAATATCGGTAACTTTCGTGGCGAAGCAAAAGTTTCGTCGTGGCTGCACCGCATCGCGGTCAACCAGTGCTTGACAATAAAACGTCGGCAAAAGACTCGGGCCGAAGATTTTATAGACGACGAGAATGGCGAAGAGGATAGAACCTTTGTGGCTCCGGCGATGCTCTCGCCGGCACGCAAGACGGAACAGGCCGAGCGGCTCACACTGGTGAGACAGGCTGTCGGGGCTTTGCCGACCGATCTTCGTCAGGTGATCGTGATGAAGGAATTTGAGGAAATGACGTTTCAGGAGATATCCGAAACTCTCGAATTGCCCCTGAGCACGGTGAAAAGTCGGCTTTATACGGCATTGAAACAGCTCAAGATGAGGTTGGAACGTACGCCCGTTGAGGTCGTTTGACCGTAAATGGTGAATGAGATGGTGAACAACGGTAACAAAAACTGCGGTTTTGAAGACGCGATGGTCTCTTATATGTATGACGAGATCGATGCTACTGAACGCCGTAATTTCGAGACTCATCTGGTCGACTGTTCGGTTTGTACCGAGGAGTTTGCAGAGGTATCGGGAGCGAGATTTTCGGTCTTTGAATGGCATAAAGAGGCTTTTGCCGAATTGCCGACACCGGAAATTGTTATTCCGTATGCCAAGGCCCGACGAGTTGAGGTTGAGGAAGTGGGATTTTTCGCCGGACTTCGAGGTTTATTTGGCGGATATGGAATTCCGGTTTCAGCCATGGGCGCGATCCTTATTTGGTTCGGAATTGGGTTTGCTGTGTTCACGGCAATGAATCGTGGCGACAACGATGTAATCGCTGATGTGGTCCCGATTGTAGCTGAGCAGCCAAAAGCTCAGCAGAAGGTGATCGCGGAAAAGCCAACGGTTAAGGATGAACCGGTCGTTGCCGGAAAGAGAGACACGGTCCCGACGGATGTTGCAAAGGAAACTGAGCCAACACAGCGTGAGATGAAATCGGTCAAAGCCGTGGTAGAATCCAAACGGTCACGGCCCGCAAAGCAATTTACGGCAGCAACAAACGCTCCGACGCAGAAGGATCAGCGGACAAACAAAAAAGCTCCGGCACTTAGCAATTTTGAGGAGACGGACGATAGATCACTAAGACTCACTGATCTTTTCGATGATGAGATCGGTTCGATAAGGTAAGGTTATGAGGCACACTTTAATTTTTAGAACTCTGTTTTTGGCCGCAGCGATATTGATGTCCTTTGCGTTCGTGAATGCCCAGGAAACAAGTGATACGTCTACGACCGGTGCGAATAAATCGGTCGATTTCAGAACAAATGCGCTGCGTCAGCTCGGACTCAATCGTGATCAGTTGCAGCGGATCAGAGTGTTGAATCAGGAGCGAAAGCCTCTTATGGATGCGGCCCAGCAGCGGCTGCGACAGGCAAATCGTTCACTCGACGAGATCATCTATTCAGATAGCCCGAGCGATGCCGATCTGCAGGCGAGATTGAGAGACTTTCAGGCGGCACAGGCTGAGGTTGCAAAAATTCGCTTTATGCATGAGTTTGGAGTTCGCCGAATATTAAATCCTGAGCAACTCACGAAGTTTCGCAATTTGCGGCAGCGTTTTGATAACGCGCGAGAAGTTAATACAAAGGCTCCGGTTGTAGTCAGAACTCCCACGGGTCAAGGGCCGTTGCAAAAATTGAAACAGAACATTCGCGATCGGCGAAACTAGCAACTTTTTTAAGATGTGACAAAATGATTAGCGGCCGGTCTTCTTGGATGACCGGCCGCTCTTTTGTTGGATGTTTGGGACGAATTAGTTATACTCAATCTCATTCCAAGCACGACCCCGATTTTCGGATGAATCTGATCACACGATTTCTTTTTGAGTTGCAGGCGATCACGAATCTATTTTGGCGCTCCCTAAGAGGTTTAACGAAATCTCCGAGATATTTTCCCGAGATAATAAATCAAATGGATCAGATCGGCGTAGGGTCGCTCGGCATAGTTGTGCTTACGGGCTTTTTCACGGGCGGCGTCCTGATCCTTCAAGCGTATCCGACGCTCGCCTACTATGGAGCTCAGAGCAATGCCGGACAAGGTGTCGCAACGTCGTTAATCCGCGAACTCGGCCCTGTTTTGACCGCCTTGATGGTCGCTGGTCGCGTCGGGTCGGCGATCTCGGCTGAACTGGGTGCAATGGTTGTCTCGCAGCAGATCGCGGCAATGCGGGCTCTTGGCACATCACCCGCCAGGAAACTCGTGACCCCTCGGATCATCGCTTTGCTTATAACGCTTCCGTTGCTCACGGTTGCTGCGGATCTTTTCGGACTGATCGGCGGCGGCGTGGTGGCCAAATTCATTTACGGGCTCGATACCAACGTCTACGTGTCGTCCGTCAGAACCGGAACCGATATCAATGCTCTGATTACCGGAATTATCAAGCCGATCTTCTTCGGCCTGATCATCGGCCTGATCTCTTGTCATAAAGGATTGACCACCACGGGCGGAACCGTCGGCGTCGGCCAATCAACGACTCAGGCAGTTGTTGCGTCCTCGATCAACATTATCGTTGCTGACTTTTTCTTATCGAAGCTCTTGCAGAGTGCATTGGGTAGCACCTTGTTTTAGGACGGTTTATGGTTTTTGATGACTTGATCAAACAGGATATCGATCTGGAGGATTACTCCAGCGTTCACGCGAATGAGGTGATGGCCCGGCGTATTTTGCCTGCGATCGAGTTTCGTGATGTCGAGCTTGCTTTTGACGACCAGGTCATTCTCGATAAGGTAAGCTTTACTGTCAGGCGCGGTGAGACGAAGTTTGTGCTTGGAGGTTCCGGAACCGGTAAATCGACGATCATCAATCTTATTCTCGGACTCCTAAAGCCGGACGCTGGCAAGATATTCGTTGAGGGCGAAGACATAACCGATTTTGACGACGTTGAGCTGATGCGGATCAGAAAGAACATCGGCATGGTATTTCAAGAAGGTGCGTTGTTCGATTCCCTGTCGGTCTATGACAACGTCGCCTATAGACTGCACGAGGTTAGAACGCCCGAGGATGAGGTCGAGCACGAGGTGCGGCGAATGCTGAGATTCGTTGATCTTGAGGATGCGATCGACAAGATGCCGAGTGAACTTTCGGGCGGTATGCGGCGGCGCGTAGGGATCGCAAGAGCATTAGTCGGGAATCCCAGCATAGTGCTGTTTGACGAGCCGACGGCCGGACTTGACCCTCCGACGGCTAGGACGATCTGCGAACTTGCGATTAAACTAAGAGACATCGAAGATGTATCGTCAATTTTTGTAACCCACGAGATGAACAATCTCGAGTACATCTCGACCGAATACGCGCTACTCGATCGCACTGGTGGTATCCATTTCGAAATCGAAGGCGAGGTGCGATGCCAGTTGAATACCGAGGTGATAATGCTTCGGCAAGGAAAGATAGTTTTCAGCGGCCGCGATGAACCGCTGAGAGCATCACAGGATCCATACATCAGACGTTTTCTGCGGGGGAAATAAAAAATGCCTAGAAGCAATCAAAAACTGACATTCAGCGAGCTTCGCGTAGGCATTTTTATGCTGTCGGCTCTCCTGATAACGGGGTTTCTAATTCTCAATTCAAGCGGCAGCTTTAATCCGTTTGAGAAGAAGACAAAACTCAAGATCAGATTTGAAAGTGCTGATGGTTTGAGCCCTGGTGCCGATGTGCAGCTCGCGGGCGTTTCGATCGGAAAGGTCGAGGATGTTATCTTCCTGCCGCCTGATTCCAAGCCGAGCGAGCGGATCGAGGCAACTTTGAGTGTTGTTTCGATTCTTGATAAGAAGCCGATCAACGAATTGATACGTACGGATTCTAAGGCTCAGCTTATTGCAAGTTCGATCCTGGGTAATGACAAGATGGTCAACATTACGGCTGGTACCGCGAAAGGTAGCCCTGTCGAAGAAAACGCCATACTCGAAACAACGCCATCGGGCGGGCTGAACCAATTTGCGGCCAAGGGTACGGATGTGCTCGAAACAGTCAACAAGCTTGCGATTCCTGCCAATGAGATCCTTATAAAGGCCAACCAAGGCGAAGGAACGCTGGGACGCGTAATAAACGACGAAACCCTTTACAATAGCCTCGACGGAGCGGTTGCTGAGACAAAGACGACAATGCTTCGTCTGCAGACGACCATTGACAAGGTCAATAATGGCGATGGAAGCGCAGGGAGATTGATAAACGATCCGGCTCTATATGAAAACCTGAACAAAACGGTCGCTCAGCTTGAAGCTATATCTAATGATCTGCGAGCTGGAAAGGGTTCAGCAGGAAAATTCCTGAACGACGAAGCCGTTTACGAAGAGACGCGTAAGACGATCGCCGAACTTAAGATCTCCGCCGAAAAGATCTCATCAATCGCGGACGATGTGAAGTCGATCACGACCGATCTGAAGCAAGGCAAAGGGACGGCCGGAAAACTCCTCAGTGACGACAAATTCTATAACGAAGCAAATGATGCGATCGCTCGTTTTAACACGACGATCCAGCGGATCGACAAGGTCATCGCCGACGCTCAGGCTGGAAAAGGCACCGTGGGTAAGCTCCTTAACGACGAAACTCTCTACAACAGCGTTAATGTCACGGCCAATAACGTTGCCACCTTTACAAGCGAGGGCACTAAGCTTCTCGACGATTTTCGCAAGAACCCAAAGAAGTATCTCCGAATAAAACTCGCTATATTCTAAAACCTGCATAAAACATTTGTTTTTAGACATCTGTACGCGTATATTATTCATCAGAACGTATATTATGCAGTATATTTGCATATATCTATCGAAGAATGAATAAAAAGCCGCGTCAAAATGCATTGGTTGAGATAGTTAAACGAAACGCGATCTATAGCCAGTCCGAATTAGCGGCGGAGCTTGGGAATAAAGGTTTTACGGTGACACAGGCGAGCGTTTCGCGCGATCTCGACGAACTCGGAATCGTAAAGCTGAATGGCCGATACGTCAGGCCGACCTCCAGCGGCACAGAGGCAGATCTTGGCACGGTTTCATTCGACACCGCTGGGGAAAATCTTATCGTGGGAAGGTGTTCTTCTGGTCTCGCATCTGCGATAACAGTCAGGATCGACCGCACGGGAATCTCACAGATCGTTGGAACTATTGCAGGGGATGACACGATATTTATTGCTGTAAAGAACGCGACGGATCAGAGTGCGGTGTTAGACATGCTGAGCGAAATGTTTGGTTGAGGTAGAGCTATGAAGTACGCAGAGATCGAGAAAATGGGTTCCGCAGTATCAAATCTGATGCTGCCGCGACGCGTTGGATTTATTGAAGGAACACAATGTCCGCGTGTTGGCGATGTTGTTGTGGTCAAAGCTCTTTCGGAAAGCACGACCTACGGAAATCTCGAACTGCCCTCCGGACGTCTTGCTAAGATCAACTCCGGCGATGTTCTGCTTGGCGTTCTAGGAAAAAGACGTGCGCTAAAGGGTTTCGTTGGCGACGTGCCTGAAATGGTCAACGCGGGTGACAAGCTTCACCTGTTGAACATGGGCGGCGTGATTGGCCTTTGCAAAGGCCACCATTCGTCGTTTTCCGACGCGATCGAAGTAGAGGTGATCGGCGTGGCATGTGACGATAACGAGGACGTTCTGAACATCGGCGATAATGCTCTGAAGCCGGTTAACGAGCTAAACACATCCGCTCCGATCGTCGTGATCGCTGGAACCTGTATGAATTCCGGCAAAACCGTCGCGGCGACCGAGATAATCAAGCAAGCTGCAAACGCTGGACTGCGTGTCGCCGGAGCAAAAATGTCGGGCATCGCATGCCTGCGTGACACGCTGCACATGCAGGATCATGGAGCTATCGCAACCGCGAGCTTTGTCGACTGCGGACTTCCCTCTACAGTCGATTACGGTGATCTGGCTCCGATAGCTAAAGCGATACTTAACCATCTCAACACTTTTGAACCGGACGTTATCGTCGTCGAACTCGGTGATGGTATCGTGGGCGGATATTCGGTCGATTCCGTGTTGAAAGATCAGGAGATTCGCGATGCGATCGCTTCTTTTATCTTTTGTGCCTCGGATTACGTTGGCGTTATAGGCGGAATGTCGGTGCTCGACGGGCTTGGTATCGATGTAGACGTTGTGGCCGGTTCGGTGACGGATTCGCAAATGGGCGAGGATTTTATAACGGAGAAATTCGGCGTGCAGGCTGGGAATGCGCGACGGGATGGTTCGCGGCTGTTTGAGTTGATAAAGCCTAAACTTGATAGAAGGGTCGTGACAGAACAGGTGGCGTTTGCGTGATCACCGACTCTGACAAAATTGGCGTTCCCGAGATGTTCGAATCGCTCCTTCGCGTCATTCCGACCGCCGAAGAGGAATGGTTAGAGTATCTAGAAGACTTTAAGGACGAGGAAGCTCATTTTATCGGGGTCGCCGCATTCTCCAGGGCAGTCGCAGAGCTTTTTGAGAAGGAAAGAACCGAGTCGTTTTCGGAGGTCTTCCTCGTGATTGAAGAACTGATCGTTAAGGGCGATGAGCGGGTCAATGGCCTTATGATCGTCGGATTTCTCGAAAATTTACAGAATAACCTTTCGTGGACAAGTGACGGCTATTCGCAAGTTGAACGGTGGCTTGGGGAAGAGTCATTAAGGGGTTGGAAAGACATTGAAGAGATTTGGGTCGGTAAATCAAGTTTGATGGATGTCGTACGAGATGGAAAAGAAAATTAAAGCAGCAATATTTGGGGGGTCAGGCTACGGCGGGAGCGAGCTTCTGCGGATATTGCTGTTTCATCCGAATATTGAGATCGCGTTTGTTACAGCCAATGAACAAGCCGGGAAAAGCGTCGGTGAAGTGCATAAGAATCTAAACGGGCTGACCGATCTTGTTTTTGTGAAGACTCAGGACGATCTTTCCACACTTACGGATATTGATATCGTCTTTTTCGCGTTGCCGCACGGGCAGGCTTTGAGTCTGGCTCCGCAATTACCGGCTGGCGTGAAGGCCATCGATCTTTCCGGCGATTTTAGGATCGATGATGCTGATATATTTAAACAGTTTTACAAGTTGGACCATGCTGGGGAAATTCAAAACGAATTCGTTTACGGGCTGACCGAAACAAATCGCGACGCGATACGCGACGCGAGATTTATCGCAAATCCCGGTTGTTTTGCAACGGCGACCCTACTTGCTCTTGCTCCAATTGTAAAAAGTGGGTTGGTCACCGGAAAGGTTGTCGTTGACGCAAAAACGGGATCAAGCGGATCTGGTGTCAAACCGGCTGCTAACACTCACCATCCACAACGGATGAACTCGTTTTATTCGTATAAGCCGTTTACGCATCAGCACGTGCCCGAGATCGAGCAGCATTTGCGCTCAGTTGGCGAATTTGCGAGCGAACTCGTGTTCATGACGCACAGTCTACCAGTTTCGCGGGGAATATTTGCTTCCTGCTACCTCGAAACGACCGTTAACCTAACAAACGAGGATCTCAAGAATCTCTACACGCATTTTTACGAAGGTTCGTTTTTTATTCGAATCGTTGACGGTTCGCCAGATATCAATTGGGTCAAAACGACGAATTTCTGCGATATCGCGGTTCATTCCAACGGAAAACAGGTCGTAGTGTTTTCGGCGATCGATAACCTTGTAAAAGGAGCGGCGGGCCAGGCGGTGCAGAATATGAATCTGATGTTCGGGCTTGATGAGACGACAGGATTAAGAATGGTGGGTACGAATCCATAAATGCTGAAAACGATCGCCGAAGAGACATGGTTCTACATTCTCGAACACGATGACGAGACGGGCGAATACGTTCTAGAGGTCTGTTGCGGAACAGTAGCCATCTACACGGTTAAGATCAGGCTAAATGATGAAGAGCTAAGTGCGTATCTAGCGGATCCGAGCAGCATTCGAGTGCTGGCGTATCGCATTTGCGATTATCCGAAGGAATATTTGGATCGACGAGTTTAACAATGAATTTTGAAGAGATAAAGAATATTGAGGACAGCTTTCAGGTCGAGACGTACGCTAAGATGGGCATCTCCGTCGAGCGTGGCTCGGGGGCGTGGGTTTGGACGAGCGCGGGCGAGAAGTTTCTCGATCTTTACGGCGGTCATGCGGTTTGCGCGACGGGACATTCGCATCCGCATGTAGTGAAAGCGATCCAGGAACAGGCGGAAAAAGTTTTGTTCTATTCCAATCTTGTTTACTCGGGAATCCGTGCGAAGGCTGCTGAAAAGCTTGTTTCCGTCGCTCCCGATTTCCTAACGAAAGCATTCTTCTGCAACTCGGGCACCGAGGCAAACGAGAATGCGATGCGCATGGCACGAATGGCGACGGGACGTGAGAAAGTTATTACGTTTACCGGCGGTTTTCATGGCAGAACGGCAGACTCGATCTCTGCGACATTCCTAGGGAAATATCGTGAGATCGGCAAGCCAAACGTTCCGGGCCACGTTTCTGCGATTTTTGGCGATATCGAGAGTGTAAAAGCAGTCGCGGATAATCAGACGGCAGCGATCATGCTCGAGCCGATCCAGTCGATGGCGGGGGTTTCTGAAGCCGATCCAAGTTTTTTCCGTGAGCTGCGAACCCTGTGCGATGAATTGGGCATCATTCTGATCTTCGACGAGGTACAAACCGGAATCGGCCGCACGGGAAACTGGTTCTTCGGCGGCAGCGAACTCGCCGACGGGGTAGAACCCGACATCATCACACTCGCCAAATCCCTCGGCAGCGGCGTTCCGGTCGGAGCGTGTCTCGTCAACGATCGCGTTTCCGAGAACGTAAAGCTAAATGATCTAGGAACTACATTCGGCGGCGGAATGCTCGCGATGGCGGCGGTCGTCGCGACGCTTGAAGCGATCGAAGCGGACGACATGATCAAGAATGCCAAGAACGTAGAGCATCATTTACGCGATTCGCTCAGCGGCGTTCCTGGTGTTGTTGCGATCCACGGAAAAGGCTGTTTGCTCGGTATAGAATTCGACGGAACGTGCTCGCCGGTTCACAAAAAGCTACTGGCTGAAAACATCATCACCGGCACTTCGAGCAATCCAAACGTGCTACGCCTGCTGCCACCGATGTGCGTCAGCGTTGATGAATTAAATATGATGGTCGAGGTGCTATCGAATTGACGAATTATTTAAACACATCCGATTTCTCGACCGCTCAGCTTAACGGCTTGATCGAATCTGCCCTTAAGATTAAAAGCGGCGAGATCAAAAACAAACCGCTAGACGGCAAGTCGATTGCTCTCGTATTCTTTAACCCTTCGCTCCGCACGCGTGCGTCGATGCAGGTTGGTATTTATGAACTCGGCGGTAACGCCGTGATCCTTGAACCCGGCGGCACTTCGTGGACGCTCGAGCATCGTAACGGCGTGGTAATGGACGGCAATAAAACCGAGCATCTGGCGGAATTTGTCAGGGTGCTCGAACGCTATGTTTCAGCGATCGGTGTTCGCACATTTGCAGAGCTGAAAGACTGGGAAACTGAGCGAACTGACCCGATCCTCAACGCCTTTGCTAAATACGCGACCGTCCCGATCATAAATCTTGAATCCGCGATGCATCACCCTTGTCAATCAATGGCGGACATGATGACGATCAAGGAAAAACACGGTGAAGGAAAGAAGAAGGTACTGCTGACATGGGCGTGGCATCCGAAACCGCTGCCGATGGCGGTGCCAAACAGTTTTGCACTTGCCGCCGCCCAATTTGGCCACGATCTGCGTATCGCCCATCCGAATGGATATGAACTAGACGATGCGTTGATAGTTGAGATCGAAAAACATGCGGCTGCTAATGGGGGCAGCGTTGAATTTACGAACGATGTCCATACTGCGTTTGATGATGTTGAGGTCGTTTACGCAAAGAGCTGGGGCGGAAAGCAGTTCTACGGCGACACCGATAGAGACATTGAATTTCGTGCGGGTTTGAGAAATGATTGGATCGTTGACGAACAGAAAATGGCACGAACCAACAACGGATCATTCATGCATTGTTTGCCAGTGCGACGAAATGTGATCGTGACGGATGGCGTGATCGATTCGGCAAATTCGGTCGTGATCGACGAGGCTGAAAACCGCCTGCATATTCAAAAAGCGATCATGTCTCAGCTACTTTCCTGACCAGAGATGCAAGTTTTGCAGTCTTGGAATGTTCTATTGCTATGAAGACAATATTTCTAGCAATACTATGTGCACTTTCACTTTCTGTAGTAAATGTTAATGCACAGGTTTGTGGCGGTGGACATCGCACGTATCACATTTTTGTGCGCGATGGAATGAACACCATTAATCCTCGCTATGAACTTTTTGCGGTCATGCCGACTGGCCTGAAGGACGATTTCGAAACTACCGCCAAGTATCTCTCTAAAACCTTCTTTCCGAACCAGGATGAGCGTTCATCCCGATTCTGGAGTCGCGAGCCTCTTTCTATTATTACAGGCGAGGTCGCGGAGAAATTTCTTAAGGGTTACGACGGCTCAAAATATAAGAAAGATCCGGATGAAAGGTGGTTTCGTGAAAATAAGTATTCGGGCGAAATTAAGTTTGCCTCGCTTATTTTTAACACGTCGGAATTGTATGACAGACCGATACTGCTAAAGATATTTGCCGACAATTATAAGCCTGTCTATCTGTTAGGTGCCCATTTCGGAGGCTGCTCTAAACAATTTGATGTTCTGCTTGACGATTATATTTTCGAGTCCGAACGACCTATCAAATCTCATCCGAAACGATAGCCGACAACTTAGATTTACTGAGGAGAAACGAATGGACAGCCGCCGCCGCCCGCCGTCCGTCTGCGATCGCCCAGACGATTAGGGATTGGCCGCGTTCGCAATCGCCGGCGGCGAAGATGTTTGAAATATTGGTTTGCTTGCTTTCGTTAACGGTGACGATGCTGTTTTTATCGGTTTCAACGCCTAGATCGTTAAAAAAAGATGTATCCTCACCGCCCGTAAAGCCCATAGCAAGGAAAACCGCATCGACCTGCCAGAAGTTTTCTGCTCCCACGATCTCGTTCAATTGCCCCGCATCCCAGCGTACTGCGACAGTTTCGAGGCCGTTAAGATTGCCTCTTCCGTCGCTAGTAAAGCGTTTGGTCAACACGGAATATTCTCGTGGGTCGTCACCAAATACAGCCTCAGCTTCACTTTGTCCATAATCGACCTGGAATGTTCGGACCGTGCTCAGCCAGCCGTCGTGCGTCGCCGTTCGATCTGCCGGACGCGGCATTATTTCGAACTGCACAACGCTTTTACAGCCTTGCCTTAACGCAGTGCCCACGCAATCCGTTCCCGTGTCGCCGCCGCCGATGACTATTACATTTTTGTCCTTGACGTCGATCGGTGTGATCGCGTCGTCGGTCATCAACGTTTTTGTAGAATGCGTGAGGAAGTCCATCGCGAAGTGGATGCCGTCGAGTTCCCTGCCTTCGATCTGCAGATCACGCGGTTTTGGGGCCCCACAGCACAGGACGATAGCGTCGAAATCTTGCTTCAACTCGTCTAGGGAAATATCCGTCCCAACGCTGGCTTTCGTGCGAAACTCGATCCCTTCAGCCGCCAGCAGATCGACGCGCCTTTGGACGAGCGATTTTTCGAGCTTCATGTTTGGAATGCCGTACATCAACAGGCCGCCGATTCGGTCTTCTCGTTCGAAGACGGTGACGGTGTGACCGTGTTTGTTGAGTTCGTCGGCACAGGCGAGGCCGGCTGGGCCAGAGCCGATTATGGCGACGCGTTTTCCAGTTCGATCTAGCGGAGGACGCGGCACGATCCAGCCATCGTCGAATGCCCGATCGACGATCGAGACCTCGATCTCCTTGATCATCACGGGATCTTCGTTTATGCCGAGAACGCATGAGGATTCACATGGTGCGGGGCAGACGCGGCCGGTGAATTCGGGGAAATTATTGGTCAGTGCGAGCCGCTCGTACGCCTCTCGCCATTTGCCGCGAAATACGAGATCGTTCCATTCCGGAATGAGATTGTGCAGCGGGCAGCCAATCGTCGCACCGTTCATCATCCTACCGGTGTGGCAGAAAGGAATGCCGCAATTCATGCACCTGGCACCCTGATTTCGCAATTCATCTTCGGGTAAATGGTCATGGAATTCGGACCAGTTCCCTATACGTGAAAGGGCGTCGCCGAGGATCGGCAGCGTGCGGGCATATTCCATAAAACCGGTGGTTTTTCCCATTACGCCGTCACCTCCTCAAACGCCGCGAGTTCAGCATCATCTTTCGACAAACCCTCTGCGATCATGCGTTTTTGCGCGTCGAGAACAACGCGGTAATCGGTCGGAATGACCCGCACAAATTTCGAAACGCTGTTGTCCCAATCAAGTAGGATCGCGGTCGCGAGCGGGCTGCCGGCCAGCTCGATGTGGCGGAAGACCTGGTCCTTTACGAACTCGATCTCGTCCGCGTCATCGATTCCCGTTAACTCGACCATCTGTTTGTTACAAAGCCCGGGAAACTCGTCGAATTCGTCAAAAACATACGCAATACCGCCCGACATTCCAGCCGCAAAATTCTTTCCCGTCTGACCGAGAATGATGACGGTGCCGCCGGTCATGTATTCGCAGGCGTGGTCGCCGACACCTTCGATGACGAGATCGACTCCGCTGTTTCGTACCGCAAAACGCTCTCCGCTCACGCCGGAAATATAGGCCGAACCGCTTGTCGCTCCGTAAAATGCGGCGTTCCCAATGATGATGTTGTCTTCGGGAGCAAAGGTCGCGGCTTTGGACGGAAACACAACGATCTTCCCGCCCGACAAGCCCTTGCCGATGTAATCGTTCGAGTCGCCTTCGAGCGTCAACGTCATTCCGTGCGGTACAAATGCGCCGAAACTCTGTCCTGCAGAGCCGGCAAAATGTAGCTTGATCGTGTCGTCAGGCAGGCCTTTCGACCCGAACTTTCGCGAGATATGGCTGCCGACGATCGTTCCGACCGCACGGTCGGTGTTTTCGATCTTGAGGCTCGCCTCGACCTTTGCATCGTGCATCAATGCGGGGAGGCATATTTCAAGTAGTTCTCGTTTATCCAGTGTGTTCTCAAGAGCAAAATCCTGCTTAGTCTGTTGAAAATTCGGCGTGTCGGCGGCTATTTCTGGTTTGAACAATATCTTTGAAAGGTCGAGGCCGCTGCCTTCGACTTCCTCTAGGACGTCGAGACGGCCGATCATTTCGTTGACGGTTCGAAAGCCGAGTTCGGCCATGAATTCACGCATTTCTTCCGCTATGAACTGCATGAAATTGACCGCGTATTGCGGATCGCCCGAGAATTTGGTTCGCAGCCGCGGGTCCTGCGTTGCAACGCCGACCGGACAGGTATTCAGATGACAAACACGCATCAGTACGCAGCCAAGCGTGACGAGCGGCGCGGTCGAGAATCCAAACTCTTCGGCACCGAGCAGAGCGGCGATGACAACGTCGCGGCCGGTCATCAACTGTCCATCAGTTTCAAGCCGCACGCGGCCGCGAAGCTTGTTTCGCAGTAAAGTCTGATGTGTCTCAGCCAGCCCTAGCTCCCACGGAACACCAGCGTGCTTGATGCTCGTCTGGGCTGCAGCTCCTGTTCCGCCGTCGTGGCCGCTGATGAGGATGACCTCGGCCTTCGCTTTAGCGACACCTGCGGCAACGGTTCCGACGCCGGCTTCGGATACGAGTTTTACGCTGATCCGGGCCTTTTCATTGGCGTTTTTTAGATCGAAGATCAGCTGCGAGAGATCCTCGATCGAGTAAATATCGTGATGAGGCGGCGGCGATATCAGGCCGACGCCGGGAGTCGAATGACGCGTTTTCGCGATCCACGGATATATCTTGTTGCCCGGCAATTGGCCACCTTCGCCGGGTTTTGCTCCCTGCGCTATCTTTATCTGTAGCTCTTCCGCATTGACTAGATAATGGCTTGTCACGCCAAAGCGGCCGGAGGCGACCTGTTTGATCTTGCTGATCCTGCTGTCGCCGTTTTCGGCCGGAGTGTAACGTTCCTCATCCTCGCCGCCTTCGCCGGTGTTGCTGCGGCCGCCGACGCGGTTCATGGCGATCGCGAGCGATTCGTGAGCCTCGGCGCTTATCGAGCCGTACGACATCGCTCCGGTTTTGAAGCGTTTCAGGATCTCTTCGACCGGCTCGATGTCATCTATCGGGATAGCATTAGGAACCGCCTTGAATTTTAAAAGCCCGCGCAGAGTTCCCTGCTGCTTCGTCTGATCATTGAGCAGATCGCTGTATCGCCGAAAAAGCGAGAAATCGCCCGTCCGGCAAGCCTTTTGCAGCAAATGGATCGATTGCGGACTGTACCGATGAGCCTCGCCCGCCGAACGCCATTGGTAATTGCCGCCAAGCTCGAGGTTTTTGGCGTTCGCGTCGGGAAAGAACGCTCGACTGTGCCTTTCGAGCGAGGCTGCCGCGATCGCATCGAGACCGATTCCGCCTATGCGGGTCGGAGTACGGGTAAAATAGCGTTTGACGAAACTCTTATCGAGCCCGAGGATCTCGAAAACCTGCGCGCCGAGATAGCTTTGGATCGTGGAGATACCCATCTTCGACAAGATCTTCACCACGCCTTTATTTACAGCTTTCGTGTAGTTTTTTTCCGCTTTCGCTTCATCGATCTCAAGCTCGCGATTGAGGATCTGGTCGTGAATAGTTTCGAACGCCAGATACGGATTTATCGCCGTCGCCCCGTAGCCGAGAAGCAATGCAAAATGGTGAACTTCACGCGGTTCGCCGCTCTCAAGGACAAAGCCGCAATGCGTACGCGTGCCTTCGCGGATGAGGTGGTGATGGACGGCCGAGACAGCGAGCAATGCCGGTATCGGAACGCGGTACTCGCTCATCTGGCGGTCTGAGAGGATCAGGATGTCATAGCCGTCCTCGATCGCCTTGCTTGCGAGATGGCAAAGTCCGTCGAGCGCCCATTCGAGGCCCTTGGCGCCGTGTTCGCGGTCAAAAAGCATCGGCAGCGTTATCGATTTGAAGCCGAATTTGCCGAATTCGCTCTCAGATTCGCCAAGAAGCCGTAGTTTTTCGAGCTCGACGTTGTTGAGAATGAAAGAATTAAGCTTGATTTGTCGAGCACACGCCGGAACGGGCTCAAGCAGGTTGTCTTCCGGGCCGATCATCGTGTCGGTCGAGGTGACGATCTCTTCGCGAATGGCGTCGATTGGCGGATTTGTGACCTGAGCAAATAGCTGCTTGAAATAGTTGTAGATCAACTGTGGCTTTTTCGACAGCACGGCCAGAGGCGTGTCGTTGCCCATCGAACCGATGGCTTCCTCGCCCTTTTCAAACATTGGAGCCAGCAATATCCGAAGTTCTTCGTCCGTGTAGCCGAACGCCCTCTGACGAGCCAAAACCGTTTCGTGATCTGGCTCGTGGACAAACGGTGGATGCGGTATGTCGTTGATGCTGATGAGGTTATTGTCCAGCCACTGACGGTACGGCTGGGCGATAGCCACCTTGTGTTTGATCTCTTCGTCATCGACGATACGGCCGGCTCGCGTGTCGATCAGGAACATTTTACCCGGCTGAAGACGGCCTTTTTTAACGATCTCAGCTTGATCGATCTCAAGCACGCCCGTCTCCGAAGCCATCACGACCAGACCATCTTTTGTAACGCAATAACGCGAAGGCCGCAGCCCGTTGCGATCCAAAACGCCGCCGATGATCTCGCCGTCCGTGAAAGTGATCGAAGCCGGGCCGTCCCACGGTTCGATGAGACAGGAATGAAACTCGTAGAATGCACGCTTCTCGTCGCTCATCCGGTCGCCTTCGAACATCGGTTCCGGGATCATCATCATGATCGCGTGCGGCAGTTCGCGGCCCGCGAGTGTGAACATCTCCAGCGAATTATCGAACGCACCCGAATCGCTCGTGTCGTCGTCCACAACATGCAGAACCTTCGGCAGATCGTCGCCAAACAGCGTCGAACGCATCCGTTTTTCGCGGGCATGCATCCAGTTTACGTTGCCGCGAAGCGTATTTATCTCGCCGTTGTGGGCGATGTATCGCAGCGGTTGGGCACGGTTCCAGTTCGGCAGCGTGTTCGTGCTGAAACGCGAATGAACAAGGGCCAGACCGCTCTCAAAGCGTTCGTCTAACAGATCCGGGTAAAACTCCCGAACTTGCTCCGTCGTCAGCATTCCCTTGTAAACAATGGTCTTTGAAGAAAAGCTTGCCGCATAGAACCGCTCAGCCAAATCCTTCTCCGCACGGGTTATCAACTCTTTTGCCCAGCGGCGGATGACGAAGAGCTTGCGTTCGAAATGAGCGTTGTCACCGATGCCGTCGCCCTTGCCGATGAAGACCTGCCGAATAAAAGGCTGCGAGCCTTTCGCGGTTTCGCCAAGCGTCGCGTTGTTCGTCGGTACATCACGCCAGCCGAGGAATCGCTGGCCTTCTTCGTGGATGACTTTAAGCAGTATGTTTTGGCAAAGGTCCCGCTTTTCTTCGCCCTGCGGCATGAAGAACATTCCAACCGCGTATTCACCGGGTTCAGGGAGATCGAATCCGAGGCGTGAACATTCGTCAACGAAGAATTTGTGTGGGATTTGAGTGAGGATACCAGCACCGTCGCCGCTGTTTTCTTCGGCACCGCGGGCTCCGCGATGTTCCATGCGGCAGAGGATGCTGAGGCAGTCTTTTACAATTTGGTGGGATTTGCGGCCTCGTATATCCGCAATAAGGCCTACGCCGCAAGAGTCGTGTTCAAATTGCGGATCGTATAAGCCATAGTCATCAGTGAAAGTCAGGTCGCTTTCGAGCATTAAATAAAAATAATAATTTTGGCTGTTTTAAGGTTCATTTCCGGAAATCAAATCTATCGGTGGTAATTTTATAGCATAGATTTTTTATAAATCAAAGTAATATATTTACAGATTACATAAGATTACATTATTGTAGGAACGTGTTAATTGAATGTTGATTACAGGTACGGTGTCACGAGCGGTTACCGCGAAATATCATCGCCGAGATTCGCCCTTGCTTACGCGCGGGCTTTTGCATCGGTGGAGAAACTGTTAAATTACCTAAGTTTATGCACCAGGAAAAATTAGATCTACTACGCGAGGCACTTCCCTATATTCAGCGGTTTCAGGGCAAGACCTTTGTCGTGAAGTTTTCGGGAAAGGTCACCGAGGATAGGGAAAATCTCGCATCGCTTGCCGAGGAACTGGCTCTGATGCACGAGGTCGGCATTCGCGTCTGCGTTATCCACGGCGGCGGCAAACAGCTCACCGAGCTCGCAAAAAAACTCGGCGTCGTTCAAACCGTCATCGAAGGCCGACGTGTGACCGATGATGACACGCTCGACCTCGCGAAGATGATCTTTCGCGGTAAGATCAATACTGAGATACTAGCCGAACTTCGGCGTCGCGGGATAGATGCAGTTGGCCTCTCCGGTGTTGATGGAGGTGTTATCAAAGCTGCTCGGCGACCACCTAAGAAGGTAAAGAACCAGGAAACCGGTGAGACCAAGTCAGTGGACTACGGGAACGTTGGCGACATCGTTGAGGTAGACACGCACCTAATCGAATTACTTCTTGGGGGCAATTACCTTCCCGTCATCTCATCTTTAGGTGCAGATAACGATGGCAAGGTGTTCAATATCAACGCAGACACCATTGCCGCTGAGGTCGCTGTTTCATTAAAGGCCGAAAAGCTGATCTTGCTATCGGACGTGAATGGAATCTACTTGGATCCTAACGATTCATCTACCAAGATCGACCGACTCTCTACGCTTGACGCGGTCGAGATGATCAAGAGCGGCAAGGCGACGGGCGGGATGATCCCGAAGTTGCAAAGCTTAACGTTACTGCTGTCCCGCGGCGTCGGATCAGCGCATGTAATCGGCGGCAGTGTACGAAATGCCCTGTTGGCTGAAGTGTTTACTGATGAAGGCACCGGAACCATGATTGTTAACTAAACTGATATCGTTCTACCTACAAAGTGCTTGCGGAACTGATAAATGTTTGTGACGTAAATCCACAATGTTGTAGACTCGAAATTGAGTATTAGATGTGGACACAACTATGAAGCTTAAGGACTTATCTTTACTAATCGGAATTTCAACGTTTTCAGTTGGTGTGTTGTCGGCATATCTCGTGCCGTCCAAGAAAGTCAATGAAGTAAGTATTAAAGGACGATTAGAAACAAAGCATCGGATTTCTAAGGTTGAGTTTCCTTTCGAACCGGGCAACGGCAGATTTATTCGTCCAGATCCGCTTTACGCGTTTCCAAAGGCTGGAATCTATTTTTCTACCGCTGAAGTTAGTGAAAATAATTCAATTTTTCAATTTGGATTGGAATCCGACCTATTGCAAGGCGTCGACTCTTCACGCCTAGAAGTTTCCGGATATCTCAACGGCAAACAAATCAAATTTGACTCCATAGAAGTAGATTATCAGAACCGAACAATTATCTTGAGATCAAAGAGCTTCGCAGGGCACAGGTATATTTTTGGTGGTCAATTCTCCGATAAGAGCTATTTGGAAAGCGAGTATTCCAGACAGGTCGTATTAACCGGACGCCTAGAAGAATATGTATGGGGTCGAAAAGTCTCGGATCAGTATTTCGAGTTTTGGTATGCTGTAGGCTGCTGAAACGACTCGATACCAGAAACGGAAAAAGACAGGCTTGAAACCTGTCTCTTTTAGAAATGGTGCTCAGGGCGGGACTCGAACCCGCACGGATTACTCCACACGCCCCTCAAACGTGCGCGGCTACCAATTACGCCACCTGAGCAAAGTTTTCAAAAAAAACTAGTTATTCGCTGCCGGAGCAGAGTTAGCATTTGATGCCGGAGCGGCATTGGCCGCCGGGGCGTTGGCCGCTGGAGCAGCATTAGCGTTTGCATCAGCCGCTGGAGCGGTGTTCGCATTCGCATCAGGTGCTGCGGTATTCGAATTTGCATCTGCCGTATTAGCTGGTGCCTCGACCGGTGTCTCAGGGTTACTCGAAAGAACCGAAACATTTCCTGTCAACGCCGGCATCGCCAGCAGAAGTGCCGAAAGCATGAACGTCGACGCAGCGATGATCGTTACTTTGGACAAAACCGTCGCGGTTCCGCGAGGTGCCAGAGCCGAACTAGATACATTGCTCGTAAACAATGCTCCCGCATCAGTCTTTCCGGGCTGCAATAATACTGCAGCCACGAGAACGAGGCAGGACAAAAAGAAAATTCCGTATAAAATATAAACCATCTTTCTTAGCGAATAGTGGATAGTTAAGAAATAGTAACTATCACTTCCTTTCAAAATTCACGATCTGTGCGAAGCTTTCTGCCTCAAGGCTTGCCCCGCCGACCAATGCTCCGTCAACGTCTGATTGCGACATTAGAGTCGCGATGTTATCTGGTTTGACCGAGCCGCCGTAGAGTATTCTTACACTCTCTGCGACATTTGCACCATGCGAATCAGCAATTGTCTTTCTGACGGTCGCGTGCATGTCTTGAGCCTGTTCGGGCGTGGCGGTTTTACCCGTACCAATTGCCCAGACAGGCTCGTAAGCGATAATGATACGTTCCATGTCGGCCACTGTCAAACCGTCAAGACCGCTTAACAACTGACTTTTCACAACATTATCGGCATTTCCCGATTCCCTTTCATCCAACATTTCGCCCACACAGACGATCGCCGTAAGCTCTGCGGCCAGAGCGGCTTTTGTCTTTTTATTAACCGAGGCATCAGTTTCACCGTAAAACTGCCGCCGCTCGGAGTGTCCGATAATGACATGAGAACAGCCCGCATCCTTCAACATGACGGGGGAAATCTCGCCTGTATGAGCCCCAAATTCATTTTGGACCGCACAATTCTGAGCCGCGACCTGAATGTTTGAACCTTCGAGCCGATCGGCGACCGTTTTGATCGCCGTAAACACAGGAGCAATTACGACCTCACAATTATTTGCGTTAGCAACCAGCGGCTTTAGTGCTAGGGCTGTGTCAACGGATTCGCCGACCAGCTTGAACATCTTCCAATTTCCTGCAATGACAGGTTTTCTCATAACGTAATAACTTACCAAAGTATGAATACAAAGGCGAAGCTGTGCCGAACTATGAGATGAAAATGCTATTCTCAGATCATTGCTTATAATTGCTTATAA
>JBGSQW010000065.1:0-4820 GCA_041737885.1 Pyrinomonadaceae bacterium | reverse complement strand
AGTCCTAAGATTAATATTGCCAGTGAGACTCGTGGAAGACCACCACGTAATAGGCTGGAGATGTAAGTGCAGTAATGTATTTAGTTGACCAGTACTAATTGTCCCAAGGCTTGACCATAAAATTTGTTGACTAGCAAATTTTAATGCAAAAGCAGCTCGTAGTGGACTTACAATGTATTCAGTTATTAGATATCAAGTTTTTGAAAAATTAGTTTAGCATCGATCGGTCATCCGATCTGCTGGACGACAGTTTTCCGGTGATATTGTCGGTAAGGTCACACCCGTTCCCATCCCGAACACGGAAGTTAAGCTTGCTGGAGCCGATGATACTGCATCTTTCAGGTGTGGGAAAGTAGGAAGTCGCCGGATTTAATTTAAGAAAGCCCGCTCATTTTGAGTGGGCTTTTTGCTTTTGCCCTTTTTTATTCATAGCCAGTTGTGTACGCTACTTTGGCTGAATCGATACCATATATCTAAATTCGGTGATCTCTATCTCAGTAATCTTATTGCTTCGATCAATCTCGCGACTTCTTCCTCAGTCGTATAGCAAGCAAATCCAACTCTTACAAGCCCTTCGACGCCGAGTTCTTCGACGATGGTGGCGGCGTAGAAGTCGCCGTTGGAGGTAAAGAGACCTTTTTCTGCTAAGGCGGCGGTTATTTTTTCTGAATCAAGGCCGTCAATAGTAAAGGAGATGGTTGAAGTTCTGGGCATGTGCGGCGGTGGTCCGTATACCTTGACGCCTTTCATTTCGGCTAGGGCGTTCCAGAACGTTGTAATGAGTTCGTGCTGGCGGTTGTGAAGTTCTTCGAATGTGGCGGCGAGGCGTTCGCGGCGAGAGCCGTGGCTGACGAGCGACGCGATAAAATTGACTGCGGCCGCCGCTCCGGCGATGCCTTCGTGGTTTTGGGTTCCGGTTTCGGCTCGTTCGGGAGAGTAGTTTGGGGCCGGTTTTAGTTTGGGGAAATCGATCTGTTCGAGCAGCCCTTTTCGGCCATAGAGAATGCCCATGTGCGGACCGTAGAATTTGTAGGACGAACACGCCAGGAAATCACAATCAATCTTTTTGACGTCGATCAGGTTGTGGGCGGCGTAATGTACCGCATCGACAAATGTCAACGCTCCGGCCGCTTTAGCCATTCCAACCGCCTTTTCTATGTCATTGATCGTACCTAAGGCATTCGACGCTGCACCGATCGCGAGCAGTTTGGTTTTATCACTCAGCAGATTCGAAAGAACATCGAGTTCGAGCTGCCCGCTTTCCGTGTTAATCGGTATCTTGCGTATAACAATGCCTCGATCACGTTCGAGCGAGGCCCATGTATCTACGTTCGCGTGATGGTCGAGCTCGGTAACGATGATCTCGTCACCGGCGTTCATCTCGCGGCCGAGAGATCGGGCCAGGTGAAAGGTCAGCGTAGTCATATTCTGCCCGTAAACGATCTCATCCGGCTCCGCATTCAGAAAATCTGCCATTGCCTGTCGCGAATCTTCGATGATCTCATCCGTCTCGCGGCTCGTCGTGTACGCCCAATGCGTGTTGGCATTGTGGTTGTACATATAGTCGTTCATCGCTTCGACGACAGAACGTGGAACCTGTGTTCCGCCGGGGCCGTCGAAGTAGGCAACGGAATAGCCGCAGATATTTCTTTCTAAGGCAGGAAAATGTGAGCGAATCTCTTCGACTGATTTGATCGAGCCGATTGCGGGTTGAAGGATTTCCATATGCCGAGAATTATACAAGAAGTCTGACCTTCCTGAGTACGCGAGCGTCCAAAAATGCAGTGATGATCGGGCGGGATGCTGAACAAAAAGTAATACGCGGTTTCGATCGGAAATGATCTAGGGGGGCGTTCGCAATTAATTTGACCATTTTGGCTTTTTCAAATTCTTGCAACCTTTGGTCGTCAAAGCGATATAATTAATTGGCGATGAATTTTGAAAGCTTTTTCCGATTTGTTTCGTATGCAGCAGTTTTTTGCGGCTTTTTTTCGCTATGGATATCGGGAACGTTTGGGCTTGTCGTTACGGCAGTATTTGTAGCGATTTTCATCGCGGCATGGTTCCTTGAGGATACACGCTGGCAGATAGGCGAAAAGCTAGGTACGACGCTGATCGTGCTGGCTCTGCCCGTATTTTATGGCCTATGGTACGGCGACTTTATCCGGCCGTCAGGAGGAGAAACATGGGTTGCGGGCCTTTTGGCTCGTATGATCCTGTGTTTGACCGCCATCAAGCTTTTGCAGCGAAAGAGCGATCGGGATTGGATATTTCTCTACCTAATGGCCTTCTTTGAGGTACTGCTCGCTGCCGGGCTTAGCATCAGCGGGCTTTATATGCTCGCGTTCGTAGGCTATCTGTTATTCATGGTCTGCTCGATCATTGCATTCGAGATCCGAAAGACCGCCCGAAACGTGGAGAATAGTATTTCCGGAAGGGCGGCAGACCGGCGGACTGAGATCTCAGCATCAAGCTTGGTAATGCGGATACGCCGAGTTCCGTCAGTTTCGATAGCTCTGATCGTTTTTATCGTTCTTCTTGCTGTGCCGCTGTTTTTTATGTTGCCGAGGGTCGGTGGAGCCGGGTTCGGCGGCGATCAGCGCGGCATGAAGACGTCGGGGTTTTCTGAGCGTGTCCAACTCGGGCAGTTCGGACGCATTGTCGAGGACGATAGGGTTGTGATGCGTGTGAAATTTGATGATACCGCCGCGATCACAAATAATTTGTATTTTCGGGGCGTTGCTCTCGATACCTTCGATAACAGGTCGTGGAGCCGCTCCAAAGTAGATTCCAGGCTGCCATTTCCGCGGATAACGCGAAATGCCAATGCTCAAACACAACAGACCGGACGCTCGCCGCTTTTCACGCAAACCATTTATCTCGAACCGCTCGACACACCTATATTGTTTGGCTTGCCAAAAATCATAGGGATCCAAGGGAATTTTGATGTCTTGAATATAGATGGATATGGAGCCATCAGCCACAATCGCACTTCCGAACGTATAAGCTACAAAGCGGAATCCGACCTTCGTGTTCCATCGTCAACTGCTCTTAGGAATGATGCGGAACCATACCAAGTCGATATGGGCAATTATCGGCAGCTTCCTACGTCGTTTGATCCAAAGATAGCGGAATTCGCTACCGAACTTACCGCAAAACACTCAAATCGATATGAGAAAGCTCTGGCGATCGAGTCATATCTCCAAACTAACCTTGGCTACACGTTGGAACAGAAAGCCTCTGGAAGTCAGCCGCTTTCAGATTTTTTGTTCAGTGTTCGAGAAGGGCACTGTGAATACTTTGCCACCGCGATGGCGATGATGCTGCGAACGCAAGGAATCGCGACTAGAATCGTAAACGGCTATCACGGCGGAGAATATAACGATGCGGTCGGACTGACGATCGTACGCCAGCGGCACGCTCATGCCTGGGTAGAGGTCTACTTTCCAGGCGAGAATGCGTGGATAACATTCGATCCGACGCCGTTTGCCGGACAGCCGGGCGGCGGAGCTGCAGCACCAGGAATTGCGGCGACATTCGGCAAGTATTTCGAAGCGATCGAGGCGATCTGGATACAGTATTTCGTCGCGTTTGATGACCAGGAGCAACGAACCCTCGGACGCTCGGTCAGAACGGAGTTTCAAGCCTACCAGTCTGCATTATCCACCTATCTTGGGGTTACCAGTGATCTGGCAGCCGAATGGCTTGCCGAACTTCGAGGTGATAAGGGTCTTTCGGCGAGTTTGACAGCGGTAGGTTACGGTGTGGGAATCCTCTTAGGGGCAATACTTGTGCTTTTTTCCCTGATCTGGCTGCTCAAAAAGATCGTGAAGCTAACTATCTGGAGTAAATGGTACAAGCGTCTGTTTTTCCGCCGAGATAGTTCAGCCGTGGAGTTTTATGAAAGGATGATCGCAATACTGGCTTCGAAAGGGCTGTCGCGTCAGGCGTTTCAGACACCGCTCGAATTTGCATATTCTGTAGATATTCCCGAAGCCGTTTCGATCACTGAGAAATATCAGCAAGTGAGGTTTGGTAAAAGGGAATTGTCGGGAAACGAGTCGGCGGGGATATCTGAAATGCTGAGCCGTTTAGAATCGTGGAATCGAAACAATTGACGAGGCTCAAAAACGCCCTATATGATGCGGGCTGTTGTCTTCACGGTGTTGAAACAACAGCCCGTTTCAGTTTTTAAGTTAATTACTGTCGTCATCATCGGAGGCTTTTGGCTTGTCGTCTTTAGCAGTTGCCGCTGGGCCGGAGCCTTTGATCGAAAGGGTTCCTGATTTATTGTCGATACTTTTCCCGTCAGCATCCGAGAGAGTCGCTTCAACTTTGTATTCGCCCGGCAATGGTGAGGAGAATGATTGCCAAAGCTGTTTCGAACCCTCAAAATCGACGGTGTTGGTACCGACTTCTTCACCCTTGCCCTTGCCCTGAACATTATCGTAGGTGATCTTCCAGGTGAGTTTGTACTTGCCGTCAGGAACGTTTGAAACGATCGCCAGGGCGTAAATGTCCTCTCCGGTATTAAATGATGTCGAGGCCGGATCGGCTTTGTTATTCTTGCCGAATTTGAGTTCACTGATATTTGCGGTCGTCATGCTGCCGCTGCAGGCTAACCCAACGACGATCAACAGGCCGAGTGCGAAGATCGCAGAAATATTCTTGATCATAAAATCTCCTATGATGAATTTCTACTCCATTAGCAAAGTTTTCACTCTGCCAATTCAAAATTGTTAAAGTCTGCGAACACCCAGTTGTTTGTGAGGGTGCTGTAGATTATTTTCAAGTACTTTCGTGCCAATGCGATTTTGGCT